>JAQURG010000031.1 GCA_028715725.1 Methylococcales bacterium
CTGACTTTAACTCCAAGCCTGCGCCAGCATTTTAACCTTGTATCCAATCTTCCCGGCGTCAACTCTTTTTGATTCTCCTGATCCAATGCCAACCCCACAAAGCGCTCATCGACGACAGCTTTGGATCGTTGAAATTGGTAACCTTCGGTAGCCCATGCGCCGCATTGTTTAAATTGCTCATATAAATAAATCATCGCATCGGCAAATTCTACCGGATAGCTTTTTTGATTGCCCAGCCCATAAATGGCGACTATTTTACCGCTGAAATCTTGGTCTTCCAACTTCGGCAAAAACTCTTCCCAACTTTCAGTTGCGTTGCCAGTCGATAAGCCGGGCAATTGGCCTTCGCCATAAGTAGGCGTGCCTAAAATCAGGGTTTCATACGCCAGCATATCAGTTATGTTGGCGTTGCGTATGTTCACCGGTTTGTCGGCAATAGCCGAACCCAATGTTGTTGCAATATCTTTTGCAATAACATTGGGTATTTCCGGTATCAGTTCCAAAGAAAATACCTACTTTAGCGATAATTCCCCACTCAGCGACAAAGCCCGCTATTAAATTAAAAACCTTGTGTGACTGGCTCGCCGGCCGGAATAAAAGTTTTTTAATGCTGTATTTGCAATAGTCCGGATTCCTTGCTTATCTGCCTGTCCAGCCATTCATCCGGGGTATAGGCCTTAACGCTGACGGCATGAAGCTTTCCTGACGCCAAAGGTTCTTTTAACGTTGCCATAACCAGTTGCTGTTTTTTAACTAATGCCAAATCGCAAAATTGTGAGCTTAGAACGGTAATCGATAAATCACAGCCTTTGCCTGAAATTCTCACTTTTGCATCAGGAATGCCTTGTTGCACCAGTTGTTGAATATCTTGGGAGGTTAACTCTTTTGAGGGTTCTGTTTTACTGAATGCAGCGGCTGTTAATAAAGGTAATAAACTGCCGTTATTGGACATTTCTTCAATAATGTCGCAGCCGCCGACCAGTTCGCCGTTAACGAACAGTTGCGGGTAGGTTGGCCAGTGAGAAATGCTCGGTAATTTTTCACGAATGAAAGGGGCTTCCAGTACATTGACATAGGCATAAGGAATCCTGGTTGCACCAAGAATACCTGCTGATTTGGCTGAAAATCCACACTGTGAATGAGTGGGTATGCCTTTCATATAAATAATGATGGGATTGGCGGTCAGTTGATGACGGATTTTATCTTCGGTTTTCATAAGTTCCCCAGTGGTAATTTAAGGTTATTCGTGTAGAAGCATATTGTATGCAGCCTCATGACTTTATCAGCCCTATCCAGCCTGTTGCCTGAGCTTGATTTCATCTTTTTTAACCAATCTGATATCGCCTTCTCCCTTAATGACTTCAGCATCAACAATGCATTGCTCAATATCATCACAAGAAGGGATATCAAACATGGTTCTTCTGAGTATCTGCTCCATAATGCTCCGCAATCCGCGCGCTCCGGTTTCTCTCTCTATGGCTTTTTTGGCGATTTCAACCAGCGCGTCCTGCTCAAACTTCAGTTCCACGCCTTCATAGGCAAACAATTGCTGATACTGGCGAACCAGCGCATTTTTAGGCTCGGTTAAAACCTTGATTAACGCCTCTATATCCAGAGGTTCTAGCGGAGCGAATACTGGAAAACGCCCGATAAACTCAGGGATAAGGCCAAATTTGCGCAGATCACTCGGTTGTGTGGCATTGAGCATCGCTTCAAGTGCGGGCTTATTGGCAGGATTGTTCACTTCAGCATGAAATCCGATAGCGGAATTGGTAGGCACCAGGCGCTTTTCAACATGTTTTTCCAGACCGGGAAATGAACCGCCGGCAATGAACAGAATATTGCGCGTGTCAATGATGGTTTCACTGTCCTTGTTACGCTGGCCTTTTCCGGAAACCTTAACATGAGACCCTTCAACTAACCGGAGTAAAGCCTGTTGCACGCCTTCACCGGAAACATCACGGGTTCCGGTTTGCTGTTCCGGGCTGCGGGCGAGCTTGTCAATTTCATCCAGATAAACAATGCCCCATTCCGCATTGGCTATATTGCCTTGAGCGACATCCAGCAATCTGACCAGAATATTTTCTACATCATCGCCGACGTAACCTGCCTGAGTCAGTGTTGTGGCGTCAGCGACCACAAACGGAACGCCAACAATTTTAGCCAGCGTGCTGGCTAGTAAGGTTTTACCCGTACCGGACGGGCCTATTAATAGAATATTGGATTTGCCGATTTCAACATCTTTATCATACTCGCCCAGCCCGGAATCGCCGCTTTCATGCTTGAGCCGCTTGTAATGGTTGTAAACGGCGACCGACAGAATTTCCTTGGCCAAATCCTGACCAATAATGTATTGATCAAGATGCTGTTTTATTTTTGACGGGATAGGCAGTGGCCCCTGCATATCAGAAAGTTCTTTTTTCCGGCTCCAATTGCTGACAACCTGATTGGCTAATAAAACACAAGCCCCGCAGATAGTGCCGTCGCTGCCTGCAATCAAAGGGAGGGTAGGGGATCCCGCTATGCCGCAAAAGGAACAGTGTTTGATTTCTTTATCGCTCATGGATAATTCCTCGGATCACTGGGATGATAAACTGGCTAACCATGCACGCTGGCAAGTTCGCCGCGTGCGTGCATTCATTATTTGACGTATTTTCGGCGTCGCTTCGTGGATCGATAAAGTTTTCGCTTTTTATATTTGTTGGCATAAAACCAGGTGGAAACCGATTTCCGACTCGACAATTTCACTGATTTCTCCGGCTTTTATACTAAAAAGCGCTGCGTCCAGTTCCGGACATAGCTTGCCTCGCGGCACTATGCCTGATACACCGCCTTGAAGCGCAGTCGGACATTCAGAATGCTTTAGCGCCAGTTCTTTTTGGAAACAGGATATTGCCCTGAATTCCCAAATCAATAGTGCAAATAACCTGGTCTCTGGATTCAAAGCGGCTGGGATTCCAGGATTCGTCCGTACCGATCAGTTCTTCCATTTCTTCTTCAAAACTCATGGTTTTTCTCCGGTAATTAAACGGGACCAACTAAAGAGGCATCCTGAGTTAAAAGATATATTGCCAGAATAATAAAAGCCGTTAAAGCAATGAGAGTCAGTACTGAGTCAGCTATACCTTTAAACATGGTCTTGCTCCGATAATAAAAATTGTGTAACTGTTCAGCTTATTTGGAAATCCAAGCTTAAAGATCGTAGTCCCTTCTCCCACAGGATGAACAATATGCCTTTTCATCCTCCAACTCTCCCGGCACCTGCTAAAGAACCTACTGTTGGTGCTCATCGGGAAAAGGCTTCTTTGCGCTTCATTCTGAATAGTTACCCAATTTTGTGTCATTATTTTTACGCTTAATAACCAATTCCAGCAAGCCTTTTGCACCGATTCGGTCTTTGCTATCCAATTTCACCAGTTTTCAAAAATGCACTGGCTTATATCCAGATACTCCAAACGCATGTTTAAAAATCCGATAGCTTTTAATGTAAACAGATATAGCCTGACTTGAGTGAGTGAATGCGCGGGTGCGTTATTAATATGGCTGAGTTGCAAATCGCGCCAGTCCTCGGGAAATCCGATTAAAGTTCTTATCACAGCCAGGGCTTTAAGAGTTGCATTGAGGGCATCTTCGAGCCGATGCTGGTAATAAAATAAACGGTTCAGGGCAATTAATACGTTCAACGATTCAGGCGCGAGAAAATAGGCTTTTAATAAAGGCAGTTCGGCATTGCCTGTGGCATAATTTTCTGATGCATTTGCAATCATTTCTTTAACCCCCACCACATCAGGTTCTTCAAAATACAACCCTTGTGCTTCAAAATTCAACAGATCCATTTAACCCCTCGCCGCCAGTTTAACCGGACTTTCTTTTCTCGGAATGCAGACGCTTTCGGCTGCTTCACAATTATCACAACTTTCCTCGGCCGCTATTGCGCTTCCAGTTCATCAATCCTCTCGATCAGACCGGAAATGGCTTTTCCTACAGAATCGGGAACCAGATGGTGATCCAGATCAATGCCATGCCGATTTTGTATTTTCGTGCCTTTAGTTTGAATCACGCGTTCCGGAATACCGCTACCGTGCAACAAGGCGGCACATCCTTGACTACCACTGAATTGGCCACGGGGCCGTTACCTTCCGATAGGGCGATAACTTGCGCAAAGTGGCCACCATACCCCGGCATCACTTCCAGGACTTTATCCACTTCCGCCATCGTGTTATCGCGCGAGAAAGAAAAACGGATCGTGCCGTGCGCAGCAGTGTAAGGAATATCCATCGCCCGCATGACATGAGAAGGTTCCAAAGAACCTGAAGTACATGCCGAACCGCTCGATGCCGCAATACCCGCTTTATTGCCAACTCGAAAATACCTCCGCCGGTTTGCGGATAGAAGTAACCGACGACGGCTGTTCTGGTTATCAATACGGATTGAAACTCGAAGGCAGCCATACGCTCGAAAATACCGTCATCAATTGCGGTGACGTAAAAGTATTTATTGATCCTGACAGCATGCCGAGACTGGACGGCATGTTAATTGATTTTCTCGACAGCACTGACGGTTCAGGGTTCAAATTTACCAACCCTAATGCGGCTAAAAGTTGCGCTTGCGGTACTTCGTTTAATACCAGTACTGAAGGAACCGAAACTAAAACCTGTTCTTAACGAACCAGCAAACCTAATTCGAGGAAAAAGTTATGTGGGACTATTCAGATAAAGTTGGCGAGGTAGAACTGGTTGAGGTTATCGGCAATACCCCCCTATGTCAATATGACCGGAGCCTGCAACGGTTGCCGGATGGCCGCGATGACGGTTGCGGGCATTGAACAGAGCTTGATGGAAGTGATGGGCGAATTCATTAAAGTTGTGCCGGCATCGGAAATGGCGAAACTGGTCAATATAGAGAAGGCATTACCGAACAGATTGGGCATTTTTTTTGTAACCGGCGATATGCACAACCGCTTGCCGAACACCACTGATATACCTTTCGAATACATCGAAGTCGAGTCGATTCTAATGCTGTTGAATAAAGCGGCCGACAGCGTTAATGGCTTTTCTGTTAATGTAATCATTCTTCATGCTCTCTCCTGAATGTGTGGCATCGTTCTTGTTAATACTTATAGCAACCTGTATGCCATTTTTTAATTTATTAATTAATGCCTTGTTTAATAAAGAGTTAATGAAACATTCGTACAATAGTCAACATCGTTTAAACAGTTTCAATTACACAATCAGCTGACAATGTAAGGTTTACTACAAAAAGAGGAGATACAAGATGAATATAGAAGATTTAGATATCGGTGATGTCGTTTACGCAGCCAGGACGATTACTGCCGATGGCTCAGTACCGGGTGGAGCCGAAGGCGAAATATTAGCCGAAACCGGAACTCGCGGAGTCATTGCCATGATCGGGCATGTGGAAGAGGAACCGGATCGCAGCGTTTTTCTAGTGCGTTTTGAAGATAAGGATATGAATCTGGGGAATCCGGTCGGCTGCTGGGTTGAAGATTTGGCTATAGAGCCCAAGAGGGTAAATTAACTGAAAGTGCGCCATCAACTTGGAATGGAAATTCACAGGAGCGACGATCTTGTCGCGATTAAGGTCATCGTCAAGACGCGGGCGTCGCTCCTACCACACTATTCAACTCATTATGAACAAACAAACCGAAACTGTTCTAAATTATCACAATCGCACCAAACACAGGCTGGAGCGATACGCCAAAGGTCCTGAGTCCATCGATTGGGAAGACCAGCCCGATCAATTCCGGCGTTTTTCCGGTTGTAAGATTATTACTTTGCCCTCACCCGGAGTTGAACTGGAACCGCTGTTTGCCGATCTGGATACCCCGGAAATAATATTCGCAAAACCGCTAAACCTGACTAATGCCGGTTTATTGCTGGAATTAGCCTTCGGCCTGTCAGCATGGAAGCAATACGGCCCAAACCGCTGGGCCTTGCGCTGCAATCCTTCCAGCGGTAACCTGCACCCGACTGAAACCTACCTGATCAGCACCGGTAATGCCTTTATTGAATCAGGCGTTTATCACTATGTTAGTTACGATCATCATCTTGAACAGCGTTGTCGGTTTCCCGGCAATCTTCATGATTCCGAGGGACTGTTCATCGGCTTATCTTCCATCCATTGGCGCGAAGCCTGGAAATACGGTGAAAGAGCATACCGCTATTGCCAACATGATTTAGGGCATGCCTTGGGAGCCTTGCGTTATGCGGCGGCAACTCTTGGCTGGTCGGTTGAATTACTGGCAGAGTGGTCTGATGAGGATATCGCCAAGCTATTAGGACTTGATCGGGATGATTTTAAACCGCTGGAACATGAATGCCCCGATCTTATCTGCCGGATTATTACGCATGCCGGCAGCAATCCGTTAAACAGAAAATCTCTGTTAGAAAGTGCACGATCCGGTAGTTGGTTCGGTAAAGCTGACAGCCTGCGCGCCTATCATATGTATAAATGGCCGATCATCGATGAAGTCTGGATTGCCGCAAGTAAACCGCAAACTGATGAACCTGAGTGGCAAGCTCTCCGGCAACAATTTATACAATCATCCTGCACCTTAACCGCGACGCAAATCATCCGCCAGCGGCGAAGTGCTCAACAGTTTGACGGCAAAATGCCGTCGTTGCCGCAGACTGACTTTTATCGGATGCTGGCAGCCGTTCTGCCGGCCACGGCCGCTTTTGAACTATGGCGCTGGCCGCCCAAAATCCACCTGTTTATTTTTGTACATCGCGTTGAAGGCTTGGCCTCCGGCATTTATGCGCTGCCAAGAGATCATGATGCCCTGGCAAAACTGCAGACCGCAACTCTGGCTGATTTTGACTGGCAAAAAGTTTCCGAAGGTTTGCCGCTTTATCTCTTGTATTCAGGCGATTGCAGGCAGATTTCCAAAACGATTTCCTGCCATCAATCGATCGCCGGCGACAGCGCTTTCAGTTTGGGAATGATTGCAGAATTCAGTGAAACCATCAAAACAACCTCCTGGCTTTACCGCCGCTTGTTTTGGGAATGCGGCTTGATAGGGCAGGTGCTGTACCTGGAAGCAGAAGCCGCCGGAATTCGCGGCACCGGTATCGGCTGTTATTTTGATGACAGCATGCATGAGATTTTAGGGTTCAAGGATGAACAATTCCAGAGTCTTTATCATTTTACAGTAGGTAAACCGCTGGAAGATAAACGTCTGGAAACGTTACCGGCTTATGGGCATTTGAACGGAATCGAACTCGTTGACCCCAACTGAACCAACTAACAATTCACTCCACTGACGCAAATTCAGCTATGCTCCATTTGCATCAACGCTGTAAACCGCAATCCGTACGGTGCAATAGGCGCTAGCAAGTAGATGCAAGCCTCGAAGTAAAGCAGTGGAATCGAGGTTAATCGGAGCTTCACACATCCTCGGTCCCATAAAAGTACAAATAGGCGTTGCCTTCCATGTTTCTATTCAATAATTTTTAAAGACGAGAGTTTGCCGGCCAAGCGATTGATAACAACTGGTATTAACAGATCAATTAAAGAGCAAGCTGAGCAATGTGCGTTACCGTACAGAACTCATCTATTTTTAAGCATAAAATTTAAAACTCATGAGGTATATTAAATAACCTGTTAGGAGGACTTATGGATATTCAAGTTGGCGGTTTTTTTGGCTTTATCGTGCTTGTACTGGACATCTGGGCCATTATTAGCACCGTAAAAAGTGGCGCTACAACCGGCTCCCAAATTTTATGGGTGCTTTTGATTTTGTTTCTGCCTGTTCTCGGCCTGATAATTTGGTGGTTTGCAGGGCCTAAAGGCGCTTAATCGACCATCTAATGACATAGCAGCTAAGGCGTAATAAGCGTAAGCACATTTGCTCTGCGTTTCGCAAAGAAGGGCGAATTTCTGCGCGTCTTTTTACCACAGGTGAATAGAAGAGATCGCCCACCTGTTGATTCAGGGTTTATTCAAGATTGGCGTGACGCGTTCTCATGACTTCTTCTTCAATGCCTTTTTCGTGAATCAGATATGACACCAGCGCTTCGAGAAAAGACAAAGTCGAGAGTTCAAATACGGTGCCCATCGGCATGCCTTCGACTTTAACATATTGATCCGAATTGCCGATTTGCAATACCTCATCGGCTATATCGCCAATTGTGGAACTGCTTTTTGCCGTGATCAAGACAATTTGAGCGCCGACTTCTCTGGCTTTTTTAGCGAAAGAAATTAATTGTTCGGTTTCACCGGAACCTGAAATGATAATCAGCAGGTCGCCTTTTTTAATGCTGGGTGTGACGATTTCGCCGACGACGTAGACTTCATAACCGCTATGCATCAGCCTCATCGCAAAAAATCGGCAAACCAGTCCCGAGCGGCCGGCACCTGAGACGAAAATTCTTTTCGCTCTATCGAGCATAATGGTTAAAATTTCAGGATAGGAATCCTCGGTTGCACTGAGAATCGACGATAGTTTATCCAGAATCAGTTGTTGATGCGGCGAACCGTTTTTGCCCTCGGCAAGCTGATTAATTGGCGCATTACTTTTTCCCTCGACGAGCTGCCTAATTTTACGTGCAGCCTCTGCGGGGGAAGGAGCACCGTAGATAGCGGCACCCACCACAATGATATCAGCGCCGGATTTGACTACCTGCTGCACGGTTGATTCGTTAATACCGCCTGCAACGGAGACTCTGACCTTCAAGCCCAGACCGGTAATATTCTCCAGGTCGGCGAAGGGCGTTTGTCCGGCAGCCTGCGCATCCAGACCGGTATGCACGCCGATAATACGAACGCCCAGTTCAGCCGCCGCTTTTGCGCATGACAGCTTATCCTCAACATTAATCAAGTCAACTTGCGCTTCCGCATGATGTGCTTTCGCCGCCTTGACCACGCCGGCGATCGTGTCTAATCCGGATACGCCCAGAACGGTGCAAATATCGGCACCCGCTGCATAAAACGGCGTGGCTTCGTACTCGCCCGCATCCATGGTTTTAAGATCGACCAGGATCAGTTTGTTCGGAAATTTGGCTCTTAATGCCTTTACCAGCTCAATGCCATTGAATTTGATGCAAGGTGTTCCGATTTCGAATATGTCTATATAAGGTTCTGCCTGTTCGGCCAAACTCATGGTTTGGTCGTAATTCAGTGAATCCAGTGCCAATTGTATTAAGTGTTTAGCCATACGATATACTCCGCGATGTTTTTATTATAATAAGAAACTGCTTCATCCTGAGGTTGGGTTGAGGTCAATTCGTCCAACCCGTTAATATGCAAGACCGTATGCTCAACAGATAGCCGGGCAGGGGAGGCGGACTATTACGATCCTTGCACATGATATAAGTCTTGTTACCTGTTCGCCGGCAAAAGCTTGTGCTCATTACTCTGCCGGGCCGCTGTCTTTTTTACCATTGGTTTGCGGGTTATTGCCGGTATTGTCAGAATCACCACTATCTTCAGAATCTAAAAGATCTTTTTCGCCCGGAGGATTACCATCGTAAATCAGATATTCACGGTGTTGTAGATAGGAGCTTTTTAAGAAATCATAGCGGTCGCCATTGGTTGCTTCATTGACCACGTTTTCACTAGCCATAACGCCGGCACGATAATCCGTCGCATCGAGTATGCTAGTGCCTGCTGATGTGGCAGAACCTGCCAGACCGCCAAAGATTGAAACATAGGTTATTGGGTCCATTAAGGCATCACCAAGCAAGCCTATCGCATCTCTGGGTGAGCTGGGACCAAAAAATGGCAGTACTAAATAAGGCCCGGAGGGTATTCCCCAAACGCCTAAAGTTTGACCAAAGTCTTCATTATGTTTAGGCAGGTCAATTTTGCTTGCCCAGTCAAAAATACCCCCGATTCCGGCAGTGGTATTGACAAGAAACCGGCTGATGTCCATGCCGCCTTGCAGCAGCTTAAACTGCAAAACATCATTAATGGTAACGCCTATGTCATTGATATTACTAAAAAAATTAGTCACGCCATCATCAATGGCATCAGTAGTAATCTTCAAATAACCTTTAGCTGCCGGCTTTAATATGTGTCTGTCGAAGCCATCGTTAAAAGACTGCGTGCTTTTATTCCAGCCTTGCCAGGGATCATTTTGCTCGGCTTCCCTGAGCGTGGTAACCGCACAACCTGTGAGAAAGGCAACAGCCAGGATGCTGCTTAATAAAGTAATCCTGTTAATACTTATTTTTTGCCGATTCATGAGTGTAATCCCTTTGTGTCCGCGTTAAGCTTCTTGACTTTGCCAGATAAATTTTTGATGCGCGATTATACAGCAGTCAGCTGCTTGATGTGTTAGCTTTTCGAGCCGCCTGAAGGCTTATAACAATACAGACCGGTTGGCTTAACTATTGCAATTGCCGGGACTTTACATACAATTTGCAAACATATTAATCATTATCAGGAATTTTTATGCAGATTCTCGGCGTAGACATAGGCGGCTCAGGTATCAAAGGCGCCATCGTCGATACGGTTTCAGGCCTGCTCATTACTGAACGTCACCGGATTCCGACGCCTCAACCTGCAACACCGGAAGCTGTTGCGGCAGTTCTCGCACAGCTTGTCATTCATTTTGACTGGACCGGATTAGTAGGCTGCGGTTTCCCTTCTGCTATTCAACATGGCGTAGCGCGAACTGCATCCAATATATCCCCATTGTTTATCGGCACGGATATCGATAAGTTGTTTTCAGACGCCACAAAATGCCTCTGCTATTGTCTGAACGATGCGGATGCAGCGGGGATGACGGAAATGCATTTTGGAGAAGGTATAGATCAATCCGGGGTTGTTTTACTGATAACAATTGGCACCGGACTGGGTACGGTATTTTTCACTGAGGGCAAGTTACTGCCCAATACGGAATTAGGCCATTTATATTTGAAAAACGGCAAAAAAGCAGAGCATTATGCATCGGATGCAGTTCGAAGTACTGAAGGACTCAGTTGGAAGCGCTGGGGCAATCGTTTCAACGTTTATCTGACCATGATGGAAAAACTGTTTTGGCCCGATTTAATCATTCTTGGAGGCGGCGCCAGTAAAAAGTTTGAAAAGTATAAGGAGCAAATCACTATAGACACACCCGTAAAGCCGGCCGCCTTTTTAAATCAGGCAGGCATTATCGGCGCCGCGCTATATGCCCAATCAAGACAACTTGACTCAACACAGTCCAAGGCTTGAGGTTGTGCCAAGCCAATTGATACCGGTAATTTGCTGTATTAACGGTGCACTCTGAGGTATAGATTAAAAGGCTATCCATTTAAGTGCTGTAGGCACAAAATATAGAGATGCCGACGAACCTGCTCCGCTGCTCTTCAAGCAGGGCGTTATTTCGGACGAGTCCGATCTCTGCGAAACCAAAACGGTATTGGTAGCATTGATAGCGCTTTAAATTATTTTTGTTGAGCCATCACTATAGAGAACAATCGGTTCCACGAATTGTCATCTCCCTGCCAGCTTTCTGTTTGGTTGATTTTTATAAAAAACTGGTTACCATTAATAATCTCTTTATTAGCAACCGGAGAGGCAACAATCACCTTGATATTTTTGTTTGTTCGAGAGAACAATCTGTTAATGTCGGCTATTCTCTCAAGTGCATTTACTTCGTTTTGTATCCACTCCCAACGAAATAGATACACGGTTTCAGCATTTTTAATTGCATTAAGAGTTTTATTTTTGAGATAAACAAACTTTGATTTCGCAGTGGGTAAGTGTTGTTCAACAAAGGATTCATCTATGAAACCTGACTCACCACTCTTAAACTCGTGATGAAATTTAAGACCGGTTCCTTTGTCACGTAAAGTCATACCGTCCTGTTCTATTATCTCCCAGGAGCTAGATTTAAATTCTACAAGTTCCCAGTTATTAGATATAAAAAAATCATCATCTTTGGCATAAATGCTTTTAATCGAATCTTCTGACGTTATTAGCCAGTCGAAAAAATAGGCATCACTAGCCTTTGTAAATCTGCGTATTTGATAAGCCGTCTGGCAACTGTCACCTAGGCTAATGAATAATGGAAAAGAGTTATTTAACATATTTGTATCCTTGTACTTCCCCCATGCTTCAACCGGATCAGCGCCTTTTCTGATTCAACCCCAAAGCAATATTCGAAAGCCAAAAAATTCGCGCTAAGTAAAAATAGGATTAGGTGGCGGATTCAAATCGCCATGCCGTATGATTCATTCCATGCCTAATGTAATATATACGACATCAAACATTTTAATAAAAACCTAATTTGTCGTAAATTCTTTATGAATTTATTTAATTAATTATTTTTAATTTTCCATCATAGCAATCATCCCTTTCGGCATGCGGCGATGCTATAAAATGCCAATATCCAGATACAACCTGAAGCCATGATTACCGGCTTGGATTTTCTTAAGCCAGTAAATTCTTCGGTCATCACGAAGCCGTAAGAAATAACGAACATCGCCAAACAGACGATGCCGATGACTGATCCGATTTGCCCAAGCGCCGGGGCAAGCCCAGATGCCTGGGCCGGGAATGCAAGCAAAGACAGTAAAATAATGGCAGGCGAGGCATTGATTAACAGCATTTAATTTTAAAATTAGGCAGCATGATAAAATCTTCTTTTTCCAATTTTGTAGTATTGCAATTTTCGTTACTCCCGACTTACTTTGAAAGCGTACAAGTTTAAAACAACAGAACCCCTTGATGGTCAAAGGTTATCACGTTTACAAAAGTATATGGTTTGTCACTCAGATGGGAGTAGTTGTTCGACTAAGTCAAAGAACTTATCGATTTGCCTATTTTTACATCGTCGATTAAGATTGGCCTCTTATACTCGGCCGAATTGCACTCAACCGGATACCAACAATAAGCCTGAACAAGACGCAGTTACTTCCAACCTCCGCCTAAGGCCTTATATAGGCTGATTCTGGCTATACGCTGTTGCTTTGTGACACTGATCAACTCCAGCTTGGATTGCAATGCACTTTGTTGCGTAATTAATACCTCTAGGTAGGTCGCCCTGCCGAATTTGTAGAGGTCATTGGAAACATCGACGGATCGTTTCAATGCATCGCTTTGTTGCTTCTTCAGTGCATTAATTTTTTGCAGGTTTTTGATGCTGGAGAGTTGATTGGCGACTTCTACGTAGGCATTCAAAATGGTCTTTTGATAATTGTACATCGCGCTCAACTGAGTGGCTTTTGCAGTATTGAACTGCGCTTCCAAAGCTTTCATGTTAATGATGGGTGCGAGCATTTGTCCAAAAACGGAATAGGCTATCGAAGCAGGCGTTGTAAACAAAAACTCCGGGTTGAACGCTTGGTAGCCGAAAGTCGCCGAAATATTGAAATTCGGATAGAAAGCCGCCTTGGCCGCTTTTAAATCGAATTGGCTGGCTTCGATCTGATGTCCAACCGCCCTTACATCGGGTCGGTTTTCCAATAATTGCGACGGCACCCCTGCCGACAACTTGTGAGGCGTTTCCGTAAAAAACACTTCTTTCGACCTTTCGATGGCTTGCGGATAGCGGCCCAATAAATAGTTGATTTTATTTTCCGTTTCAGCAATTTGTTGCAGGATGTTTTTTTCCGATGCCTGGGTGTTCAGCAGTTCCGCATGGAATTGCTGCACGGCCAATTCATTTGCCCTGCCGGCTTCCTTCTGCAACTCGATGACTTCCAAGGCCTCCCGTTCTTTTGCCATGGTCCGCCTGACGATGTCCAATGCGTGGTCCAAGGCTAATAATTCATTATAATACACCGCGATATCGGCGACCAGATTCGAAATGACGAAATTGGCGGCCTCGATACTGGAAAGGTAGGTTGATGCGGCCGCGTTGCGTTGGTTTTCCAATTTTCCCCACACATCGATTTCCCAGGCTGACTGAAAACCGATAAACATATCAGGCAAATGTTCGGGAACGAGTTGACCTGGAGTAATGTAGGTAGAGGCGTTACCGGCTCCGTCCATGGTGTAAAGCCCGAACTTGCGCACACCGCCGCCGATATTCAAATTCACTTTCGGCAACATGGCCGCATTGGCTAATTTTACGCTGCCGCGCGAGGTTTCTATCCGTTGCAAGGCGATTTTCAGATCAAGATTGTTGCCGACGGCCGCATCGACCAGCTTAAGCAAATGGGGATCGGCAAAGTACTCTCGCCAGTTGATATTGGTAACGGAGGCGCTATCTTTTTTGTTCTGATGATCCTGAAAACTAGCCGGCATCGGCGTTTCGGATATGGATAAATCGGTGCTCAGATTACTGCAACCGTTGCTAACCATGGCCAGCAACGAGATGGCAAAGGAGTAATAATGTCTTGTCTTCATGGGCTGTTACATAGTCTCGGTAAAGGGTGATTCTTCTTTCTGGCCTTTGCGGTGATGTTTTTCCGCGATACTGGCAAAGATCACATACAACCCCGGAATAATGATGACGCCGAATACCGTGCCGAAAATCATGCCGCCAGCCGCCGCCGACCCTATGGTGTTGTTGCCTATTTCGCCGGCGCCGGAGGCAAACATTAACGGAATCAGGCCGGCGATAAAGGCAAACGAGGTCATCAAAATGGGCCGCAGCCGCAGCACCCCGCCTTCGATGGCTGCTTCAAACGGCGATTTGCCTTCTTTATGTTTCATGTCGGCGAATTCAATGATCAGGATAGCGTTTTTGCCGAGTATGCCGATCAGCATGATCATGGCGATTTGGGCATAGATATTGTTTTCCAGGCCCATCATCATTAGAAAAACCAAAGCGCCGAACACGCCAATAGGCAGAGACAGAATCACCGCAAAAGGCAATAAAAAGCTCTCGTATTGCGCCGCAAGCAGCAAATAGACGAACAACAAACAGATTGCGAAGATAAAAATGGCCTGATTGCCGGCGTTGGCCTGATCGCGCGAGGAACCGGCCCAATCGTAGCCGAAGCCTTTCGGCAATTTTTCCGCCGCGACTTCCTTGATTGCGGCAAGCGCCTGACCGCTGCTGTAGCCAGGTGCCGGCTGGCCATTGACCATGGCCGAAGTGTACATGTTGTAGCGGGTAACCTGTTCCGGACCGTAGACTTTTTCGATACTCAGAAAAGATGAAAAAGACACCATGTGATCGGCGTCGTTTTTGATGTAAAGTTTCATCAAATCCTCGGGTTGAGCGCGGTATTCAGGCAGGGCTTGCACCATGACTTTGTACAACTGGCCAAAACGAATGAAGTTGGTAGCATATTCGCTGCCGATCAGGGCTTGTAAGGTACTCATGGCATTATCGACCGTCACGCCTTTTTGCGCGGCCTTGTCGCCATCGATATGCAGTAAAAATTGAGGAAAGCTGGCGTTGAAAGTAGTGAAAGCGTTTACGATTTCAGGCCGCTTGTTCAGTTCTTCGACAAAGGCATCCGCCACTTTCTGCAACCTCCCAAGATTGTCGGCGCCGGTTTTGTCCAGTAAGCGCATTTCAAAACCGCTGGAATTGCCGTAGCCCGGCACCGGCGGCGGCGTGAAAAATTCAACGCTGGCATCCTTGATATACCGAGTTTTTTCTTCCAGCTCTTTGATAAGGGCTTTATCGGAAGCTGTTCTCTCTTCCCAGTTTTTCAAACTGATCAGATTCATGCCGTACACGGCCCCCGTGCCTTCGGAAAGCAAGCTGAACCCAGCCAAACCGGAAACCGACCTGACGCCGTCCAGACTGGAGGCGATGCGCTGCACTTCGTCCGATACTTTTTCGGTTCGTTCCAGCGTTGCGCCCGAGGGTGTTGTGATATTGGCATATATGGTGCCTTGATCTTCCTCGGGGATAAAACCGGTCGGAACGAATTTGCCTATCAACCCGATGCCGACAGAAAAGCCCAGCAAGATCGCGAAGGTAATCAGGCTGCGATTTCCAATCAGGCCGATCAGGGATTTATAGCGATCAGACAGTTTGTTGTACCAGCGATTGAAGCCGGCAAAGAATTTTTGCAACACCGATTGTTTACCATGCGTGTCGCCATGCAGGTTTTTAAGAAACATGGCGCACAGCGCAGGAGTCAACGTCAGCGCGGTAATCCCAGAAAGCACGATAGAAATAGCCATGGTCAGCGAAAACTGCCGGTAAAAAACCCCTTCGGGACCTTCCATGAACGATACCGGCAAAAACACCGCCGACATGACCAGCGTAATTGCAATAATCGCCCCGCTGATTTCACGCATGGCGTGTTCAGTAGCCCGTTTCGGCCCCATGTGCGAATGCTCCATCTTGGCATGCACGGCTTCGACGACGACGATGGCGTTGTCCACGACAATCCCGATCGCCAGCACCAAGGCAAACAGCGTGATCAGGTTCAGCGAAAATCCCAACAATTGCATGAAGAAAAACGTGCCGACCAGCGACACCGGCACCGCAATGATGGGTATTAGTGTCGAGCGGAAATCCTGTAGAAAGATGAACACGACCAAGGCTACCAACAGGAAAGCTTCAACCAGAGTTTTAATCACTTCATGGATGGAGGCATCCAAAAATTCAGACACGTCATAACTGACGGTATAGTCCATGCCCGGTGGAAACGAGTTGGCCTTGATGTTGGCCATGGTTTGCTTGATATTGGCGATCACCACTTTGGCGTTGCTGCCCGGACGCTGCTTCAACAAAATGGCGGCCGAGGGCTGGCCGTTTTCTTTGGACAGGACGTTGTAATCCTGGGAATCCAGTTCTATCTCCGCCACATCTTTCAACCGCAGAATATCGCCACTTTCTGAACCGCTGATAACGATGTTTTCATAGCCTTCCTTGGTGTTGTATTTGCCGGTGTACTTCAATACGTATTGCAGAGCCTGCGCTTCCTTACCGGAACTTTCGCCGATTTTCCCCGGCGCGGCCTCTACGTTTTGCGCCTTTAATTTTTCTATGATCTCGGTCGCCGAGATGTTGTACATCACCAATTTATTGGGTTTCAACCACACGCGTATGGCGTATTCCCGTGAGCCCAAAATTTCAGCATAGCCGACTCCTTCAATTCTTTTTAATTCTTTCAGGATGTTAATGTCGGTGAAGTTAAACAGAAATTTTTCGTCTACTGTCGGATCCGAACTGAGGATGTTGATGTACAACAGCATACTGTTTTGCACTTTCTCCACGATCACTCCTGCCTTGATCGCTTCAGCCGGCAGTTCGTCCAATGCTGAAGATACCCGATTTTGCACGTTGACGGCGGCGACTTCGGGATTCGTACCCGGTTTAAAAATGATTTGAATTTCGCCCGAGCCGTCATTGCCGGAAACCGACGACATATAAGCCATGCCGGGTACGCCGTTGATGACTCTCTCAAGCGGCGTAATGACGGCTTTGACCACTACCTCGGCATTAGCGCCGGTATATTTGGTGGTGACGTTGACTTCGGGAGGTGCAATATCGGGAAATTGAGTAATCGGCATCTGGGTTAACGCTAATAAGCCCATCAGCGTGATAAGCACCGATATGACGATAGACAGTACCGGGCGATGAATAAATTGAGATGTCATGATGATTTCCCCGTTTATTCTTGGTTGCCGGAAGACATGGCGGTAGCCAAATCGACATGAACAGATTCTATTTTTGCACCATCTTTGGCATTCTCAACGCCTTCAAACACGATTTTGTCGTCCTTGGATAAGCCTGACTCCACAGCGTAGAAATCCCTGAAGCGCATTTTGGGGATGATATTCCGCTGTTTTAAAATGTTGTCTTCATTGACCACGAATACATATAGCTTGTCTTGAATTTCAAATGTCGACTTTTGCGGAATTATCAATGCGTTCTTTAGTGTTTTATCGATAATAATCTTGCCGTTTGCGCCGTGTTTTAAAATGGCATCCGGGTTCGGAAACCTAGCCCTGAATGCGATATTGCCAGTTTCTCTGTCGAATTCGCTTTCAATGGTTTCTATTTTGCCTTGGTGGGGATAGATCTCGCTGTTGGCAAGCTTCAGTCTGACGATTTTGGTTTTCTTTTCGGCACTATTTATATAATTGAGATAATCGATTTCCGACAGATTGAAATAAGCAAATATCTCGTGATTGTCCGAAATAGATGTCAACATATCGCCTTCCTCGACCAAACTGCCCATTTTGTGCGGGATACGGTTGATGACACCGTCGTAAGGCGCTTTGATTTGCGCGAAGGAAAGATGCAAAGCTACCTGATCCTTATGCGCCTGAGCCTCTTCCACTTTAGCTTTCAAGGCATTGACCTTGGCTTGTAATACATCTAACTCGGGTTTGGAAACAATATTTTTCTCGACCAAGTGCATGATATTATTTAATTCGACTTCGGACGCCTTCAAATCCGCTAATGTGGCTTTATAATTGGCATTGACTTTTTGTAATTCTTTTTCAAGCTCCGAAAAAGTCAGTGTAAATAACAACTGGCCTTTTTTGACGGACTGTCCTTCGTCTACATAATTCTTTTCTATAAATCCTTTGATTTTACTCCGTATCTCAACATATCTGACCGACTGAATCTCGGCGACATATTCGCTGGTATAGCTAGTGTCTTTTACTATTGGGCTTACAACTTCATAGGTATAGACTTTTTTATCGGCCTCTTTTTTTGGCGTGCAGGATGCTGTGAATAGGCACAATGCAAGAAACAGTATTTGGCTATTTTTCATTTTCAATAATTATGCTAATTAATAATTCAGACAAGACTATGCTAAATGCTGCGGGCAAAAGTAGCGTTAAGAGATTGGTTCCATCATCCGATTAATCCTATGCCTGACCATCCGCCTCAAATTTGGCGTGGTATTAGGGCTAATATTGCGTATTTCCGGAAAATTAAAGGCGATTTGCTTATTCAAACAGTCTTCGACGAAGATTGATCTATAGGCCCTGGTTTGAGTTGTTCGCAAGCGGATGCCAGTAAGACGCCGAATACAAGGCAAACCAAGTAAATAAGTTGTCTGATTTGATTTTTTGAAAACATTGTCATTCCTTGTCTTTACGTTGTTTTGTATTGACTGCTGTCGGAAGAGCACTTTTGAATATTTTTGTAATCCTTGTTCACTGTCTTTCCTGGTTTACGTGTAATATCTATATATTGCCATCAAATACACACTATATATTTTAATGTCTTTGTGAATCGATTGGGCAACTATATACAAAGAATGATTTGCTCTTAGCATTGCCAAAGGCATCATAATAACGGCATAATAATGTTGATGCAAACAATGTTTTTGAAAACATAAATGACCAATTTGAGATGATTGAAATCAGTCAGGCCACATTACCAGTTTGGTTACTAACAATGCCTTTGAATGAGAATTTTGCTGAATATGGATCGTAACCCAATAGATAATACAGCTTTGGAAACCACTAACGCCGAAGACTTCAAACAATGGCCGCATGAGGTATTAAAACAATTTCGTCTGATTTTTAAGGCCGTCCAGCAACATTCTCAATTGGTCGAAACGCATTGCGGTGTTACCAGCGCCCAGCTGTGGGCGCTTTGGGAATTATCAAAAAATCCCGGATTAAAGGTTACGGAGTTGGCTAAAGCTATGTCGATTCATCATTCCACCTCCAGTAATATGCTCGATAAGTTGGCCAAGAAAGGATTGATCATGCGAGAGCGCATTAGCCTGGACCAGAGGGTAGTCACAGTGACATTGACTCCGAAAGGTATTGAATTACTAAACCAAATGCCATCACCGCCACAGGGTATATTGCAACATGCATTGTTTGACTTGCCGGAGAATACTCTCAAGTCTCTTGCAAAAAATCTTGAAGTACTTGTCAAAGAGATGAAAATTAAAGATGACGAAGCTGCAATGCAACCCTTTAATCTAACGCTTAAAAAATAACTTTCCTTCACAAAGAAAAATATGAACAATTCAGGATGATCTGAGAGATACAGCAACAGTTGTCCGGCGTCAACTATCCCTGCCGGATTGACGACAATTATCTTGGCCGGTTTTAGTTAAAAAAATGGGTTATTTTTTACGCTCTGTTTTTTTCGATAGCTTTCTCCTTCTATTTCAATAAGGGTGGCATGATGAATAATGCGGTCAATAGCCGCCACGGTCATCATGGTGTCTGGAAAGATGTGATCCCACTGGCTGAAAGCTTGATTGGAGGTGATGATTAAGCTACCACTTTCATAACGATGGGCAATGAATTCAAATAGCACCTGGGTTTCTGCATCGGTTTTTTTAACATAGCCAATATCATCAATCACCCAGACCTGATATTTATCCAATCGCGTCATGGCGGTCATTAAATCCAGATCCCGCTTGGCTTGCTGTAAGCTTTGAACCAGTGCCACGGCTGAGGACCATTTGACGCGTATGTTCTGTTCAATTAATTGATAAGCGAAGGCGGCGGCCATATGTGATTTACCGACTCCAGAAGGTCCGATGAGCAAAACATTTTCGGCACGGCGTGCCCAATCTGCCTGGTCTTTCAATGCAATGACCTGGTGCTGCACACAGATACTAAGTTCTGTCAAGTTCAGGTTGGCGAAGCGTTTACCGGTGGGCAGTTTAGCTTCGCTAGTCCATTTTTGCAATCGCCTGTTCTTGATGGCGTTGATAAGGTTGTAATGGGCTCAGAGTACTTCATAAGACTGCGTCAGCTTCTGCTCTTCGACACTGTTATTAAAAGTCGCACTTAAACTGTCGGTGCCATGTTCGATGGGACTGCCGCCCGCATGGAACAATGCAGACTGCAAGCCATCGGCCAGCACTGAATAACTTTCTGCGCCTAAAGTGATCTGTACATAGCGCCAGCCACTATAAGCAAGCCAGAACTGGCACAAAAGATGGATGAATACTTCGCCCTGGATAATGATTTCAGCAGCCAGATGACTGAAGTCGGATAAGCCTTGCTGTCCAGCGGGTACAGACTGGCGAAAGATGACAGCCTTATCCAGTCCTTGGGTCGCTTTCCAATGTTTGACGCGGCGCTGGAGGGTGCGCAATACACTGTAGGGAAATTTGCCGGCGTGTTCATCTTCCAGATATTCCCAGAGTGTTAAGCCCATTAGCTGCGCTTCTTACTCTAACAAAGGCACCAATTCCTTTTCCCAAATAGCCTCAAAAGAATCTTCGCGAGTGCCCAATGGCGTTCTCCGGGAATCGATTACCGTTCACCTTTTTCTATTCTGCGGCCTGATCGCTCAGAAATAGCAGCACAAGCTGCGGCTGTCTCTTGGCGTTTTCCTTGTTGACGTTTGCTCATATATAAACTCTCTTGATGTTGAGTGATACGTTTTCCAAGCAAGGGTTGACTCCAAATAAATTAAAATCCACCGCTGTCCTACACATCGGTCAACCGGTCAAGATAGTTGTCGTTGAACCGGACAGGGTAATTGTCGCCGAACATTTTCCGGTACTTTGAAACCAAGATAAGTGAGTGAACTAAGCCCCATTAAGGGCAATAAATTTTCACTAAATGAAGGCATCGTTAATCTTTCCAAACCGAGAACACAAAAATTATGCCTAACGTTATAATCCACGCAACAATTTGGAAACGATGCAGCGCGGGACTTCCTGTCCTGTCGCTCAAAATGTCCTGCCAAAAGTGTTTTGTTTTATCTCAGGACTTACGCAAGTTTCATGCGAAGTGATGGATTTTTGAGCTGTTGGCAGAGCTAATCATCGAGTAAGCCCGGTTTCAATTAATACACCGTCCGCCCCGTGGCGCAAGCGAATTGCTTTAGCCGTTCCCAGACCAAAAACGCACAGGCAATATGATGGCGCTGAATTCGGGCGAGCCGCCATTGGCAGCGTTCCAGACCCGTTACTTGTTTGCCTTCGCGGTGCAGTTGCTTGATTTCCCAGCGCTAGCCGCACGCGTGTTGTGCCGCCGTCGGGGTGAGCTGAGTACGGTCGTTCGTTACGACCCAAGCCGTGCGGTGAGTAGACACCTCGACCCGGAACCGCTGCACCTTGTGGTTTTTGGCAAAGCCTTTGATCTTAATGCGTTTACCGTGTCCCTGTTCAGCCCGGCTCCATAGCACCCTGTCGACGCGTTGATAAGGCCGCGCGCTGCCGGAATCATCCACGTGGCGGTTCGCCTTCAGGGGGCAATAATAGACCTTCTGTAACGACTCGATAAACAGCATCAGGTCTTTCGTGGCGTACCCGGTATCCATCAGCAAACGTGCAACGGCAAACGCTTGGGGCAGACCGCATTGCTGAGCCTGTCATGGACATGACCGCGCCTGGCTTTGCCGTCGCCGTCGGGCTCGTAGAGCCGGTAGTCGATCAACCGGAACTGATCCCGTTCCGGATTCACCTAGACGCAGGTCACGACGCCGAGCCCTGGCATCAAACCCTGAGCATTGCCGCGGTATGGGCGGCGCACGAGCGCGATTGGCCAGGAGAAATCCTTATCCGGCACGGAGTCATCGAAGGGCAGGTAAGCGCTCGGCGTGGTGACGATCTCGTCTCGGACGTTGTCCCGCATCAGCCGCGCCGTTATCCGCTCACGCCGCAGGTAGCGGTTGATGGCGTCATGGCTGAAAGTGTGATCGTGATCGGCAAAATAGGTCAACGTGTAATTGATCCGGCTGACCGGCAGAAAGTGGCAATAATCAAGACAGGTCATAGAAGGTTTTAATCGCTATTTTTAACCGCTTTGTCAATAATCGGTAAAGCCCGTGCCCTAAGCCATACGATGTTTATGCGTAAGTCCTGATTATTTGTAAATATTGTGGCAATACCATTTAAGTAATACATCGGCCTCCATTGATCCTCAGGCTGTAAGGCAATATCGGCATAAGAGACATTTCCAAATATAAAAGTTTCAATAATACCGCTGAAGATTTAATTGTTCCATTACCATTTTCTTAAAACTGAATAATAGAAACGGAATTTTATTCTCGTGTTTAAGAACTAAAGCCGTATTGATTTGTCACCAGTACATTGTATTGAAGTTGATGGAACTTGGATGATCGATAAGTATTTTCATAGATAGAACGCTCCTTTTGCCTAAAGGATTGAATTTAAATCACGAGAAACACCAGCCGTTACAGTTGATTTATTTACGTCAAATTATCCTGTATCTACCGGCATAACTAAGCGGCATTTCTGCTGTTCTTGGGTTATACTTCGCCCAATACTCACTAACTAATACAATTAAACCGTCAGCTAAACTTTATCAATGAGGTTAAAAATGCCAGGCTTGAATATAAAAGCATTGACCCTCGGACATTAACTATGAATGATCACAACTTTTTTCCAAGTGGGTCGACAACATTAATCCAGATTGATGTTAAAGATCTTAGGGTAGGCATGTATGTCGCCAAGCTTGATAAACCCTGGTTAGAAAGTAATTTCTGGTTCCAGGGTTTCGAGCTGAAAAACCAGGCGGACATTGATGCCGTTAGCGAACAATGTAAATTTGTTTTTGTTGATGTGCTTAAACAAAACAAGGCTCTTAAATACGAACCCAGAAAAGATGGCCCTGGAAATTTGACGTATCCAAAAGAGTGGCTGAAGAGTGCTCCTCCCAAAAAAATCGCGTCTTTTAATCAAGAGGCTGAAAATGCCGGCTATGTTTATCATCAGACCAGTGATTTGGTAAAAAGCTTTATGGATGAGGTAAGGCTGGGCGGCAGTATCAATGTGGTGATGGCTAAAAAAGCCATCGCTGAATGTGTTAATAGCGTTCTGCGGTCACCTGATGCAATTCTATGGATGACCCAATTAAAACAACGTGATCTTTATACATCACAGCACAGCATGAACGTGGCTATTTTAGCTATTGCCATGGGCCGCCATCTCAATCTTTCGGTTACAGATATTAATAATCTGGGGTTGTGCGGCATGATGCATGACATGGGCAAGATGCGCATTCCTCTGGAAATTTTAAATAAACCGGGCAGATTTACTCCTGAAGAAGCCAGAATCATGAATACCCATCCTGAAGTGGGCGCACGCTTGTTGATGTCCAGCCGCGACATGTATGAAGGAGCAATAGATGTTGCTTACAGCCATCATGAATGGGTGAACGGCACAGGCTACCCCCGCAAATTAACCGCAGAACAAACTACGCCCTTTACAAAAATAGTAACTATTGTCGATATGTATGATGCTATGACCAGCGACCGTATTTACCAGAAGGGTAGAACTCATCTTGACGCAACCAGCGTGATGACCAAGCTTTGCGGCACCCAGCTGGATCCGGGACTGACCTATAAGTTTATTGAATGTATGGGCATTTATCCGCCGGGTAGCGTAGTGGAAATGACTAATGGCGAAATCGCCATTGTTGCCGAAGTTAATCACGAGAAAAAACTTAAGCCCAGGGTTATTTTATTGCTGGATGAAAACAAACAGCCCAGACCGGAACGCATCATGGATTTGTCCAAAATGGACCTGGACGCGAGCGGTCAAATTTATGCTATCAGGAAAGTCATTAAAGCTGATGAGCACAACATCGACTTGAATAAATATTACCAGAACAGGTTGATTGAAAAAGCGCTGGAGTCAGCTTCATAAATCACATACATTCGGCTTCTTCAATTCACTTCTACGGGGCAAATCAACCGCGGGCAGGTTGATTTGCCCCATCGGTTCTTTTTAACTGTTCTTGTTTTAGCATCGGGATATCCTAAAGATACATAATAATCATTGTATTATAAAAATATCAGGTTTTTGGCATGGTTTTCGCTTATAGCCAAGGGGACTATATTTTTTAATCATGAGGACTGTATGGCTGAAGTTCCCGTTTCAACAGTACCTAAAACCGGGCTGGCTGGATTAAAAGAAAATTGGCATAGCGATTTACTGTCCGGATTTCTGGTTTTTCTTATTGCCTTGCCGCTCTGTTTGGGCATATCGATGGCTTCCGGCTTTCCGCCGTCGGCCGGTATCATTACCGCTATTATCGGCGGAGTGCTGGTTTCGCGTATTAGCGGTTCCTTTGTCACTATTAATGGGCCTGCCGCCGGTTTAATTGTGGTGGTGCTCGGTGCGGTACAAGAGCTGGGCGAAGGCGATGCAATGGCAGGGTATCGCTACGCACTGGCCGCTATTGTACTTGCCAGCGTGCTACAGATTCTGATGGGCTTTTTTAAAATGGGCCGGCTCAGTTCCTTTTTTCCGGCATCGGTGATACACGGCATGTTAGCAGCTATTGGGATTATTATCATGGCTAAACAGATCCACGTCATGCTCGGCACTACACCGGAAAAAGGCAGCAGTCTGTTTTCGACCATTGCGCAGATTCCACACAGCGTTCTGAACCCCAATCATGAGATTGCCGTTATCGGCCTGACCGGACTGCTGATATTGGTTATTTGGTCAATGTTAAAAAATCCGGCTTTAAAAATGATTCCGGCGCCGCTTATTGTGGTATTGGCGGGAATGGGCTTAGCGCGATATTTTGATCTGGAACATGAACACATGTATCTGTTTTTGCCTGATGCGCATTTTTTAGCTCATCACGAAGAAACGGTCGGACCAAAGTTTCTGGTCGCGATTTCCGAAAACTTTATGTCCAGTTTTTATTTTCCCGATTTTTCAAAAGTTGCTACATTGGAGTTCTGGGAAGCCGTTATTAGCATCAGCCTGGTTGGCAGCCTGGAGAGTTTGCTTAGCGCCATGGCGGTGGACAAACTGGATCCGTTTAAACGTCATTCCAATCTTGATCGCGACCTGGCGGCGGTCGGGGCAGGTAATCTGGTGGCCGGCTTAGTCGGCGGCCTGCCAATGATAGCGGAGATTGTACGTAGTTCAGCTAACGTAAGTAATGGAGCAAAAACGCAGTGGGCGAACTTCTTCCACGGCACATTCATGTTGTTATTCGTAGTGCTGTTTCCACGGCTGATTCATAGCATTCCTCTGGCCGCACTGGCTGCGTTGCTGGTTTATACCGGTTTTCGCCTGGCTTCGCCTAAAGAGTTCGCTAAAGTCATGGGTGTTGGTAAAGAACAGTTATTCATGTTCGTCGTTACGATTATCGGTGTACTGGCAACCGATCTATTGATCGGTGTCGCTATCGGTATCTTGACCAAATTTGCTATTCACATGCTGCGGGGGGTCAGGCTAAACAATCTGTTCAAAATCCATTTTGCTATTGAGAAAAAAGAGCCCGATACGGCTATAGTCAGCATTGTCGGCGCTGCAATTTTTTCTAATTTCATGTCGCTGAAGACCGCTTTAGCCAATCTGGAAAAGGGCGAAACAGTTATCTTTCAAATGAATAATGCTTATTTGCTTGATCATACCGTGATGGAGTTCCTTCATGATTTTCAGCATAAATATGAGGGAAATGGCGGTAAATGCATATTTTATGGGCTTGAATATCACGATACCTATTCAAGACATCCTTTAGCAGCGCGCAGAATGAGGCGGGATAATATGAGTCGCCGCAAAAGTGACCATTATGGCGTCTAGTTCGCTGTTTCCTGGTAGAGCCATGCAGGAGCTATTGCCGTCATTCGTATAGTTAAAGCCGAGCAAAGGCTAACCCTATCGACATAGCCGGGTTTATTGTCAGTGCTACAGTGATATAGTGACTGTCTGAAAATCAATTTAAAGACATGCTATTCACAATAAACGAGGATTTTTATGAATAAACCATCCCTTCCAACGATACCTCAAACCGGACTGGCGGGTTTAAAAGAAAACTGGCGACATGACTTACAGTCAGGATTTCTGGTTTTTCTTATCGCTTTGCCTCTGTGCCTCGGCATATCAGTGGCTTCCGGCTTTCCACCATCGGCAGGGATTATCACCGCTATTATCGGGGGATTATTGGTCTCTCGTATTAATGGCTCTTATTTAACGATTAATGGGCCGGCTGCGGGTTTGATTGTCGTGGTTTTGGCGGCTGTGCAGGCGCTGGGTGAAGGCGACGCTATGGCCGGGTACCGTTATACGCTGGCAGCCATTGTAGTGGCCAGTATTTTTCAGATTTTGATGGGAATATTCAGGATGGGGCAGTTGAGTTCCTTTTTTCCCACGTCTGTGGTGCATGGGATGCTGGCTGCGATTGGACTTATTATTATCGCCACACAATCCCACGTCATGCTGGGAGTCACTCCGGAATCAGGCAATCTGTTTTCGGTTATCGCCCAGATTCCGCAGAGCTTGCTTAGTATGAATACGGATATTGTTCTTATCAGTTCTTTAGGTTTGCTAATACTGATGATATGGCCGTTAATCGAAAGCAGGATTCCCGCTCCGGTGATTGTGGTGTTGACAGGCATTGTATTTGCCTGGCATTTTGATTTGGCTCAAGACAACTCGACCTCCGGCAGGTCGAATTATCTGGTTGCGATTCCTGATAATTTTTGGGCCGGCTTTTACTTTCCCGACTTTTCGAAATTTAACACGATAGCCTTTTGGGAAGCTGTGCTTAGCATCAGTCTAGTGGGCAGTCTTGAAAGTTTACTAAGCGCGACAGCGGTCGATAAACTCGATCCTTATAAGCGGGGTTCCGATCTTGATCGAGACTTGACAGCGGTAGGCATAGGCAATATGGCGGCTGGCTTGGTCGGCGGCTTGCCGATGATTGCAGAAATTGTCCGTAGCTCGGCGAATATTGATAACGGGGCGAAGACGGCCTGGGCAAATTTTTTCCATAGCTTGATATTACTCATTTTCGTCGTGCTGTTTACCGGTCTTATTCAGAGCATTCCATTAGCTTCATTAGCGGCATTACTGGTTTATACCGGCTATCGTTTAGCCTCGCCTGCAACATTCGCCAGAGTTCTGGATGTCGGCAAAGAGCAATTATTAATATTTGTGGTGACTATTATCGGAGTATTAGCGACCGATTTATTAATCGGCGTAGCCTTGGGTATTGTTGTAAAACTGGCCATTAATCTGGCGAGAGGGGTTTGGCCTAATAATCTGTTCAGGATTCACTTTACTATCCAGCCACAAGATAACGATACCCTGGTTATCAAGTTATCAGGTTCCGCTCTGTTTTCCAACTTTCTACCGTTAAAAAAAGCACTCGCCGGGCTGGATAAAGGCAAAACTATTATTTTCGATTTTTCGGACGGTTACCTGATTGATCATACTGTTATGGAATTTATCCATGATTTCAAGCAGAACTATGAAGCTCAGGGCGGACAATGCCGCAAAGTCGGTAAAGCGCTGGAAACGTTTTCAGATCATGCACTGGCCGCGCGGTTAATGACTGTCGACGATAGAAAGTGATTCCGGATTTCAGATATTACACAGCGAGAATTTCATGATCCTTGTATTAGCTTACTGTGCAGTACTTTTAAGCTTCGCTTCAGGCCTGCTGGCGCTGCTGATGAATCAGCGTCCGGTTTTGGTGAAGCTTAACGAGTACAGGTTTAAAAAATTTCCGGATAGCTACCAATTCGGCCGTTCTGTGATTGAAAAAAATTTAAAAGAAAGGCGATATCCGCACGCGCTCAGGCGAAGTGTTTTTGTATTGCTGGGTCTTTCCGGTCTTTTTGCAGTTCTGGCCGGTTTAAGTGTCCTGATCAGTCAAGACATCATTAACGATCAACTGAGCTTAGGCCTGCCTTGGCTGCCCTGGCATGTGCGTTTCGATGGATTGTCCGGGTTCTTTTTTCTGATCATTGGCATTGCAGTCTGTGCGGTTAGCTTTTATGGCCCCGGCTATGTGAGCAGTTATAAGGAAAGTGAGCATCCCTTCGCCGTTCTGGGTTTGTTTACCGGATTGTTTGTGGCAGGCATGCTCCTGGTGCTGCTGGCCGATGATGCCTTCTTCTTTATGATTGCCTGGGAGTTGATGTCGGTAGCCAGCTATTTTCTGGTCGCGTTTCAACATGAAAATCCCGCCAATCGCCATGCCGCCTTTCTTTATTTATTGATGGCCGAAGTCGGCGCATTGGCGATTATTCTGGGTTTTGGCGTACTGGCCAGCTTCTCTGACGGCTTCACTTTTGACGCCTTGCGTGAATCCGGGTTATCCGTAACATGGGCCAGTATCGCTTTCGTATTGGCTTTGCTGGGGTTTGGCATGAAAGCGGGAATAGTTCCGGTTCATGTCTGGTTGCCGGAAGCGCATCCGGTAGCGCCCTCCCATATTTCTGCGCTGATGAGCGGCGTGATGCTTAAAGTCGCATTATATGGCCTGATCCGTTTCTGTTTTGATTTGCTCGGCGATGTGCACTGGCAATGGGGCGTCGTGCTGCTGATTCTGGGGACTTTTTCAGCGTTGGGCGGCATTCTGTACGCCATGATGCAACCCAATCTGAAACGCCTGTTAGCTTATAGTTCGGTTGAAAATATCGGCATTATTTTTATGGTGCTGGGTCTATCCATGATTTTTATGGCAAACGGCCATCCGCAACTGGCGGCGCTGGGTTTTCTGGCCGCTATGTTCCATGCTTTCAACCATGCCTTGTTTAAAAATTTATTGTTTCTGGGCGCGGGCATCATTCAGCATCAAACGCATGAGCTGAATATCGACTTGATGGGGGGGCTGATCAAGAAAATGCCGCAAACCAGCAAGTTATTTTTGGTGGGCTGCATGAGCATTTCTTCATTGCCGCTGTTTAACGGCTTTGTTTCGGAATGGCTGGCTTTTCAAACCGCATTGCAGGTTGATGTGCTGGATAATGGTGTATTGCGCAGTCTGATTCCGGTTTCGGCTGCGGCCCTGGCGCTAACAGCGGCGTTAGCTGCCGCATGTTTTGTCAAAGTCTTCGGGCTGATTTTCCTGGGGCAATCCCGCTCGCGACACAGTGAAAAAGCCCATGAAGTCCGTGATAAAGGAATGCTGGCGGGTCCTGCTTTACTGGCCGGATTATGTTTCTTCATCGGGATATTTCCCGGCATCATCATTCATTTAATCAATAATGTTTCCGGCCAACTGTTAGGGCAAACCTTGCCGAATGATACTGCTTTAGGTTGGCTGTGGCTGGCTCCTGTTTCTGCTGAGCAGGCTTCCTATTCTGCGCCTCTGGTGCTAATGGGCGCGCTCATAGCCGGAAGCGTTTGTTATTGGTTCTTACGCCGCAATCCATTAACCGTTATGCGCAGAGCTGAAACCTGGGATTGCGGGTTTGGCGGCTTAACGCCGCGTATGCAGTATAGCTCCAGCGCCTTTACCATGCCTATCCGACGGATTTTCTCCAAAGTCTGGATTATAGACGAGCAGATTAATAAAGAAATGCAGGGCGCCCTGGATCAGGATGTAGCGGCGGTGCATTATCAACTGCATATTCAGGACCACAGCTGGCCGCGCTTGTATCAACCCATAGCACGAGGAGTCAGCAGTTTGGCCAAACAGGTTGGACGCATTCAAACAGGCAATATCCGGACTTATCTCGGTTATTCGTTTGTAACCTTAATAGTATTGTTATGGGTGATCAGCTAATGGTTAAAGATGATGCATTCGTAGGGCGCGCTGCGCACGCCTTAAAGGCTGGGGAAACACAATGAACTGGTTAATCGCCATTTTACAAACTACGCTTTTTGTTGTGCTGGCGCCGTTATTGGCGGGCTGGATCAAGTGGTGCAAATGCCGTTTACAAAACCGCAAAGCGCCATCTTTACTTCAGCCCTACCGGGATTTAATCAAATTAACCAATAAACAACCGGTCGTTGCAGAACAGGCGTCATGGCTGTTTATCATAGCGCCTTATATTATATTTTCCGCGACTGTGCTGGCGGCAAGCGTTGTTCCGTTGATCGCTGTTGATCTACCCACCTCAGCCAGCGCGGATGTCATTGTGATGGTGGGTTTTTTTGCCTTTGCGCGGTTTTTTCTGGCATTAGCCGGACTGGATATCGGCACGGCATTTGGCGGCATGGGCTCTTCCAGGGAAATGACCATTTCTTCACTGGCGGAACCCGCTATGTTAATGGCCATTTTTACGCTGACCATGACCGCTTCCACGACTAATTTATCGGGAGCAATTGCTCACGTATTAAATGAAGGCATGATCCTGAGGCCTTCATTTGTATTTGCCCTGTTTGCCCTGGTCCTGGTTGCCATTGCGGAAACGGGGCGTGTTCCGGTCGACAATCCTGCTACGCATCTGGAACTGACCATGATTCATGAGGCTATGATTCTTGAATACAGCGGCCGGCATCTGGCGCTGATTGAATGGGCAAGCCAGCTCAAACTGATGCTCTATGGCGTATTGATCGCCAATATCTTTTTCCCGTGGGGCATTGCCAAGACTCTTACTGCTGAAGCGTTAGGCTATGGTTTGCTGGCAATCACAGGCAAACTGGTGCTATTGGCGATATTTCTGGCGTTAGCAGAGACGCTGGTTGCAAAAATGCGCTTGTTTCGGGTACAGGAATATCTCAGTTTTGCTTATTTGTTAGGACTGCTGGGCATGTTAAGTCACATCATTCTGGAGGCGGCGCGCTAAGCACAAGGCTTCTCGCCCAGGACACCATTCATTTAAAGGCGGCAGACAATGAATATTGAACAAACCGATTTTTATACGCAGGCCATTTTATCGATGGCGGCATTGGTAGGGCTCACCTCTTTTCTTATGTTAGGGCAGGGCAGGTTATTAAGGTTGATCTTTGTCTTTGCTCTACAGGGCTTGTTGCTCACCTTAACCACGGCATTAGCCGCATACAGTTTAAATAACCCTCATCTGTATATTTCTGCCGTGCTGACTCTGGTGCTAAAGGTTATTTTTATCCCGTGGATGTTAAGGCGCGAAGTTTTGCACATGAACATGCATCGGGATATTGAGACTTTGAATAACAAGACTCTGGTGATGCTGGGCGGAGCGAGCTTAATGGTGTTCAGCTATTATGTTTTACATCCTATCGTGCAAACCACCTCGCCGGCCATGCTGAATGCGCTGGCGGTCAGTCTTTCCGTAGTATTGTTAGGCATGCTGTTAATGATTTCACATCGTCAGGCAATTGCCCATGTCGTCGGGTTTATGTCGATAGAAAACGGTTTATTTTTTGCCGCTATCGTTGCCACAAAAGGAATGCCAATGGTGGTTGAATTGGGCGTGGCGTTCGACGTATTGGTTGCAGCGGTGCTGTTCGGCATTTTTTTCTTGCATATACGCACCAGTATCGATTCCCTGGACGTCGATCTGTTAAATCGTTTGCATGAGGTAGATAAATGATTGCCGCCTATCTTGTATTATTGATTCCATTTTTCGGGATTATTTATTTTGCAGTTTCCGGTCACCGGGAGGACATCGGTAAATTAAATGTCCTGTTAAACGGAATCTGTTTGGCGGCGACTGTCTGGCTTGCTATTAATGTGTTAAATCAAGGCACTATTTTATCATCCGGCAAAGCCTTTTTGATTGATCCGTTTAATGTGTATTTAATCGTTCTGACCGCTTTTGTTGGGTTCACCACCTCGATTTTTTCCTCGCCCTATATGGCGCATGAAAAAGAGCTGGGCAAACTGACCGATAATCGGTTAAAGCTTTATTACTCCATGTATCAGGGTTTTATGTTGGCCATGTATCTGGTGTTGACCACCAATAATATGGGCATGATGTGGGTGGCAATGGAAGGCGCAACTCTGGCGACTGTATTGCTGGTCAGTTTGTACCGCACGCCTGAATCCATTGAGGCGGCCTGGAAATATTTTATTCTTTGCGGCGTGGGCATTGCGCAAGCCCTGTTTGGCACTATTTTATTGTATTACGCCGCAGTACAGGTGGGTAATGTAGAGAACTCCTTGCTCTGGTCAGTGCTGTATGTCAATGCCGATAAATTAAATCCCGAAGTGCTTGAGATCGCCTTTGTTTTCATGCTGATAGGTTATGGCACAAAAATCGGCCTGGTGCCTTTGCATAACTGGCTGCCCGACGCCCATTCCGAAGGCCCGACGCCGATGTCGGCGGTATTGTCAGGATTATTATTGAATGATGCCTTATACGCTGTCGTGCGGAACAAGATGCTGGTGGACGGGGCAAGCCATTCCAGTATGGCCGGTTATTTAATGATGGGCTTCGGCCTGATGTCGTTTCTGGTGGCTGCATTTTTCCTGCATCGGCAGAAAGATATTAAAAGATTGTTCAGTTATTCATCCATTGAACATATGGGCATAATGACCTTTTCCTTCGGCATCGGTGGGCCCTTGGCTACTTTTGCGGCATTACTGCACATGACTGTGCATTCGCTGACAAAATCGGCCATTTTTGTGACGGTAGGTCATGCCGCACAGGTCGCCGGAACCCAAAGTATCGACAAAATCAGGGGATTGATAAAGACCCAGCCCAGAATTGGCTGGGGTTTATTGATCGGCACGATCGCCATTGCCGGTTTTCCTCCATTTGGCGTATTTACCAGTGAGTTTTTGGTATTGCTGGCTACCATGCACAGCTATCCCTGGCTAACGCCGTTATTACTGTTGGGCATCGGCATTGCCTTTGCCGGACTGTTCAGGCATATACAACCCATGGTGTATGGCGAAAAGCCTGAAGGTCAATCGCCGGTTAAAGCAAACCTGTGGCCGGTTATCATTCATCTGGGTTTTGTGTTATGGCTGGGTCTGGCTATTCCGGGTTTTCTGGCTAACTGGTTTTCACAGGCAACATTGTTAATATCAGGGAGCGCGCCTTTATGAGTTCTTCAAACTGGACGGCTGAGTTATTAAACCAGCTTGATAGCGCAGCTATTACGGTTGAACAGATCAGTCTGCCTTCAACAACATTATGGCAAATCGAAAGCAACCACTGGAAGCGATATGCAGAACTGGCGATACAGCAAAATGTGCGTTGGGTGGCCGGATGGGCTGAACAGGCTGATCACCGGTTTTTTATTAATGCCTGCTTTGAGAAGCAAGGGATTTATATACTGTTGAGGACTATTGTTAACGTCGTCAAACCTGAATTACCTTCCCAGGCCCCGGTTTATCCAGCCGCCAATCGAAGTGAACGCCACACCCAGGATATGTTCGGCATTAATTTTCTTGAGCATCCCGATAATCGGCGCTGGACGCGGCACAAAGCGTGGGATAAACACCATTATCCGTTACGCAAGGATTTTCCTGTGCAGGGCGAACCGGAAGATATCACGCCGCCGGATATGGATTATCCATTTGTTAAAGCCTACGGTGCGGGAGTCTATGAAATTCCGGTTGGGCCTGTTCATGCGGGTATTATCGAGCCTGGGCATTTTCGCTTTCAGGCGGTGGGCGAACTGATTCTAAATCTGGAAGAGCGCCTGGGTTATGTGCACAAAGGTATCGAGAAAATAGCGGAAGGCAGAACCCCTGCTTCTTTAGCGCGTTTAGCCGGACGAATTTCGGGTGATACCACAGTAGGGCATTGCTGGGCCGCTTGCAAGGCAATGGAACAAGCTGCCGGCATTGAAGTTCCTCGACGCGCAGCCTTGATACGCGGCATTCTGGCGGAGCGTGAGCGAGTCGCTAATCATCTGGGCGATATGGGCGCGATTTGTAATGATGTCGCTTTTGTTTTTGCTCAAATGCAATTCACCCGCTTGAGAGAGCTGTGGCTACGCACCAATGAAAAAGTCTTCGGGCACCGCCTGCTAATGGATAGAATTGTTCCGGGCGGTGTTGTCTGTGAGGTATCTGAAGCGTCCTGTACCTTGATTAAACAGGACATTATTCATTTAAGAAAGGAAATGTCAGAAATCATGCCTGCGATAGACCTCAATACATCATTGGAAGACAGGCTATATAGGGCTGGATATTTGTCGCCGGAAATCGCCGCCGCTTTTGGGACGCTGGGTTATGTCGGCCGCGCCAGCGGACAGAATCAGGATGTTCGCCGCGACGCGCCTTATGCACCTTATGATCAGGTTAACTTTAAAGTTGCTCTGGAAGATCAGGGGGATATTGCCTCAAGGTTCTGGGTCAGGTACAAGGAAATTAACGCGGCTTTAAAACTCATCGAACAATTTATAGAGCAACTTGCGGCAACCGGCAATCTTACCGAAAAACAAATGCTACAGGCCGAATGGCGGACACCGCCGGCGGGCAGTGAAAGCCTGGGTATCGTTGAAGGTTGGCGGGGAGAGATCACCGCGTATATTCGCTTTGATGCCGATAATAAAATCGCCCGCTTTTATCCACGCGACCCCAGCATTGTGAACTGGCCTGTATTGGAGAAACTGACCCTGAACAATATCGTTCCGGACTTTCCTGTGTGCAACAAATCCCTGAATGGCTCTTATTCAGGCAATGATTTATAGGAGGCAATGTGCTGCGGCTTTTTAAGAAAATTATAAAAACAGGTATTGTCACTGAGAAGTGTAAAGTTCCCAAGGATGATGAACTGGAAGAACTGGGCATACAGATTAAAAATCATATCGATAAGAGATTTTCCGGCAGCATTGCGATAAGGCAGGTTGATGCAGGTTCATGTAATGGCTGTGAACTGGAAATCCAAGCGTTGAATAATCCTTATTATGATATCGAACGTTTTGGCATTCATTTTGTGGCATCGCCTCGGCATGCCGATGTGCTATTGGTTACCGGTCCTGTTTCGCGACACATGCAGGCTGCGCTGCTGCGTACTTATGAAGCGACGCCGAATCCGAAATGGGTGGTGGCGGCCGGAGATTGTGCCGCTTGCGGAGGCGAGTTCGGGGTGTCTTATGCCAGTTGCGGCGCAGTATCCAATGTTATACCCGTCGATATGGTCATAGCAGGCTGCCCGCCTACGCCGTTGGCGCTGATGAAAGGATTGCTGGGGTTGATTAATCCATAGGAATTCCACTTCATTTCCAAAATTTTGATTAATTGCTAAAGGTTCTTTTTCTTGCGGAAAATAGCCTCGTAACCTTAGGCCTGTTAATGGCTTCAATAGAGACGAAACCGAGCCGTTTGACTGAACGCAAGTTAAGCGCCTGCCTGGAACCGTCTGATTAAGGTAGAAAATGAAAATAGTGGCAATGACGGCAGCTGGCTGCAGGTAGTCGGGGAGGGCAGTTTGAAAGTTGTGGACCCGAGCCTCGAAAAAGGCCGTATTCGGGTGGAAGGGCAATCCCGTTTCAACGACAACTGGAACCCCATTGGTATCAAGGCATTGTTCGCGCAGCATTGGTGGGTTATTCACTCAGTGACCGGGCAACGCTTTGGGCTGGCTACACCTGAGTGCCTACACAAAACATCGGCAAGAACTATTTTACCGACCGGTATCGGAACTGTTATTTTCAGAACCATGATAGAAAGCAGTTTTATCCCTGCCAATGGCGGTGATGTCCGGGTGGGTGCGTCCGCGCCAACAGGCCCGATTCACGCACCCTTTTAAGTTTGAACCGATTAAGCTTGATTGCCTCGGATGAAGTTTTCGTGCCGATCAATTCAATACCCGTTGGCGGTCAAATCCGGCTTTGATCAAAACCGCGCATTTGCCGGCCTCGGCTGGATCTTCAATAAAAGCTTCCGGACTGAAGCAGGTTATCTAAACCAGTATTTCGATGATGCGACCCATACCCATAATACGATGCACCACTTGACTATGGGGCGTTGATCATCAGCTTTTAACCGCCCTGTAACTCGGCCGGAGATGGTTTCCCCTATAAATCCGGCGTATTAAGCAAGCTGATGCCTTGGCGATCTTTAGCCATAATAACTACGGCTACTCATGGCATCTAAGTCATGATATGCTGAAGAACGAGGTGTATCTCACTGACTTGGCTTGGATGCTTGATCAATCGTTTTTCATGCAATCGTTATCATGGCCAAGTGCATGGTCTCCTGTTTAATATTAGTTTTATTGAGGAGTAAAGATGTTTCCCGAATTCGCTCAGGTTTTCATTGTCGGGCTGTTAATTTTCCTGCCCGTAAGTTTGATCTACAAAAAAGCCGGTTTTCATCAGGCAGGGGCTGCGTTGGCTTTCTTGCCGGGCTTTGGCTTGCTGCTTATTTTTATGCAATTGGCATTGCTGCCCTGGCCCAACTTGAGCACTAAAATCGAGCGCCAGCCATGATGATATTTTATATACTGCTGCCGATTTATGTGGTGTTTTGCCTATGGCTGGGCTTTCGTATTCTGCAAAAAGCCGGGTTCGACGGTTGGTGGACATTGGTATTATTAATTCCTGTCGTCAATGTTGCAATGATATGGGTTTTTGCATTCAAGCGCTGGCCTGCCCTGAAAGAGGACGTAAGACAGGATTTATAAGCTGATTATTGAGCCAATAAAAAGATTGGCGGGTTTCCCCTGTGCAATTCAGATTGGCTTTATTGAGAAGTTAGAGTCGCTATGATGCGAAGCGGGGCGCCGCTTCCTTTAGCTATTTTCATTGGTAAGGCCACAATATAAATACCCTTTAACGGCAATTGATCCAGATTGGCAAGATTCTCAAAGCCTGGTTTATTGCTGCCCGTTAAAATCTGATGGGTTTTAAATTCTTTTGATTGGCCGTAATCCAGACTGGCGGTATCCAGCCCCATCGCCTTGATATTTCTTTTTGCAACCAGCCATTGCGTAGCTTGCGGGGAAATGCCGGGAAAATGCAGTTCTGATATGGCTTCCTTGCCAATTTTTGGGGTGCCGAAATATTTTTCCCGGTCAGGGTAGAATTGCCCATATCCCGTTCTGACAAGAAGGATGGTATTGTCGGGTATTGTGTTATTTTCTTTTTCCCAGTCCTCAATATCCTCAATACTGACCTGATAATCACGATTGGCCAGAGCCTTGCGGGATACATCAATGACCACGGCATTGCCGGTTAAATTGCTCAAGGGTAACTGGTCTATCGTTAATTTATTTTCTGCAAAATGAATCGGAGCATCCACGTGAGTGCCGCCATGTTCAGGTGTGCAGATTCTGTAGGAAGAATAATAATAGCCTAATGGTGTCCTTCCTTCCGCTTCGGTAAAGTGTTCAAATCCTTTAATGTTATTAGGCCAATATAAGGTAGCGCTGTTAAAGCTATAGGTTAAATCAATCCATGCCGGATCATTGAACGAAATCACAGGAGTTTTATGTTGAGAGCAGGCTGCAAGTCCGGCAATGAATAATAAAAGTAATCTGTTCATGATATATTTTTCTTATAGTAAAAATTGCTTCTGACAAATTTCCTGAAAAGTGACCGCCGCCCCTATAGTGGACAGAAAGAGCCGTGATACCGATAGTCCTGGCTCGAGTATAGCTTCAAAAGAAGGATTGAGGCCACTGAAAGGACGTGTTAAAGCCTTTGTCGACCAGGCAGCGCTTCGCGCCGTAGCAATTCGGCCTTGCGTTCAACTCCCCAACGATAGCCTGAAAGACTGCCGTCTGATCGTATTGCACGATGGCAGGGAATCGCCACCGCCAGACTATTGGCGGCACAGGCGCTTGCTACGGCTCTTACGGCATCAGGGGCACCAATATGCTGTGCAATGCGGGTGTAACTGGCGATTTGCCCGGCCGGAATTTCTCGCAGGGCTTGCCATACCCGTTGCTGAAACGCTGTACCGCATATATCCAGCGGCAGATCAAGTCCTAACGCAGGGGCTTCTATGAAACCGATGACTTGCGCGATCCACTGTTCGAACTCACTGTCCTCACTGATCAGTTCGGCCTGCGGAAAACGGTCTTGTACATCGCGGGCCAGCGCTTCCGGATCATCGCCCAGCGAAATTGCACAAATTCCCTTTTCGCTGATTACGACCAGAATTGAACCCAGCGAACATTCGCCCAGAGCAAAACAAATCCGGCCATTATTGCCGCCGGTGGGCATTATGTCCAGGATATGCTGCGGATCAGTCAGTGTTTCCGATATATTTGTTGTAGCGGTGCGATACATGTTGGCTCCTGGAGCAGAGAAGAAATATACGACAGATGAACTCCAACATCATCACTGCTGACAAAATGTGGAACGCTTAGTGTACATTTGTTTTATACTTAAAGACTGTTTGGAATTTACTTTTAAAATTTAAAAAAGCGCCTTTGAATTCATTCGCAACCTTTAGTATCTAATATATGCAATCAACAATAACTTAGCTCCAAAATATCAATATCCGCCGTTATGGAGTCAGTTATTGAATTTCGTATTAAGGATACGCTGCCTTTGAAAGATCTGCAAAAGATCGCCAAAAAGCTCAAAAAAGATTATCCAAATTCACAGAATATTGATGAATATGGCGTAAAACTTGAATCAAATGGAATAGATAAAGGAGGAACTGTAAGTCATCATCCAAAAGGCTTTCGTTTAAACTCAGAAAACCAATCTGAAATTGTAATCATCACGCCGCAAAGTTTATCGATTGCAAGTCTTGCGCCTTATCCTGGATGGGATGCCTTACAAGCTAGGGTGGCCGATGCTTGGAAAATTTGGAAAAGTATATCCGGAACTCGTATTATTTCTCGGCTAGGTATACGATATATTAATCGAATTGATATTCCCTTAAATGAATCTAAAAAAATAGAAATCGAACATTATTTGACTTTCTACCCCAAGGTTCCTTTGTTTTCACTACCGTACACTTTTACCGTATAAATATATATATATTTAATCGATGTGTTACAACTTCATAATGGAAAACGAACAAAACGGGGGAAGCGGTACACCCTTAGTTAAAAACCGTTTCAATAAGC
>JAQURG010000032.1 GCA_028715725.1 Methylococcales bacterium
ATGTTGCCGTCTACAACTGGATCAAGGCACAGGGAGAGTCAATTGAGGCCATTCGCTCTGCTACCGGCGTTGATGGGGTCGAAATGGATGAAATGCATACCTCTATAGGCGCCAAAAAAACGTTTGCAGGATAGGGATGGCTGTTGATCGAAATGGAAAACGATTTCTCAACTGCGAAGTGGGTTCCCGCGACACCGACACCGGGCGAAAGCTCTGGGATTGCATTAAAAACAATAGCATAACAGACGTCATGAGTAACTACTGGAGTCCTTATGAAACATGCGTTCCGCAAAAGCTGCCTACGCAATCAAAAGCCGAAACCTGTACAATCGAAGGCTATAATAGCTTGTTCAGGCATTTTCTGGCCAGGCTGCGCCGAAGGTCGAAGTGCTATAGCAAAAGCAAAGACATGCTTAAATATTCCGTCATGCTGCTAATGCTCAAATGGAACGGAGAACTAAAAGCTATACTTGATTAACAATGCCATGTTCCCGACCGTCGCTATGCACCATGTTCACGACGCTAATGCCGCGCACCAAGCCACCTTCCGCACCGCTATACTGTTTTTTCACTAACTCGATCGACTTGGAATAGCGCTTGTCCTGCACGCTGTCATCAATGATCAGGAACGCCTCGGCAATGTTACGGATCAGACCTTTTACCATCTCCCACACCTGCCGGGCGGTAATCCGGTTGCGTTTTAGGAAATTGCTGACCATGTCGCGACTGACGTTATCCAAATGCTCCGCTAGGTTAAAGCAGGTGTAGTTGATCGGCGTGCTGATCAGGTATTCAACATATTTTTGCTTGGTGATCATGCCCACTACCAGTATGTCATGGCGTATGAAATTATTTGCGGTATAAAGAATTTTACCAGAGAATCGCACTCTGAAAAATGATTTTAAATGGCATTATGTCGGTTTTGACTGGCGCTAAAGAAAATTCAGATAAGACAAAATTGAGCATGCGGCTTCTTCAAACTGATTAAACTCAAGAAAAACGGTAATGGCTGATCAATTATGGACAACATGCCAAACCTCTTTTTCAGCCATTATTGATAACGCTCTATTATGCTGAGCATTTTTTGTCAGGTAATTTTTATGTCCAATTTGCTTATGACACCTTACGACGACGTTTTTGGTAAGTTCATGAATACATCTCTGGATACGCTGCTAGCGGAACATAGCGCAGTCAATGCCGAAAACAAGGTTTTGGCTCTGTTCCATCGTTGCGCGGCGGAGGTTCCTGCTTATCGCCAGTTTCTCAAGGAGAGAGGCGTGAATCCTGGAAAAGTCACTTCTTTTTCAGCATTTCAAGCGTTGCCGCTGATGAGCAAGGCCGATTACATGCAGGTTTATCCGCTGCCGGAGCGCTGTCTGGGCGGTAGTCTCAGAGGTTCCGACCGGGTGGCCGTCTCTTCCGGATCTACAGGAAACCCGACGTTCTGGCCGAGGTCTGTCGCTTATGAACTGGATGTGGCGCTGCGTTTCGAACAGGTATTTTATGACAGTTTTCGCGCCCATCAGCGCAGTACTTTAGCTATAGTTTGCTTTGCCTTGGGCAATTGGGTGGGGGGATTGTTTACGACGTCCTGTTGCTGGCATTTGGCTCGTAAAGATTATCCATTGATGGTTGCGACGCCCGGCAACAACAAGGCGGAAATCTTCCGGGTAGTGCGCGAGCTGTCGCCCCATTTCGAGCAAACGGTGCTGCTGGGTTATCCGCCTTTTGTTAAGGACGTGATTGACGCCGGCGGCGCTGAAGGTATTGAATGGGCAAGTTTCAATCCCAAGCTGGTCTTTGCAGGCGAGGTGTTTAGCGAAGAATGGCGCAGCTTGATGGGGCAGCGCATCGGTTCTAAATCTCCCTGTTATGATTCCGCTTCGCTGTACGGCACTGCCGATGGCGGTGTGCTCGGCAATGAAACGCCGTTCAGCATCGCTATTCGCCGCTGGCTGGGTAATCATCCCGAAGCCGCCCGTAATTTGTTTGGCGAATCCCGGCTGCCGACACTGGTGCAGTATGATCCGGTCAGCCGGTTTTTCGAAACGTATGACGGAACGCTGGTGGTTTCCGGGGAAAATAGCGTACCTCTGGTGCGCTACCACATCGCCGACAAGGGCGGTATGCTGAGCTACGATGAGATGTGGAGTTTTCTTAAGGAGCATAGCGTGAAATCTTTTGACGAGCTTGGCCTGCATAAGGATGTTCAGCCGCGCAATCTGCCGTTTGTCTATGTGTTTGGGCGATCGGATTTCACAGTATCCTATTACGGCGCGAATATTTATCCCGAAAATGTCACTGTCGGCCTGGAGCTGCCGGAAATCATGACCTGGGTGACCGGTAAATTCGTGCTGGAAGCGCCGGAAACCCAAGACGGCGACAAGTATCTGCATATTGTCGTGGAGCTATTGCCCGGTGTTGAGCCCGAAGCAATGATGGCGCTGTTAATAGCCGAGTCTGTACGTGCGCAGTTGTTGCGCTTGAATAGCGAATTCGCCAACTATACGCCGGCAGAGCGGCAATTGCCCGTGGTGACTTTGCGTTCTTTTGCAGACGCTGAATATTTCCCCGCAGGGGTCAAGCACCGCTATACGCGTAGATGAGCTAATGTCATGTATAAATTGAGCTTTTATGTTCCGGAATCACATCTTGAACAGGTCAAACACGCCTTATTTGCAAAAGGAGCCGGACATTATAAGGCGTATGACCAATGCTGTTGGCAAGTGCGAGGCGAAGGTCAATTCAGGCCTTTGGCCGATAGGCAGCCTTATTCAGGCAAACTCTTCCGGTTGGAAAAGGCGCCGGAATATAAGGTGGAAATGATTTGTAGCAGCGCGGCTATTAAAGAAGCTGTGCAGGCATTGCTCAGCGTTCATCCTTATGAAGAGCCCGCTTATGAGATAGTCAGGATCTTGACTATTGATGATTTATAAAAGCTACAGGCAGTCTTACGGCTAATCCTGTTTTTCATAAAATCAAACTTCATCAGAATAATTCCTCCGTTTTTGGCAATTTATCGGGCTGGTCATGCGTGCGTGATGCGTCTTGACAGTTAATGGCAGAGCGGTTTCCGCCGGTATGAGAAATTGAATGGATGACTTTAGGGGCGGCTGTGCCAATTATTCTGGCATAATAGCCAAGTTAAAAAGACGCCGGTTCTTGGTCGGGAACTCGATGTTATACTCCAGGCTCAGGACTATGCAAAATGGAAAAAATATAAAACGAGAACCGGGTCGATTTGGATTATCGAAGGTCATATAAAGGCAAGCCCTGATTTGAATGTTTCTCTTCCGCTGATCAATGATCACAATCAAGTAGACTATGAATAAAACTGTTTTAGTAACCGGCTCCAGTCGAGGGATAGGTAAAGCCATTGCCGTATACCTGGCTCATCAGGGTTTTGATCTGGTTCTTCATTGCCGTAGTCAGCGTAATCATGCCGAACAGGTCGCTGTCGAAGTTGAACAGTTGGGACAAACGGCCAGAATCTTGCAATTTGATATTGCCGATCGTGCGCAATGCTCGGCACAATTAAACCTGGATATGGAAACTCACGGCGCATATTACGGTGTTGTTTGTAATGCCGGTATTACGGCGGATAACGCCTTCCCATCACTCACGGAAGAAGAATGGAATAGTGTGATTCATACCAATCTTGACGGCTTTTATAATGTTTTGCAGCCTGTAGTCATGCCCATGATCAGGCGGCGCGAGCCCGGCCGCATTGTCACGCTGTCTTCGGTATCCGGTTTGATGGGTAACCGCGGACAGGTCAATTACAGTGCCGCAAAAGCGGGCATTATCGGCGCGACAAAAGCGCTCGCTTTAGAGCTGGCGAAACGGGACATTACCGTTAACTGTGTGGCTCCGGGGCTTATCGATACGGGCATGGTCAGCGAATTGCCTCTTGATGAAATAAAAAAAATGATTCCAGCGCGCAGAATCGGCAGCCCCAGGGAAGTTGCGGCCGCGGTAGCGTTTTTGATGTCTAACGATGCCGGCTATATTACCCGTCAGGTTATTTCTGTCAATGGCGGTCTGTGTTGATGAAATAGTATGCAGCAGAGTTTCATTTTACAATACTGGGCAGTCTGGCCGCCATTGCAGCCCGACGCAGAACAGGATTCAGCCAGACAGAATGAATTGCTGGCAAATGTGCCGAAAATGTTGAAACGGCGCTTGAGCCCATTGGCCAAGACTGTATTTTGCGCCGCTCATCAGTGTATCGATGAGCACATGATTATACCGACAGTTTTCAGCTCCAGTCATGGCGAATTGTCCAGGTCCTTCTCGATGATGGAAAGGCTGGAAGCCGGCGAGGAGGGCTCGCCGACGTCATTCAGCCTGTCGGTGCACAATGCTATCGCCGGGCTTTTTTCCATGATCTGGAAGAATAAATTGCAATGCACTGTAGTGGCTCCGGGCGAGGAAGGGATGGCGGCGGGCTTTATTGAAGCGTCAGGATTGCTGTATGAAGGCGCGGAGCGAGTATTGCTGGTATTTTATGATGAGCCGCTGGTGGACTTTTATCCTTCTGCCCCGTTTAAATTATCAACCGATGAAAGCAGAGCCCTGGCGTTACTCATCGCTAAAAAAGGCGAAGGGCAGAAGCTGACAATGTCTTCATCATCAGCGGCCGGAAATGACGGCGAGCAACCGGTGCAATTAACAGCTTTTATCCGGTTTTTAGCAGGACCGCAAGCACAATTGACACTTGAAACTTATCGACGCAGTTGGCGTTGGGAAAAAGATGATCAAGCGGATTAATTATTACTGGCGGCTGTTCGCGACGGGCCTTAGCTTCAGTGTTTTCGGTATCGGCGGGGTTTTGTTATGGATTGTGGTGTTTCCGCTGCTGAATATCATCCCCGGCAATCCGCCGCACAAGAAACAACGTTCGCAAAAATGTGTGCAGCTCAGCTTTTATCTGTTTATCGGTCTAATGCATCGCATCGGTATTATGACTTATGAAATTACCGGACTGGAAAAGCTTAACAGGCCCGGCCAGCTGATTATAGCCAATCATCCGACTTTGATCGATATTGTTTTTCTGATCAGCAGAATTCCAGCGGCAAACTGCATCGTTAAAGAAAAGTTATGGCATAATCTTTTTACTAAAGGCCCTATCATCAATGCCGGATATATCAGTAACGGCGATCCGGAAAAAATGATCCACGACTGTGTCGCCTGCTTGCAGAATGGCGGCACGATGATCATTTTTCCAGAAGGCACCCGTTCGGTTCCCGGCAAAGCCTACAAGTTTCAGCGCGGCGCTGCGGCTATTGCTTTGCAGGCTAATGCTATTGTGACGCCGGTAACGCTAAGCTGTATTCCCGGCACACTGACCAAAGCCGAGAAATGGTATCAGATCCCGGAACGCCGTTTTCATTTGGCGATGCATGTGGGAGATGATATGGTGCTGGACGATTTTCAGGCGATGGAACCTAAAACACTGGCCGTTCGTCGCTTTAATCGCTATTTACAGGATTATTTTAGTCAACAAAGAGAAGGTTATGAGCAGTTTGGAGAATGAATTAAAGCAATTGATTATTGACTCGCTGGATTTGGAGGATATCAATGTTGACGAGATAGACAGTCAGGAACCTTTATTTAATGAAGGGCTGGGACTGGATTCAATTGATGCGCTGGAGCTGGGATTGGCGATCAGGAAGAAATATAATGTCCGGATTGATGCGGAAAAAGACGATGTGGTGAAAATATTCGGCTCGGTCGCGGCGCTGGCTGAATTTATCGAATCTGAAAGGAACTGAGACCGTATGAAAAATCGTAATGAAATTCTACAGTTGCTTAAGGATATTATGCTGGAGATGTTTGAGATTGAACCGGATGAGGTAACACTGGAAGCTCGGCTTTACGAAGACCTCGATTTTGACAGTATTGATGCGGTCGACATGATCGTCAAACTGAAAGAAATGACCGGCAAGGCGCTTAGACCGGAAGATTTTAAAAATGCGCGCACCGTTAACGATGTGGTGGAAGCCGTCTATAAACTGATCGATGAATAAAATGAGGTGCGTCTATTCATTCGGAAACAGCTGTCTGCTTACAGTCGGCGATAAATTATTAATATTGACTTGGCCGGCTTGCGCATGAATTTTAACAGCATAATCTTGCGCCTTTATTGGCAAAATACAATCCCTTCCATTTTAAAATGGCGCAGGATAACCTGTTGATTTCAAAAAGCGCAGGAAATTGTTTTTTGGGATACTGTGGCGATGCCCCGTTTTACTGCTGAGAACCCGGCGATGAAACACTGGGCGCAAATGCAAGAGCGGGGCATTATCTGGGGCATGCAGGCGCTGTTAAAAGTGTACCTGCTGTTTGGCCGCACGGTACTGCAAATCTTTTTATATCCGGTCGTCAGCTATTACTGGCTGGTCAATAGCAAAGGCAGGCAAGCCAGTCTCGACTATTTGCAAAAGGTCTCGGCTTATTTGCCGGACAAACGTATTCAGACCGGCTTATTGGGCAGCTACCGTCATTTTATTTGCTTTGCCAATGCCATTATCGACAAACTGGCGGCCTGGAGTGGTGCTTTATCCTTGCAGAATATCGAGTATCATGGCCGCGAGGCTATCATGAGCCATGTTGAACAGGGGCAGGGGCTATTGGTTTTGGGTTCTCACCTTGGGAATATGGAGGTCTGCCGGGTCATTGCCTATCTTGGAAAAAAAGTGACGGTCAATGTACTGGTGCACACCAAACATGCGGAAAAATTCAATGCCTTGCTGAATCGCTATGCCAAAGGCGGAGCTATGAACCTTATTCAGGTTACCGAGATAAATGCAGCAACAGCCATGACGCTGGCAGACCGGATAGAAGCCGGTGAACTGGTGGTTATTGCTGCCGACAGAATACCGGTCACCGGTCACGATCGGGTTGTTCGGGCTGATTTTCTTGGCAAGCCGGCCTTATTTCCACAAGGGCCGTTTATACTGGCGTCATTGCTGAAATGCCCGGTTTATACCTTGTTTTGTTTAAAACAGCGCGGTAAGCATTTGATACATTTTGAGCATTTTAGTGACAGCTTGTCGTTTCCCAGAAAACAGCGCGATGCGATGATACAGCGCTGTGTACAGAAATTTGCCGATAGGTTACAGACATATTGTTTGCAGGAGCCTCTGCAATGGTTCAATTTTTACGATTTCTGGCAGGCTGGGGATGACTAAAAGCATCGTCGCCTGCAAAGTCGAAATTGAAGTGCCGTTTTTCGACGTCGATCTGATGGAAATCGTCTGGCATGGCCATTATTTGAAGTATTTTGAAGTCGCCCGTTGCGCATTGCTGGACCAGATCGGCTACAACTATATGCAGATGCGCGCTTCCGGTTATGCCTGGCCGGTCATTGATGTGCGCATACGCTACGCCAGGCCCGCGAAGTTCGGGCAGAAAATTATCGTCCATGCCGATATCAGCGAATGGGAAAACCGCCTGAAAATCAACTACCGGATTACCGATAAACTGACCGGCGATCGTCTGACCCGGGGTTATACCTATCAAGTCGCAGTTGATATGACAAGCAATGAAATGTGCTATGAATCACCGCCAATTTTGTGGGAAAAGCTGGGGTTGCATAAATCGTGAAGGATTACGATGTGATCGTGGTCGGCAGCGGTATCGGGGGGTTGACAGCGGCAGGTTTGCTGGCCAAGTCAGGGAAGTCGGTGCTGGTGCTGGAAAGCCACGACCGGCCCGGAGGCTATGCGCACGGTTTCAGACGGAAAAGATATCACTTTGATTCCGGCGTGCATCTGATCAGCGGTTGCGGTCCACAAGGTTATCGGGGCGGGCAGATTATCCACAAAGTGTTGCGTGCGCTGGATGTTGAAGATGAGATTCAGTTTATAGACATCAATCCTTTCAGTCATGTTTATTATCCGGGGCTCAATGCCGGGCTGCCGCAATCGATAGACGCTTTTGTCGCCGCGCTGGCGCAACTGTTTCCGGACGAACAACAGGGCTTGCGGGCATTGACCCGGCTTTGTCAGCAAGTCGCGGAAGAAATTACTATTGCCGATGAAGTGATGGCCGGGTTCGATCATGGCAAGGCGCAGCAATTAATACCGGCATTGTGCCAATATCGAAAAGCGACACTGGCTGAGGTTGCCAGTCAGTTTATCGACGACCCGAAATTAATCGCTTTATTTGCCAGTAACTGGCCCTATCTGGGGTTGCCTCCTTCGCAAGTGTCTTTTGTCTACTGGTCAACCATGTTCATAGGTTATATGGTTGATGGCGCTTATTATTGCAAAGGCGGTTTTCAACAATTGGCCAACGCCTTGACCAAAGGCCTCAGGCAATACGGGGGCAGTATTCACCTCAAGTCTCCGGTTGAAAAAATTCTTATCGAGAATGAGCGGGTCGTCGGCGTCATCGTCAAAGGCCAGCGCTTATCGGCTCCTGTTGTTATTTCTAATGCCGATATTCGGCATACGGTCTGTGAGATGATCGGAGAACACTATTTTCCGTCCCGTTTCATTCAAAGAGTCAAAAAATTACAGCATTCCCTATCCATCTTTGCGGTTTATATTGCCACCGATATCGATCTGTCGGGATTGAATATGGCTCATGAGTCATTTTGTTATAGTGATTTTAATCATGATCATAATTTTATCCGCACCAGCAAAGGCGAAGTTATCTGGCTAAGCATTACCGCACCGACTCTTGTCGATCCGGAGTTGGCGCCGGCCGGTCAACACTTGTTAATGTTGACCACTTTATTGCCTTATCAATCGGCATCGTCATGGCAGCAGATGAAGCCGGGCTATATAAAAACGATGCTGAAAATTGCAGGCCGCTACATTCCGGGATTGGAAAATCATATTCTCTTTATCGAAGGCGGGTCGCCTGCAACCATGTTGCGCTATACGCAAAATCATCAGGGCGCTGCTTATGGCTGGGATGTTTCCCCTGCCCAGGTCGGGCCGGGACGCATCCAGAATCAGGCGCCTGTTAAAGGTTTGTATTTTGCCGGACACTGGACTTCCCCCGGCGGCGGCGTCTACGGCGTCAGCGTTTCCGGTGTACAGGCGGCTCAGAAGGTGCTGGGCATCAGCAAGCAATCTGACTTTTGGGAAGGCATTTTTTTGCCAAAGCGGGAATATGTCTGATCTTTTATTATTCAGAGTGATGCCGACCTCCGAAATAGTCCAGCCAGCTATTACAATGAGAAGCTGACTATGTCCGGCATTATTAAAGGTATGACTGTCATCTGCCTGTTTCTGGCTTATCCCTATCTTGTTTACCGGGGAATGGAAAGCGGCATGGTGGGACTTGCGCCCGCAATTTTTGCCGGTGTTTATCTGTTTCAGGCTTTTACAGCGACTAAAATAAAGATCAGGATATACAAAATTTTGATTGCTATTGCCCTGCTGTTGGGAGCTTATTATATTCAGAGTATCACCGCCAAGGTGTTGCCAGTGCTGATCCAGTTGATGCTGATGTATTTTTTCGGGCGGACTTTGCTGAAAGGCAAGGGGCCTTCTCTTATTGAAAGTTTCGTACGGCTGGAGTTTCCGGAATTTCCGCCCGGTATCAGTGAATATTGCCGCCAACTGACCCTCCTGTGGACCGACTTTTTCGCTTTCAACGCCATCATGTGCCTCGTATTGGCATTCTGGGGCTCCGATTTCTGGTGGACGCTGTATAACGGTATTGTTATTTATCTGATGATCGGCCTACTGGTCATCGGCGAATATATCTATCGCCATTTCCGATTTCCCGGTCTCGGCATACCTGACCCGCAATCGACTATCAAAACCATGATTGTCAATGGCCGTAAAATCTGGATGGATATACAGGAACGTTGAATGAAGCTGAATAATTTAAAAACCCATGCCCTTGGCCTGCTGCTCATTTTATTGCTGGCCGGCAATAGCAGCCGTGCCGATGATTCGCTGCCCGCTTTGATGCAGCGGATGAAGTCGGATACGGCGGTCAGAATCGCCTATCAAGAAACCCGCAAGCTGGAATTGATGGAGCAGCCCTGGCGGGGAAGCGGCTATATGTATTCGCTGCCGCCCGACATCATGATTAAGGAACAGCTAAAGCCCGAACGCGTCATGATGGGCATTCAGGGCGATAAACTGTTTTATTTCGAACCCCTGAATGATGTCCGGCATCAGGGCGAAATTGAAGAGGATAACCCTCTGAGCTTGAATATTGCTGTTTTCAAGGCCTTGATCAATGCCGATGAAGCTTTTCTGCAAAAAATGTACAGGGTTGATTTTTTAACGAAACAGCAAGGCTGGGTAATGACGTTGAAACCAAAACAGGATGCTGAGTCCGGTTTCAGCATTATTATTTCCGGATTGCCGCAGCAACAGGCCAACAGCATTAAAGTCAGGCAGGCGGATGGTGATGTCAGCGAATTTTCGTTGCGCAAGGATGCGGCAGGGGATGAAATCAAAGCCACAGTCAAGCGCTTGTATCGGGAATTACTCGGAGAATAGACTGATGTACCGGAGCAAATCCGGCGGTTCTGTTATACAAAAAAACGTCATACTTTTTTAAAGTCTTCCGGATTCAAATCAAATATCAGTGCTTCTTTTAGCCATATTACCGCTTCATGATCCTTTCATATACTTTGCGCAAATACCTGTTTTTTTTATTGTTGCCTCTTCTGGCAGGTGTAGCCGTATTGACTACGCCGATAAAAAGCGACTTGTCGGCTTTTATTATCGCAGGCGATAACGATGAGGAAATGTTGCTGGCAAGCGAAATGCAATCGGGTGCTTTATCAAGACGGTATGTATTGTCTATCGTCACTCCGTCAGGTGAAGCCATCACTGCAACAGGGCAGATTGACAGGTTGATAAGCCAGCTTCAAGCTATTGAAGGCGTCACCGATGTCTGGCGCGCCGAACAATCGCGTGCGGCTTTTAAAATAATCGGAAATATCTATGCGCAACATGGCGCGCATTTGTACAGCCGCGATCCGGAAACCGATTTAAGGATAATCCTTTCTTCCGAGGCATTATCGCAACGTGCGGCTGCATTAAAAAATGCATTATTGTCGCCGCAAGCCTCCATCATCAAACCCATAGCGCTGCAAGATCCGCTCCTGCTGTCCTTGAACGGTTTTCGCGCTATTGCCGACCAGTCAGGTAAAAACCTTCAGCCTCATCAAGGCCCGTTCCAGAACCTGCAACTGGAGACTGCGGCTTCAGGTTTGGATGTTGGCATGCAAAGCAGCATCCACAGCCGGATTATCAGCACTTTTAATAACTGGAATGCCCGGCAGGAGAATCAATTTCGCCTGGAAATGACCGGTGTTCCGGTATTTGCTATCGCCACACAAGGCATGATCGAAGACGATATTACCAAACTGGGCGCCTTATCATCGCTGGCTCTGGTGGTGGTATTTTTATGGCTGTTTCGCTCATGGCGCGCGCTCTGGATTGTCTCCTCGTTACTGATTGCAACGACGGCTGTTGCCGTCCTGATCACTCATGCGGTTTTCGGTTATGTGCATGGCATGACCCTGGCGATAGGCAGTACCTTAAGCGGCGTTTGCATGGACTATGCCATTCATGGCCTGGTGCATGGGCAAAATGCGCCTCGCGATAAACGTGAAGCCGCCATTGCCTGCATCTGGCCGAGTATGGCAATGGGCGCTATTACCACCAGCGTCGGATATGGCGTGTTGGGTTTTTCCGGCTATCCGGGCTTTAAACAGATCGCTGTCTATTCAGCAGCGGCTATACTCAGTGCGCTGTTGCTGACTCGCTATGTATTGCCCGGTTTGCTGATGAATTTGCCCGAAGCAGCTATGGCCGGACGCAAAGGCATACTGGAATACTGGCTGGTGTTTTGCAGTCGGCATAGAGCGAAAATATTGCCGCCCGTCGTCTTGCTTATAGCCGCTGCGGCCGGCAATTTGCCATCACTGCACTGGATTCAGGATTTGCAGGAGTTGACCCCGGAAATGGATTATTTGAAAGCGACCGACAAAGCCATACGTGAACGCATGATCAGCATTGAGCCCGGCCGTTTTATCCTGATCAGCGCAAAAGATGCTGAAAGCGCTTTGCAAAAAGCCGAGCAGGTGTATCCTCTGCTTGAAAGACTTAAAACCGGGCATAAACTGCAAGACTATTTTGGCTTATATCCCTGGATATTATCTGCACAACAGCAACAACATAACGCCGCACTGTTACGGGAACGGCTGGACAGTCGGGTGATAAAAACCTGGCAACAGGCATTAACCGCACAGGGATTGTCAACCAATAAACTCGGCCATCCGGATTATCCGGAAACAGCGCCATTGACAGCGCAACAACTTCTGGCGTCACCGTTAAAACATATGGTCGAGCACCAATTGGTCATCAATCCGGAGCGTGTGCTGATTACAATCTGGCTGGCCGATCACGACCCCGAAGCTGTGCAGACGGCTTTGAGCAAGCTGGATAACGTGCATTATTTCAGCCAGCGCGATTTGCTTAATAATCTGACAACACAATATACCGAACGCGCCAGCATTCTGGCTGCAACGGGCATGGCCATTATCTTTGCCTTGCTGTGGCTCGGTTATCGCCGTCCCTGGCCGGCGCTGCAAACCCTGTTGCCATCGCTCAGTGCGGCGATAATAGTGGCCGGCGGTTTGTCATTAACCGGACAGCCGTTAAGTTTCCTGCATTTAACAGGTTTTCTGCTGGCTATTTCGATTTGTGATGACTTCGGCATTTTCTTCCTGGAAAACCGCGGCGGCGAGATTACGCTGACCTACCGGGCAATGGCTGCATCCATGCTGACCAGTACTGTAGCCTTTGGCTGTCTGGCAATCGCGGAAACCTCGGTGTTAAAAACCCTGGCGGCAGTCGTCGGTTTGAGTGTCGTCATTGGATTTCTGTTATGTCCGGTCATGATCAAACCCAGATTTTCCGCAGAAGAACCAGTCCGATAATAGGCCTTACAAGGTAATCTTAATTTGATCAGTAACTAAAAACAGCTATTAAACGCGTTTGAAAATCAAGGAAGTATTAATGCCGCCGAAAGCGAAATTATTGCTCATCACATACTCGCATTCCAGTTTGCGGATATCGTCTTTGATGTAGTCCAGTTCGGCGCAGGCGGGATCAATATTTTCCAGATTCGCTGTTGGATGAAACCAGCCTTCATTCATCATCTGTACGGCGGCCCAGGCTTCAATTGCGCCGCAGGCTCCCAGCGTATGTCCGGTATAGCTTTTCATTGAGCTGATCGGAATCCGGTTGCCAAACACCGCCGCCGTAGCATGGCTTTCGGCAATATCACCGAGCTCGGTCGCGGTGCCATGAGCGCTGACATAACCAATCGCCGCTGCATCCAGACCTGCATCCTGCAACGCCAGCCTCATCGCAGTTTGCATGCTGTCGCAATTCGGCTGGGTGACATGCAGGCCGTCGCTATTGGTGCCGAATCCGATAATCTCGGCATAAACAGGCGCGCCCCGGCTTAATGCACGTTCTCTTTCTTCCAGAATTAAAGTCCCGCCTCCTTCGCCGATCACCAATCCATCACGGTCCTTATCGAATGGTCGCGGCGTTTTATCCGGTTCATCATTACGAAGACTGGTCGCAAACAAAGTATCGAATACGGCCGCCTGAGAAGCGGACAATTCATCACTGCCGCCGGCCACCATAACGGCCTGAAGCCCGTGTTTAATCGCTTCATACGCATAACCAATCCCCTGGCTGCTGGATGTGCAGGCGCTGGAAGTCGGGATAATACGGCCGTTAATGCCGAAATGCAGGCTGATATTCACCGGACAGGTATGCCCCATCATGCGTATATATGAAGTCGCGTTCATGCCGCCTTTATCAAAATTTAACAGCATTTTGGTAAAATCGATCAGGCCGTCGAAGCTGCCGGAGGAACTGCCGTAGGAGATACCCACTTGACCGCTTATCAAACAGGGATCGTCCAGCAAACCCGCGTCGATCAAAGCCAGTTCGGATGCATAAGTGCCCAGCATCGCCACTCGCCCCATGCTGCGGACCTGCTTGCGTGAATAATGCCCCGGTCTGGAAAAAACTACTGGCGCGCCCAGGCGGGTATTCAGCCCTTTATATTGATTCCAGTCATCCATTCTTTGAATACCGGTGGTTTTCGATTTCAGTTTTTGAGCTACCACGTCCCAACTATTTCCCAACGGCGTAAGGGCTGCCATGCCGGTCACTACAACCCGTTTCATCAATATAAGCCTCCGTTTTCAAAAATTATCTGCCGGCTATTTTCCGGCATTAAAAAATACTGCTGCCGTCATTTCTTTATCAGGCCGCGGCTGGAGCCCGTTACCAAAACCTGTTTTCGCATTATTCTCATCAGTTACTTATCACCCTGTTTATAGCTGAATCGGGTTGATAGACATTCAATTTTGCCGCGGCGGATATTCCTTCAGCGGTAATGCGGCAATCAAACACGCCCAGTCCCTGATCCTGTATCAGGCGTTTAACGCTAACGGTTAAAGCCGAACCCACAGCAAATGTTCCAACATTACAATCATAACGCCGGGTCCCCAGCAGGAAACCCAGGTTGAGAGGCTTTCCGGCCAGCCTGCGCTTCATGCCGCCGAGAGCTGCTATGGTTTGCGCCATATATTCCATGCCCAGCCAGGCGGGAACCGTGTCGCCGTCGCCAAACAGACCGTCATCGCGAACAATGACTTCCGCAACCATATTTTCTTCATCAAATCCTATAATCCGGTTCAATAACATCATTTTGCCGGTATGCGGGATCAACTCTTCGACAACAAAGTTTTTCATGGGCGTGAGATGATGATTGAAATATTATTGCCGCCGAATGCAAAGGAATTGCTCTGGCAATGGTTAATGCGTCTTCCTAAAGTCTGCCCTGGTTTTACATAATTTAAAGCCGGCAAAGAGGTATCCGGTACATCATCATTAATGTTCGGTATCAATAACCCATGATCGTCGGGCTGCGTCAATAGCAGCCAGCAAATGCCGGCCTCCAGCGCGGCCGCCGCACCCAGGGCATGGCCGGTCATGCCTTTGCTGGAACTGACGGCAACCCTATCGCCAAACACGGTTTCGACGGCTTTGCTTTCCATCGCATCATTGAGCGGCGTTGCGGTGCCATGCAGATTAACATAGTCGATTTCTTCCGGCTGCATCTGTGCATCCGCCAGCGCCATTCCCATGGCGGCGATTACAGCGCCACCAGCAGGATCAGGCGCGGAAAAATGATAGGCATCACTGCTGGCGCCAATGCCTTGCAACTGCACCGGTCCTTCATCCCTGCTTAATACAAACAGACTCGCCGCTTCGGCTAAATTGATGCCATCCCGATGTTGGCCAAAAGGTTTGCACAATCCGGCCGATAGGGATTCCAGTGCTGAAAAGCCGGTTACGGTAAAACGGCATAAGCTGTCGGCACCACCGACGATCACTACATCGCAAAGATCCAGAGCAATTAATCTTCGGGCCGAAGCGAATGCACGGCCGCTGGATGAACAGGCTGTCGATATTGCATAAGCCGGGCCTTTCAAGCCCAGAATATGCGCCAGAAAGTCGGCTCCGCCTGCTAATTGCTGTTGTTTATAATGAAAATTTTGCGGCTTGGGCCTGCCTCTGGCGACTTCCGCCAGCGCCAGTTCGGTATTTCTGGCCCCGGACGTGCTGGTGCCGATCACTACGCCGATTCTGTCGGCGCCATATTTTTTAATCATACAGTTGATTGTCGGCTGAATCTGATCCAATGCCGCTAACAGTAATTGATTGTTCCTGCAATCATAAACGCATTGTTTTTTTTGGATTTCGGGCAGATCGGCCTGGATAGCTCCTGCGAAAAACGGCTGACCCGGCGAAAATTCATCGGTACGGGTCAAGCCTGAGCGGTCTCCGGCCAGCAATCGGTGAAATATTTCATGTCTATTACTGCCGGCAGCCGACAGAATGCCGAGGTCGTTCAGATACAGCTTCATAACCAATCAGGATTCGCGGCACAGCTCGATCAGCGTTTTCAGGCGAAGATTAGAATTTTTTACATAGGGATTATTTTCGTCCCAGGCATAACCTGCCAGAATCGAGCAGATCATCTGTTTAATGTTATTTTTTTGCTCAACATTTTTCAGATGCGGGTAGAACACGACATCCTGCAAACCGCCTTCATACCATGAAGTGACGAAGGTCCGGAAAGTATCCACGCCTTTTTGCAAGGGGTCGGCAAAATCGCTTTGCCAGTCTGCCGGCAGACCATTAAATTGCCTGTCCAGCACATCAGCAGCCAAGCTGGCGGATTTCATCGCGATGGTAACGCCGGAAGAGAAGACCGGGTCGAGAAATTCGCCGGCATTGCCCAGTAAAGCATAACCCTTGCCATACAAGCTTTTGACGTTAGCGCTGTATCCACTGATGCTGTTGACAGGGGTATCAAATACCGCATTTTGCAACAGGGCGGACAAGCCGGGCTCCCCGGCTATGAATTGTTGCAGCACGGTTTGCTTGTCCGCACCGGGTATATTAAACACTTCCGCTTCGCCTACCACGCCAATACTGCAACGTCCGTTACTGAACGGAATCAACCAATACCAGACGTCGGACAGCTTGGGATGCACGATAATGCGGATGTTATTGCGATTATAACCGGCGTCATCAATCTCGTCTTCCAGATGAGTGAACACTGCCTGGCGCGTCGGGAAGCCGGAAGGCTTTTCCAGGTCCAGCAAACGCGGCAATACCCGGCCGTAGCCGCTGGCATCCAGGACGAAATCGGCGGTCAGCTGATAACTTTCACCGTCTATCTGATTCCGGATCGTCAGAACCGGTTTGCTGCCGCTAAAATCAGCCGCAATCACTTCCTGCCGCCAACGTATTTCAACGCCCATGCGTTGCGCTTCATCAGCCAGCAGCGCATCAAAGCGAGCCCGCTGCACCTGATAGGTCGAATCGAAACCGGAGGTAAACTGGTCGGCAAAACAAAATTCGGAATGTTTGCCGCCACGTAAAAAAGCCGCTCCGGTTTTTAATTGAAAACCTGCCGCCTTAACCGCTTCGAGCATCCCGGCCTGTTCAATAAATTCCATACATTGCGGCAATAAACTTTCACCGATACTAAAGCGGGGAAAAACCTCCCGTTCCAAAATGATAGTCCGATAACCCTTATTGCTCAGTAAAGCTCCGGCAATGCTGCCAGCAGGTCCTGCACCAATTATTATGACGTTGCCTTTATCAGCCATTATGCCTGCCTGAATTCGATTTGCATTCGATAAGTCTCAAAAAAGTTATAGCGTAGACTGTATCTGCAAGATAGCAAGTTCAGCCATTAGGATAAGTAGAGCAAAGCGAAATCCATCGGTAGATGTCGATTTGCAGATGAGGATTTTCCGGCCCTATCACTTACGTGACTATTGTAGCTCTAATCAGCTATCATTAGCCATTTAGTATATTTTACAAAAACCATGAAAAAGAAACTGCGCAATTTTATCTTTCAGGAGCTTGTTTTTGTCGCCGAACCGGAGCAATTCAGCGATGATGACAATCTTCTGGAGGCCGGTCTGGACAGCATGGGCATTATGCGTCTGATTATGTTTATCGAGAATGAATACGGCGTAACCCTGCCCGATACCGAGATTGAGCCGGATAATGTGCAATCCTTTAATGCACTGGAGCAGTGGATTTTACGGCATCAAAACGGATGAATATAAAAAACGGGGATATTCTCGAAAAGCTCAATCCGGCCGACACTTTCACTCTCGCTATGGATGAGGAAATCCGGCGGGACGGACTCGCCGGCAGCTACGGCTGTTTTGCCCTGGAGCTCAGCAATTTACCGGATATAATTGAGCTGCAACAGCGGATTACAGAATTCAGTCAGCGCTTTCCCGTGACTCAGGCCAGTCTGCAACAAATCAACCGACACTTTTACTGGTGCAAGCGCAACGATCCGCCTCAATTGTTTTTTCAGCATCTTTGCCCGGAAGACCGCAATGAAGAAGACTTCCAGCAAAAAATAATCAGCGATATCATCAATCATAAACAGGCACGTGAAATTTCCGCTCCCATTGAATTTCATCTGTTGACCGGCCTGAAAAAGCATATTCTTTTTACTCGATGGTTGCATCCTTATTGCGATGCTCGTGGAGTTGAGCTGATCCTGAAATATCTTTGTACCGCCGATGAAGCGCAACGGCGGCAGTTCGGCCTGCCTGATACCGGGCCCTTAGTCAATGTGCAATTGGGTAAATATCGCTGGTGGCAAAAAATAGGCCTGCTGTTGAAAGGCAAGCGCTATATCGGCATTTTGGACAGCCTGGAAAGCATTCAGCCTTTTCACAGCGATCTGCCTCCGGAACGCCTGAACTACATGATTCAACGACTGAGTGAAGCACAAACGGAACAGGCCCTCAGACAGGCCAGGCAAACTGTCGGGCTGGCCGGCACCAGTCTTTATTACATCGGCTGCCTGATGCGCGCTCTGGAAAAAATGCATCCTGATAATCCCGGCGAAGCCTATTGCGCGCCCTATGCCTTCAATTTGCGCAAGCAGCGGGCATTGGCTCCGGTAACCGGCAATCATCTTTCCGCCCTGTTCGCGCAAGCGCCCCGGGCTATCGTTCAGGACCGGCAAAAACTGTTCGCCCATCTGAAACAACAAAATGCCCAGGTAATCCGCCAGCAACTCGATTATGCTTTTCTGCCGCTGATGTGGGCCGGCGCCTGGTTGTCTCTGGCCGAATACGGCAAAACCTTGCGTCTGTCCTATGGTTCCGGCAAGGAGCGCAGTTCTTTCTGGTTTTCTGATGTCGGCAGGCTGGATATTCCGGCCGACAGTTTTCCCGGCGCCGGAATAAACGGTGTTTACCATGTTTGTCAGGTCACGGCCCCGCCGGGCCTGGCTTTTCTGAATTGTATTTACCGGAATCGATTAACGTTGAGCTATAACTTTGTTGAGCCGCTTGGCAACTCTGCCCAAATCGAACTTTTGCATCAATTCATGCTCGCGGAGTTGCTGGGAGAAGGCGAATGATCATTCCGGTTAACAGAATAATGGCTGATAGTTGCACCACTTTTCGCGATTAAAATGTCCCTGCTTTCCGCTTTTAATCGGCAATGCCAAAATGCACCGGATAATATTGCCTTTATTGAAGGCGACCGGCAGCTCGGCTATCGGCAAGTTTTACAACGGGCCGACCAGCTAAGCGCCTGCCTGATGGCAAATCCATGCCGCCGCGTTGTCATTGCTCTGGATCGGGGTATCGATGCCGCTATTGCCATTCTCGCCGTATTAGGGGCAGGGGCGTGCTATATTCCGCTGGATATCAAAAATCCTGCCAACCGGTTGAATTACATCATCAACGATGCCAACGCGCAATATATGATCGGCAAGGGACAACGTCCGGGCTGGCTGGAAACGCCGGCGCTCTGGCTGGATATCGAGCAACTGACTGATGCGCCACAAATTGCAAGCCGGCCGGTAGAAGCCAGCGCTGAGGCGCTGGCCGCCATACTCTATACTTCCGGCTCTACCGGCACGCCTAAAGGAGTCGCTCTAAGCCACAGAGCCATGTGCAATTTTGCCGACTGGGCAGCCGATACCTTCCGGATTAGCCAAAATGACCGCATTGCGTCATTGGCCCCGTTTCATTTCGATCTGTCCGTTTTCGATCTGTTCAGCAGCTTGGGCTGCGGAGCCGCCGTTCATTTTATACCGGCCGGCTTGACGCTGTCGCCCAGTCGCCTGACAGCTTGGCTAAGCGAACAGCAGATCAGCGTTTTTTATACAGTGCCGTCACTACTCAGTTTTATCGCTCTGAAAGGCTCATTGGCGGCCACACCGCTGCCCGATCTGAAAACTGTCCTGTTTGCCGGAGAAGTGTTTCCGACGCCTCAGTTGAAAACTTTATGCGAATTGCTGCCGGACGTTAATTTTTACAATCTTTACGGCCCTACCGAAACCAATGTTTGCTGCTATTGGCCGGTAGAGCGCAAGCGCCTGCAAACCGGCCAGACAATTCCGATCGGTTATCCGGCCTGCGGCGCAGTTTTGCAAATTGATGCCGAAACAGGTGACTTAGCGGTTCAAAGCACCAGCAATCTGTCCGGTTACTGGCAGCAAGGTCAGTTAATTAATGCATTATCGGCTGATCACTATTATCAGACGGGCGACAGGGTATCGCTTAATGAGCGAGGCGAGTATTGCTATCACGGCCGCCTGGACCGTATGCTTAAATGCTCCGGTTATCGGGTTGAGCCTGCGGAAATCGAAGCAGTGTTATTACAATGTCCGGAAGTCATCAGCTGCGCCGTTATCGGAATTACAGACGCTACCTGTGGCCAACGCCCAGCCGCTGCTGTTGTGCTGAAACCCGGCGACAGACTGGAAGCGGTAATCAAGCCGGTCAAACAAAAATTGCCGGTCTACATGCAGCCTTGTAAATTTATCGAGCTGGAAACGCTGCCTTATTTAAGCAATGGCAAGACCGACTATCAAGAATTGCACCGGCAATTGGAGAACAATTGAATGGAAATGGACATGAGCCGGTTGCCGGACATTGGTAATAACGCAGCCTCAAGGCGCCGCTTTCTTTATTGCGCTTGCCAGGGCCTGTTAAAGCATGCGGTCCCGGCCCAATGCGGAGGCTACGGCGACCGTTTTACCGATCTGGTCAGCGCACACGAAGCTCTGGGTAAGGCCTGCAAGGATACCGGTTTACTGCTTTCCATCAATGCGCACATTTGGGGAGCATTATTTCCTATCCTGAATTACGGCACGATCCGGCAACGTTCAATCTATTTGCAGAATTTGATAAGCAGCCAATGGGTCGGCGGTCATGCTATTACCGAGATTCAGGCGGGCTCCGATCTTAAAGCTCTGACTATGACTGCCGAATATACCCCGGAAGGTTTTTTACTTAACGGCCGCAAGCGCTTCATTACCAATACTCCCATCGCCGATTTGCTGGTCGTCTATGCGCGACTGGACAATAAACTATCCGCCTTCATCGTGCATAATAATGATGAAGATGCAAACTTTCTTGATTTCCCGCAGGTTTCCGGCTGCCAAAGCGCAACCATGGGCGATGTGATGCTGGAAAACTGCCTGATTCCGCACAGCCGGCAACTGGGCAAAACCGGCTCCGGCAATATAATGATTCAACAGGCGCTGGAGCTGGAGCGGGCATTTATTTTTGCCGGTTTTTGCGGAGTCATGGACTGGCAGTTGGATAATGTGATCAGATTCAGCCGCGAACGCAAAATCAACGGCGCTCATCTGGGTAAAAATCAGGCTATCAGTCATAAAATTGCCGACATGAAATTAAGACTGGACACCATCCGGCTTTGGGTTAATGAATGCGCGCGCCTGAAAGACAACAACAAGCGCATCACTCTGGCCAGCGCCCAAACCAAATTATTCGCCGGCGAAGCATTTCTGCAATCCAGCCTGGATGCTGTACAAATCCTGGGCAGCAGCAGTCTGACTATAGATAATGCTATGGCCGGTCTGGTCAGCGACGCTCTCGGCAGCCGACTGTTTTCCGGCTCTTCGGAAATTCAGAAAAACATTATCGCCGCCTTGCTGGGAACCGGTGAGGGATATAAATAAATATATAATATGCAGGCTCTGGAAGAAGTCAGCGGATAACCGGAGCAAGATGAAGTTTTTATATTAATCCTGTAAAAGATGGAGTAGCTTACTAAAAACTATCCATGTTTCTTGCGGTAGTTTAGTAATATCAGCTAAATCATTGTAGAGGTAAGCTTTATGATTATTCGAAATAAAGGATTAGGCCTTTTGTCGGTGGCCATTTCATCACAGCCTTATCACACCGCTCACATGCATGGAGAGGCTATGGCGGCGGAAGTGGTGTTGCATTTGGAGCGCATGGCGGCTCAGCTGCCTGGAGTCATGGAACCGGAGTCGCTTATGGACCTCACGGCGGGTCAGCGGCCTGGAGCGGCGGATCCGGTTATGCTCATGGCGCTTATGGCGGCACGGCGGCCTGGAGTCATCCCGGCTATAGTTATGGCTACGGCTATCATCCCCCCGTCTATGGCTACCGACCACCTGTTTATTATGGTGGTTGCAGTTCCGGCCAAGTCGCGGCGGCGGGAGTCGCAGGTCTCGCGACAGGCGCCATAATTGGGGCCGCTGCTGCATCCAAACCAACGCCCCCGACTACTACTGTGGTGGTCCAACAGTCATGGGTGCCTCCGTCTTCGGCTATGCCGCTTGGCACGAGCCTGCCTTATCTGCCGGGTGGCTGCGTCAATATCAATATCGGTTCGGGACAATATTATCAATGCGGTAGTAATTGGTTTAGACCCTATTTTGGAAGCAATGGAGCCTATTACCAAGTGGTGCCAGCGCCGTAGCCAAGGGCATTGTTCAGGTCAAAAATGAGCGAATAATAATTATTATTTATAGAGAGCTAGCCATGCAAAATGAACAAAAAAAATACAAAAAAAATTCATTAGCGCTTATGCTGTTACCTGTAATAGTTCTTGGAATTTCTATACAAGGCTGTGCGCACCAGGAGAAGACCCCGGGCAATGTTCAGGCTGAGGCAACAACAAAAGCCATAGAACAAAAAACAGCGGAACAGCCTGAAGATCCGGCGCCGCCATCGGTTATTGAACAGCATGCTCTGGACCGTCTTAAGCAGATGAGCGACAAACTGGTCTCTGCCAAAGCGTTCACTTATCATTCAAACAGTTTTATAGAATTACAGGCGGCTACCGGCCAGTTCCTGACGTTTTTCACCGACGCCAATGTTGCTCTGCAACGGCCTGATAAATTGTACGTTAATGTTTCAGGTGATCTGCCAAACTTTCAGCTTTATTTCGATGGTGAAAAAGTATCAGCCTTCGATCCACGGAAAAATCTTTATGCTGTTTCCGGTCCAGTCGCAACGATTGATTAGATGCTGGACTTCGTCATGACCAAGGCTCAAGTCAATTTCCCCTCTGCGGATTTTTTATACAGTAACCCTTACACTGTGATGACGCGGAATTTAACTCATGCCATCGTGGTGGGGCCGTCAATGGTAAATGGCCTGCCTTGTGAACATTTCGCCTATATGGAGCCCGGCATTAATTGGGAAATCTGGATCGAAAGCGGCAAAAATCCGATCCCGCTTCGTTTGGCCATGACCTACAAGCAAGTGCCGAATTTCCCTCGTTTTCTGGTTGAATTCTCGAATTGGGACCTGAACCCCAGACTGAAGGCGGATACCTTCGTATTTAAAAAGCCCGCCAACGCTAAACAGATCGAGTTTAGCGGCTATCGGGCTGAGCAAAAATCAAAGTAAAGGCCATGACAGTATCGCTTCTGGCGGGTTTCATAATAATGTGGGAAGTATAAACCTTAAGCGAAATAACATGCCCGAAGTTACTGTTCAATTGATCATTTAATCGTGATGGGTTTCATCACCATCGTTTTTCATCAAATCCAGTCAGGAATAGTTATGCGATTGAAATACTCATTAAGATTATCAGGGACCGGCCTATTTTTTTTACTGGTCGCCGGTTGTGCCAGCACCCATGTACAGGATACGTACGAGTTAGCCAATACCGGGATGCCTACACCGAATCCCGTGCTGATCTATAACTTCGCCGTTAACCCTGAAGATGTGCAGCAAAATTCCAGTATTTTTGCAAAGATTGAGAGAAATATTGCGAACAACGATCAGACAGCGGAAGAAATTCAGGTGGGGCGTGAAGTAACCGATGCCATGGCAACCGAACTGACACAGAAAATAGCGAATCTGGGCTTGTATCCAATACGTGCGGATGAGAGCTTGCAGGCTCCTCCAGGATCAATCCTGATTACCGGCTATTTCGTCGATATCGATGAAGGCAACCGATTACGCAGGAATGTGATTGGTTTGGGCATGGGTAAGTCCTCATTGGACAGCAAAGTACGGGTTTTAGCGCATTCCTCTTCCGGATATCGGGAATTGACCGCTTTTGATGCTCATGCGGACAGCGGCGATATGCCGGGAGCCGCAGTGTTGGGACCGGCAGCGGCTGGAGCCGGTACAGCAGCGGTAATTGGGACAAGCGCAGCTATGGGAGGTGTCAAAAGTTACAAATCGGCTTCCGCGCAACAGGCAATTAAAATGGCTGACAAGATTGCTGCACAACTGGCCAAATATTTTGCCCGGCAAGGCTGGATCAATCCTGAACTGGCACAATAAACCGCTAGCTGAACCGCAGAATATCGGTCATCGCGATGATTTTTATGATCAATAAAGCCTCATGCAGGCTGATTGTAAGTCTGAACTCAAACTGGAAACGTGCAAGGCTCGATTTGCGCAACCTGAGCGACAAAATGAGAAGAGTATAGTGATTGCATTTATAGTCGCATGCTCATCTCGAACGCAAGCGCTGCTGATAATGCCGGAAAAATGATGCTACAGTCATTAATTCTCTGGTTTCGGCAATGATGTGAACGTAGCCAGACTCCAGTTATGTAGAGAAAGTTTTGTACATTAATCAGGCACCGCGTAAAATAACCGGTTGCTTTGTAATCCGGCTATAGCATTCAAAGGCTTATGCTTAAGCAGTTAGCAGCAGGATGCCTTAATGCACACTACTATCCCGATCGAGTTATGAATACGATGACTACCGAAAAAACCGTTTCTGCCGGCAAGGAGCCTCCTAAAATGCCTGGGTCGTTGCCATTTTTAGGGCACATGCTCGAATTTGGCAAAAATCCTTTTAGCTATATGATGGCGTTAAGAAATAAACTGGGAGAAATCGGTGAATTTCGCATGTTCCATCAAAAAATGGTGCTAATGACAGGTCCTGAAGCGAATGAAGCATTTTTTCGCGCGCCTGACGCTCAACTGGATCAAAGCCAGGCGTATAAAATCATGACGCCCATTTTCGGCAAAGGCGTGGTTTTTGATGCGCCACCGCATAAAAAAGACCAGCAGCTTAAAATGCTGATGCCGGTATTGCGCGACAAGCCGATGCGCGGCTATGCCCGGGTGATTGTTCAGGAAGTCGAACAAATGACGGCCCGCTGGGGTGATTCGGGCGAAATTGATTTGCTCAAGTTTATGAAAGAACTCACCATTTACACGTCCAGCCACTGCCTGCTGGGCGATGAATTCCGCTATGAGCTGAATGAAGAATTCGCGAAAATTTATCATGATCTTGAAAAAGGTGTGAATCCCCTGGCTTTTGTCTTTCCGTATCTGCCTCTGCCGGTCTTCCGCCGCCGCGATAAAGCCCGCGCCAGATTGCAAGAACTGGTGACCGGCATTATTGCCAAAAGAGCACAAAAGCCTGAAAAAAGCGAAGATGCGTTTCAATTGCTGATTGAATCCAAGTATGACGACGGCAGCTCTTTATCGGCCCATGAAATAACCGGCATGTTAATCGGCACCATATTTGCCGGCCATCATACAACGGCGGGTACAGCCGCCTGGACCTTGCTGGAATTGTCGCGCCGGCCTGAGCAGTTGGAACGGGTGCTGAATGAGCTGGATGCACACTTCGGCGCTGATGGCGAAGTCACTTTTCAGTCCTTGCGTGAAATTCCGGTGCTGGAAAATGTCATCAAGGAAGTTTTGCGCCTGCATCCGCCGTTAATATTTTTAATTCGCAAGGTGATGCAGGACTTTCACTTCAAAGGCTACACCGTGAAAGCCGGCAAATATGTTTGCGCTTCGCCGCGCGTATCGCATCGCATCGCGGATGTTTTCCCGGATCCTGAAAAGTTCGATCCTGACCGCTATTCAGAAACCCGTCAGGAAGATGCCAAGCCTTTCAGTTGGATCGCTTTCGGCGGCGGCAAACATAAATGCACCGGCAATGCGTTTGCCATGTTGCAATTAAAAGCCATTTTCAGCATTCTATTACGGCGATATACTTTTGAATTAATTGAGGACAAGGACAATTATCAGGATGACTTCACCCAAATGGTGGTGCAGCCTGTTTCACCTTGCCGTGTCCGTTATATTAAACGCAAGGATATTAAAGAAGCAGCTGTTGAGTCGATGCGAGATAACATACCCGGCATGCAAGCCGGCCCCGGCTTTCAAATAAAAATCGACAGGGAGCTTTGCCAGGGCCATGCAACGTGCATGGCCGAAGCGCCTGAGCTTTTCCAGGTGGACGATGCAGGCAATGTGACCGTGTTACAAGAAAGCCCATCGCTGGACCTGCTGGAAAAAGCCCGGAAAGCTGCAAAATATTGCCCGACCAAAGCAATTAAAATCGAACTCAACTGAACCACTATAGAGACAAAAAATGGCTGCATATCCCAGAGCAGAGCTTGAAGAAATGGTTGAACGCTGGCTGCAAGCCAATCGTGATGCGGAAAAAGAAGGTAACTGGCCGAAACATTTGGGAAAGATGTATGCCGAAACGGCTGAATATCGCTGGAATATTGGCCCGAATGAGGAATTTGTAGCGCGTAGCCGCAAAGAGATCGAAGAATGGGCTTTAGGCGTTCAGATGGAAGGATTTGAAGAATGGCGCTATCCGTACCACCGCATTTTAATTGATGAAAAACAGGGCGAAGTGATCGGCTTGTGGAAGCAGGTGTCGCCTGCGCTGCGCGAAGACGGAACTCATTATGAAGTTGCCGGCACAGGGGGCTCCTGGTTCCGTTATGGCGGTAATTATCAATGGGAATGGCAGCGGGATTTCTTTGATCTGGGCAATGTGAAAGCCCTGTTTTTTGAATTGGCTGCCGACGGCAAACTCGATCCTGCTGTGAAAAGGAAAATAGGCAAACTCGCCAAAGGGCAATTACTACCCGGCCATGAACGTTTGCGCGAACCGCCAGGCTTGTGGAAAAAAATGAAAGGCTTTATAGCAATGGTGCATATTGCTTTATTTAATAAGTAAATAATTTAAATCCATAGATGTTGTTCTTTTCAAGAATGGCATCTGTCGCTTAATGCAAGCTAATCGCCAATCATAAAAATTAATGCTGAATGTAAAACCTGCCTGGAAAAACTGGCAATTACTCACCGACAAGGGTCGGCATATCTGGGCCTTCAAGCCCGGCTCAAACAATATAAACGAACACCTGCAAAATGCCGATAACATCTCAGGAGAAGAAATAGCACAATTTGCCGAAGATTTTCAGTTCGACAAAGCCAAAAATCCCAATTCCGGCGATAAGGTTTTCAGAAATACGGCCATTAATGAGAAATTCCAGGAATTTAGCGGACGAATTCCTCAGGCAGCACACCCCGAAAACCAGAAAGTTACCGATGCGCTGATCAAAGGGATTAACTACTATTCTTTTCTGCAAAGTGAGGACGGCCATTGGCCTGGAGATTACGGCGGCCCCCTATTTCTGTTGCCCGGTCTGCTGATCGCCTCTTATATTTCCGATACGCCATTTCCCAAGGCGCATCAGGAAATGATGAAGCTTTATTTATTCAATCATCAAAATCCGGATGCCGGCTGGGGCATGCATATTGAAGGCGAGTCGACCATGTTTGGCACGGTCATGCAATACGTATCGCTGCGCCTTCTGGAAGTGGACAAAAACCATCAGCAACTGGTCAAGGCAAGGGAATGGATTAAAAATAACGGCGGCGCCACCGGCATCCCTTCCTGGGGAAAATTTTATCTGGCTGTTTTGAATCTGTATGACTGGCAAGGATTTAACAGCCTGTTTCCGGAAATGTGGCTGTTTCCCAAATGGCTGCCGGTGCATCCCTGGCGCTATTGGTGCCACACTCGCATGGTTTATCTGCCGATGGCCTATTGCTATGCGCAGCGTATTAAAGCTCCCGAAAATGAGTTGATTTTATCCTTGAGAGATGAAATCTATAACGAAGATTTCGCTACCATTGACTGGCCGGCGCAGCGCAATGCGGTTTGCCAAAAAGATTGTTATACGACGCCGTCTCCGGTACTGGAATGGATGAACTTTTTCACCAATAGCTATGAAAAATTCACATGCGCCTGGCTAAGAAAAAAATCCACAGACTATATCCTGAAATATCTGAATGCCGAGGATGAGCAAACCAGTTACCTCAACATAGGCCCGGTCAATAAGGCCATAAATTCCATTTGTATCTGGCACGCCTACGGCAAGGAATCCGCGTCATTTAAAAAACATGTAGCGCGCTGGTATGATTATTTATGGATTGCCGAAGACGGCATGAAAATGAATGGCTACAACGGCTCACAGCTTTGGGATACTGCTTTTGCGACTCGCGCCATGCTGGAAAGCAACTTGGGCAAACTGTTTCCGGCTACCATTGCAAAAAGCTATCAGTTTATCGAACTATCGCAAATCAGAGCCGAGCATTCGACGCATGCCGAGTTTTTTCGTCATCCAATGATTGGCAGTTGGCCTTTTTCAACGGCTGAACAGGGCTGGCCTGTCGCAGATTGTACGGCGGAAGGCTTAAGCGCCACTTTAGCGGTTCATCATTCCGGCTTGGTTAAACCGGCGATTGATGAGCAGCGCATTAACCAGGCAGTTGACGTTATTCTTTCTTATCAAAACGCCGACGGCGGCTGGGCCACTTATGAATTGACTCGTGCGCCTGAATGGCTGGAAAAACTCAATCCTTCCGAAGTCTTTGCCGATATAATGATTGACTATTCATGGACTGAATGTACGGCGGCTTGTATTATTTCTTTGCTGGAAATCCGGGAAACTTATCCCGACTTTAAAAACAGCGAAATACGCAAAGCCATTAATGCAGGACTGCATTTTATCCTTAAGCAGCAAAAGCCCGACGGTTCCTGGTATGGCGGTTGGGCCGTATGTTTTACTTACGCTACCTGGTTTGGCGTGGAAGCGCTCAGCAAGGCCAAGGGTAAGGGCTATTATGACGATGCTGTTTTAGCGGTAAGTATAAACAGGGCCTGCACTTTTTTAGTCGGCAAACAAAAAGCGGATGGCGGCTGGGGAGAGACTTTCGAATCGTGTTCCAAGCTGGTTTATAGCGAGGCTGCTACATCGCAAGCGGTTAATACGGCTTGGGCTTTGCTGACGCTGACAGCCGCTGAGTTTGGCGGCAAAGAAATTATCGAAAAAGGTATTAATGTATTGTTGAGCAGGCAAATGGATGTGGGTGATTGGCCACAGGAAAATATTTCCGGCGTTTTTAATTATAACTGTATGATTACTTATGCCAATTATAAAAATATCTTTCCTATTTGGGCATTGAATCGATACTATAAACACTATGTTCAGGGATAATAAAAGAATCAAGCTAATATGAAATCAGAATTCGATATTTGCATTATTGGCGCGGGCATGGCGGGCGCAACCATTGCCGCTTATTTGGCTCCCAAAGGCATCAGAATTGCCTTAATCGATCATTGCTATAAGGAAAAAAAGCGCATCGTCGGTGAGTTGTTACAGCCGGGAGCTGTATTGTCGCTGGAGCAAATGGGTCTTGGAGCATTACTGGACGGTTTTGATGCGCAGACGGTAGAAGGCTACTCACTGCTGCAAGGCGACGAAAAAATAACCATTCCTTACCCGAACAAATATACGGGAATGGGCTTGCATAATGGCCGGTTCCTGCAGAAAATAAGAGCTTCCGCTTTGCAGAATGAATCGGTCACTCAAATACACGGCAAGGCTTTACAGCTGCTGGAAAATGAACAGCATGAAATTATTGGCGTCAGTTACCGGGAATCGCTTACGTCCGAGATAAAATCGATTCATGCACCCTTAACCATTACCAGCGACGGATTCTTTTCCAATTTCAGGGATGATCTCAGTAATAATGAAAAAACCGTGACGTCCTATTTTATCGGCCTGATTTTAAAAGACTGCGAAATGCCTTTTCCAAAACATGGGCATGTATTTTTGTCGGGGCCGACGCCGTTTATTTGTTATCCCATCTCCAACAATGAAGTCAGGCTTTTAATCGATTTTCCGGGCGAACAATTGCCCAGAAAATTTTTGCTGCAAGCGCATCTGGATGCGAATGTAACGCCTTATATTCCGAAATGCATGCTTGACAGTTACGAGCAGGCCATGCAGGAAGGCGGCTTTAAAGTCATGCCCAATCATTACATGGCGGCAAAACCCATCATACGGAAAGGCGCAGTGATGCTGGGCGATGCGCTCAATATGCGCCATCCGTTAACCGGCGGCGGATTAACCGCGGTATTCTCGGATATACAAATATTGAGCAAGCATTTACTGGCGATGCCTGATTTCAATAATACCGATTTGATTCACAAAAAAATCGAGGCCTATTACCGGGACAGACAGCATGCCAACGCCAATCTTAATATTCTTGCCAACGCGTTATACGGCGTAATGTCTAATGATCTGCTTAAAACAGCGGTATTTAAATATCTACAGTGTGGCGGAGCCAACGCACAAGAGTCGATTGCTATCTTGGCCGGTCTGAACAGAAATCATTATTCCCTGATAAAACAGTTTTTTTCTTTGGCGGTGTTCGGCGCCTATGATCTGATACGTGAAAATATTACGAATCTTCCCAAGGCGACAAAAATTTTGTTCGATGCGCTGACTATCATCAAGCCACTGGCTAAAAATGAGCTTTCGGTAGCAGGGATCGTTAGCGGCTATTTCAAGAAGTGAAAGCCGTTATATTCTCTGCAATAATGACAATGCTCATTAGTCAAGGAGAATTTGCCGCTGAATGCCAGCTGCAAATCCTATTCCTGCTATAAAAACACAAGCTTTATCTTCCGTCTCTAACTCTTACTGAGCCACCCGCACAAGTACTTAAACTCACCCAATGCGGGCATAGTTCCATTGAAGACAAAACACAGATATTCTTTTGTAATATGGTAAAATTCCAGCCATCGGAGCCCTAAGTCAAACCCTGTTCTTTGTTGAATGATTCAGCATTGTTTAAGTTTTAGCGCGGAACGATATGGCAAAGGGTGTAGCGCCGCTCTCCCGATATAACTTTTGTTTAACCTCATACTTTACAATTCTTTATGAACAAACCCAAAAAAGTTGCAATTCTCACCGCAGGCGGTTTGGCTCCTTGCCTAAACTCAGCTATCGGCAGCCTTATCGAACGTTATACTGAAATCGATCCCACCATTGAAATCATCTGTTATCGTAGTGGCTACAAAGGTTTGCTGCTGGGCGATTATTATACTGTCACGCCGGCTATACGTGAAAAAGCCGGTCTCTTGCACCATTTCGGCGGCTCGTTGATTGGTAATAGCCGCGTTAAACTCACCAATGTTAAGGATTGCATAAAACGCGGATTGGTTCAGGAAGGTCAGGATCCGCAAAAAGTGGCGGCCGATCAATTGGTTAAAGACGGCGTCGATATTCTGCACACAATAGGCGGCGACGACACCAATACCGCTGCTGCGGATCTGGCCGCTTTTCTTGCTCAAAATAATTATGGCCTTACCGTTATTGGTTTGCCTAAAACCGTTGATAATGATGTTTTTCCTATCAAGCAATCATTGGGCGCATGGACAGCGGCAGAGCAGGGCGCACGCTACTTCTGGAATGTGGTTGCCGAAAATAACGCCAATCCGCGCATGCTGATTGTTCATGAAGTGATGGGACGCAGTTGCGGCTGGCTCACCGCTGCGACAGCTCAGGAATACCGCAAGCTGCTTGACCGCGCTGAATGGTTGCCTGAGCTGGGTCTTGATCGTAATGCGTTCGAAGTCCACGGCGTCTTTATTCCGGAAATGACCATTGATATTGCCGCCGAAGCCAAACGTCTTCGTGCAGTCATGGACAAGTTTGATTGCGTCAATATCTTTGTTTCGGAAGGCGCAGGCGTGGAATCGATTGTTGCTGAAATGCAGGCTAAAGGCCAGGAAGTGCCTCGCGATGCTTTCGGTCACGTAAAACTCGACGCAGTCAATCCGGGTAAATGGTTTGGCGAACAGTTCGCGGAAATGCTCGGAGCGGAAAAAACGCTGGTGCAAAAATCCGGTTATTTTGCCAGAGCCTCCGCTTCTAATGTCGAAGATATCCGTCTAATCAAGTCTTGCGCCGATCTGGCTGTTGAATGCGCCCTCCGTCGTGAATCGGGCCTGATAGGCCATGACGAAGACTGCGGCGGCGTTCTGCGTGCGATTGAATTCCCGCGCATTAAAGGCGGCAAACCTTTCGATCTCGATACGCCCTGGTTCAACCAGACCCTTGCTGAAATTGGCCAGGCCAAAGGCGCCAAGGTTGAAGTCGATCACTAGGCTGTTCAAATAATCTACAGGTTGGGTTACGGCCATCGGCTCTACCTGCTGCATTCATGCAGCCGTAACCCAGCCCTGGAATAATCGGACTGAAAAAAGTATTTGATAACTCTGGAATTCTTATGGCTACCTGGCTGGAAACTTGTCAACAACAACTCGCGCGGTTAGAGATAACGTCTGTTCTGGCGGATAAACTGGTGACGCTGTGTAACAAAACAGGCGAGGACATTGCACCCGAACTGGTGCAAAAACTCAACACCGAACACATGCGCTTAAATCGCCAACTGGAACGCTTGCATGCCAATCGTTTTGAAGTCGCTGTGATTGGCCTGGAAAAAGCCGGCAAGAGCGCCTTGCTCAACGCCTGGTTAGGACAAGAGATTTTGCCTTCTGCACGCGAAAGATGCACGTTCACCAGCACGGAAATCTGGTCGGCCCAGACTGAACAGGATCAACTCCTGTTTATTCAATACTACAGTAAGGAAGAGATAAGCAAGCTCCAGCAGCAAAGGAAAGAGGCGCTGGCCGGAACGCTGAGCGATAAGGAAAGAAAGGAAATACTGGAGGATTTTGAAGATACTGAAAAAAATCTGAACGCCATTTACGAATTTACCAAGCTAAAAAATGGCTTCAGTCAAAATTTCCTGGATATCAGTGAAATTAATGAACAATTACAGTCTGCGATTTTCAAAAACCGGGCGCAGTCTTTAGCGATAAAGCGTATTCAACTCAAAACAGTACGTTTAAGAAGCGACCGGGACATTATTTTTCATGACGTGCCCGGTTTTAATTCGGGCATTCAGATGCACTCTGAACAAGCCATTGACCGGCTTAAGGGCTGCGATGCCATTATTTATGCCAAGGAAATGAAACAGCCTTCAATTACCGGGCCCGAAAAGGAAATATTGGTTATTGCTGACTCTGAGGACCCCGGCATTAAAGTGTCGGATAAAATTTTTGTTGTGCTAACTCAAGCGGACGCTCTGGATGACCAGATCGATTTTAAGGAAACCCTGGCGAAGCATAAAAATTATTGGCCTGCTGTTCCCGAGCGACGCATGATACCCGTTTGCGCGCGCGCTCATCTGGTGGAGTTCGGCATACCTTCGGAAGATACATTAAGACGCACTAAAAGCGCCGATGATAAATTGAAATTAAAGAAGCTGGGCATCACCGACGGAATACTTGTATTAAAAGATACGGTCAATAACTATATCGATCACGAGCGGGTAGGGGTGCTGCAAAAACGTTGTGATGTTCTGGTGAATAATATCCGCCAATATGCCAGCGATATTATCGGAAAGCTTGAACCCGTTTATGGTGCCATAGCCAATGGCGATATAGAAGAAGACGATCTTTTGGGCAGCGGCTTTAATCAATGGTGGGGACGCGAGTGGCAGCGCATCAAAAAAGATTTTGATGTCTGGTATGCTGAAAGCATTCAGGGCCGTAAGGAAGCCGATGCCGTGGGGGCTGAGCATCAGGAACTGGCGGCATTACATACGGCTTATGATCAAAAAATTGACGATCTGCTGACCAATCTTACGGCTGGGCAAACGGATGAGTTAAAACGTATTTATACGGCGGGCAGAACGATATCCATGCCTGACCCTCGCGAAGGCAATTACAAAATTCGCGAAGAACTGTTCAGGGAAATTCAGCAAAAATTTGAAACCGAACTGACCGATCAGTTAGCGCAATCATTACAAGTGCTGATTGATCAGATCGTTCAGAAAACACAGACATTGCTGTGGGAAACCGATGACGTGCGTAAAACCTTGCTAAATGCAGACGAAAGCATTGAGCAGGCACGCATACGGCATGGTTTTCAAGTTCTTTTTTTACGTTTTGGTCGTGTTGCAGTTGAAGCATTTATCGCGAAGCCCTTGCAGGCGCGTGAACGCTTATTAAATGAACGTTCAGCCGAAATTAAAACCCTGGAAGCTTTTTATCAGGGCGCAGATCCCAATAAACAGGATGTCACCCATTATTTACGCTATGGCTTGTGGGCAAATAAAGCCCCGATTCCGTCCGCGGCAGGTAAAACTGCCAAGACGACGGTTAAACAGGACGCGGCTACTGAATCTAATCCGGCTAGAAAAATACCGGAAGAGCAGGAAAAATTACCCGAACCCAATAATTTTGAACAGGTTGTCGAAGAAATCAATGGTGATCTGGCAGCCTTAAAAGAATATCTGAAAAATAGTGTTTTTTATGCCGCTGGATTTGTTACCTATTGCAACCAGGAACTGGAGCGGATACGTAATCGCTTTAAAGAGATGGAGGATAATGACAGGCAATGGATAGGCCTTATCCGTACAGCGGTTAAATATGAAAGAAATCCCAATATTCCTTACAACATAGCCCATTCCAGGCGTGATTTTCGCATGCGCCGCGAAATAGCTTTAGAGATTAAGGAAGTCAGGGAAAGCTATGCACAAGTGCATTAATGTTCCTACCCTGCCCGATGAATGATCGAGTTGGGCAATTGGTTGAATTGAACCTGTAAAAATGGTTTCCTTCAACCGCTGACTTTCTTCTCTACTCTCATTTGGCTGCCGTAGGCCCGGTTTTACTCTTTTGTTTAATTTAATAAATTTGGCATGGAGTTAGCTTAATTAAGCTATAAGCCCACATTCACTAGTTTGAATATTCTGATGAACACTGGAAAAAGTATTAAATTAAATTTGGGGAGGTTTTTATGTTTCTTGATATTGTTCTTACAGGTGTTTTCGGTATAGCGGTTGCCTATGCCTATGTTTTCATTAAAAGCCTTACAAATCATGAGTAGGACGAAACAGCCTGATTTTTACAAGAGATCGGCTTGGCTCTGGTGAAAGAATAAAGCTGGACAGTTACTTTGGAATAGACGCGTCAGCAGTTGATGAATAGCTGTATAGAGAGTTTTTAGATCGAAGGTTGACGGGCTATCATGCGCAAAGTTTAAGCATGACACCGTAAGCAGATTGAACAAAAACTCAAAATTAGCATATCCAGTCTGGACTTGTGTACGAATTGCGCGTTATCCTTGGATTTTATCAAATATTCCTGAGGAAACCGACATGAAGCTGACGCCTGCATTATTGCCAAATCTGATTGAAGCGATAGCCGACAGTTTTGATAAAAACGCTGAAGAAGTGACTGCCCTGGACCAGGCGATCGGTGACGGCGATCATGTCATTAATTTGCAGCGCGGCATTAAGGCGCTGATGGCGCAACGTGATGAATTCAGCCGACTGGATTGGGCTGCCGCTTTTCAGAAAATCGGCATGACTTTGATGTCAGCCATAGGCGGCGCATCCGGCTCATTATACGGCACATTATTCATCGCTTTAAGCAAGGCGTCGCGTGAGGAGCCCTTGGATCTGCAAGTTTTTGCCGATGTTTTTAACAAGGGTGTGGATGCAGTCAAGCAGCGAGGCAAGGCGGATGCAGGGGAAAAAACCATGCTCGATGTTTACATTCCTGTAGCCGATTACTTGCGGACAGCGGCGGCAAAGTCCGTCGCTCTATCTGAAGTTTTGGCTAATATTCCGCAGGTTGCCATCGCGGGTATGGAATCCACCCGCGATATGATAGCTACCAAGGGCCGCGCTTCCTTCCTGCAGGAACGCAGCCGGGGTCATATTGATGCGGGCGCTAAAACCGCTCAATTAATGATTTGCGCCATTGTTGACGTGCTGGCCGGACAGTTAGAAACAGTGACCAATAATCCGGAGTTATTGTAGGAGCGGCTTTAGCCGCGAAGTGCGCGGCTAAAGCCGCTCCCACCAAATGCTTAAACTGTCTAGCCCAAATGTAGGGCCGCCGTATGAACGGGAGCATCCCATAATTTCAGCAGTTCTTCGTCAAGCAGGCTCAAAGTAACTGAGCAACCGGCCATATCGAGAGAAGTCGTATAGTTGCCGACCAAGGAGCGGCATATGGTGACGCCGCGTTTTTGCCAGAATTGAACAGCCAGGTCGTAAACCAGATACAGCTCCATTAAAGGCGTCGCGCCGAAGCCGTTGATATGCAGCAGTACGGATTGATCTTTTTTCGGCTTCAACTCATCATCAATGATGCTGCACAAATGTTCCACAATCTCTGTGGCGCTGGTTAGTTCAACGGTTTCACGGCCGCGCTCACCATGAATGCCGACGCCCATTTCCATCTCGGTATCACTGATCTCAAAAGTGGGTTTACCCAAGGCGGGCACGGTGCAACTGCTCAGCGCCACGCCCATCGATGCAGTGGCATTGTTGACTCTATCTCCCAGAGCTTTACAGGTCGACAAATCCGCACCGTTTTCTGCCGCTGCGCCGACAATTTTTTCTACAATCAGTGTGCCGGCTACGCCGCGCCGTCCCATACTATGCGTTTTCGGCAGGGAGACATCATCATTGACCAGGACCGTTGCATTGGGGCAATCCAGCATTTCAGAGGCCATTTCAAAATTCATTACATCGCCTGCATAATTTTTGACAATAAATAAAACTCCGCCGCCGCTTTCCACGGCTTGTGCGGCGGCCAGCATTTGATCGGGGGTCGGGGAGGTGAATATCTGACCAGGGCAGGCCGCATCAAGCATGCCTGAGCCGACAAAGCCGATATGCAGGGGTTCATGGCCTGAACCCCCGCCGGAAATGAGTGCGACCTTGCCGGGTTTGGGGGGATTGATGCGTTTGACAAAATGCGGCTGGGCGTTAAGCTGGATAATATCGGTATGGGCTTTGGAAAACCCGAGCAGGCTTTCATCAAGCAGCGTATCGACAGTATTGATGAATTTTTTCATGGCGGCTCCTGATCTGTGTATAGTTTTATTCGGGTATGGGCGATACCAAGTCTTGCAACGCTTGCGTTAAGGCGCGAATATCGGGCATAATCCATGTTGGCTGATAATCGGATTCTTTCAAGTCTTCTTCAGTGGAGATGCCTGTTAATACCAGAATACTGCGGATGCCTGTACGGACAGCCCCGAGAATGTCAGTCTCCAGGCGATCGCCGATAGCCACCGTTTCATCCCGTTCAACTCCTAGCAATGCGAGCGCTTGTTGATAAATGATGGGTTCCGGTTTGCCTATAATAGTCGGTATTGCGCCGGTGGCTGCCGTCAATGCCGCCAGAATTGCGCCATTGCCATGAGTGATGCCGTGTTCCGTCGGCAGTGTAGTGTCGGGATTGGTGCCGATGAATTCGGCACCAGCGCGAATATTCAGCGTGGCGGTTGCCAGTTTATGCCAGGTCAGTCCTTCATCCTTGCCACAGACTACGATGTCCGCTCCTCTTTTGCTTGCGCCATTATTATCGTTATTAACTTCATAGAGACCGGTCAGCGTAAAGCCAAGATCAACGAGCGGCTGTGTAGCGCCGTCTTCACCGATAACAAACACGCGGGTTTCAGTTGGGTTTACGCGCTTGCTCAAAAATAATGCCGTGGCTGTACCGGAAGTCAAAATCTGGTTTTGCGATACGGTTACCCCCATTTTGGCCAGTTTGGTAACGTATTCCTCCGGGGTTAAGCTGGCATTATTAGTCGCCAGAATAAAGCGGATTTGTCTCTCGCGTAACGTTTGGAAAAAGTCCGTCAGTCCCGGCAAAGGTTGTGTGCCATGCCACAGAACGCCATCCATATCGATGATAAGCGCACGAATATTAATAAAAGGTTCCATGTAGAGTTACTTCTCAAATAAAAGAGGATGGTATATAGATCTGGATAAGGACAGTTGTCTTCTCCTGATTAGCATATACTTAGCTGCTTTATGAGACAAGGAGCAAGATATATTCACCACTGTATGACTGACAGTTCAATGGCATCAGCCTTATGGCTTGATAAGCCAGCTATCGAGGCTGATTTTGTAAAAAAATACAGACTGCTTTATGATAGCCTTATAATCTGCACATAAAAATGGCCAGATAGAGAGGTAGTTATGGTTAATACAGGTTTTCTACATCAAGTTATTACCGAAGAAGGTTTTGTCGCCGCAAATACTTTAGCCAAGGTATTGCATATTACGCAAAATGACCTTGCCGATGTTACCGGATTATCTCGCGATTCTGTTTCCAAGAGTTCCCGGAGCAAAAACAGGCCGACACAAGCGCGATTGAGAGACACAGTAGAAATCATTAATCGTGTGTCGGAATGGTCGGGTGGGGTTGGGCGTGCATTTGCCTGGTTTCGTTCCCAGCCTTTGCCTTCATTTGGCGATAAAACGGCCGAGGATCTCGTCAAGGAAGGCCGAGCGGAAGCTGTTAAAGCTTATCTTGCCCGGATTGCTGATGGCGGTTACGCTTGACGACAACGATACGCCGGTTTTCCGGCATTGTTTATCGTGCCCATCACCCCATGTGGGCCTGTGATTCTTTATCCGGAGAAGGCGCTAAAAAGCATGGGGGTCGATTCAACCGGCCCGGTTGTTCAGCATTTTATACTTCGCTTGACCCTACTACCGCATGGATGGAGGCTCAGCAAGGCTTTCCGTTCAAACCTCAACCTATGACATTAGTGGCTTATGAGGTGATTTGCGAGGGTATCGCCGACCTGTATGATGGAAATCTATTAAAAAATATCAATTGTTCCGTTGATGAATTAGCTTGTCCATGGGAGGATCTATTTACTCAAAATCAGGAGCCGCCAACCTGGCTGCTGAAGGACAGGTTACGACCCACCGGGGTTTCCGGAATTCTGGTGCGCAGTTTTGCGCCCGGTTGCACAGAAAATAACCAAAATCTTGTGTTATGGGATTGGACTGATATTGGGCCTAATAAAGTCAGTGTTATCGATGATTTCGGCAGGCTTCCAAAAACAACTGAATCCTGGATCGGTATTAGGCCTTAATGGACAAACATGAGTTGTCAGCGTCATGTCCGATATTGCGGCCAGGGCAATCGCGCTATCTACCCATTGAACCCTGAAATTTGTTAAAGTCTGTTTTTTGACAAAAAGCTGTATGTTGCCTGATCCACGCCCTTATTTTGCCGATCTTACCGATCCGCGCCGCGAAA
>JAQURG010000033.1 GCA_028715725.1 Methylococcales bacterium
GGCCGGTATCGAATTGATGCACATGATTCGTAAAGGTCAAATGGCAGAGGAAGAAAATCAGATGTCTTTTGCAGAGCAATTTTATGCGCTGGCAGGATAAATCCGTCCTGTTTGAAGAACTGGCATTAACAATAAGGAAACATCCCTGCGGGATGAAGCCAATGATTGGGAAGGGGTCTGCATCCCCTCCCCAATCCGCGCCCGAGAAAGCAACTTCGCTTCGCTTGTTGCGGGGCGCTCCTTTCGGCCTGAAGGCCGAGGTCTAAGACCAGCAATGAATATTGATTATAGTCTTCGACTCAGGGATCTTATTAATATAGGTCCGGGTAGTTTACTGTGGGGTAGGACATTTGAAATCTTAAATTTGGAATTCCCAGGTTATTTTCGGGCAGGAGAGTACGCTGTTGGCTTTACCCCGGATATACTTTTTTCTATTGCCGCGCTATTTGCGTTATATATTTTTAATAAAAATTTCAAGCTGACAATGCTTCAGTTCGCTATTGTTTGTGCAGGAGTGATTGGGTTATTTTTACCCATATCCATTCATGGATGGTCATTGTGGTGGTGGCTTATTATCATTTAATACCTGGAGCCTCTGGTATAAGGGTTATTGCCAGATTATGGATTTTCCTCGCCTTTCCTTTTGCAATTGCTATTACTATTCTTGTACAGCAACTAAACACAGGCCGAGTATCTTATGAACAAATTTGCCTTAATCGCTTTCCTTGCCACATCGTAGGATATTCATTTAGCTGGTTAGCTATAAGTTTATTCGATCGTATAAACTTATAGCTGAAGAGCCCTATTAATCAGGCTCTTGCTTGAATAATAGAGCATGCGCCACGAGTCGCACTAAAGGACAAAACTTTTATGGACTTGGCCTATCTTTATAAATGCTCCGCCATCCATTCAGGTACATTCATATTGACCTTTTTAAATCCAGCCAAAAGGTTCTCTTTGAATCCAGGCGTAATTTGGAAATGCCTTTCAGTAAAAAACAACTGCTGGTAGCGGTCTGGATGCTTTCTATAAAGAATAGCATCGTTCTGAAAGAAACAAGCGCGTGTTTGCGCTGATTCACGTTCAATTGCTCGAGGCTGTGCCGGGTGAAACACTGTAACCTCCTTCGCATACGGAACTGATCCGATTTCCTGCATACGCCAGCCAAAATCGGTGTCCTCTCGAAAGTGAGGCCGATCAAACTGAAAATCGAAACCACCGAGTAACTGAAACACATCGCTCCGAACCATCAGATTTGCAGTCATGAAGCCGATGCCTTCAAAATCTATATTGGTAACAGGACGCCAATCGGGATCATCCAGATGGTCGGAAACAATCATTCCCTCAACACCAACTACAGCCCTGTCTTGGAAGTATTTCCTGGCTTTGACCAACCAGCAGTCTTGAGGAAGGCAATCATCATCGGTAAATGCAATTACGCTACCTTGAGCAAGCGTTGCGCCAGCATTGCGGGCTCTGACCGCGCCTTTGACGGGAGAGTGATAATAAACAAAGGGGAAAATATACTCTTTACCAGCGTTTGGCCATGGTGAGGCACTTTGATCGACGATTATCACTTCGAAATCTCTTTCAACTTGATTTTGAAGGCAAGCAATCAGTTCATCCAATTGATGGTGACGCTCATAGGTAGGAATGACAACTGAGAAAAAAGGCTTTGGCTGATTGGCCAGTCGATGCCGGGAAGCAAATATTTTCCCAGTTAACTTCGAGATGCGCTCCCACGCATACCCCTCCTCGACACATAATCTTGCTTCTTTGCCTATTTGCAGTCGGGTTGCGTGATCGTGTAATTGACGAATTTCAGACGCAAAGGATTCGGCAGAAGGCTGAGCGATAACTATAGCGTTGCTGCCTCCTATTCCTATACCACGTGCACCCACTGCTGTTGTCACGGCAGGCAGAGATGCTGCCATAAAATCAAACATCTTGATGTTGGTGCCAGACCCCGAAAACATAGGATTAATGGCGATGTCAGCTGCGCACAGCCACAATTGCTTATCCTTTTCATTCAGAGCTCCAGTAATGATTACATTCTTCTTGTCGCTTGACAACTGTGCGCTGACACCGCCAGCAATCACGAAAGTAACGTCAGGTACAGCTTCCGCCAAACGACTTACAATAAAATGTCCGGCATCGAGATTAGGGCCATAAGCACTGCCGATAAAAATCGCAACCAAACGGTCATGCGCAAGTTGCAGTTGCGTCTTTGCATTCGCTTTGTCTTCCTTGCCGGGCGGTAATGTCGCAAATGCCATTACTCCGTTAGGAACAACCCGCATCTTATCTGCCGGAAATTCGTAGATTCTGTTAAATCGGACCAAGTCTTCATGCGAACACGCGAGAATAAGGTCTGCACGGCATCCGAGATGATATTCGTCATGTATGACCTGACGAAGCAATTCAGCTTCAGCAGAATTGCCGTCATCGAGCAATTGGGCGCGAAGATAGCCTTCTACATTTTGCGAGTCATAGACAACGATCTGGCCGGGAGTCAGTTCTTTTGCGACAAGAGGATATATCCAGGGATGAGAAAAAACGACGACGTCGGCGTTGCTTATGCTTTGGCGAGCCGCCTCAATATAGCCCGGTGAAAGTTGGCCCAACTGGCTGAATGACAAATCAATAACAGTCTTCCCTCCGGCACGTGAACTCAAACCCTTTGCAGCGGAATGATGTTCGTCGCTAAGTGGAATATCGATTTCTTCCAAACAGTAGCTCAGTCGATGTTTTCTATAGTGTTCGCCGGGCCAGTCATACGACCCGATATATTGGCAGTCTATGTCTGACCCAAGGTTGTGATACAGACCTAACAGTCGCAGTCGTCCTCCTCCAACCGGAGGATCGATAGGCTGCATGTCAAGCACCGACACATGAGTCGGCTTTGTCAAACATGTCGGATCTGTTGTCTCCAGAGCAGCATCCACTAATCGTGACGCCACCTTTGGCCAGGACATTGCTGCAAGCAACCTGGCACAGTTCCCGCCTATACGTAGAGCATCATCTCGATTAATATAAAGCCATTCCAGCGCTTCACACAGACTATCAGGATTCGGTTCGCAAACTAGCCCGGTGTGGCCATTTTTGACGAACTGGGTCGGTTCGCCCGAGTCGTTGCAAGTTACAACAGCCTTACCGCTGGCGAAGGCTTCCAGCGTTACATAGCCGTAGTCTTCCCGAAGCGGGACGAACGGAACAGCCAGGGCATTGGCATACAGGTCGATCAATTTATCGTCGCTTATACGACCCAGAAATTCGATACGCCTGTCCCCTTTAGCAAGACGCTTCAATTCAATTTCCGCTTCTCCCGTACCGGCGATTATCAGCCTGAGAGGCATGGAAGATTGTTTGATTGCATTGATCAGCAGGTCGATTCTCTTCCATGGATGAAGACGGCCTGGCAGGAAATAATAGTCACCTAAAGCTCCTTTGCGAAAACCTTCGACACCAAGGGGAGGATGAAGAACTTCAGCGTTAATGCCGCGCCAACGATAGAGCCGATTAGCGACCTCATGGCCAATAGCGAATCTTGCCTTGACTCGAGATATCGCCTGAAAATCTTTTGCGTGCAACTTTGCACGTTCAACAAAATTTTCAAAACTTGCATCAGGAAATGCTTTATGAAACATATCATCATACACACGTACTGTATGAACGAGATACATCACATGATGAGGATGCTCCACTGCATAGGTTGGCGTTTTGGTGGAAATAACGACATCGAAATCCGACAAATCCAGGTGAGCGCAACTTTCATAGTTGCTTTCGATCTCCTGAAATGACCGCTCATCTGCCGGGACGGGGACCAGTTCGGCTCGACACCCAATCTCAAGCAACCCTGTGAGTAGACCTTTATAGAAGCGCTCTGCTCCGCCCTGCTCACCAGTAGATAGCCCGGCAGATAGAACAGCAACCCTGAGCTGTTGATATGTCGTCATGTCCTTTTGTTCAGTCAATTCCAACGCCATTACTTGTCTCCTTCTCTCTTGGTTATCGCCAGTTCCGTTCGTATACGAGCCAGGAGTTCTTCAACTGTGAGTGTTCCAAGTGCGTCCGGACGCGTCACATGCGACGAATCGGCATGTTTGTAAGCATATGCATGGCTGATATTTTGATCAACGCCGGATGTAAAAACCGCCGCCTCCAGAGGTATACCTCGCGAACTCGCGAAGCTGCACAGATGGGCTTCCAGCCTGGGGTATTTTCTTAATTTTGCTATCGTTCTTGCTTTGAGTCTTGGGCATTTAAGAATCAGGCGGATTAAGCCGGACAGCATCACTTTAAAAGGAAACTTGAACGCTTGCCATAACCCTTCGGGAATGGCAAGGATGCCCTCGATGATTTTATTAACTGTCAGAGAAAATAGGCGCAAGGGTTTGGTGATGCGCCAGGACCGGCTGGCTTGAAAAGTTTTATGCTCTTGATCCAGGCTCTCGGCCATTGTCCACCAATGATGAGCTGAATGGCTAAGTTCATGGATTTTGGAATTAGTCGAATCCAGTTCCTTTTGCAGCCATTCGATATGGTCCTGTAGCTTGCTGTTATGGTTGTCGGCCACATTAAGCTTGACCGCCAGAATTTCGGATTTTTCCCTTTCAGACCTAATTTCCACCTCTAATTGCCAGGTACTTTTGCTCAATTCCTTAATTCGTTGCCTGGCAATATCCCATCCGTGCGCCAGATTTTCGGATTTTTCCTTCTCAGACCTGAATTCTGCCTCTAATTGCCCCGTACTCTTGTTAAGCTCATCAATTCGTTGCCTGGCAATATCCCATTCGTGCGCCAGATTTTCGGATTTTTCCTTCTCAGACCTGAATTCTGCCTCTAATTGCCCCGTACTCTTGTTAAGCTCATCAATTCGTTGCCTGGCAATATCCCATTCGTGTTCCAGCCATTGAGTATGCTCCTTGTCTTGCCGGTCATAACGCTCAGCCAATTCTCCCAAACGAAGACCATAGGAGCGCTGAAAAGGCTCATCAAATAGCGCACTAACCTCTTCTGCGGCTTTTTTTTGAGCAATGACGGAATAATCGGGGCTAACGCCTTCAAGAACATTGATTAAAGTAGTTTGGGGCGCTGAAGCGAGGCCGGGAGAGTCTTGCAGGTATAGCGTTTTAACTCGCTCAAACCCGGCATACTCGACAACAAATAGTAACAATTGTGCGGGTATAGGTCTTTGGTGTGTGGGGTCCAGATAAAAGCTTGATGTTCCAACCACCAGATTTTCAGAGTTCGGGGTTTCCAGAATCAATAAGCCGCCGGGTTTCAATACGCGGTATGCCTCATTAACCAGTTGACGCAAAGCTTCAAACGGAATGTGTTCAACAACATGAAAAGCCGAAACCACACTCAGGCTATCAGCTGCCAGCCCGCGCAGATAATCAAGGGCATCCGCATGGCTAACGTCCAGATTAAGCTCTTGGCACGCCAAAAGCATGCCTTCGTCAAGATCGACACCTTTTACCTTGAAACCATTATGTTGCATCAGCTCCAGCCACTCCCCCCGGCCGCAGCCTAAATCCAGAACCTCCGGGGCATCATAAAGCTTTTTTAATGGCTCAACAAAGGGTAAATAAACTGATAATCGTGACTTGATCAGCTTTCGCGGTCCGCGATGGCGCTCTTCAAACGCCCGATAAAAAGGATCCATTATTGATATACCTCAATGTTTGGCGCGAGCCAGGTCGAACCGACAAACTCAAATTTATTGAGATTAACTACATGAAACACGCAAGCCAGGTCGCGCCATTCATAATTATTAGTGACATGAACATCATGAGAATGCAGGGCGGTAGCAATGGAATAGCTTCCCGGCCCCAAATTCATTGGAAAAGCAATGTGATATTCAATGCTTGACCCAGCCTTGGCAGCCGATACTATTTGCCTGGTATGCCAGGTATTGGTGCCAAATAGAGTTTGACCAAGGCGGTCCTTGATCATGTAACCAAACACAAGCTGTGGAATATCAGCATTAACCTGCACGTTCACCACCAATTCTACAGGCTCGCCTACACCGACAAACTCTATTGGTTCCTTTTCTGAATTAAGCAATTTAATACCCATTAAGGTTACCTCGCCGGTACCCGATATAGTTTGCACTTTTCCTGTGCCATGCTGCAAAATCTCAACCTTTTGATTCTCTTTTTCAGCAATCAAGGCATTGTAAAAATCCATCACTTCTTCAGGATTGCCGTCTTTAATCATACGGCCTTTTTCCAATAAAATGGCGCGGTCGCACAAGGCCTGCACCGATGACCGATCATGGCTGACGATCAGTAATGAACATCCCTGACTTTGGAATTCACGAATCCGGTCAAAACTTTTGTGCTGAAAATAGGTGTCACCCACCGATAACGCCTCATCTATAATCAATAAATCGGGACGAAAGGCAGTGGCGACACTAAAGGTCACGCGCATCTGCATGCCGCTGGAATAAGTGCGCACGGGCTGGTCAAAATATTCGCCTACTTCAGCAAAGGCCTCGATTTCAGGCATCGCTTTTTCGATATCAGCCTGACTGTAACCCATAAGCCCTGCTGAATGGTATGCGTTCTGCCGGCCTGTCAGGTCGGGATTGAAGCCCATACCCAATTCCAGAATTGCCGCCACGCGGCCACGTAATTGCACTCGACCTTCCGTTGGACTAGTGGTTCCGGTGATGAGTTTGAGCAAAGTGCTTTTACCGGCGCCATTTTGACCCACAATGCCTACCGCTTCGCCGGGACCGATAGAAAAGCTTATGGCTTTAAGAACCCAATGCTCCTCATGAGGGCGAATGAATGGCGCAAACCAGGAAGCCACGCGCCGCAACTCGCTGCCCCATTGACGATAAGACTTGCCCAAGTTTTGTACATGAAGTTCACCGCTCATAACAAATCCACCATTTCGGGGCCGGCTTTACGAAGCAGAAACAAGGCAAGGGCGAGCAACAAGGAAGCAATGAGTGCAGTAATCCCCAGGCCGGCCCAGTCGTCAGGTTCCTTGTTATATAACAGCACATTTTGGTATCCCCTTATTACAGGAATAAGAGGATTGAGTCCCAGCCATTTCTGATATTGCACCGGAATGATGTCAGCCATGTAAACGATCGGGGTAAACCAGTACCCAAATTGCATGATCACAGGCACAATCTGGCCGATGTCGCGCAGGAACACATTGAGGGCGCCCAAAATCAGGCCCAGCCCAAGCGCCAGGGCGATTATTATCAGCATAAGAACCGGTAACCATATAAGCGCGGCGCCTGGCCAATGTCCCAGCACACCGAAAATCAGCAGAATAGCAACAAAAAGCAGCATATTATTGACAAAAGCACTGCCAGTCACTATAAGGGGCAAGGCAATTTTCGGAAATACCAGCTTCTTGAGAATGTTGCCGTTGTCAACGAACAGGGTCAGGCAGCGGTTGACGATTTCGGCAAACAAGGACCAGCCTAAAGTTCCCGCCATCAAATAAATGGCGTACGCATACTGATTGTCGATACCCGGCAGCCTGGCAGATAATACTGCGGAGAGCACAAAGGCAAATATAAGCACCTGAGACAATGGATGCAAAATCATCCATAAGCCGCCGAAGCTGCTACGTATAAATTTAATACGAAACTCGGTTTTTATGGATGAAAAAACGAAAAAACGATAACGCCATAAGGCGAGCAGCATGCCCTTCACTAGGCAACTCCATTTTGATTACTGGCAAATAGTCGGTGAAGACCGAAATACACCAGGTTCTGTTGACGAAAGCACTGTCTGTATCAGTTGTTTGCAATTTGTCCGGCATTAGGTTGATCAAATGCCTATTTGTATCATATCAACGAACCTGGCGCATGAAAACAGGCCGCATTATAGATGATAATCGGCCATTACGCATCACATAAACGCTTTTCAATAGGCTACATCATGCTGTAACTTTCACCCCTTGTCACCACCTGCGAAGGAGTTTCAGATGAATCAAAAGATTATTAATCGCATTCAATCTCCCGGTCCTAAAAAAATTCTGGCCTGCGACGGCGGCGGTATTTTGGGATTGATGAGTGTCGAAATTTTATTGAAGATTGAGGAGGATTTACGCAAAAATTTAGATAAAGGACCTGAATTTGTGTTAGCCGATTATTTTGACTTTGTCTGCGGCACCAGTACCGGAGCGATAATCGCGACCTGCATTGCATCAGGTATGTCGATGGCTGGAATTCGACAGTTTTATCTCGACAGCGGCAAGCAAATGTTCGACAAGGCCTCTTTATTCAAACGCCTGCAGTACGATTATAACAGCGAACCTCTGGCCAAACTGCTCAAGGAAGCGCTGGACGCACAGCTAAATGAGCAAGATGCTACGCTTGGCAGCGCCAATCTGCGTTCCCTGCTGATGATGGTCATGCGTAACGCCACGGCCGATTCGCCCTGGCCATCAGCAACAATCCATTTGCCAGATATAACCAGCCGGAACGCGATGGCTGTAATCTGAGGCTACCGCTTTGGCAACTGGTGCGGGCCAGCACCGCCGCCCCCAAGTATTTTCCGCCCGAAGTGGTGACTCTCGGCAAAGACACCGCTAATCCTTATAGCTTTATATTTGTCGATAGCGGCGTTACTACTTATAACAATCCTGCCTTTTTGGCATTCCAGATGGCGACCGCCAAGCCCTACCATATTAATTGGCCTACGGGCCCCGATAACATGTTGATTGTTTCAGTCGGGACCGGTACCGCCGCCAAAGCCAGAGCGGATTTGCAGGCAAATGAACTTACCCTGATTGATAATGCCAAAAATATTCCCGGCGCATTGATGAACGCCGCTTCCGCCGGCTGGGATATGACGTGCCGGATTTTGGGAAGATGCCGATATGGGACGCCTATCGACCGGGAGTTTGGCGATATGGTGGTACTTGACAAGGACGATTCTAACTGGACAGGTCCGAAACAGTTCACCTATCTGCGGTACGATCCCGACGTGACTCAGGCAGGTATCAATGCACTCGGGCTTAACGATATCGTTGCCGGTACGGTACAGGTTCTGGATTCTGTCGAATACATTCCGGCTATTCAAAGACTGGGCAAGGCTTATGCTACAGAACATTTCAAGTTACAACATCTTGAGGGGTTTTTGTCATGAAAACATGTTTTGTCGTTCAAGGTTTTGGTAAAAAAACTGATTATACCGACGGCCGCATCCTGGATATGGATGCGTCTTATGAGGTCATTAAAGAGGCCGTCGAGGCGGCGGAGTTGGAATGTGTTCGGGCTGATGAAATCCTGCATTCCGGTACTATCGATGTGCCCATGTACGAACGCTTGCTAAATGCCGATTTGGTCATTGCCGATCTTTCCACCTATAACGTCAACGCAGCTTTCGAGTTAGGCGTTCGCTATGGATTGCGGCCGTATACCACCATTGTGCTGGCTGAAGAGCAATTCAAGAATCCCTTCGATATGGGGCATATTGTTAGTCGCCGTTATCAGCACATGGGCGAGGAAGTCGGTTTTCGAGATGCCAAGCGCCTGATAGCGGAACTGAAAACAGCCATTAAAGCCATAATGAACAATCCTGTTACCGACAGCCCGGTTTACACTTATATACCTCACTTGCATTGTCCGATGATTCAAAATCCAAGCCAGGACTCTACATGTCCAGTGCCAACAGAAGTAACCGAGATCACCGGCGAGGAAAATCCAAGCGCAAAAGTCCTGCTGGATTCGGCCATCGAAAAAATCAACGCCAGTGATTTTTGCGCAGCATGTGTTCTCCTGGAAGAGGTGAAAAAATTCCGACCCAATGATTCTTTTGTAATTCAACAATTGGCCTTGGCGACTTATAAGAGTAAACAACCGACCGAGCTTGAAGCACTACAAAAAGCCCAAGGCATTTTGAAGGAATTATCGCCGGAAACCACCAACAATCCTGAAACTTTAGGGCTGTGGGGCTCCATACATAAGCGTTTATGGGGATTAAGGCAGTAAATAACAGAATAACAGACCGGGTTCGATTACCGGGTCTTTGAGTTCTCCGGCTTTTAGCCGCGCCATCCAGAAAGCAGTTTAACAAAGTGAACTCCTCATTCAATAGCCAAGACAACAAGGAACATAACTACGCTAATAATCAGGAATCAGCAGGGCTTTTAGGCTCCGCTGTTTCCCTGATTTCTTCCAGGTCCTCATTGTCCGGATTATTCACTTCTGAAATCGCCTGGGTAGTGGCATGAAACTGCCAGAACAACTGCTGTTCTTCAGCGATGACGGTTTCAACACGCTCTACCAGCAGCCGGTAGGCCGCATCTTCATCGTCAGCCTGGGCATAGACATCGGCATTATTAAGATAAAGCCGGTATTCCCGCTTCATCCCTTCGGAGGCTTTACGATAAGCCTGCCAGGTATCATCGGGTCTCAGCAGCGTATCAATAGAACGCATAATCGCAACCGTTGCGCCCAGCACTGCCGTAGCGCCGGCAACCCATACCTGCCCGGAAAAAACCTGCAAAACTGAAATCAGTGCGCCGATGACAATCACAACAATAGCAAAGAATAAATGTCTGGTTTTTTGTCGGCCTGATTTTTCCGAATACCAGTGCTATTGGCCTGCAAGCACATTATCAAAATAATACTCCGCTCTTTCCTTCCGGTTTTCGATCAGCTGCCTCCACGGAGGCAATAAATCGGATTGGGGTTTTTGATCAACCATTAGTAATCTCCTGCTTGAATATCAGTTCAGTTAATAGAACTTATTAAAGTAAACCTCCAGCCTTATTTCCCTGAGGGAGAGGGTCGGGATCAGATTAAAAATCTGTTACTTATATCCTCTCAACCTAACCCCTCTCCATGAGGAAGAGAAGATTTTACAAGTATCCTGAAATCAAATTTCACTATAATTTTCCGGTATCGAGCCACGTCACTTGTCCTGTGCGTTCCTTCACTTCCCGGTACATATGGGGGGGGGTGCCGCCTGCCCCATCGCCGCCCCCCGTCCCACAGGCAGATAAAACGGACTTTGTCGACACCGCAGGTCAGAGCAGTATACAGAAGCCACAGATTACAGCGCTCGTAAGGATCGACGCCCTTGGGCAGAGGCCCCAGTTCATTCGGCATGAAGCGTGGGGAAAGCAACAATCTTTCTTTCAGCTTGAAATATCGCACCCGCCATTTTTCGCCCTGATCCGAGGGCAATATCGAACGCAGAATAAACTCGGGTTCAGAAAAAGGTTGCAGCAATTGTATGCGCATACCCAGCTTCGCGCACGCTTCAGCAAACAGAATATCGCCGCTGGCAGCGCCTTGCGTCAGCGCCAGGTCGTTCTCGCCTGCCCCCCTGAATGGACAAGGCTTCAGCGATTTTTTCAGCGGCAATATCGGCTTTATCATTGGGAAAGCGCGGCGGCTTGCGATCCGGTTTATCGATCATATGGCCGCTGAACAGAAACACTTTTTGCGGTTGCCATTGTGCTTCCGGTCTGGCAAGGCGTTCCAAAGCGCGCGCAAAAACAGCAATGCCCGCATCGACATTCTCCGGACGAAAGCCGAGATCCTTGAGAAGATATAATTGCGAAAGCGTGGAATTAAGGGCGAACCAGTCTTTTTCCGCCATGACGACAGCTTCCTTATAGGTGGTAGTCACTGTCGCGGGCGTACCGGCCAGTATTTCCACGTCGCCCAAAGTCGCTTTACTCCAGAACGAAGGCTCAGCCTCTGCATCCGCAGCAAAACTCACCGCACCTGCCATATAACCGGTTTCCTGCCGGTAGCGGTCGTCTTCCGGATGCAGATAATGATAAAGATGCATCAGCGTCAGGGCATTAATACCGGAGAAATAATGGCCGGGATTACGCCGGAACGCCTGCCGGTAGCTTGCGATTGCGGTACGCAACAAAGCCTCTTCGTAAACGGCATCGGCAAGCTTTTGTTCGGGATAGCTGTCTTTCCAGGCAGCGATCCATTCGTCCTTATCCACGCGGCCCAGCAAAGCCAGGTTTTCTGCGTTGTCCGGATACTGTTGCAATACCGTGCGATAATGCAGTCTGGCTCTGTCGAGAGTAAAGCAGGGCTTTCCCGACAGGGCGAGCCGTTGCAGACAGATTCCTTTTTCGTTAAGTTCTGCTAAATTGCTGGGCTCGACAGCAAGACCCAATTCCAGCTGCTCCAGGGCGAAATCAAAGCGCTCGGCCCTGCGCAGCGCAGCGCCGGCCTTGATATGCGCCTCGGCGCGAAACGCTGCGACCGGCGCTTCATCGGCGAGCACCAGCAGATCACCGATATGGCCATTACGCCGCGCCAGCTCGATGTTTTGCGCCCAGGCCTCGTGCGCCTGCCAGAATTCGACGGCGTCGCCGACACGCAAGGCCTTCCATTCCGGTTCCTGCAAATTCGGTAATAATTGATAGACCGGGCTGATGTTGCCGCCGTGCCAGGATTCCAGCGTGGCCTTGACCATATTCGTCAAATCCTGTGTATTCTGTTCCAAGTTTGCCGGATCGGGCACGCCGTCTTTAAGGCTGTAATGTAATTTGCGGTCTGTGTAAATATCGAAGGGCTGCTTGTCTCTGGGCGCCTGGATCAGCACGATACCGCGGGCGCGCAACGCATGACGCACACCAAGCTCATACCAGACATTAGGATTGTCCAGCGTCAAATCGGCAACGACCAGGTCGGCAATCAGCAATTCCTGAAACATATCCGCTTTAATATCGCCTGCCGCCAGTTCCTCGTCGGCGCGAAACACCTCCAACCCGGCACTCTCGCAAGCCGGCTTAACCAGATCTTTATAGATCCTGTTGAAGTCGATCATTGCACCGTCCGACCCCGGTTTTTCGCCGAACGGCATCGCGACAAAAGCACGTAATTTCATGGATCCCCGAATATCATTCGCTGTCGAACCATGCCACAAATTCAGCGCACTGAATATACAAGTTAGTGTTGAATCAGGGCAATCCTCATCCTTATGAAAATTGCCCTGATCAAGTTCGAATATGACTGCCGACCCAGCGGATAATATTAGCGGCATCCATGGCGCCGGGCTGGCGGGCGATTTCGCGGCCGGTCTTGAATATTATCAGGGTGGATATGCTGCGAATATTATATTGCGCGGCAATGTTCTGTTCCTGTTCAGTATTGAGTTTGGCCAGGCGCGCCTTCGGTTCAAGTTTCACAGCGGCATCGGCGTAGGCGGGAGCCATCATTTTGCAGGGCCCGCACCAGGGCGCCCAGAAATCGATAACGACGGGAATGTCGTTTCGGGCAAGGTGCTTTGAAAAATTTTTGCCGGTTAATTCGACCGGATGGCCCGTAAACAAGGCCTCTTTACATCGGCCGCACCTGGGATACAGGGTCAGGCGTTCGGATAAAAACCGATTAATTGTCTCGCAGTGGGGGCAAACAATATGCGGCAATGTGCTCATGGAATGACCTTTTTGTTGCAGTTCAAATTCTTAGGAATGTAAATAAAATAACCTGAACATTTACTTTTTTTGCAGGAGCGGCTTTAGCTGCGCTCTTCACGGCTAAAGCCACTCCTGCGATTACTCATATTGTCCAGGTTATTCAGTATTTCTATAAACCTGACCTAAAGCTGCATTAGCCATCAGTTTGATCACAACCGGCTATCGGGCCGGTGAAAATAAATTTACGATTAAACCCTATCTTCTTCATGAAGATGCTCTGCTAGCGATGGTTTTTAATATCGCCGCGCTGAACCCGCGAGTAATCTTCCAACTGCCTTGTCGCTGCATTAAAGGCATCGCGTATAGCGATATAAACATCTTCATGAGCCTTTTTGTCATAGTGCTCGCGGCTGATAACCAGCTCTTTACCCGGCGTCGTAATGTCAATACGGATATGGTATTGATTGCCCTGATGATGATGCTGATGTTCGGATTCAACCGCGACCCGGCAACTCATAATATGAGAATAAAATCTATCCAGCTTGGCGGCTTTTTCACGAATTTTAGCTTCCACCGCATCAGAATGCGGTATTCCACGAAAAGTAATTTGTACTGGTATTTGCATGATAATTCACCTTACTTAATAATAAATCCGGCCTGCCTGAGCAGATTGAAAAAATGTCATGCTTTTATCAGTCATTCGGCAAATAGGTCGGAAGGTGTTTGCGAATATCATCGGCACTGTGTGTAGCGATATTTTTATCCAGTTCAAAACAGACCCGCTTTTTAATCTGTTCCGGTAAATGCATGCGTATCATGCCCAGAAAGGACGGCTCTGCAACGATCAGTAATTGTTCAAATTTATTTGCGTTGTGCGCCTCTTCCAGACACTTGCAAACATAATGCGCAAAGTTATCGATTTCGTGTTTTTTTGGATCGGTAGGTTGTTCATAAGTATGCCCTATGCCGTCTTTGCTTTTAATTCTTCCCGGCAGGTCAGAAGTGATTTCCCGGTCATATAAGCGACCTTTGGTATGAGCCAGCACTTCTACCTCTTCCAAAGGCGATGAAGGCGTTTCAGCAGTAAAAATGCGGGCGCGTGTACTATCGGCAACGAGTATCCAGGTTGATTTCATAATTATTTCCTCTGCGGCTATTTTTATCGCACTCTCAAACTCCAGCTTGAAAATGCGGCAGTGAAGCACTCATGCAACACCCGTTTCGCAAATAAAGGAAGCTTAGGAAACTTCGACTTTTATCCTTTTGCGGCCTTTATTGACTGATTTGGGCATCTCAATCCGTCAGACGCCATTTTCATAATCAGCTTGAGCCTTATCGGAATCCACTTTATCAGGTAGCTCAATAGCCCGTTCAAACCGGCCATAGGCGCATTCCTTGACATGGTAGTAGCCTTCGGTATGCTCTTTATGTATTCTATGTATTCTTTTTTCGCCCTTGATGATAAGCACATCATCAATCACCTGCAAATCAAATTCCTTTTTGTCCATACCGGGCGCTTCCCGTCTGACGACCACCCTGTCATTATCGTCAAATACTTCGACTGCCATGACGCTCCAGCCGATATTGCGGTTTGCCAATTCCCTGACTTCCTCGTCTGACTGTTCATCCTGGCCGCCACTGCCGGTAAAGCGGTAATAGCATAGGTCGCCTTACGGGTAACTATCCCAGCCGTCAGCCAGGTAATCCCAGGCATGACCGATATTTTGCTTCAATTGTTGAAGTGCCGCCATGCTAATCTCCTGTTTTTAAGTCCGGCCTTAATAGGCAGCCCTGGGGAATGCTAGAGCGCATCCCTGTCAGATCCGCCTTCTTTAATATCATAGGTATCTACACAAGTGCCCGCTCCTTCTCTCTTGAGGAAGAAGGCTGGGATGAGAGGATATAACTAGCTCATTTATTCTCCTCTCCCCAACCCAATGTTTCCGGCTGTTCTGCCCGGAACCCTGCCAGCGTTATCCGCGACCAAATCGGCTCCCGACGGATTTGTCCAGCAGGAGAGGGGTAAGGCCGATGTACAAGTCACTGTATTTAATATATAGAACCCTATGCTTTAATATAGTGAAGCATTAAAAATCTTGAAACCACTGCGGCTTTACAATGATCAGGTAGAGCAAGAAAAACTCCAGCACCGGCAGGAACATAAATAAATAATGAAGTATCAGGAGGACCGCGAACAATAATAGCCGTCTGGTCATCTTCATAAAATTGACTTCTTGCATTATCTTAATTCCCTCCGGTTTACCCTTTGCTTGAACCTGAATACCTGAATATGAAATCAAAGAGTTATGTTAATCTGATTTCCCATCACCCAACCCAATGTTTCCGGGCTGTCCTGCCCGGAACCCTATGGGCGCTCTCCGCGCAACCAAATCCGTTCCTCACGGATTTGTCCCTTCGGAGAGGGCTTATTTACTGCACCTTAGATTTTTAGCTCTTAATTCGCATTTGAATATCCAGGTTAAGCGTTCTTCCTTTCAGTGACTTAAGTTCGCATTTGCAAAATCTGACTGAATAGCGCCGCTATTCTTCCATTGACACATTAATACGTTTGGGCTTGACGGCTTCCCGTTTGGGTATAACGATCTCAAGCACGCCGTGTTTGCATTTCGCATTGATGGCTTCACCATCGGCAGAATCCGGAAGGCTGAAACGGCGGTAAAAACTGCCGAATGTACGTTCCACCCGTTTATAACCTTCTTTTTCGGTTTTGGCCTCGGATTCTTTTTTACCTTTTACCGTCAAAACCCCGTTCTCCATACTCACTTCTATATCTTCCGGCTTGACTCCGGGAATATCGGCAAGAATGACAAACTTATCGACTTCTTCCTTTATATCAACCGCAGGCGCCCATTCGGCTGTTGCAATTGATCCTTCACGGGTTTTTTCATCCTGAGAGCTTAACAGTTCTCTTTGCAACTGATTCAATAAACTCCAGGGTTCATAACGTGTAGCTGCCATTTTCTGTCTCCAAAAAGTGATTTTAATTCAGTAACTTAAACTCCGCCAAAACGGCCGTGAGCAAATAATGGATTTTTACCTACCTATTTTTGATCCTATGCCATAAATAAAATAAAGACAATTCGTAAGAATACTTATGTATTCGACCCTTGAAATAGGGTATACACTGAAATTTTCAAGGGCTGACTTTTAACATCTTGCCGATTTCTTTACTTTTTCATAAATAGCGGCTGTGTTAACCTGAACAGTAAAAAACAAGCGTTCGAACCCGGATGATTCACGAGCGTAAAGATATCCTCGCCAATTTGGATAACTACATAGATTATTAGAGTTCCCGTACATTAGACCAGACAAAACACAAGGATCGACTCAGTGGATTCCGCCGATAACAAAAACCATTCCAATACCCCGGACAATACAGCCGCCGTTGCACTGACTGTGGTCGGCATAGGCGCTTCAGCAGGCGGACTGGAAGCACTGCAAGCATTTTTTTCCAATTTATCGCCTGATACCGATTTTGCTTTTATTGTCGTCACCCATCAACTGCCCGGCCATGAAAGTCTTTTGCCCGAGTTACTGAAGAAATACACCACCATGCCGGTTCTAATCGCCGAGGGCGGCATATGTCCGAAAGAAAACCATGTGTTTGTATGCCCGCCCGGAAAAAATGTGGCTTTACTCAACCACCGTTTACATCTGATGGATAGCCCGAAACATGATTTAGAGAATCTGCCCATCGATTACTTCTTACGGTCTTTGGCGGAAGACTTTCAGCAAATGAGCATCGGCATTATTCTTTCCGGTACAGGTACGGACGGCACATTAGGCCTTAAAGCTATCAAGGGCGCAACGGGCATGACCATGGTTCAGGAACCCCAAACAGCAAAATTCGACGGCATGCCCAATAGCGCCATAGCTATGGGTGATGTGGATTTCGTGCTGCCCCCTGAAAAAATGGGCCAACAACTGATTGAATACAGTAAAGGGCCTTATTTTAAATTTTTCCAGGGCGATCAACCTGAACCTCTGGTCGCTTCCGAGCCTATTCAGAACATCTTTATCCTGCTGCGCACCCGGACCGGGCATGACTTCTCGTCTTACAAACCGACCACGATCAAACGGCGCATCGCCCGGCGCATGAATATTCATCAGATCAAAAATCCGGACAAGTATGTCAATTTCCTGCAGGATAATCCTATTGAGCTGGACAAGCTGTGCAGTGAATTCTTGATCAATGTGACCAATTTTTTCAGAGATGCTGATGCGTTTGAAGCATTAAGCGCTTTAGCTCTGCCGAAACTGTTCGAAGGCAAGCCGGATAATTATGAATTACGGGTATGGGTCGCCGGTTGTTCCAGTGGCGAGGAAGCTTACTCTATCGTCATTCTGATCAAGGAATATATGGAGAAAACAGGACGATCGCTCCGCCTTCAGGTTTTTGCCACCGACCTGGATCTGTCGGCCATTAACCGGGCCCGCGAAGGCCTTTTCCCCAGCGGTATTGCCGCCGATGTTTCACAGGAACGTCTGCAACGATTCTTTAAGCAGGAAGACAGCCATTACCGTATTTGCACGGAAATCCGCGATACGATAATATTCGCCACCCAGAATTTGATCCAGGACCCGCCATTCACTCACGTCGATTTGATCAGCTGCCGAAACTTGCTGATTTACCTGAACGCAGAAGTGCAAAAGGTGCTTTTTCCGCAGTTTCATTATGCACTGAATCCCAATGGTTTTCTGTTTCTGGGAACCTCGGAATCGATTGGGAATTTTGATGATTTTTTTGCACCTGTTGACAGGAAATGGAAAATTTATCAACGTAAAAATACCCGGATCAACTTTCCTGCCGCAAGGATCAGCCAGCTCCCCACCCGTGTCAGGGAATCATCCAAGGTTTCTTTTAAAGCGCTCAGCTCAGAATTCCAGACCGGCAATATCGCACGGCAAATAGAACGAATATTGCTCGACCGTTTTGCGCCGGCCAGCGTCATTGTCAATGAACACGGTAAAATTCTTTATATTCATGGCCGTACAGGGAAATATCTTGAACCTTCAATAGGTCAGCCAAACTGGAATATTATTGAGATGGCCAGGGAAGGCTTACGTTTGCCCTTGGCGTCATCGTTGCGCCTGGCTGCCAAGAAAGATGAAGCAGAGATTGTCAGCAGCGGGCTTAGAGTAAAAACCAATGGCGATTACGAAATCATAGATCTCAAGCTCGAAAAAATTTTTGAACCGGAAGCGTTAAGAGACTTGTTTCTGGTCTCTTTTCACCCGCAAAAGACCGTCGAAAACAAAATTACAATTTTTGGCGGCGCCAAGCCGTCTTCAATATTTCTGGAAAAATCTGTTGGAAAAGAACAGCTCGAACAGGAACTTTTCTTTACCAAGGAGTCCCTCAGAGCAACTATTGAGGAGCTGGGGACCTCTAATGAGGAGCTCAAATCGTCTAACGAAGAATTGCAGTCTACCAATGAGGAATTACAAAGCATCAATGAGGAGCTGGAAACAGCCAAGGAAGAAATGCAGTCGCTCAACGAAGAACTCAATACCGTTAACGGTGAGTTGCAAAATAGGGTGGAGTCTCTGTCCGATGTCAATGATGACATGCAAAACCTGTTGAACAGCACCGATATCGCCACTATTTTTCTCGATAGAAATTTGAAAATAAAAAGTTTCACGCGTCCGGCCAGAGCAATCATCAAGCTGATTGACAGCGATATCGGCAGACCCCTTGAAGATCTTGTTTCAAACCTTAAATACAAGCATCTGATTGATGACGCCAAAACCGTACTGCAAACCCTTGTTTATAAAGACACCGAGGTACAGACAGAAAATGATGACTGGTATATGCTGCGGATTCTGCCTTACCGGACTGCGGAAAATATGATCGATGGTTTGGTGATCAGTTTCATTAATATAAACCGGCTTAAACGGGCGGAAAAAACAGCGCAGGTCGGCGACCTGATGACGGCGATTGTCAATACTGTGCGCCAACCGCTGCTGGTGCTGGATGATAAATTTCGCATTTTCGCTGCGAACCCGGCATTCAACCGGGCATTTAATATTAAAAATGAAAATTTGACGGGACAATCCTTATTTAAAATCAATGGCTCAGCCTGGGACAGCGAACAATTACGCAGACATTTAACCGGAACATTAGCCAATAATGCGGCTTTTGAAGAATATTATTATGATGCGGAGTTTCCCGGAATGAATAAAAAAAGTTTGCTGATCAATGGCCGCATCCTGAAGCAATCGCCGGAAAATCCGGAACTCATTTTATTGGCTATAGAAGATGTCACAGCGAAACCCAAATCGTAAGAAATAGTATGAACATCGGTTTCTGTATAAAACATTTCATCTTCATGCCCGGCAGGAACTTTCGGAGCCGAAGGATATGAAAGAATCCAGCAAAACAGAAAAGCCTGTTTTTCCGGATACATGCTGTTTATTTGGCTTACCCGTTTCACGCAGTCCGCTTTGGTATCGTCATCAATAGCTTTATGGTTGATAAAAAAAGAGTGAGGCAATAACAATCAGTCATTATTTGACCAACGCAAGAACAGGTACAGGTACAGGCGATGAATACTCAATCTAATAAGAAAGAAGATGCTGAGCTTCTTCGAAAAGAAGCCGGGCAATTGTTGGACAATCATAGAAATACTATCCGGGAACAGGCGGAAGAAATGCTTGGCAAATCCGGCACTGATATTTCCCGGATGTCGGCTACAGATATTGAAAAACTGCTGTTTGAATTTCAGGTTCATCAGATAGAGCTGGAATTACAGAATGAGGAGCTTAAAAGAACGCACCAGGAACTGGGAGCGTCCCGTGATGACTTTGCGCGCATTTATGATTTATCGCCTGTTGCTTACCTGACCCTGGACGCGGAAGCCACTATCCAAAAAGCCAATAGGGCTGCGGCACAGCTGCTGGGCTGTACAAAAGAAAAGCTTGTCAACAAGAGGCTGGGGAAATTTATTCATCCTTCAGATCAGGATAATTATTATTTATTTATTCAAAACCTGTTAACAGGAAAAGGCGATCCCATTCTGGTTGCAAAGCTGGTTATCGAAAACAGCATCACCGTTAACTGGAAATGCCCCGGCTTTACAGTGATTGGCTGCACACGCCCTCTATGCCCCCACTACAGCCATTCCACTTATGTTGAACTGCATGGCACCGTCAATAAAAATTCTAACGATGACTTTCAGCTATACCTTGCCATCCAGGATGTGACTGAATATAAATGCTCCCAGGAAACCATTTCCTGCCTCAACGAAAAACTTGAGGGCAAAATTGTTGAGCAAACCAGGGCCCTGGTAGAAAGCAATCGGAATCTAACCCGCAAGATTGAAGAACTTGAATATTCCAAACGCCAGGTAAGAGAAAGGGAAGCCAAGCTCAACGCCATTTTTAACGCCACCATTGAAGGCATCATCACTTTCGATACATCCGGCATAATCCTGTCAGCAAATGCGGCGATAGAAACAATTTTTGGCTATCGTGAAGAAGAACTCATCGGTTGCAGTTTAAACAAACTGATAGCGCCATCAGAGAAAAAAAAATCCGGTAGCAGTGATTTACAAAATTATTTGCAAACCGGGGTATCCAGCGTTATTGGCCTTATCCGGGAAGTCGACGGGCTGCGTAAGGATGGTACGGTGGTTCCGCTGGATATTTCTCTGGTAAAATTTTCAATAGAGGGGATATCCTATTTTACCAGCATCATACGCGATGTGAGCTTGCGCAAAAGCCAGGAACATCTTGAGAAAGCGCACCTGGAAGAGCTTGCTCATGTCAGCCGCGCCTGTCTTGTGGGCGAAATGGGCTCAGGTATTGCCCATGAAGTCAACCAACCGCTGACGGCGATTGCCAACTATTCACAGGCTTGTTTGCATTTTATTGAAACTAAAAATACGGATATGGAGCATCTGGGCAAGATCCTCTCCAAGATCTACCAGCAGGCACTGAAAGCAGGCCAGATCATTCACCATGTGAAAGATTTTGTCAGCGCGCGCAAAGTACTAGTGATAGAAACCCATATCAATACACTGGTCGAAAATGCGGTCAGCTTGTGTATTTCCGGCCTTAAACATAACAATATAAAACTGGAACTTGACCTGGCGCAAAATCTTCCTGCCGTCACTATCGACACTGTACAAATTGAACAGGTCCTGTTAAACCTGATCAGAAACAGCGTGGATGCGCTTAAAGACTCGACGCAAAAAAATCGGGAAATACAGATCAGCACCCATATGAAGAAGGCTCATCAGATAGAGGTTAAGGTTAGTGACAATGGTTCAGGAATTGATGAAGCTCAAAAGGAAAAAATACTCAACCCTTTTTTTACCACCAAACCAACCGGGATGGGAATGGGGTTGTCGATCAGCCGCTCTATTATTGAGGCCCATGAGGGCGTTTTATCCTTCAGAAGCAAGCCGGGAGAAGGTACCACTTTTTATTTCACCTTACCGGTTAAGGAGAAAGCTAATGAACAACAATGAACATGATGTTGTCGTTTATCTGGTTGATGATGAATTTGCGGTGCGTGATTCGCTATCGCTTTTGATTGAATCGGCATGGTTTCCTGTCAAAAGTTTTGAATCAGCCGAATCTTTTCTGGATCACTATGATCCTGCTCAGGCGGGATGCCTGCTCCTGGATGTCAGGATGCCTTCGATGAGCGGGCTTGAACTTCAGGATGAACTATTGAGAAGAAATATTTCAATTCCCATCATATTTATCAGCGGCCATGCCGGTATTCCGGATTCAGCAAAAGCCTTCAGAACAGGCGCAGTCGATTTTCTGGAAAAGCCATTCGACAACAAAATATTGATGGAACGCATCAAGGAAGCTATAAAAAAAGACGTTGATATCAGGAAGGAACTTACCCAACAGCGTGAGATAGTCACTCGCCTGGATAATCTGACGACGCGCGAACAGGAAGTAATGTCCCTGATCGTTAGAGGTCTTTCAAATAAAGACGCCGCAAGAAAAATGGATATCAGCCCCCGAACCGTAGAAGTTCACAGAGCGCGTATTATGGAAAAAATGCAGGCAGCCAGTCTTGCCGATTTAATGATAATGGCAAAGCATTGCAAAAATATTCTATAATAGGAAGAATATTTAAGTTTGCCATTGCCTTCGCGGTTACAAATAAAATTACTATCCCTAAGTATTTATACGGATTGTCCGCCCTATCGCTTTGTACTTACAATAAAGTTGAAGAATATCTCTCCGCGTAAATAAGGAGGAGAAATGGCACCAAAAGACAAAGCACCGCTGTTTACCGATGACAGTAACCCTGATCTCGAAGAATTTCACGAAATGATTGCAGAGCGCGCTTACCGTAAAGCCGAAAAAAGAGGCTTTGAACCCGGTCATGAAATGGATGATTGGCTTGAAGCTGAGCGGGAAATAAGTAATCAATACCGCTACTTGTCTCAAGCTTAATTGTTTCCTTAAATTAATTTTTAACATATTTAGTGACGCCGTAGGGGTTGGGTCAGCCTGGTCTGATTTTAAAACATTTGCCGTTTAATACACCACATCCCTATAAATGATTAATCCCCTTTATATCCCTGGTATTTCATATGAAACGTAACACTGTAACTGATATCCCATCACCGGACCGACTCAAGCAACATAAGGAATGTATTGCTTTTCATGAAGCAGGGCATGCTGCCGCGATTTATTTAAATAATAAATCCAGAAATTTACCTCCTGTCTATTTCCAAATCGTATTCAAGGAACTAAACGACGATACAGATCATAATGCGATCATATTTCAGGCCAACCATGACGATAGCATCGCAAGAGTGGAAGGAGGACGTTTGATTCAATCGCTGCCGGGTTCTATCGATAGCCTGGCGCATAAATTAATTGATAACAATGAGGCGATGATACCGCTGGTAAAGGATTACCTGATAGCCTTTGAAACAGACATTATCAATCTGCTAGTCGGGCCCCTGGCTGAAGCTAAACGTGTTCATAGCAGAGATGATGAGCAATTTAACCACAAGCTAGTGAACCTCGGAGCCTTGAAAAATTATGGCGGCGGTTCTGATCTTGCCCTGGCCCGTGAGTATCTGGAAAGTTTTTCTACCGATGAACAATTACAGGAAAAAAAGCTGGATGAGTTGTTTTCCGGAGCGTTTGAATTTATAAATGATGCTTTAAACTGGAAGAACATCACCAAACTGGCCAATTATATACTGACAAGTAACAAGAACATTATCAGCTGCGAAGAAGTTGTTTCTTTACTGGGATGACATTAAGGAATAGTATCAATGATGTCAAATAAAGGACAAAACAATGGACAAACCGGAAAAATCTATTCTGAAGGTGATTGTATCTTTACTTAACAATCTTTACACCAGCCTGCAGGGTTTCCTGGGCTCAGGTTTCGATTCTTTTTTCAAAAGGAAACAGGAACCGGAACTTGAACTCAATAAACCCTCGGGTAAGCAGTCGAGTGATTTACCGGACAGTTCAAAGCAAAAAAAAATTATTTACCTGGCGCTTTTTTTCTTTCTGATGCTGTTTTTGTACAACAGCTCTAATGAGGTGCAACGCGACGAGATTCCTTACAGTCAGTTTCTTAAACTGGTAAAAGAATCGAAAATAGATAAGGTCGTAGTGACCGAACGTTTTATTAGCGGCGTTATCAAATCTGATGACCCGCAAGAACCAGGCAAACATTTTGTAACCATCCCTTTATGGCAAAATGATCTTGCGCAAATGCTGGCGCAGGATAAAGTTGACTTTATTGTCAGAAGCGGAGATAACTGGTTAACCAATATTTTTTTCAACTGGATCATTCCTTTCCTGATCATTGCCTTTATCTGGTCCTGGATTATGCGCCGCGCCACTGCCGGGGCACAGTCTTTCCTCAATTTGGGCAACAAGGTCCGCATCCATCAGGATACCCAGACCAACGTTACTTTCGCTGATGTGGCTGGGGCCGATAGCGCCAAGCAGGAATTGAAAGAATCCATTGATTTTTTAAGAGCGCCTGAAAAAATCCAGAGTTTAGGCGGACGCATGCCAAAAGGCGTGCTGCTTGTAGGTCCTCCGGGCACCGGTAAAACCCTGCTGGCGCGCGCCGTTTCCGGGGAAGCCAAGGTGCCGTTCTTCAATATCAGCGGCTCCGAATTTATCGAACTGTTTGTCGGCGTCGGCGCCGCCCGTGTTCGCGAGCTGTTTGAACAGGCGCGCAGTAAAGCCCCCTGTATTATTTTCATCGATGAGCTGGACGCCATCGGCCGTTCTCGCGGCGGACCCGTGGTCATGGGCGGCCATGATGAGCGAGAACAGACCCTGAACCAGCTGCTCACCGAAATGGACGGTTTTGATACGTCGGTCGGCGTTGTGGTCATGGCGGCTACCAATCGTCCCGAAGTGCTTGATAAAGCCCTGTTGCGCGCCGGCCGGTTCGATCGCCAGATTATTGTTGACAAACCGGACTTGCAGGATCGGATCGAAATCCTCATGCTGCACACCAAAGGGATGATTCTGTCCAAAAACGTCGATATAGCAGTCGTTGCCAAACGCACACCGGGACTGGTCGGCGCCGATCTGGCCAATATCGCCAATGAAGCGGCGATAATGGCGGTGCGAGTCGGTCATAAACAAGTTGAAATGGAAGATTTTGAAGCCGCTATCGACCGCATCCTTGCAGGGCCGGAAAAGAAAAACCGCGTATTAAATCCGGATGAAAAGCGCCGCGTCGCCTATCATGAAGCGGGGCATGCGATGGTCGCCGAACATGTGCCGACAGGTCAGCCCGTACATAAAATATCTATTATTCCACGGGGCGTGGCGGCATTGGGGTTTACTTTACAATTACCGGTAGAGGAAAAGTTCTTGCTGACGGAAGGTGAGCTGAAAGATCAAATAGCCATTTTAATGGGCGGGCGTGCTGCCGAAGAAATTGCTTTGGGCAGTGTTTCGAGCGGCGCTCAGAATGACCTGGAAAAAGCCAGCGAGATAGTTCGTAAAATGATTTGCAGTCTGGGCATGAGCAAGAAGCTGGGACCCTTGACTTACGGCAAACGCCAACAGCTTCAGTTTCTGGATACAGAAGGATCAGAATACCGCAATTACAGCGATGAAACCGCCCGAGTCATTGATGCAGAAATAATGGCGCTGGTAGAGGAAGGCGAAACGCGCGCCCATGATATTATCACCGCAAACAGGGCGGCTCTTGAAAAGCTGGCTGCTTTGCTACAGGAAAAAGAAGTGATTAATCGGGAAGAAATGCTCGCTTTACTGGAAAGCCGGTAGTGCGCAATATATCATATCGAGAAACCCATTCTGACTAAAGCAGCAATATCCAAACCTGCCTCATAGCAACCCTTCCAATGACTTGGGATTGAAAAAACCGTATAGCCGCTAAAGTTTTGCGCTCATGGAACCCTCCCAACCTATAGAAGGCAAACCCGGCTATTCTGATATCTCTTTGATAACCATCACTCATCAGCCGGCATGTGATAACATCAGCAATAAAATCCCTGGTAGCGGGAATTGACTATTCTCCAATCAGGTCAATTTTATCCGATGCAATAGCTAATAAGAGTGGCGGAAATGCGGTGGAGCAAGCTGATAATAAATTTGTTCAGGCCCTGTTTGACATCTATTAATCTTCCGTTAAGCTTCACCCTATTAAACTCATTTTTTTGCCATCAGTGTTCCCAGCTCATATCAAAGACTTGCATTAATACGTCCCCGGATAAAATTCAAATGAACATGCCAGACCATAAAATATCGACAACACCGGTTATCCGCTTAATCGGAGTGATCATGCTCAGCATTCTGGCCAGTGGCTGTCAGCATCTGGCGTTTTTCCCTAATGATAATGCAAAGGTTGTCATTCCTGAATTTCAGCCGGAAACCGAAATCGCATCAGAGTCCATAAGCACCCATGAATTTCAGTTATCCGACGGCCAGAATATCGTAGGAAAGATTGCCGCAGTCAATTCCCGCGAAGATGACACACTGTCTGATATTGCCCGGCACTTTGGCCTTGGCTACAATGATATCAGCATAGCCAATTCCAATATCGCTCCATGGACGCCTGAAGCAGGCAGCCGCGTGCTATTGCCTTTACAGTTCATTCTTCCTGATACCCCCCATAAAGGTATTGTTCTGAATCTGGCAAACATGCGCTTGTTTTACTACCCCAAACAGCAGCCGTACAAAGTATTCACTTATCCCGTTGGCATAGGTCGCCAAGGATGGAATACCCCGATGGGATTGACCAGCGTTGTAGCCAAAAAAGCCAACCCGAGCTGGGTCGTGCCCGAGTCCATTCATCAGGAACATGCACAGAAAGGGGATTCGCTACCCAGAGTAGTGGCTGCGGGTCCGGATAATCCGTTGGGACTTTACGCGATGCGCCTCGGTTTTCCGCGTTATCTGATCCACGGCACTAATAAACCCTATGGCATCGGCATGCAGATCAGCCATGGTTGTGTACAACTTTATCCGGAGGATATTGAAGTTCTGTTTAAGAAAGTATCGGTAGGAATGCCGGTACGGATAATTCATCAGCCCTACCTGACTGCCTGGGATCAGGACATGCTTTATCTTGAAGCCAACGAACCTTTGCAAAAATGGACAAATGATAAACCCCGGCTAAAAAAACAGTTATTGAAACAGCTGCATGGGATCAGCGCCAAAAAAAATGTAGTCATTGACTGGGATAAGGTGGATCGCATTATCCAGCGTTCGGATGGCATTCCCACGCCTATTCTTGCGCAAAGTCCGGATGTGGCAGACATTGCGGCAAACGCTGTGCAGCTTGCGCATCCTGAACAGCTCTATCGACAACCTGTGGTTGAAGAATTAAAAGACAGCGACTGGTCGGCTTTGGTGGCCAGCTTCGATAACGAGACAGAGGCGCAGCAACTGGCAACCATGCTCAACCATCAGGGGCCGATTATTCCTGCCCGCAAGGTCAGGAAAGATAACGGCTATCAAGTTATCGCCGGACCCTTTAAAAACAAAAAGGAAGTCAACGCCGTCGCCAAACGTATAAGGATGGATTTCGAAATTGATGTTGAGCCGTTAAAGCCTCGCATCATTTCAGCAAACTAGCAAAGTCATTTTATTAGACTCTATTTATGAAAAGATGACAGCAACTCGACTATTATCTGTCGTTTAACCGATCATGACTTCAGGAAGCAAGCTCATGCATCATTCGCACTATCCGGATAGTGTCAGAAATGGTTCACGGCCCGCATTTCTTGGTCTGTTAATATTGACGATGGGCTTGTGCAGCGGCTGTGCCTCAGAGCCTCCCTTATTAAATTCTGTTGCAACAGGGTCTCAACCTTACCAGTCATCCCGCCATAAAGCAGCATATAACAGACCTTACAAGGTAAAAGGCAGAACTTACTATCCGATGGCTTCAGCAGTGGGATATAAAGAGCAGGGCATCGCCTCATGGTACGGTTATGAATCAGGCAACCGTACATCCATGGGGACCCGTTTTAGGCCAAAGGACTACACTGCAGCACATAAAACGCTGCCATTGCCGTGCAAAGTACGAGTAACGAATCTGGATAATGGTCGCTCGATTATCGTTCTGGTTAATGATCGCGGCCCCTTCAAGAAAAACCGGTTAATTGATTTATCTCATGGAGCCGCAAAGAAAATAGGCCTGAATGGACTGGCTAAAGTAAAGATCGAGTATATCGGTGGTTAGACTGGCCGTTATTATTAGCCATACACAGCATTCAGACTCTCGTCATCATATAGCCGGTTTTTTTTCCATCCATTAAATTTGTCATCATAAAACTCGATATCATTGTCAATTGAAAATTCATAACAGCTTCTGAACAATTTGGCCGTTCTGAATGCATGCAGTTCGTCATCGGCGGTTACTTTTTCTACGTTACCGACCTGAAAAGTTTTATTTCTGGATTTGCCATTGCTCACCCAGAAAACAGTATAGCAAAGGTAGCTTTTATCTTTACGGTGGTCGTATTTAATTGTTCTTGATACGCCCGTAACACCTGTGGTAGTTTTATTTTTGGGAAGATTGAGAAAGCGTGTCTTACTGCCTTTTAAAACGACCAGCATCTGATCACGCCAGGTAATTGCAGCCTGCAAAGACCGGCCTTTATTGCCCCATAATTTATGTGAAAAATAGCGGCTGCTTTCTTTTCCGCGCCTTACAATGCGTACTTGGAAACCGAACACGTCAGGTTCAGTTATATGTTTATTTTTTGTCATGGAGATTAATCCTGTCAAGCGAAGTTACTAAATATTTAACAGCAAGGTTATGCCGCCAAATGTCAAAGCATTTCTGAAATGGAAATTTCTTGTATTTATTGTAATCCCAGGATTACAAATTATCGCTAAACGAGGATAAAATCAAGTTAAAAATAACAACACTAGACAATTTGTGAGCTGTTCAGTGTAAAATAGGCGCCAGTCCACCGAGGTGGTGAATAACTTAAGTCCATAACCCTTTGTTTTTTAATATTATTTGGAGATTAATTAATGAGCGTATTAGTCGGTAAACAAGCACCTGATTTTACAGTTCCAGCAGTTTTAGGCGATGGTCAAATAGTTGATTCATTCAGCTTCTCTGAAGCTACCAGCGGTAAATATGCCGTCGTTTTTTTCTATCCGCTGGATTTCACCTTCGTTTGTCCAAGTGAGCTGATCGCCCTGGATCATCGTATGGATGAGTTTAAAAAGCGCGGGGTTGAAGTCATTTCAGTGTCGATAGATTCTCATTTCACTCATAATGCATGGCGCAATACGCCTGTTAATAAAGGCGGCATAGGCCCTGTCCGTTATACGATGGCGGCTGATCTGACCCACTCTATTGTTAAGGATTATGATGTTGAAGCAAGTGGCGGCGGCGTTGCATTCCGCGGTACATTCCTGATCGACCGCAACGGCGTTGTTCGGCACCAGGTTGTTAACGATCTGCCCTTAGGCCGTAATATGGATGAATTGTTGCGCATGATTGATGCATTACAATTTTTTGAAGAACATGGCGAAGTTTGCCCTGCCGGCTGGAATAAAGGCGACACAGGTATGAATGCAAGCCCGGCCGGTGTTGCTGAATACCTGGATAAAAATGCAGATAAACTGTAATTGAGGTTCAAGACGCAAGGTTCAATACGGGTGGAGCCTTGCGTCTTTTGAATCAGTCCTGACTATTTTTTTCAGCCTCTGCGTCCGCCAGTAATTTTTTTCTGATTAGAAAAGCAGCTCCGATGGCGCATATAGCCGGAATTTGGGCAATAATGAAAATAGCGGTGAAATTTTTAGCAAATAAACCTGTTAAAGCGGAAACCGCCGTCAAATTTACGGCCCACCATGCAATCCAATATCCGATTAATCCTATTATCGCCCACTTTATGGGTTCCCCGCCCCGGCTTTTTGCAGTCATATAAAACCATACAAGAACAGCAATTCCGGCAAATTTAGCAAAAAGCAACATCTTATACCCCTGTTTAATTTTTTATAAGTAAAATGGTTATGGCAGGAATTTACCCAGCCATAGAGGAGTCATGATATTCCATAATAGCTCATCATTGCACCTTTTTAATACGAGGAAAGATCTGTGCGAAATTCGTTAAAAATTATACTGTCAGTTGTTGCGGCAGTGGTTCTGTTGATAGTGATTGCCGGCTATACCCTGACTTTATTTATAGATCCGAACGACTACAAATCTGAGATTGCCGCCGCCGTTAAAGACAAGACCGGCCGGGATTTATCATTGGAAGGCGACTTGAAACTGTCATTTTTGCCAATGCCGTCTATTGCAACAGGGAAAATGGCTCTTGGTAATGCCAAAGGCTTTCAAGATTTGCCTTTTGCAACCCTTGAAGACAGCACTATTGCGATTAAACTGCTGCCATTAATAACAAAAAAAATTGAAGTCAGCCATCTATTACTAAAAGGACTTACTCTAAATCTTGCAAAAAATCCGCAGGGCATCCGTAACTGGGATGATTTAATGACATTGAACAATACCCTGTCGATTCCGCCCCCTAATGATGACATCGGCAAGCAGGATGAAGCCGAAACGCTGGTTACCTTCACCATTGACAGTATCGCCGTAGAGAACGCGCAGGTTAACTGGGACAATCAGAAATCCGGTAAGCATCTTGTTCTAAAAGATATCAACCTTAATACCGATAAATTTACCTTTGATGAGCCTTTTAAGGCTGATCTTTCTCTAGCCCTTGTTAATGCAGAGAAAAAACTCACAGAGTCCATCAAATTAAGCACGACGGCAACGGTTAATGAAAAGCTGGATAACTTTGTATTCAGCCAAAGTCATCTGCAAACAACCACAGAGAGCGAAAAAATACCCGGCAAGTCGCTAACAACCGAGCTGACAATTTCCAACATGGCTCTGGATAGAGTTAAACAGACTGCCGAAGCATCCGGGTTAAAACTTCAGACAGGCGACCTCACCGTCCTGGCCGACATTACCGGCAGCCATATAAATGACAAGTTTTCCTTTCAAGGCCCGGTTATCATTCCTTCTTTCAGCCCGGTCAAGCTCATGAAGCAGTTATCCATTGCTCCTCCGGTTACGCAAGATGCCAATGCCTTAATTAAACTGGAGACCAACTTTAACCTGCTGGCGACAGAAGACTCGGTTGAACTGCAAAACCTGGTGATGACGCTCGATGATACGAAAATTAACGGCTCAGCCGGTTTTAAAAACTTTTCTACGCCTGCTATGGTATTTAATTTGGCGATGGATACGATTGATCTGGACCGTTATCTGGCTCACGCTGCCGATAAATCTTCCAGGCCGATAACAAGCCCCGCAGTTGCACTGGCTGTAGCCGCCTCCGCGCTGCCGATAGAAACATTAAGAAAATGGCATGCGGACGGTCAATTATCGCTCGGCAAATTTAAGATCAGCGATTTGATCATGCAGGACGTCCAGTTAAACTTGAATGCTAAAGAGGGCATAGTCACAACCCAACAGTCATCCAGGCAGTTTTATCAAGGTTCCTATACCAGCCATCTCAGCATGGACGTGCGCAATAAAAAACCGGCGCTCGCTGTCAACGAAAAATTAACCCACGTTCAAATTGAACCCTTGCTTAAAGATTATAAAGGAGCGGCCCGAATCAGCGGCATAGCCGATATATCGACACAATTGCAAGGACAAGGCGATAACGCCCGCGAACTCAAATCTTCGCTTAACGGCCAGTTAGATTTTCTGCTTAAAGATAGCGTTGTGAAAGGCTTTAATCTGCAAAAAATGATTGACCGCAGCAAGGCATTAATTAATGGAAACGCCTTGCCGGTGGATTATAAAAATGACCAAAGCTTATTTTCTGAAATAAGCGGCACCGCGACAATCAACAACAACGTGATCGAAAACAACAACCTGATTGCCAAATCCTCGAAAATTCGTACCAGCGGTAAAGGCAATGTAAACCTTGCCACAGAGCAACTGGACTATAAACTCAGCGCCAGGCTTTTAAAGGTCGAAGCAACAGCTACTGAGCCGGAGCAATTTCATGACACGCCCATTAATATTCTGGTTGGCGGCACACTCAGCAAGCCGAGTTATACGCTCGATGCAAGCGCTCTATTAACAGATAAGAATAAAGCCAAAATAGAAAAGCTGGTGGACAAAAACAAGGATAAAATAAATAAAATAGCTGACAAGCTCGATAAAAAATTAGGACCCGGCGTCGGTGATTTATTAAAAGGCTTCCTTAAAAAGCACTAGAGTAATTTCGGCGCCGGCTTTAGTCGCTTGTAGCGATTGAATTTGCTCCTGCATCTATTATGTTATCTTATGACACCGTCAGCTTTCCAACAACGCCTTCTCGCCTGGTTTGATGAACACGGCCGGAAGGATTTGCCCTGGCAACAGAATATAACGCCTTATCGCGTCTGGCTCTCTGAGACAATGCTGCAACAAACGCAGGTTGCGACCGTTATCCCGTACTTTAATACGTTTGTAACTATTTTTCCCACTATAGAACATCTGGCGCAAGCGCCAATTGATGAGGTATTACACCGGTGGTCAGGTTTGGGTTATTATGCTCGCGCCCGCAATTTGCATAAAACCGCACAGCTTATCGTTACACACGGCCGTTTTCCGGATACGCTGGAAGAGCTTGTCGCCTTACCCGGTATAGGCGTTTCAACTGCCGGAGCCATCCTGAGCATCGCCTTTAGCAAAAGTCACCCGATACTGGACGGCAATGTAAAAAGAGTGTTAGCAAGATTTAAAGCAGTTTCAGGCTGGCCTGGAAATAATCTGGTTAATAAAAAATTATGGATAATCAGCGCTCAGCTGACTCCGGCCGATCGTGTCGCCGATTATACTCAGGCGATAATGGACCTGGGCGCAACCATTTGCACCCGCAGCAAGCCTCTGTGCGAAAAATGTCCGCTTGATGACCATTGCCTGGCCAGAACGACGCGGACTGTATCCTTATTCCCAACGCCGAAACCGGCTAAAACCTTGCCCGTTAAACAACTTGTATTTTTATTATTGAGCAATCATTTAAACCAGATACTACTGGTAAAAAGGCCGCCTACCGGAATCTGGGGCGGCTTATGGAGCCTGCCGGAATTTGACAGTCTTGAATCTGCGCACAATTGGTGTTTGGCTAAAAATATGACTATCACCCATTCACAGGAACTGGAAACCCGGCGCCATACCTTTTCGCATTATCATCTGGATTTCACGCCGGCGCTTATGCACACGAATTCCCCTATAAATAGTGTGATGGAAACAAATCAGACTGTCTGGTATAAAGCTGAACAAATTAAAACGCTAGGATTGGCAGCGCCTATTAAATCGCTGCTGGAACAATACATACACGAGAATGAAGATGACTAGACTAGTAAAATGCGTAAAACTGGGCATAGAAGCGGAAGGCCTTGATGAGCCGCCTTTTCCGGGACCCAAGGGCCAGGAAATATTTGAAAAAATATCCAAACAAGCCTGGAAAGAATGGCTAGCCAGGCAAACCATGCTAATTAATGAAAATAAATTAGCCAGTTTTGATCCCAAAGCCAGAGCTTTTCTGGCAGAAGAAAGAAACAAATTTTTGTTTGAAGGCCACAACGAAATGCCGATGGGTTATATACCTCCAAAATCCTGATCAGCCACTTCTCCGCTTTTGTGTGACAATATTGACCCAATGCCGCGTAGCGATAGAAATTGCGGATTATGGCGACCGAAAAATAAAAATGTTTTGGACACACAGCTTCCTGAATTTTTTAAGGATGAATATGAGCCCGGTTAATGAACTTTCATTGCCGAACACAGCTAATTCGCATAGAATTCTATAGTAAGTTTTTCTGTAGCCGATAAAACGGTTATCTGTACTACAACAAAATGAGAGTGTAATGTCTGAATCAATGAAAGTCGTAATTGCGGTTGTCGGTTTTTTTATAGTCGGCTTTATTATGGTTGGCTTAAGTAAGGAAGAACCGTCTGATGCACAAAAAGAGGCTGCATCAACAATAAGAAATTATGTTGCAATACAAGGCATGGCGAATCAAAAATGTCCGCAGGCGATTAAGGACGCAACTGGAGAGCAGGTGTTCTTTCCTTCAGAAACAAAAAGCGATAGGGAAACTTATATTACACTGATCTGGACAGGTGAAAATACTAAGACGGGTGGATTTAAAAAAGCTTCCTGTACTTTACACGCCGCCTTGGGTGGAATCTCTGAACTCATTATTGATGACAAGGTCGTCATAAAGAAAAAAATCTAGATTATTTTTCCTTCTGGTTGAATCATCCGAGTTGATAGCTTAATCAGGAACCTTATGAGCCTATTTTTGCAGGCTTCGCTCCGTATCATTATAAAAATACGCCTGCATTTGGTTACGCCAATAACATAATCATAAATATCACCCGTTTAAAAATCGGGTATCGGCTAAGAACTACAAGCGGATACCCATATGTTCGATCCGGATATAGCCGCAGATAATTAATCTAAGGAACGGTAACTAAATAACTTGGACAATATGAGTTATCGTAAGCGCGGCTAAGGCCGCTCCCACAAAAAGTAAATGTTCAAATTATTTTATTTTCATTCCTAAGCAAAAAAGGTTTTATCGCAGTCCCAATGGATTTGCTTTTTTTGACTATCTATTGAAAGCGAATCTAGCAGCCATGTTAGCTGGACTGTCTGCTACATTACAGGCTCTTCGAATTACACCGGTAGAAAAATCATCACTTTTCAGCAAAACCCGGATATAAAGCTCTTCACCGGCAATTCCAAGTTCCGGCATAACATAAAGCCCAATCAAGCCATCACTTGGCGTAAATCATTACGAATGAATTATTGGATGTTAAGATATAGACATTAAAACGTATATTAGATTAAATAGCTCTACCTTATCTACTAAATGCCCACGCCCTGGCGTTGTTAAATCCACACTTAATTAATCAAAGAGAGCAAGCACTATGCGGAACCTGAAGTTTTTACCCGCGTTGATTGGAGCGACACTTGTTATCGCTGTCATTTTATATGTGGCCTTATATTTTATATTTCTTGATCTATTTGTTGATTTATGGTGGTACGAATCATTAAAGCTTGAAACTTACTTCTGGCTAAGACTGCTTTACAAATTTTTTCTTTCCGGTGGAGTCACGTTGGCATTCTTCGCCATCTTCTTTTTTCACTTCTGGATCGCGTCGCGTTACTTAGGTCTGAACCCGCCGGATGAGGTTCTTGATAATTCAGACAAACGCCGTCGATTTCAGCGCTTTGCCGATGTTTTCATGAATGGGTCAGTTAAAATTTACACGCCAATATCGTTGGCGCTGGCCATATTTATCGCCATACCCTTTTATACCCAATGGGAAGCTTCGTTACTTTATTTTTTCGGTAGTGATTCAGGCGTAAAAGAACCGGTTTATGGAAATGATGTCAGTTTTTATATGCTGTCTTATCCGATATACATGCTGATTCAGAAAGAGTTGCTGATAACCGCCATTTTAATTTTTTCCACGGTCGGAATTCTGTACTGGCTGGAGCATATTCTCGTACCCGATCAGAGCAAAGAATTTCCCTTGGGCGCTAAAATTCATTTAACTATTCTAATTGGATTTGTTGTCGCGTTTGTGGTTTGGGGATTCATGCTGCACCGGTTTACGCTGCTTTATACGGGCACGCACGAGCCGATATTTTATGGCCCCGGATTTGTAGAAATTCGTTATAAGCTACCGCTTATATGGCTGGGAATAGTGACCTTTCTGGCAACTGCAGTCACCGCTGTTCTGTTTATTTTTTCCGAAAAGCATCGAATTAAAACGCCGTTTTTAATATCCCTTGTCATTTTTTTGTGCGTATTAGCTCTGCCGAAGGTTCAGTTTATACCTGACCTGATCCAGAGATTTATCGTTAATCCCAATCCTGTCAAGTCCAATGCTCCGTTTATTCAACACAATATCGACGCGACGCTGGATGCTTATGATTTAACAAATATCAAGACAATAGACTTGACCATCAAGCTGGATGCAACAAAGGATATAAATACCTGGGGCACTCAGAGACGTTTTGAAAATATACCTGTATGGGATAGAGAATACCTCATCGATAGCTATAAGCAATTGCAGGAAATAAGGCCTTATTACAAGATCCTGTCTGTCGACGAGGATCGCTACTTTATTCTCGACCATATCCGCCAGGTTAATCTGGCAGCCAGAGAAATCGATATCTCAAAGCTGCCGTCTGAAGCTCAAAACTGGGAAAATACTCACTTGCGTTACACACACGGCTATGGCGCTATCGCAACACCTGCGGCTCAGGATGCCGATAAACCGCTGATCTGGTATTTACGTGACTTAAGCCTGTATTCGGACGTTGGCCTTAGCGTGAATAATCCTGATATTTATTACGGCCAAGGGCGATACGGCTATGCCATTGTTCCTAATAAGCTCAACATTGTAGGCATCAAGGGCGCCGATTTAGATGTAGAGAAAAGTTATACAGGTCATGGTGGCATACCGATAGCCTCCGTGTTCAGAAAATCACTACTTTCGATTTATCTGAATGACGAAAAAATATTTTTTTCAACCAATATTTCCGACCAGAGCAAGCTCAAGATACGCAGAAATATCGTTGAACGCGTCACTACCCTGACCCCGTTCCTCCATCTGGATAAAGACCCTTATCTGGTTATCGCCAAGGACAAGCTTTACTGGATAATGGATGCCTATACTTTATCCAATCGGTATCCGGTCTCCAAGCCTGCCGATGATGATTATCTGGAAGGTCACCAACAATTCAACTATATCCGCAATTCCGTAAAAGTTATTGTTGATGCCTATGACGGCGATGTCGAGTATTACATTGCCGACCCATCAGATGCAATTATTCAGGCATATTCCAGCGCCTATCCCGGCTTATTCAAGCACCTGGATGAAATGTCGCCGGAATTACGCAAACACTTGCGTTATCCGCGTGATCTTTATTATATGCAGATGAAAGTGTATGCAAAATACCATCAGCGTAATCCTGCCTTATTTTACGAACAGGCCGAAACCTGGCAGTTTGCCAATGTTCGAAACCAGCCGGTATTGCCTTATTATCAAACTATGGACTTTGGGAACTGCGATAACAGGGAGGAATTTGTCATGATTAACCCGATGACGCCTGTTAACCGGGATAACCTCAGCATGATAGGAATGGCGGGCATATTAGATAAATCAAATTGCACCCTGGATTATAAACCCGGCATTACCGTTTACAAGTTCGCCAAAGATGTTCAGGTCAATGGACCAGCGCAGGTTGAGGCACTGATTCACCAGGACCCGATTATTTCCGAACAATTTTCATTATGGGATCAAAAAGGTTCGCGTATCAAAATGGGGCGCATGATAATCCTGCCCATCGGCAATTCCATACTCTATGTACAACCCGTTTACATGATCTCCACGTTAACAAAAATACCCGAATTAGTTCGGGTAATTGTGTCAATTGGAAATGAGGTTGTTATGGACAAAACCTTATGGTCAGCCTTCAATCGTTTAAAACAAACTTACCTTAAGGGGGCTGCTAATAGCGAGGGTGCAGAAACGCCTAAAGCAATTATTGATAATCCAGTACAAGATTAAGGCGGCGCAACAGATAGAGAGCGATTAATGCGGTCGGATTCAGCCGCCGGATACGTAAAATACTAAATCCAGGAGTACGAGAGCTAACGGGCAATTCCGTTACCTCTCGCAACCCAAATTTATCAGACAATTATTTATCCACCTCTCTCTCTGCGAAGATACTCAATTTTTTCGCGATGCTTAGCCCGGAATGCATCCCTTTCTTCCTTGGTTTTCATACTGTCCAGTTTCAGTAAATAATTACAACGCTCCTGTTCGGTCATAAAACCGGCACCGTAGATATGGGAATAAACAGGCACATCACCAACTTTACCCGTTAATTTTTCAATAGTCACTAAAAAACTCCTCTTGTTGTTGCGTTTCTATGGATAGAGCTATTCACTACCGTACACTTTTTGAAAGAGTACTTGTGCACTTCACAAAGATGAGTTGTATTGAGTAGGATGCTGGATTTTGTTAATTCATAGACTAGCCAATGAGACTGTATAAACAAATTCACACCCG
>JAQURG010000034.1 GCA_028715725.1 Methylococcales bacterium
AATGTCATTCGACACAATGGGCCATCGAAGCATAGCTTGCGTCTTCGCAAGATGCGCGCTGCTATCAACGATGATTACCGGTCTGAATTAATCTTTGGGAAAGCAACATAGCGCGATTGCCTTGAGCTGATCACCTATCGAGCTCTATCGCAGGATTGGCCTTTGGCGAGGTTGAATCGACCGGAGAGTGAATCTGAAGCCTGAAAACGGGGGATTTCAACCAAAAACTCGGGTTGATTTAAACAATACGCGTATCAGGTTTTCTAGCTTCAGCCAATTGCAACAGAGCATCGCAACAAAATGTCCAACTATAGAGCTTAAGTTATTATTGCTTATCAAGCGGTTAGGCAATACCTGAATTAATGCCATACGTTTGTCATCAAGAAGCCTATATTCTGGCGCGTTTAGTGCTATTGACCAGTTTTTAATGGCAATTTCTGTGATGTTTACTGTAATAACAATGCCGGGATTAAAAAATAGAAATATACCTGAGCCATTGATTCATTTGCTACCAACCAATGAATCAATGGTTTTATTGGCCACAACCTTTCAATATTTTTGAAGCGCCAACCTGCATACAGCTTCAAGGATTTTATAATCTGGGGTTGAAATTTTTTGGAAAGTTAAAATAAGGCAATCAGCATGAGTAAGAATAACTTGACAGCATTAGGCTTAACCGCAACGGTTCTGAGCTCTGCTTGCGCGGCACCCAATGTTATAGCGGCGGATGATTTGCTTCAAGATGCCGGCAGTTGGTTGCAAGTAGTTGCAGAGGGCAGCCTGAAGCCTTTAGACCCGAGCCTGGAAAAGGGGCGTATCTGGCTGGAAGGGCAATCCCGTTGGGATGATGACTGGAATCATTGGTATCAAGGCATGGTGCGTGCCGCGGTGGGATATTCGCTCAGTGACCGCGCCACGATTTGGGCGGGCTATACTTGGCTGCCTACACAAAACGTCAACAGTCCTTATAAATCCCAGCAGGATATATGGCCGGCATTCCGCTATGTCTTGCCAACCCGTATCGGAACTTTCAGTTTCAGGACTATGGTCGAAACTAATTTTATTCCGGGTAACGGCAATGATGTCCGGGTGCGTCCACGGCAGATGATACGATTCATGCACCCGCTGGAACTTGAGCCGAGTTTAAGCCTGATCTCCTGGGACGAGTTCTTTGTACGAGCCAATTCGACAACCGCAGGCGGACAATCCGGCTTTGATCAAAACCGTGCATTTGCAGGTCTTGGCTGGACCTTCAATAAAAGCTTTCGAGCCGAAGGCGGCTATCTCAATCAATATCTGGACGATGCGACTCATACCAATAATACGATGCACCATTTGATTATGGGTTCTTTATATATTAATTTTTAATATCTTAGGTAAAATACGGCGGATACATCAATTCAAGTTCCAACCGAAAGGCTTATGAAAATATATATCTGAGCCTTTGGTCTAATTTTAATCATCCTGGCCCTTAATCCTTGGCTTTCCATTCCCCGGATTCATCCTTCTCATATTTGTTTTTAACGGCAGCCCAAGCTACCTTATGCGCCCGTTCTTCGTCGTGCTCATATTCATCCCAGGCATTATCGAAAGCCGCCCGATAAATTTCCTGGGCATGTTTCGGTAAATTTTCCCGCACCTTTTCAGGCAAATCATTTAAGTTTTTATAAGGCATGTCGTAACTCCGATCAATTGGATACTTGAGATTATCAGCTAATTCCGGTATGTCTGATCGTGAAGCAATTTTATTTGCCGCTAGCGCTTTGCCGACGGCATCCGGTTTGAAGCAGAGGGCTTGGCCAACGGCGTCACGCGCCAAACCACATTGCCAACATCGTCCGCGACCAACAACGCGGCTTTCTTATCCAACACAACGCCCACCGGGCGACCGAACGCATCGTCATCAGCGCTGAGAAAACCGGTCAATACATCGATCGGCTCACCGAAAGGTTTGCCTTCCTTGAAAGGCACAAAAATTACCCGGTAGCCGCTGTGCGGCTTGCGATTCCATGAACCATGCTGACCGATAAAAACTCCGTTATCGAATGGCGCAGCCCAAGTAGAATTGCTGGAAAAAGCCATGCCAAGCGAGGCTGTGTGCGGCCCTAATGCATAATCCGGCACTCTTGATTTAGCAACCAGGTCCGGTTGCTGAGGCTGCACGCGGTCGTCCACATGCTGGCCGTAATAGCTGTAAGGCCAGCCGAAGAAACTGCCGTCAGGTAGTGAAGTCAGATAGTCCGGGACGAGATCACTGCCGATTTCATCACGCTCGTTAACTACCGTCCAAAGCGCTTCGGTGGTTGGCTCCCATGCCAGGCCATTAGGATTACGCAGGCCAGAGGCATAAATACGGTAACTTCCACGCTCCGGATCCACTTTCCAGATAGCTGCCCGGCCGCTCTCCTTCGCTATGCCGTTCTCGGCGGCATTACTGTTCGATCCTACTGTTACGTAGAGCTTTAAACCGTCCTGGCTGGCTATCAGATTTTTAGTCCAATGGTGATTAATCGGTCCTGCCGGTAAATCCAGTATCTTGGTACGGGGCGCAGTAATGCGGGTTTCGCCTTGTTTGTAGGGGAACCTGACTATCGCATCTGTATTGGCTACGTAAAAGTCAGTGCCCACCAGGGCCATGCCGAAAGGCGAGTTTAATCTTTCAAGGAACACCGATCGCATTTCCGCCACGCCGTCCCCATCAGCATCCCGAAGCAACGTAATCCGGTTGGCGCTGGGAATGCCTGCTCCTGCCTTGTTCATAGCCCACTTGACCATCAGGCCTTTGATGCCTTGCTTATCCTCGGGCTGCGGCGGTGCATTGGTTTCGGCAACCAGGACGTCGCCATTGGGAAGTACATAAAGCCAGCGCGGATGATTAAGCCCGCGGGCAAACGCATTTACAGTCATTCCAGGCGCCGCCACGGGTGTTTCATTTGCAGGCCAGCCTTTGGCCGGAGCGATATTTATCGTAGGGATCAGCGTCGGGTTAGGAGGCGGCAGCTGGGGATGAGAGCCCACCCCGGCCCGAACCGGCAATTGCGCTACATCGCCACATGCTGCCAACGTTAGTGTTAGTGCTACGAACAATACCGAACGTCCTGCGTACTTCCTCTTAGTGCTTGGCATTAGCCATTTTCCGGCAACTGTCAGCGGACTCACGGTTTGTAGACAGACCCGGTAGCAATAGCTACAGACCTGCATGCACTGTTCGGCTTGGGCTGGGCGATTCATAGCTTATTCCTGAAGTTTTTCAAGATGAATCTTGGCAAGATTAAGTGAGCCATCTCGATCAAGAACCCCGTTTTGACAAGAGTAGAGTAAATCATTTCAAAACCTGAAACTAAACTATAACGTCAAAACTATTAATAGTCTGTTCTGAAACGCACACAAGCAGCACGTCTTCCAGGGGATTATTTCTTCCTGCTCTTGATATCGACTCAAAACTGAACCGTTGGCATCAGTCATTATTAAACTATGTACGGTATCGTACGGATTTTGCCTGATTTTATCGCTAAAGTTTGGCATCAGTCATTATTAAACTATGTACGGTATCGTACGGATTTTGCCTGATTTTATCGCTAAAGTTTGGCTGGAGTTTAAGCTCATTGCGTCAAAGGCTTTTTCTGTAATGCTTTCCTCTAACAAGAACGCCAACGGATATCATTTGGCGCATTTTTTAAAATCCAACATAAGGAATAAGAACGACTTAATGAAAATTACACACAAGCTTAAGAAAAGTAGTGCAGCCGATAGAGCGCTTGCAAGCGCGTGTTTATCGGTTATCCTTGGACTAGCGGCGTGCCAGCAAGAAGGGACAGCTGAAAAAGCAGGGCAAAAAATTGACCGTGCAGCTGAGAATGCTCAGCAAAAGATAGAAAAAGCAACTGATACAGCTGAAGCTAAAATTGAAGCTGCAAAAGATTTATTAGATCAGCAGACCGATAGAGCCGGCACATATATTGATAAATCTGCCAGGGCTTCTGAAGGAGCAATGGAAAAGGCTGGAAAAAAGCTTGATCAAGCAGCAGAAAAATCGGGAGAAAAAATTGAAGGCGCTACAGATTCAGTAGCCGATAAAGCCGAAAAAACCGGAGAATATATCGATGACGCCTTTATTACTACAAAGGTTAAAGCGGCAATTTTAGGAGACCCCTCGTTTAGCGCAGCACGTATTGAAGTAACGACAAATAAAGGCGTGGTAAAACTGAGCGGGACAGTAAAATCCGAGCAAAACATCAGCCGGGCAACAGAGTTGGCCAAAAGTCAGAAAGATGTGAAATCCGTGCAAAATGAACTCACTGTTAATATAACCGAACCGGGTAAATAATTATGGCTTTCTACGATTTATTGCAGTTCTGGGCGTTGTGCTAATTACACTATCTATTGTCGCGCTTATGGCTTAAAAGATTGCAAACCATAACGTGAAATTTAAAAATGTTAAGACGCTCAAGGATGATATTAATACACTTTAAGTTGGGCATCCTAAATCCCAAACAAAAAAACGTTGCCTTTATGACGAAATAAACTGATAATAATTTCGTATCGCTACTATTATCGGTCAACTTTCTTTTCACGAGAGTCAACAATATGAAAAGCTTATTAATATACTTTGCCGCCTTAACCTTGTCGTTTAATGCTTTTGCTCTTGAAGTTGAAGGAAAGCCGGCTATTACCCGGTTTGAACAAAGATCTTCATTGGTAAAAACAGCATTGAAACAGGAAAATTCACCGGAGACTTTTCTAGCTAACCCTATCGTTAACAGCCATACGATTCCTCAAGCTTCAAATGAAAAACCCAATGAATTTTTAACTGCGCTGGGCGTATATTTAATTATCATCATTGTTTATTCCATTTATGGTTCTAAAACTAACACCAATAATATCAGAACTAAAAATCCGATGTAGTTGATACAACTGATGTGTCTTTTTATAAGGGGCTGACCTTCTTCACTTAACTATTAAGAAAGAAGGTCTTTTTTATACCTTGACGGGAGTTTGGCCCGTAAAAGGCGACCTTTCGGTCTGTTGGAAATTACCTGATCATCTGAAATTGTCACAATCCTGATATTTTTAAAACTTCATGCTTTTACAAATGCATTGTTTTAAACCGATACCTGTAAATAACATAATGTTGTGTTGAGCGTAAACTTTTATGATGAAGTAATCCCCCTTACCGATAATTGCAAACCAGGAGGGAAATATGAACTTTGATTTTGAGGAAAATGTATTTATTTTCTGCCTCATGTTAGGCATGATGGCGTTTGGATTTCTGATTATGCTGTTTATGTAAAATCAATGCCTGCATGAGCTGATTGAAAAAGCGGCTTGAGCATACCGTATCTGAAGCGCTCCATCAGTGCAGCACTGATGGAGGGATTTGTATTGCCGCCATGATGGGCTTGCTTGTTAATCCGGCAAAACAGAAGCGGGGATTACCCGAGGACAGGCTGAGTTAATTTGATTGCGGACATGCCTGCTATAATTTTCTTCGGCAGGCGAGAACGAATTCAGTGTTAGATGATGATAGCATGAGTAAAAAACGGTCCCGCATTTTTTTTAGTCTCCAAACATTTCCGCTTTCAAAAAAAGCTCTCCTTCCGCATCCTTGGCAGATAGTACGGGCTCTTCCTGCAATGGCCATTCAATAGCCAGGGTCGGATCATTCCAGACTATGCAGCGTTCGTGCCTGGGCTCCCAGTAGTTGGTCGTTTTATACAGGAATTGTGCGCTCTCAGAAAGAACCAGAAAGCCATGTGCAAAACCGGCAGGTATCCAAAGTTGCCGTTTATTATCTCCGGTTAATATTTCTCCAGCCCATCGGCCGAAGGTATTTGAATCCCGGCGAATATCCACGGCGACGTCGAACACTTCGCCAGCGATAACACGGACCAGTTTCCCTTGCGGTTGATTGATCTGATAGTGCAGTCCACGCAAAACATGGCGGGCTGATTTGGAATGATTGTCCTGGACAAATGTAACATCCAGACCGGATACTTTATTAAATGAACGCTGATTGAAACTTTCGAAGAAAAATCCGCGCTCGTCGCCATAAACCTTGGGCTCAATAATCAAGATATCGGGAATTGCAGTTGCTGTTACTTTCATTAAAAAACTCTTTCTTTTAAAAGGCCAAGCAAATACTGGCCGTAGCCCGATTTTATCAATGATGCCGCCAATTGTTCGAGTTGGGCATCATTGATCCAGCCGTTATGCCATGCTATCTCCTCCGGCGCGGCTACTTTCAAGCCTTGTCTGTGCTCGATGGTTTGAATAAACTGGCTCGCTTCCAGCATCGACTCATGAGTGCCGGTATCCAGCCAGGCATAGCCGCGTCCCATGGTTTCCACCTTCAGGCTGTCTTGTTTCAGATAGAGCCGGTTCAGATCGGTGATTTCCAGTTCGCCCCGGGCTGAAGGCCGAATAGCCTTAGCCAAGGCAACTACCTGTTCATCGTAGAAATAGAGTCCTGTTACGGCATAACGTGATTTTGGGGCTTTGGGTTTTTCCTCAAGGCTCAAAACTTTGCCTTGCCTGTCAAATTCAACGACGCCATAACGTTCCGGGTCCTGCACGGCATAAGCAAATACAGTAGCTCCAGAAGGCTGGCTATCCGCATTCTTTAGCAGTGCAGCCAAATCATGGCCGTAAAAAATATTGTCGCCCAACACCAGGGCGGACGGCTTGTCGCCGATGAAGGTTTCACCTATCAGGAAAGCCTGTGCCAGCCCTTCAGGCGCGGGCTGTACCGCATAGGACAGATTGATTCCCCATTGCCCCCCATCTTCCAGCAGTTGTTCGAAGCGTGGAATATCCTGAGGTGTGGAAATGATCAGTATGTCGCGAATGCCCGCCAGCAATAGCGTGCAGAGCGGGTAGTAAATCATCGGCTTGTCAAAGATCGGCAGCAATTGTTTTGACAATACCTGGGTAGCCGGATACAGCCGGGTGCCCGACCCTCCTGCGAGTATAATTCCTTTACGCTGGGTCATTGATGATATTCTCCTGATATTTCTTTTAGCATACGGTTCAAATGCACTTTCCAGTCCGGCAGATAAAGCCCGAAAGTTGCCTGTAATTTCGTCGCGTTCAGCCGTGAATTCGCCGGACGCGGCGCTGGCAGCGGGTAATCCGCAGTAGTCAGTGCGGTTATTGCGGATGGGTTAATTTTTAACGAGTGGCCCAGCGTCTGGGCTTCCTCCAGAATATAACAGGCATAGCGATGCCAAGTGGTCTCGCCGCCGGCTGTTAAATGATAAAGTCCGCTTAATGCCGGCCTGACCATTGCCTGACGCAAGGAATGCACCGTCACATCTGCAATCAATTCGGCGCTGGTCGGAGCTCCCCATTGGTCAGCCACTACCGACAATTGATCACGCTCCCTGGCCAGGCGCAACATGGTTTTGACGAAATTATTGCCGCGAGCGGCATAAACCCAGCTGGTACGGAAAATCAACATGTTGCAGCTAGCCTCCTGAATGGCCAGTTCGCCTTCCCGCTTTGTCTGTCCGTAAATACTTAAAGGATTGGGCGCGTCGGTTTCAGTATAGCCGACGTCTTTTTTGCAGCCGTCAAAAACATAATCCGTAGAATAATGCACAAGCCAGGCACCAATACCAGCTGCTTCTTCCGCCAGCACGGCAGGCGCTATAGCATTGACACATCTGACCAATTCGGGTTCTGATTGTGCTTTATCGACAGCCGTGTAGGCGGCTGCGTTAACGATGACCTGCGGCCTTATTTTACGAACCAGCGCTCGCAAGGATTCCGGCTCGGCAAGATTCGCCTCATTGCGCGCCAGCGCCATTACTGCGCCCAAAGGCGCAAGACTACGTTGAAGCTCCCAGCCGACTTGGCCATTGCAGCCCAAAAGCAGAATATTCATGCGCGAAGTCCGTAATTCAGCGTCTCCCATTCACGGTAGGCTCCACTGAGCACATTATCCACCCAGGCCTGGTTATCAAGATACCAGGCTACGGTTTTGCGAATCCCGGTTTCAAAAGTTTCTGCAGGTTTCCAGCCAAGTTCCTGTTCCAGCTTCAGGGCATCAATCGCGTAACGTCTGTCATGACCGGGACGATCTTTTACATAAGTGACGAGGCGGCTGTAGGAACCTGGATGGGTCGGCGAAAGCTCATCCAGAATCTTGCAAAGGGTATTCACAACCTCAAGATTGGTCTTCTCATTCCATCCGCCTATATTATAAGTTTCACCAGGCCTGCCCTCCTCCAACACTTTGCGTATGGCGGCGCAATGATCATTAACATAGAGCCAGTCACGCACATTCCGGCCATCGCCGTAAATAGGCAAAGGCTTTCCAGCCAGCGCATTGGCTATCACCAGTGGAATCAGCTTTTCCGGAAACTGATAAGCGCCATAATTATTGGAACAATTTGTAGTTAATACCGGCAAACCATAGGTATGATGCCAGGCGCGAATAAGGTGATCGCTTGCCGCCTTACTGGCGGAATACGGGCTATTGGGTTCATAAGCTTTGGATTCAGTAAAGGGTTGTGCGTGAGCATCAAGAGAGCCGTAAACTTCATCGGTAGAGACATGCAGAAAGCGGAAATCTGCCTTGGCGTTCCCTTCCAGATTATTCCAATAGGCACGGGCAACTTCAAGCAAACTGAAAGTGCCTTCAATATTAGTTCGTATAAAATCGCCGGGGCCGTGAATAGACCGGTCCACATGGCTTTCAGCGGCAAAGTGAACGATGGCTCGCGGCTTGTACTCAGCCATTAAACGCTCCAACAGAGCGCGGTCACAGATATCACCCTTTACAAAAATATGGCGGGCATCGCCTTGCAGCGTAGCCAGATTTTCCAGATTTCCCGCATAAGTGAGCTTGTCGAGATTAATAATGGATTCGTCAAGATGAGCCAACCAGTCAAGTACAAAATTGGCGCCAATAAAACCTGCGCCACCCGTTACTAATATCATAAGTTTTTCTTAAAGTTTATTGGTCATAAAATCATATCTGCAACCCAGCCCTCTGCGTATAACAGTACGCTAGCTAATACAGAAGATGATCCAGGGTTAATATAGGCTCAGAATAAATGGTAAAGCTGGCCAACCGATTCAGTTTTAGTTGAAATCTACATCAGGATAAATTCTGACAATGCCTTATGTTCAAATATTCAATCATACACCTCAGCAGTTTAACCTGCAGGAGTCACTTTTTAGAGATGGATTCCCCCTTTTTAATCAGGCTATCCAGCATGTCCGGTATCAGCCGTTCAGCAAATCCGGATAAAAAGCAGGCAATTAGCAATTTGGAAAAGTCTTTGGAATTGTCGGGTATTATAATCAATTGTTTTAAAGCTGTACTGGAACCGTCGAGCTTGACGTTGCTGCCGGACTCCAGTTTAGGCAGGAAATCAAATACATTAAAGATGCCTGCAACAGCTATAAGATAAACCAGTAATGCGAATATTGCACCACTGGCCAGTAAGGACAACACATACCAGTTCGACATATTGAGCGATATATCATTGGCTTCAAGCGCACTATCAGTAAAATGCGGAGCAACATTAGAGGCTTTTTCTATACGCTGCAACAGACTTATTGCCGTTCCCGTTATGCCTGAATACATAATTATCAACAAAAATTTTACCGCTTTTTCGTTTTCCGGATTATAAAAGGAGGCGAAGTTTATGGTTAAATTTGAAAATGGCAAAGTTCCAAAAATTATCAATAACAACATTGAGAAGATGACAAATTTTTTTCTTCCATTAATGCTTTGGTTTCTCTTTATTTTAAAGTAGGAAAGCCTTTGTATTTGCCGCGCAATATTAGCTATGTCTTCCCTTAACATATCGTAATCAATTGCGGTTGAGGTATCCCTTAATGACTCATCCGTCAAATTTTTTGGCAAGTTTTCATAATACTTGTTATAGATGCCGTCCCCCAATTGGCTCTTGAATTTTTCTCTAAAGATCCAGGTGCGTCTTAGCAGAGTTTTATCCGACAATTTCTTTATAATTAATTGCTCCAGAGTCCACAGTTCGGAAATGGATAAGGACTCAGGAAATTGTTCACGCTTGGATTGATCGTAATGAGAGAGTATTTCGCCCTGATCAACTTGTTCCAAGCCTCGAAAATCAGCTACCAACAATTGTTTAAGCTCCTTACAGTACCCTTCGATTTCCCTCTTGCTTAAGATACTGAAAGCATCACTCATTTTAACGTCTCTCGAATAGAATAAAACCAGCCGGTGATATAACAACTTATTGAGGCAGGGCCTGCAAGATTTGCAGGCCTGGTTTATCAGTTCTTAAACTGACACAACGTTATCAAATGTTGTTTTTTAGCCTTTTTGAATCAGGCGCCAGGGCTAAAAGGAGCCTGTAGCAAATCTGCTGTTACCCGTGGCGAGGTTTGACCCGCACCCAAGTTAAGGGATAAGAACAGGTCAGATACGGCTACTGCAGGTAATTTGATTTCTGTCAGTAGGGGTAATGCTGCTTTTTGTGCATCAGCCGTCGCTAAAGTTTCTTTTTTTAAAGGAATGCGGGCAACCGATAAGACAGGCTCGTCAAAAAACTGTTTAACGCTGGCGAGGCGCTGATGGAATTGGTTAGCGTTGGCGCTTGGCATGAGTAAAGTAAAAGGGCCGGTTGTTGCGAGTTTCGAGTTGAGATAACCCGGATTAAGGCGGGTAAACTGCTCGTAACTCAAATCCGCAAGCTGAGCAATTTCTGAAAGATCTTTTTCAGCTAAATATTGGATATCACTCTTGCGATCAATTTTGACTTTGACGAAATAGGGCTTATTCCTAACCGGAGCAAGCTTTAACCCATGATCGGCAGGATTGGCAAAGATGCTGGATAAGGCCAGGAACCGCGGCACATATTCCTGTGTTTCTTCAGGCAAGCGCAAAGACCAGTAATCAGTGCCAAGACCTTCGGCGCTATTGCGGTTAATAGCGGCATCTACAGCGCCGAGACCACAATTATAAGCCGCCAGGGCAAGCAGCCAATCGCCATGGTAATGCTGTTTCAGGAAAGACAGATAACGCATCGCGGCCTCGGTAGAGGCGGTAATATCAAGTCTGTCATCATAATCACGGGTTTGTTCCAAGTCAAAATCGTGCCCGGTGCCGGGTATGAACTGCCAAAGACCGGCAGCACTTTTAGGTGACTGGGCCGTAGGCTGATAGGCGCTTTCCACAATAGGCAGCAAAGCAAGCTCGGAAGGCAATTTATGTTTATTAAGCGACTCTACGATATGGTAAAGGTAGGGGCGCGCGCGTTCGGCAACCTGGCGCAGATAATCACGATGCTGACTGTACCATATGATATGTTTATTAACACGTTCATGCCTGGCCGCTTGGCCGGAAGTGCGATGCATGCCTATGGCTATGTCATCCTGTTTCCTGACCTCCTTCAGGTTATCTGCCGGATTATGCGCGCCAAGGCCGGCAGGGCGTTGCGTAATTACTGTTTTAAAGGAATTTTCCGTCCGGATAGATTTAATTTGAGGCAAGGCTCGACCGGTAAAGTTTGCCGTGAAGATTTGCTTATGCAATTGGGGATAGCGGTCAATTTGCGTACGAATACGCGTTTGCGGGCTGGTAAGTCGGGATAAGCTTTTGTATTTTGGTGCGAGCGTCTGTTTTGGCAGAGTCCGCGGATCGACAGAACCCTGGACGGTATTGATTTCAGAGAGGATGAGAGCGTTGACCTTGTGCAATTCAGCCGTAGGAAGACGAGTCTGGCCGGAAACGACCGCCTTGGGCAGATTATTGCTATTTTGCGCCAAAGATAGCTCTGGCTGCGCCGGACTTGGCCGGGGAATCTGCATTCCTGCGCGCATACGTTCCCATACGTCGCCGGGATTATCTGCCAACTTTTGCCTGACGCGATGCTGCCGGGATCCGTGACCTTTGCTTCGAGAATGTCCTCGAAGAGAAGTATTTTTGCTGGTCTTGTTATCCACAGAGTCTGCCAGAACCTCTGTAGGTTGGCTTAGCATGACGGAGCCAACAAGAATATTGAAGACTAATATTAAAAATCGCATTTTATACCTTAACAATAAATCTCGGTTATCTCATCAATAGCCTGGAATCAATGGATATATAATTTATCCAAAAAAGCAGCAAGCCTATCATCTGCTTGATTGTTCCTTAACCGATAGTGCAGGCAATTTCTTATTGCTGTAGGCCAACCTGTTCAATTATAAATGAAATTCAGCATAAAAAGCTTGTTTTCAGCCACAACTATTTAACTTCGACTGAAGATAGCCCATCATTACCTGAAGTTTCCAGCCGGTTTCAAGCGATTTAATGCAAAATATCCCCTTGAAATCTTATGATTTTTTCAAAATTTGCGGTTTTTGTTCATGCGGCAAACGCCCAAAGTGGTAAAATAAAGAGTTGAATTTTGTTTGCTAACTGCAAGAGAACGTTATCAGGACAATTCATGTTCAATCATCCTGATCACTATAGAAAATATTACCCTACCTGACTTACTCTATGACAAAGATCCCCACTGTTGGCTTTATCAGTTTAGGCTGCCCCAAAGCCCTGGTTGATAGTGAAAGAATTTTAACTCAGCTTCGTACTGATGGCTATACTATTTCTCCGACCTATAAAGATGCCGACCTGGTGGTTGTTAATACCTGCGGCTTTATTGACGCAGCAGTTGAGGAATCTCTCGACAGTATTGGCGAAGCGCTTGCTGAGAATGGCAAAGTCATTGTTACCGGCTGTTTAGGTTCGAGGGAAGATGAGATCAGAGCGCGCCATCCCCGGGTTTTAAAGGTGACTGGAGCGCACGCTTTAGCCGAAGTTGTAGCTTCTGTGCATGAACATTTGCCACCGCGGCACGATCCTTTTACCAGTCTTTTGCCGCCGCAAGGGGTTAAATTAACGCCTGCGCATTATGCCTATTTAAAAATTTCCGAAGGCTGCAACCATCGCTGTACTTTCTGCATTATTCCATCTATGCGCGGCGACCTGGTCAGCAGGCCGGTTGATGATGTCATGCTGGAGGCTGAACGCCTGGCGAACGCAGGAGTAAAAGAATTATTAGTGGTTTCCCAGGATACCAGCGCTTATGGCCTGGATTTAAAATATCAAAGCCGGGACTGGAAAGGACGTTCTGTAAAAACACGATTTTATGAATTGGCCGAGGCGCTGGGAGATTTGGGTATCTGGGTGCGTATGCATTATGTTTATCCGTATCCGCATGTTGACGATGTCATCCCGTTAATGGCGGAAGGGAAAATTCTGCCTTATCTGGATATTCCTTTTCAACACGCCAACAGCCGCATTCTTAAATTAATGAAGCGTCCGGCTGCCAGCCAGAATAATCTCGAACGAATTAAGGCATGGCGGGATATCTGCCCGGATATTACTTTACGCAGCACCTTTATTGTCGGGTTTCCGGGAGAAACTGAACAGGAGTTTGAAGAATTATTGCAATTTATGACTGAGGCGCAGCTTGATAGGGTCGGCTGTTTTGCGTATTCTCCCGTTAAAGGCGCCGTTGCCAATAATTTGCCGGATTTGGTTCCTGAACAAATCAAGCAAGAACGATTGGCTCGTTTTATGGCGCATCAGGAAGAAATCAGCGCCTCGCGTTTACAGCAACGAATAGGCAAAATCGAGACTGTTCTTATTGATGAGGTCGTAGAAGAAGGCGCGGTTGCAAGGAGTAAAGCCGATGCGCCTGAAATCGATGGACTGGTGTTCATTGATGGCGCAACCCATCTTAAGGTCGGCGACTTTGTCAATGTCGAACTGGAAGAAGCCGACGAGCATGACTTGTGGGGACGACTGGTTTAATAGTCGAGTCAAAGATAATGCCCTAGCCGGTAATTTTTTAATGAGTCGCCGGCTGTGCGGGTTGCGCCATTAACCAGTTCAATAGCGGTTTCAGGTTAGCAGGCACAACCGTTTCATCAACCGTAACGCTATGCTGTTTGGCCTCTTGCTCGACGGTAATCCGATACTGAAAGCGATCCGGTTGTGGAGAAGAGGAAATTGTTGTTGGCAATTTGAAAAAATCCGCTTCTGTCATCATTTTATGAAGTCGCGCTGCTTCTTGCTGGGGCAGGGTTTTGCTGTCAATTATTTTAGTTACCGGAATACCTGTGAAGCCGCCGGTTCGCTCAACAGTAATTTGCATGGTTTTACCTTCATCTTTCATCGTATTGATTCCTGGCCCGCACTCAACAACTCTGGAATATAATTGAAATACAAGCCAGACAGACAATAGCATTCGGTTTATCATGACTGCCCTGAATAGCCCGATAAGCTGCTCAGCCTTCATGGTAAAGTTAGCCTTTCAGAGTGTCGTGCGAATAAACCGGCATGGGGTTATTCAATAACGCCGACTGTCTGCCACGCTTTGCGAATGGCTGTTTGCTCATGACTGGATTGACCATAAAGCTGGCCGGCAACACTAATTGTTGCATCAGCAGCTTTGCTGAAGCTCGCCCTGGACCGCAGCACATCACGTAATGTTATGTACCAGACTTTTCCGACTTTTTCCCAGGCAAATCCGCCGACTTCCATAGCGGCCAAATAAAAGGCATGGTTTGGAATGCCGGAATTAATGTGCACCCCGCCCGAATCCTGGCTCCCTCTGTACCGACTGCTATAATGTGCGGGCTGGGGATCTTTGCCTAACATGGGATCGTCATACGCGGTTCCCGGCTCTTTTAATGAGCGAAGCGCCACTCCCTGTATGCCTGGAGCCAGTAATCCGGCGCCAATAAGCCAGTCTGCCTGGTCTACAGTCTGGTTAAGCGAGCGTTGTTTTACCAAGCTTCCAAACACATCAGCGAATGATTCGTTTAAAGCCCCCGATTCACCCTGATAAATCAGACCGGCTTCGTACTGAACTACACCATGAGTTAATTCATGCCCGATAACATCAATGGCTATGGTAAAGCGGTTAAACAATCGTCCATCGCCATCACCATATACCATTTGATTGCCATTCCAAAAGGCGTTGTCATACTGGACACCATAATGAATGGTTGAGTCCATACGCAGACCTTGGTCATCAATGGAATTACGCTCAAAAACATCGTGATACAGATCGTAGGTGGCCCCGGCGCCATCATAGGCTTCATTAACAGCAACGTCCCTGCTTTTCCGTCCACCTTCACTTCTAACCAGTTTGCCGGGGAGCGTTTCTCTTTTTCGGGCATCATAGACGGTGCGGCGCTTTTCTCCCGGAGAAAGCGCAAGCGCAAAGTTTCCTATAACCTCCCGTCTACCTTGGAATTGTTCAGATCTTCTTATGGTTTCCATCATCCATGTCTGCATCTTTTCATCGCCATGCTTGAGTATATGGTCGCTCATGTGAGGAGGAATAATACAACAAATAGGGCAAATATGAGTTCCTTGCGGACGGGACGGGGTTCTTGCTGTTTCATTTTGGCTTGATATCATGGTCATCTCCTTAATAGTTTATTTAAAGTCGACTGTTCCAGAACTGCTTGTACTATTACGCCAAAAAGTAGTAACTGTCAATTCATCGTTATTATCAGATCCCTTGGTGTCTATAAACCGTAGCACAGCGGCTTTACAGGGCGGGGAAAGATGTAGGCGATATTTAAAAACACGCTTATCTGATATTAAATTGACTGGCTATAAACAAAAAACCCAGCGGTTAAGCTGGGTTTTTTGTTTTGCCGCGTGTTCTATTTAAAGTTGGATAGAGCTTTCAACTTTTTGTTTTGAGCTATCTGGATCGTCCAAGCAACCAGACAAACCAACAACCATAACCGCCATAGCTAAAAGTGCTAAAAGTTTTTTCATAATATCCTCCAAAGGGTTTAAATTATTTTACTTATTGTGCGCCAATTTATAAAAGCACAGGTAATTTATATCATGACTCGAATAGTGATGCAATAATAAAAATGGTTGGGCTGACTGAAAAAATTATAGCAAATTTATATTCTCGGGCAGATTGTATGAAATTACTTTGTTTGTCCATTGTACGGTGCCGATAGTGGTCCACGGCTCTGAAAAATTTTTGTGCAATTGATCGTAAACCCAGGTTGTTGGCGCATTAATTCGCTTTAATTTAATATGAAACAAGGTCTTATCAAGATTTAAACCGGTCTTTTCTCCCCAGAATGCCGTTACTTTCATGATGAATTTTTGGAGGCGCTGGTTGTTGATATTGGGGGTAACAGCGATATTAGCCCACATGGAATGAACCCGGCCCCAGTTTGGAGCAAGTAATCGTCCTTCCTGATTAACGAATGGCAGCCAGCGTTCAGTCCCATCCTGATCTGTGTAGGTAATCGCTAAAATACGGTCGTAGCCGGCAAAATGATCATGCAGGTAAAGTGCATGCGGCGTAATGCCAAGGAAAGCCAGCGATACCATTATCAGCGCGTTACTGGCTTCAGCAATTGGGGCACTGATGGGGCTATTCTTCGCCGCTATATCCAATCTGTAAATAAGTGCGTAATGTATAGTGCTATTTAATTGCAAAATGAGCACGGCAACCATTATTTTTGCAAGTTTTCTCGAAAAAGCTTTAGGTTTCTGGCTGGCAAAGCGTTCAAAAATCTGTGTATAAAAAGTATTGCTTTGCAAGCTCACCGTGGCCAGGCATTCAGATGAACAAGGGGTACGAACTCGTGTGTCTGCGATAACGCGGTATTTTTTTTTAGCAAATTGATGAATACCCGGCAAGCTCAAAATAATGCCTATCGGATATAGATAACGCATTTTTAAAAATATCTGGATATAGGTGTTAACACCGGAATAGATACGGTTATTTTTATCTACCGCATATAAATCAGTTAATAAGGTTTCCTGATTTATTGCCGATAACGCAGGATATTGCGCGGCGTAATCCTGCGCGCCTTTAAAATCTATGCAGTTGAATACATCAAAATGATTGAGAGCCAGCACCGTTCGATTACATAAAGGACAGTATTGATCATAGAAAACAGTCAGATAAGGCTCCTTAGCCGTCAGCAGCTTGCCACAGGCCCGCCACCAGCTGAAAGGCACCAGCAGTATATAAAACACCAGCATCCCCATGCCGAAAGGATAGATATTTAACGACAGGGTAATGCCCAGATGCAACCCTAAACCAATGATTAAATAAACACAGCGTAACTTGCGATTTGCAAAAAAGAATAAAAAAGTAAATTGAAAGACTAGTATGGTATAGCCTATCGTTTTTTCGAGTAACTCATTGTTTAGCAGGAAAGACATATCAATGGCTGAAACATAATAAGGCTGTGTTAATGGCAGCCAGGAACCCAGGCCATTGCGCCAGTGTTCGGCAAACAGTTTATGAACGGCGGAATCAAAGTAAAGGAAACCAAGGCAGACCAGGACAGGTAAATAGTAAGCAAGACTTGAAACAGTTGGTTTTGGATAGGTACTGTAATGCCTGAAAGGCGTGCTGAGCTTGTACCTGAGGCTGTCTATCGAAAAAGCGCGATCTCCTGGCATAAAAAGCAGAAAAAAGCCAGCGCCGGTCATAAATGAATCAAAGCCTCCGTCAAAATCCCGCTGCATAGTTGTGAAATTAACGAAAAAAATCCAGAAAATATAATTGCTGATAACGGCAAACTGGTAGCGATAGCCAACAATGATAAAAGCGGCGATAATTCCCCAAAGACATAGGAAGAAAGGTATCATCGGGAACTCGACGTCTATATAAGGTATAGGGTCGAAGATCAAATGATTGAAATACAGCAGGAAGAAAATTTCCTGTAATGCGACTAGCCCATAGAAAAGGCGGAATAATCCAATACCCGTAGCTGGAACTTGTTTGGATTGAAGCTCTAGAATTCTGGAAATTATGAATTTATACATTTCATTATAAAAAATGTGTAAATTATAATACAGTTGCGGCGTTAAGGTGATGAAATGTTCAGACAAAAATAAGGCCGCAACCCATTCATTCTAATGGGTTGCGGCCAAAATATTAACGAAACCGGGTGACTGCTTACTTTTCGTCGTCTGGATGCTCAGCGAATACCCATTTCAGAAGGGCGTAAACTGCACCTACAACCACAACCGCACCGACCATGCCAGCTGGTGTTTTCAATGTTTCAGTCAGATCTAAAATAAATCCCATGTATGTGTCTCCTAACCTAATAATTTTTATTTGAGAAATTGCTAATTTTATAGCAAGCGGGAATTGCATGATACTTTAGCCAAAGCTAAAGTCAAGGCTTATTGTTAATGCATTTTAATATCGCAGGTAAGTAAATATTCCTGCATTGTTGAAGTTAAAGCTCGATAGGCAATGTGGTATAGTTTAAACTCCGTCATTTGAAGATGATTAATGGGGCAATAACAATAATGAAAAAATACGTTAAAATATTATCGTTGGCAGCGCTTTTTTTTGCGTTTTCGGCGAATGCTGAGGTTGCATTAAAAGATAACTCTGAAATCCTGGGAAAATGGAAATTATATGCTGAAGCCACTAAATTGGATGGAGAGCAGAAGCCCGTTACCATCGAATGGGAGTTTAAAGAGGATGGCATTCTTAAACAAACCGCAACAGATTCTGTTGGCCGAACCGGTGAGATGAAAATAGCCATGAAATATTTTGTCGAGAATGGAGAAATTAAAAAGCAGACAAAGCCGGGGCAAGAAAAATATGAATCATGCAAAGTTGTCGAGAAAGACGGCTCTAAAATGATTTTAAAGTGTCCATTTCTTTATTATTTTCTAACAAAAATATAATTAATATAATAAAAGGGGTATAACTTATGATAAGCGGTATGGTAATGATTTTTGTAGCTCTCTGGTTTTACCAGACAGCCATGAAAGTAAAAGCAAACAATGTAATGATGTGGGTCGCTATTGGTGCAGTTGGTTTTTTTGCTTTGGTGTGGCTGTTGCAAAGCGTCAATGTTTATATTCTCGAATCATTAAGATCCAATGAGGGCGGCGCTGGCTATGAGGCTATTCAGGGCGCTGACAGAAAAAATCAGGGGGATTTTTTGGGCTTCGCCGGTATTTTAAAGTCTCTTTACCTGGAGCTATCGCCGTCAATCATCGGCTTCGTGGCTATTGCATTCGTTCGTTTAAAATTTCTCACTAAAGAGAATTTTTCAGTCTCTCACTTATTCAGTGGCATCAAAGAGATATTTGGAAGTATAAAACAAAGCTTTAAAACAACAGAATAAAATCTGTTTATTATAAAAGCTCAGGCAATGCTTGAGCTTTTATTGCCTTAATCAGTAACTATGATCCTAAAACAGTAGAAACAAGAAAAATGATGGCGGCAACAAAAAGAATCGTGAAAATCAACCCTGCAATAATATAAGTTGATAGCGATCCTTGTTCGAAATCTTTTTTTCTATTAGCCTCACTTTGCACCCCAACAAAAGCAGCTAGAACGCTCTTGAATACTTGAGTAATGGTTGGTTTCGACATGCTCATCTCCTTCAATAGAGACAAAAATAATAGTGCCAGCCAGCTTTTTAAGCAAGATTAAATTCAGGCAAAACAATTACCCTTGGCAATCTTAATGAGAAAAACACAATTATTAAAGCAGTGTATGTCGCAGAGAATCCTGTTTCTCGACGGCGCAATGGGCACGATGATCCAGAGCTACAAGCTGGAAGAAAAAGATTATCGGGGCGATCGTTTTGCCCATTGGGAGGTCGATCTTAAGGGCAATAATGATTTACTGTCATTAACCCAGCCTGACATTATTAAAGCTATTCATAGTGCTTATTTTGAAGCCGGCTCCGATATTGTTGAAACCAATACCTTCAATGCCACCAGCATTGCGATGGCCGACTATAAAATGGAGTCGCTGGCGTATGAGATTAATGTCGAGGCGGCGCGTGTGGCAAAGCAGGCGGCTGACGAATACACCCAAAAAACGCCTGAAAAGCCGCGTTTTGTAGCGGGCGTTTTAGGTCCTACCAACCGCACGGCATCCATGTCGCCTGATGTTAACGATCCGGGCTTTCGCAATATCTTTTTTGATGACCTGGTCATCGCTTATACCGAAGCGACTAAAGGTTTGATTGATGGCGGCGCTGATATCATCCTGATTGAAACTGTTTTCGATACCCTCAATGCCAAAGCCGCCATTTTTGCGGTTGAACAATATTTTGAACAGGTCGGCTATAAACTGCCCGTGATGATTTCCGGTACGATTACCGATGCGTCAGGCAGAACGCTTTCAGGACAAACCGTTGCCGCCTTCTGGAATTCACTCAAACATGTCGAGCCGATTTCTTTCGGATTTAACTGTGCATTAGGCGCAACAGAATTGCGCCAATATATCGCTGAATTATCGAATATTGCGGACACGCATATTTCCGCCCACCCCAATGCGGGCTTGCCTAACGAGTTCGGAGAATACGACGAAACGCCCGAAGCCATGGCCGCAGAGCTGGCTGACTGGGCTAAATGCGGCTACCTGAATATTATCGGCGGTTGTTGCGGAACGTCGCCTGCGAATATCAAGGCGATAGTCGAGGCCATACAACACTACAGCCCAAGAGTAGTTCCCGAGATACCCAAACAGTGCCGGCTATCAGGACTCGAACCCTTGAATATTGCCCCTGATTCGTTATTCGTCAATGTCGGCGAACGCACCAACGTGACAGGTTCGGCAGCATTCAAACGGCTCGTTATTCAAGGCGACTTTGAGACGGCGCTGGAAGTAGCCAAACAGCAAGTTGAAAACGGCGCGCAAATTATCGACATTAATATGGATGAAGGCATGCTGGATTCCAAGGAAGCGATGGTGCGCTTTTTAATGCTGATCGCTTCCGAACCCGATATCGCCAAGGTGCCGATCATGCTGGACTCTTCCAAATGGGATATTCTGGAAGCGGGCTTAAAATGCATCCAGGGCAAAGGCATAGTGAATTCCATCTCGCTTAAAGAAGGCGAAGAGACCTTTATTAGACACGCCAAACTGGTTCGCCGCTATGGCGCGGCGGTGATTGTCATGGCATTTGATGAGGAAGGACAGGCCGATACCAAAGCAAGAAAAGTTGAAATATGCCGACGCGCTTACAAAATTTTGACTGAACAGGTTGGCTTCCCGCCCGAAGACATTATTTTTGACCCGAATATTTTCGCCATTGCCACCGGCATCGATGAACATAATAATTACGGTCTGGATTTTATTGAAGCGACGTATGAGATCAAGCAAACACTGCCTTATGCATTAATCTCCGGCGGCGTTTCCAACGTATCGTTTTCGTTTAGAGGCAATAATCCGGTACGTGAAGCCATTCATGCAGTATTTTTATATCATGCCATTCAGGCCGGCATGTCAATGGGCATTGTTAATGCCGGCCAATTGGCGATTTATGCCGATATACCCAAAGACTTGCGTGACGTGGTCGAAGATGTCGTACTCAACCGCCATGACGGCAGCGGCACCGAAAAATTGCTTGAACTCGCCGAAAAATATCGCGGCGACGGCAGCAGCAGCGAAGGCAAGCAGGAAGACCTGGAATGGCGCAGCTGGCCGGTTAATAAACGCCTGGAATATGCCTTGGTGAAAGGCATCACCGATTACATCGATGAAGATACCGAACAGGCGAGGCAAGAGGCTGAAAGACCGCTGCATGTTATTGAAGGCGCATTAATGGATGGCATGAATGTAGTCGGAGACTTGTTTGGATCGGGAAAAATGTTTTTGCCGCAAGTGGTTAAATCGGCACGGGTAATGAAAAAGGCTGTGGCCTACCTGATGCCATTTATGGAAGCCGATAAAGCCGCAGGCGAAAGACAGGCCAAAGGCAAAATCCTGATGGCCACTGTTAAAGGCGACGTTCATGACATTGGCAAAAATATCGTTGCCGTGGTGCTGCAATGTAATAACTATGATGTGGTTGATCTGGGTGTCATGGTTCCGGCTGAAAAGATTTTACAGACCGCGCGCCTGGAAAATGTCGATATTATCGGCTTAAGCGGTCTGATCACGCCATCGCTTGATGAAATGGTGCATGTCGCCAAAGAAATGCAGCGTCAGGGCTTTACCATTCCGCTGATGATCGGCGGTGCGACCACATCACGCGCCCATACGGCGGTAAAAATTGAGCCTAATTATAACGGCCCAACTATTTATGTAACCGATGCGTCGCGGGGTGTCGGTGTAGCCAGTAATTTATTAAGCGCTGAGCTAAAGGATGGTTTTGTCAAAAACGTCCATAAAGAATACGAGGAAGTCAGGGAGCGGCACAAGGGCCGCGAAGCCAAAACCAAACAACATCCCCTAGCAGAAGCACGGCGCAATAAATTCAACTGGAATGCGCTGCACGAACCGGCAAAGCCATCATTTCTGGACATTAAGGTTATTGACGGTTTTCCGCTCGATACCCTGGTTTGGTACATAGACTGGACGCCGTTTTTTCAAACCTGGGAGATGGCCGGCAGCTATCCAAAAATCCTGGATGATAAAATCATCGGTATTGAAGCGAGAAAATTATTTGAAGATGCCCAGGTGATGCTAAAAAAGATAATCAACGAGCAATGGTTATCGGCGCGCGCTGTTATCGGCTTTTTCCCGGCCAATAGCGACGGTGATGATGTTGTGGTCTACACGGATGACACTCGCCGGCAAAAACGGGAGACCTTGCATCATTTAAGACAGCAGAACGTCAAGGCCCCCGGCAGGCCCAATTACTGCCTTTCTGATTTTATTGCGCCGATTGATAGCGGAAAGCCTGATTATATTGGAGCTTTTGCCGTGACTACCGGGATAGGCATCGAGAAAAAATTGCACGAATTTGAACAGGATTATGATGATTACAGCGCTATCATGCTAAAAGCACTGGCAGACCGCCTGGCGGAAGCGTTTGCAGAATATATGCACGTGGCGGTCAGAAAAGATTACTGGGGGTATGCCAAAGATGAAGCCTATGACACCGAGCAGTTAATCAAGGAGGCTTATCAGGGTATACGCCCTGCTCCCGGCTATCCGGCCTGTCCCGACCATACCGAAAAAGGTAAATTATTTGAATTGCTGAATGTGACCGAAAATACCAGTATAGAGCTTACTGAAAGTTACGCCATGTATCCGGCCTCAGCAGTCAGCGGCTGGTATTTTTCTCACCCGGAAGCCCAGTATTTTAATGTCGGCAAAATAGATCGTGACCAATTACAGGATTACGCCCGGCGTAAAGGGTTGGCGGAAGAAGTCGCCGAGCGCTGGCTGGCGGCGCATTTACACCATTAATACATAAGGACATCGTAAGTGACGTTACATAAGAAAATTGAACAGTCTCTGGAAAGAATGATGTATGCCAGCCGCTGGATTTTAGCGCCGATTTATTTCGGCTTGAGTCTGGCATTGCTGGCGCTGTCCTTGAAATTCTTTCAGGAACTCTATCATTTTCTTCCACATATTCTTGAAATTACTGAAGAAGACACGATTTTAAAATTGCTGACCCTGATTGACCTGACGCTGGTCGCCAGCCTGACCGTCATCGTCATGTTCAGCGGTTATGAAAATTTCGTTTCGCAGATGGATATTCACCACACGGCAGAGAAGCTGGAATGGCTCGGAACACATGATTACGGATCGCTGAAAATAAAAGTGGCCGCCTCCATTGTGGCGATTTCATCCATTCAGTTGTTAAAAGTTTTTATGAATATTAACGCAGCTTCAAATGATAAATTAATGTGGTATGTTCTGATGCATTTGACTCTGGTCATATCTGCGCTGCTGCTGGGTTATCTGGATAAACTGACTAAACATTAATAAATGAGATTATTGCTCTTTGGAACTTGCGGCTGTCATCTTTGTGAACAGGCTGGAGAAATTATCCGGGATTGTCTGTCAGACCGTTTTGAGCAATGGGTTGAAACCATTGATATTGCCGAATTTGAGCAATGGCAAATACAATTTGCGATTCGCATCCCGGTTTTATACCATCCTGAAACCCAAAAAGAACTGGGATGGCCATTCAATCAAATGCAAGTTGAAGAGTTTATTATAGGGTTAGACTATGACTGAAAATTACAGAATAGAAAAAGACAGTATGGGTGAGCTGGAAGTCCCGGCAAATGCCTTATACGCCGCGCAAACCCAGCGGGCGATCAATAACTTTCCTGTTAGCGGTTTAGTCCTGCCGCCTGCCTTTATCAAAACCCTTGCCCTGATCAAGAAAACAGCCGCCCGGGTCAATATGGATTTGGGCGAACTGGAAGCGCCGAAAGGCCATGCTATTATTCAGGCGGCTCAACAAATTACTGATGGCCGGCACCAGCGGCAGTTTCCTATTGATGTATTTCAAACCGGTTCCGGCACCAGCACCAACATGAATGTCAATGAAGTGCTGGCTAATCTGGCGACACGTATGCTCGGCCAGACTGTCAGCGCCAACGATGACGTCAATAGGGGGCAGAGCAGTAATGATGTGATTCCAACCGCTATACATGTCAGCGCTGCGCTTGAGTGCCGAAAAATCCTGCTACCCGGTTTAATTCATCTTGCAGAAACAATTGAACAAAAAGCCGCCTCCCTGGATAAAGTGACTAAAACCGGACGGACTCATTTAATGGATGCCATGCCAGTGCGGCTGAGCCAGGAATTGGGCGGTTGGGCCTTGCAGATTCGCAACGGCATAGACCGGGTTAATATGACTTTGCCCAGACTGTATAAAATAGCCCAAGGCGGCACCGCTGTCGGCACAGGCATCAACGCTCACCCCCGGTTTGCGGCGGAATTTGCCGGAGCATTAAGCGCTGAAACCGGTTTACCCTTTAAACCGAACGACTCATTTTTTGAAAGTTTAAGCGCTCAGGACGCCATTGTTGAATTATCAGGACAACTGAAAGTCATCGCGGTCAGCCTGACGAAAATCGCCAATGATTTGCGCTGGATGAACAGCGGACCGCTGGCCGGTTTAGGCGAAATAGAACTTCCTGCATTGCAGCCGGGCAGCAGCATTATGCCGGGCAAGGTCAATCCGGTCATACCGGAAGCTGTGGCGATGGTCTCCGCCCAGGTTATCGGCAATGATGCCACCATCACTATCGCGGGCCAATCCGGCAATTTTCAGCTGAACGTCATGCTGCCTGTGATTGCCTACAATATTCTTCAAAGCATAGAAATTTTGGGTAATGTCAGTTATCTGCTGGCAGATAAAGCCATTGCCGGATTTACTGTCAGAACCGATAACCTGCAACAGGCATTGGCAAAAAATCCGATATTGGTCACGGCGTTAAACCCCATTATCGGTTATGCGAAAGCCGCCGAAATAGCCAAGGCCGCCTATCAGCAAGGCCGGCCTATTATTGAAGTTGCTTCTGAAATGACCGGTTTAAGCCGTGAAGATTTGGAAAAACTGTTAGAGCCTGTACATTTGACACAAGGCGGTATAAACCAATAATCGGCTGTCGTTCTTCCAGCCGGCAGCACTGCTTCCAGCGCTACAAGTTTCCACGACTTCCATGGAAATTTATAGCGCCTCAAGGCATGGTTTCAGCCTTTGCATACTGAAGTTTAACTCCCGGAAAAAATCATCCGGCAAGTTTTCTTTTGTAAAGAACGGATGACAGAATTGACAAGCCTATCAATACGGCACCGACCAGGCCGGTGACTACTTCAGAAATATGATGAGTCATACTGATCAGCATGATAGCCGCCAGTGAGCCAATGGCATAATGAGCGCCGTGCTCCAGAAACACATATTCATCCAATGTGCCCTGGCGTACCAGATAAACGGTCAAACTCCGGACAAACATCGCGCCAATCGCCAATCCCAGCATAATAATCACGACATCATTGGTAATCGCGAAGGCGCCGATAACGCCATCAAATGAAAACGAGGCATCCAGTACTTCAAGATATAAAAAACTCATGATGCTGCCTTTCTTAATCGCTTCCGAAACTTCTTCGCCCTCTTCTTCATCCTCGAATAATGCGCCTAAACTATCGACGATAACGAATAACATAACACCATAGATGCCTGCGACCAGCGCTTTTAAATGAATCGCTTCAGGCAGCCAGTTATGCATGGTCAACAGCAGACCTAATGCCAGAATAATTTCAATCGCTTCCAGCTTTCCGAACGAGGCCATTTTTTCTTCTATGTATCCCAGCCAATGCAATTCCTTATTCTCGTTAAAAATAAAGGAAAAAAACACCATCAGCAAAAACATACCGCCAAAGGCTGCAATTTGAACATGCGAATCGGTTAAATGTCTGGCATAAGTGTCGGGATCGTGCAACGCCATATCGGATACGCCAAGAAATCCGATACCCGTAGCATATGAAACAATGGCGATAGGAAACACTAAACGCATACCGAACACGGCTATTAAAATCCCCCAGGTTAGGAAGTAGCGCTGCCAGCGTTCATCCATGCGCTTTAATATGGATGCATTTACAACGGCGTTATCGAAGGATAAACTCACTTCAAGAACCCCCAGAATAATCGCGATAAAGGCGCCCATAAAGCCGCCCCAATAAAAAGCTATAGACAGACAAACGGCTGTAACGATAAAAGAAAAACGGAAATGCTGCATGGAATACTCTTTTTGTGATAAATGTTTAAATGCATATAACTATAAGTGCATTTATTTTAAAATCAATATTTTTACCATTTATACGCAAATGCATCGGCTGGCAGTGGATCTTCTTGCCATTTACCACGTATTAACTGTAAATCGACAGCAAGCGGGACAGTTTAAGGTAAAGCCGCTCTCTGCATGCCCTTCGGCTCCGCTCAGGACAGCCTTGTCTTGAGTGCTGGCAATCAATACAAACTCGAATTGACCAAGGAGCTGAGCGCATAAATCAAAAGAAACTGTTATCTGTTTTGGGGCTGTTTCTATCATTATCATCTTCTCTTGCCGAAACCCATACCGGCAGCGATGGAATAATCGGCTGGGATAACGGGTTCAATCATCCTCTGCGGGGTTAGGATCATCTTCTGGCCATGTTCGCGGTCGGCGTTTGGGCTGCTCATTTGGACGGCCGGTCTGTATGGCAGCTCCGCCGGGATCAATCGAAACCATCATAGCCTCGGGCGCTACGTTTCATGACCTGTACGGCGGCTTTTTCGGCGGGCCCCGCCTGCGCTACTGTGGCCCGCGTTCACTGATCGAAAATAACAGCGTACGCTAGAAATCCACCATTTTATTTTCTGCAATGCTTGGCTATTCGCTCAACAAGAACTGGAAAGTACAGGCGGAGCTGTCCAATCTGCTTAACAGAAAGGACAGCGCTATCGACTACTATTACCCGTCCCGGCGAAATGATCAGGGTATCGCCGATATTCACTTTCATCCGGTTGAACCGGTCAATTTCCGCATGAGTCTGACAGCATCATTCTAAACGAAATCAAAATTGATCGGACTTATATTCATCCGCGTAATTCCGGGAAATGCATCAAAGCGTTTATGACTTGTTGAAACGGTTATTAAACTTTATTATTTGTTTAAATGAAGTCTATGGCCTTATGATTGCGAAATTCTGGAGCAGAAATCGGATAGCCCCAACCCGGCCGCCATAGTCGCCGACAAACAAATTTACGCAGTATTAGAATTAAAAACAGTTAAGCCCTTTGACTGTGTAACAGTTAATTATTGACCTATGAAATATAGCGAAGCTTTTCTCACCGCCACGCAGCAATTGATTGATGCCGGGCGTTTTATTGACAATAAAGGCTGGGTTCCGGCAACCAGCGGCAACTTTTCCGCGCGGTTGCCCGACGGGACTATTGCAATTACCGTTTCCGGCAAACATAAAGGCCAGTTGCAACAGGACGATATTATGCTGATTGACGCCTCTGCCAATTCCCTGGACGGCAAAAAACCGTCAGCGGAAACGGTGCTGCATACCTCTCTCTATAAACGATACCCGGACATTCAGTCAATTTTGCATCCGCATTCGCTGAATGCCACACTGATATCGAAAATTTTCAAATCTGAAATCGTATTGGAAGATTATGAGCTGTTAAAAGCGCTGTTTGGCATAACCACGCATGAAAGCCGGGTTGTGGTACCGATTTTTGCCAATGATCAAAACATTTTCCGTCTGGCAGAGCAAGTGGAACAGTACCTCGATAAGCATACAGACTGTTATGCTTATATTATTGCCGGACACGGGCTTTATACCTGGGGAAGTTCGGTACAGGAAACCCTGCGTCATCTTGAAGCGCTGGACTTTTTATTTGATTGTGAATTACGACTGCATGGAGTCAAAAGCCGATGACCGCATTAACGATTTATCCCGATAACCAGCCTCAATTCGGTGAGCTATATACCGATTTTACCGCTATCCGAAGCATGCTTGATCCCATAGGCGTGCAATTTGCGCACTGGACGGCTAGTTGTCCACTCGCCGCGGATGCCGATCAGGCATCCATACTTGCCGCTTACGCCGATTCCATAGAAAAGTTGAAGCAACAGTACGGCTTTCAGTCTGTTGATGTCATTAAATTAAATCCGGATCACCCGGACAAAGATGTCTTCCGGCAAAAATTCCTGGCTGAGCATATTCACGGCGATTTTGAAGTGCGCTTTTTTGTTGAAGGTCGCGGACTGTTTTATTTGCATGTCGAGAATAAAGTTTATGCAATATTATGTGAACAGGGGGATTTAATCAGCGTGCCAGCCAACACCAGGCACTGGTTTGATATGGGTGAAATGCCCAAATTTACCTGCATACGCCTGTTTACAACGCCTGAAGGCTGGGTAGCCGATTTTACCGGAAGCGACATCGCCAAGCTTTTCCCGATATTTGATCAATATGTTGCCGATCTGCCATGATTAAAGCTATCGTCACCGATATTGAAGGCACAACGTCATCACTTTCTTTTGTTAAAGAAGTATTATTTCCTTATGCCCGTACCAATCTGGCGGATTACATACACCGTCACGCGCAAGAACCGCAGGTTAAAGCCTTACTCGATGAGGCTTGTCAGGAAGCCGGAGCAAAACTGGATGCCGAGCAGTTAATCGCACAGTTTATCCAGTGGATAGATGAAGATAAAAAAGTTACGCCGTTAAAATCCCTGCAAGGTTTGATATGGGAAGCAGGCTATCAACAGGGCGACTTTAAAGGCCATGTCTATTCGGATGCCGCCGATAAACTTAAGGCATGGAAAGCCAAGGGGCTGGATTTATATATCTATTCGTCCGGATCCGTGCACGCGCAAAAATTATTATTTGCCCATACCGAATACGGTGATTTAACACCGTTATTTTCCGGTCACTTCGATACGCATATCGGCGGCAAGAAAGAACAGGAATCGTATTTTAAAATAGCGGAACAACTAGGCTTTCCCGCTGGGCAGATAGTATTCTTATCTGATATTAAAGAAGAATTGGATGCCGCCAAGAAAGCCGGCTTTAAAACAATCTGGCTGACCAGAGACAGTGCGCCTGATCCGGATGCTGAACACCGACAGGTAAGCAATTTTAATCAAATAAGCCTGGAAAGCTGAGGTTTATTCCGGTACGATAAATCCATTACCGCTTTCGGAAGAAGTATTTCATATTGAATATTGTTGCAGATGATGGAATTGGAAAACTTCAAGATATTGGGAATTTCGCTGGCGATAGGCTTGCTTATCGGGCTGGAGCGCGGCTGGCACACCCGTGACAGAGATGAAGGTATGCGCGTTGCCGGGCTGCGCACTTACGGACTCATCAGCTTGCTGGGCGGACTTTGGGGCATACTGACGCAACAGATTAATCCTTTATTGATGGGCTTTGCATTTCTGGGGCTGACGTCAGTGTTACTGCTTGCTTACAGTAAAAGCCTCAAAAAATTAGAAGACTTCAGTATTACCAGCATCGTCACATCGTTAATCACCTTTACTTTGGGCATATTAACTGCTTTCGATCATATCGCTCTTGCTTCTGCATCCGCCGTTATCATTACCTCCCTACTGGGCTTTAAGCCCTTACTTCATGGCTGGATGAACAGACTGGAACAGCATGAATTGCACGCCACACTGAAATTGTTGCTGATCTCGCTCGTTATCCTTCCCATACTGCCCGATCAGGGCTATGGGCCTTGGGCCGCCTTCAATCCCTATTATATCTGGTGGATGGTGGTGCTGATTGCAGGCATTTCCTATCTGGGCTATTTCGCCATCAAGATAGTCGGTAACCAGTATGGCCCCATGCTGACCGGGGCATTGGGTGGATTAGTCTCTTCAACTGCCGTGACTCTTGACCTGTCCAAATTAGCAAAGCAATATCCAAACATGGAAAATGTACTGGCGGCCAGCATATTGACGGCCTGCGTCATGCAGTTTGCGCGCACACTTCTGCTAACCTCGATTATGAATCCGGCAGTGTTTCGGGCGCTGCTCCCCGCTCTGCTGGTAATGAGCATTCTTACCTATTTACTTGCCTTTCTGTTATGGCGAAACGCACGCGAGTTCCGAACCACTGAGGAGACTGCCTTGAAAAATCCTTTCCAGTTAGGAATGGCGTTAAAATTCGGTGTATTTCTGGCCCTCATCATGTTGCTGTCCAAAGTGCTAAAAGTATATTTCGGGGACGCGGGGACTTACTTTCTGGCCGCCTTTTCCGGTCTGGCGGATGTTGACCCTATTACTCTTTCCATGTCACAAATGAGCAAAGAAAGCCTGGAAGTCAATGTCGCCGCATGGGCGATTCTGATTGCCGTATCGGTAAACTCAGGCATGAAGAGTCTGTTTTCATGGTTTATCGGCGGCCGGGCCTTGGGATTTAGAGTTTGTGGCACTTTGGCAGGCGCTATTGCCGCAGGGCTAATGATCATATAAATAATAATTAAACTGATCAATCTAAAAACTGCTATTGAATAATCATAAATTCCGCTAGCCGTTGAAATTCGTTATGATCCGACTTTATCAAACCGAAGACGGCCAAACCCGCATCGAGGTGGAAATGATGCTCCACCAATGGAAAAGCTTTCAAACCGGACTTTTTTGATTGATGTGCATGCTATGCCGGTCCATAAAGAACTGGTCGCTTATTTGGTAATCGAGCGGCTTAATAAGGAAATGTCTTTGTTGCCGGTTAGCCCGGTCGAGGACGGCAAGCGGACCATTCGCACGATATTAGTCATTGACGAGGCGCACAATTACTTAAGCCAGAAGAATATGTTTTTGCAGCGCATTATTCGTGAGGGGCGCTCCAAAGGCATTGTTGTTTTCTTTGCATCCCAATCGCCGAATGATTATCAGCAGAATTTCTTTAATTTTCAGGAATTGTTGGAGTTTGCTTATATCTTCCAATGTGATGGAGTTTCAGCAAACTCTGTCCAGGATACCTTGGGCTGTAGCAGTAAGACCGCAAAAGATTTACAGACGGAGATCGCGCGGCAGGAACCTTGGCAGGTCATAAGCCGTTCGCAGATAAAAACGGAAGAATTTGTTAAATTTGAGGCTGAGGCGTTTTATAAGAATTATTAATTTGCAGCCAGCGTTGCTGCTAACAAGTGCTTCCAGTTACCTTATCCTCTTTATCGGATGCAACTGGCTATAAATCACCGAATGAGCGAAGTGATTTACTTTCCCTTTCATCCATGATTTTCCTCTGTTCTCTTTGTGTTTTTGTAATGAACTGATCTGACAGTTTCTCTATACAGTAGACCTTAATTAACCCGAATCGAAAATCGAGTGTTACAGCGAATATGCACCCCTTATCAACCGGTACTGTGCCTTGCAAGTCGGGCCTGATTTTTTGCTGCATAATTCAGGCAGCTATAAAGAAAAAACTGTACCCCGAAAATCAGGTTAGCCATTAACAGATGTATAGGCTGTACAATGGGCGGCACGCCCAGCCTGTCCAGGCTGATACCCGCGAGTATGGCGATGATGACCAGCGCCGCAAGCGTTAAACCCGTACGGAATAATAGACTCTGCTTATCAAAAGTCTGATAAAGCTTCCACGATAGCCACAAGTTCGTAAAAAGAATAATCGACGAGAAGGATCGGTGGATATAAAAAATGATCGGAAAGTCCTCGCGCCAATATTGGCGTTCTATATGTTCGCGGGCGATAAAATCAACCGCTTCCCTGACCTGAGTTCCCATGGCGACTTGCAATAAGGTCATTATCATTGCAGCGATCAAGACTGTTTTAAATTTCGCCGGCAGCGATCGGGTATCAATTTGACTGAGAAAATCCCGTTGCGATCGGGCGATTGTATAAATCAATAGAGCCACTATCACCAGAGCTAACAGCATGTGTAAGGTGATCATGGCCGGCTTCAGGTTGCTTGCCACAACCGTTGAACCGAGCCAGCCCTGAAAACCCACCAGAAAAAAGCTGCCTAAAGACAAATAAAAAATAGTCTTGTCCGTTTTGCGATAAACGCGGGATGACCAGGCGGTTAAAAAAATCAAAAATCCAATGGTCACACCCACCAGCCGGTTGGTATATTCGGTCCAGGTTTTTACCGGGTTAAACTGAGTATCCTCATAGCCTCGCTCAGCATAAATCTCATGATAATTGGCAGGCAACTGCGACTCATCTGTGGGAGGTATCCATTGTCCAAAGCAAGTCGGCCAGTCAGGGCAACCCATGCCGGCGCCTGAGGCCCTGACAATGCCGCCCATAAGAATAACGCAATAAACGGCAAAAATAGTCAGAATGCCGATGCGGCGAAAATGTAAGGCTGCGTGCGTATTCATCATAATGGTAAGGTTAATAAAGTAATTTTTTGATTAATGTCTATCAGCTTTAGATTATAAGTATCGGCACCAGTCAGCTGTAAGACAAGCAGCATTTTGCAAAGAGAGCTTTCGCTTTTATTGATTGCACGGGAATATTGCGCCTGCAACACTTTACCTATAGGTTGGTCAGTATCGGCATCGATGACCGTTGAATCAGGTTCCGGTGCGACCGGGGTATTGCATTCAGCAAGAAACATGGCTCTTTTTGCCTTGCCCAGATAATGCGTACGGGCAATAATTTCCTGCCCGGTATAACAGCCTTTATTAAAGCTGATGCCGCCTAACATATCCAGGTTCAGCATTTGCGGAATAAATTCTTCGGAAGTCTCTGTCGTTAGCCACGGTATGCCCGAAACGATATCGAGATAACGCCATTTATCCGAATCTTCCGGCTGAAAACCTTGATGATTGACCCTCTCTGTCCATAGAGCAATGGCTTTGTCTGCTTCTGCTATCACCAGATAACGGTTGGACAGGGTGACGGCAATAGTGTCCTGTTGCGTTGTTCCTGAGGTTCCCAATAATGGCTCGGCCTGCATTGCAGGATCGTACAGGCCGATGATGCATAAATCATCCGAGCTATCGGTTAAAGTGACATCAGACCGTAAAATATACATTTGCAGTCTTTTCCTGACCGGCTCCAGTAATTCTTGAGGCAGAACCATAAGAAAAGCCGTGCCGGTTTTAATCAGCAAAAAAGTGGTAACAGCCCTGCCCTTGGGATTGCAAATAGCCCCCAGACTGCTTTTTGTTTCATTGATGTCATTAATATTGCAGGTTATTTGTCCCTGTAATAATTTGGCGGCGTCTTTTCCGCTAACTGTCAAAAGCGCCAAATGTGCAACCGGATAAATAAATTTGCCGTTATTATCTGAAATGGCCGGAAAAGCAATATGAGTATCACTTTCAAATATTGCATTTTGGCTGAGTAGAAAGTTTTTCCAGTTCTTATTCATAGATGAAAATAGAAAATTTAAGATAATCATCGATTATATAGCAACTGGCCCTGAGTGGGAAAAAGGGACCCGCTAAAAAGCACCCGATGAGTTGGCCGAAGTCGACTGTCCGGGTATGGCGATGACGGCGCAGGAAATGTTGCGGTAGAGTCAACAAACGGAAAGCCGCGGTTGCTACCTTATGCCGTATTTTAGTAAGCCCAAATTCCAGTTTTGCTTGCCGACTTAAAGTAATAGGCTTTTACATCGGCAAAGTCTGTATCCTTCAGGTCTGCGAGTATCCCGTTAAGCTCCAGCCAGCAAAGCGGCTCCTGCAATAGCGCAAAGTAAGCCAAATCCTGTGCTGAGAATTTTTATTCTGACTATTCCCGATAAGCCCGCTGCTATCCCTGATACATGCAGCAATGCAGTCGTTAATAGAAAGCCCGCCGCGTAAGCGCTTGCATTGGCGTCTGTTTGCAGTTCCGCCGCATGAACATAACCGTGACTGAGCGCAAATCCGGCCACTAAAGCGACGGCGAAGCCGGAGGAAACTTGATAGTTTTTCCATACCAGCAATCCTGAAGCCAGTACCGAAGCTGCCACCCAGGTTTCCGCAGCATTCAAGGTAAGGCCAGCAAAATGCAATCCTGCGCCTGCAACCATCATCGACAGAAAGCTTGCCGGTAATAACCATAAAGCCTTGCCGCCCCGCATCGCCGCCCAAAGTCCGATAGCCAACATCACCAGTAAATGATCAATGCCCAGCAAGGGATGCAGTAAACCGTCGACAAAGCCATGTATCGCCCCGGCGCCGCTATGCGCCTGGGCCGGTAAAGACAAAATCAATAATAACCCGGTAAAAATTACAAGTCTGTTAGCTTTCATAGAGGTTCCTCATTGTTTAGTTTATGAACGGGAAGGTTACCACGATGCAGGGAAAGATTGCATCTGTCTCGGGATAAAGACAATGCCGAATTCTTCCTTTAACGTTAATTTATTGAACATTACCTCAATTTTAAAGACTGACTCCAGTAAACTGTTAAACAGGAGATACGGGCTAAATATCCCACCAAACCGGTAGTGCTGGTGACCGGCTATCATGAGGAGACGGCCAGTGCTATCGCGAAGGCGCAAATGATCGGCGTCTATACCTATATGTACAAGCCGTTCGAAATAGATGATTTGACCAATGTGATCGAAGAAATACGGCTCAAGAAATTGCAGAATCTGCTGGCGGCGTCATGAATAAGCAAAAAAATAAAATTCTGGTGGTGGACGATGACCCTAATCTCAGGAAGACACTTTCCGACATCCTGAAAATCAAGGGTTATGGCACAGCCGTTGCAGGCGCCGGCGCGGAGGCGATTGCGGCGGCGGAACATGAAACGTTCAGACTGGCGCTGATCGACCTGACGCTTCCGGACATACCCGGCCTGCAGGTAATGGCGCGTCAAGGAGAGCTCGCCGCTAACCAAAGCAATCATTCTAACCGGACATGCCTCTCTGGACACCGCGATTGAAGCAACCAAGCAGGGCGCCTATTTCTACCTGCTCAAGCCTTACCAGATGGACGACCTGCTGCTGAAAATCAAACATGGCGTCGAGCGCCAGCAGGCTCAGTGTGTGTTTTAAAAGTAGCTATTGAGTTCCAAAGCCTGCAAAATTTTAAATTTTGCAATGGCCAAAAGGAAACACCGCAAGCGCTACCCGACTGATTTAAACGCCAGAAAATAGAGTCTGATCTGAGAACTGTTGCCCGCAGCTTTGCCGGGTGGTCGGCCAAAGCAAGTCAATTTACGAAAGATAGTGAACGCTATTTTTTATAGAGTCCGTAGTGGCTGTGCATGGCGATTACTCCCCATAACCCACTGTCCACCGTATCAAACAGTAGTCGGCTATTTTCGGCGCTGGGTTAAGGACGCGACGTGGGAACGTGTGCACGATACCCTCCGTGCAAAAGTCAGACAAAAAGCGGGACGGCATAAGCATCCGACAGCGGCAGTAGGGATAGGCAGAGCGTCAAAACCACAGCCTTGGCTGGCGTCAAAGGCTTGGATGCTGCCAAATGAATACAAGGGCGTAAACGCCACATACGGATTGATACCTTGGGACTGCTTAGGGTGACCGTGGTGACAGCCGCCAATGTACAAGAAAAGGAAGGGGCAAAATTGATACTGGCGACACTCTCGGGAAGTTGCAAAAAACTGCGGCGCGTTTGGGTGGACGGCGGTTATCGCCATGGCCTTTACCCTTTGGGTGGCTGAGCGCTTCCGGATATCTGGACAGTTATGCTTCGTTCCGACGGAGCTCGAGGCTTTAAGTTACTGCCGCGTCGATGGATTGTTGAGCGCACGTTTGCATGGCTTTATCGCTGTCGCCGTTTGAGCAAAGTTTACGAAGTAAGCCTTGAATCCAGCAAAGCATTTGTTCATATCGCGATGATTAATTGGATGCTGGTCAGGCTTTCCTCGGGGAAGGTATCAAAGTTTTAAAACACACACTAAGATCCGTATAGGTTGTCTTTCCTACGACATCCCATAAGGCGAGTACCATATAGATAAAAAGGGAGCAGACATCATTAAAAATTTGATGAGTCTAAACAATTGATATCTATTCATGGCTATACTCTCCTGTAAGCACATTGGCCATTGCTACGATAAATGACCAAAAAAATAAAATGCTGAAGCTGAAATTTCCTTGAATTAGTGTGCTTCACACACTAATAAATTCAATTTTAATTTTAACAGGACTTACGCATAAACATCGTATGGCTTAGGGCACGGGCCAGGGGTTACGCATTAAAATCATCCTAACTATAAGCGATAATCTTCCACTTTTTAAAACAGTAGAGAAAAGTCATGGTGGATGGGATTGTAAAATCTTTTTGGGAGTTATCAGATCCGCGCCGCCAGGGGCGTATTCAGTATAAGCTGCTTGATATCCTGGTTATTGCGGTCAGCGCTGTCATTGCCGGTGCAGAAACCTGGACAGATATTGCCAATTACGGCTACATGAAGAAGGATTGGCTAGCTACTTTCCTGGATTTAAGCAACGGTGTTTCCCTCGCATGACCAATGCCGTTAACTTAAGCGCCCAACCTTGTAACAAGTTATCATGTGCCATTTAAATTATTAATTGCCATGAAAAATCATGAAATCAACTCGGGCGATGTCGATGCCAACATCCTGTCTCGTGTT
>JAQURG010000035.1 GCA_028715725.1 Methylococcales bacterium
CGCCGATGATAGTGTGGCAGTTTGCCATGCGAAAGTAGGGAATCGCCAAGCGCTTTATCCTTAAAAACCCGAGACCCCCGTCCCGGGTTTTTTTTTGTCTGCGGGTTACGCCTACCCGCTTTTAGCCTCCGCCTGAACAGGCAATACCGCATCAGTGGATGCCCCGCTCTGAAAGCGTAACAACTTTAAGCGTTTTAGGGCCAAAAGCAATATGATGAGGTAGCATGGCGGCGCCAGCGTTGGACATGATCTGCTTGGGATAGAACCTGCAGAAACCGGTTATGGACATTTCATCGTATTCAGACAAAGTATCTGATCCACTTGTCTTTCTATCTTGTTTTTTGTATCTGCACTGCAATTATTTAATATGCTATAGATACTTTTAACTCATGATCAACACCATCAAAAAGTTAGGATGAGAATGAAACAATAAGGAAACATCCCTGCGGGATGAAGCCAATGATTGGGAAGGGGTCTGCATCCCCTCCCCAATCCGCGCCCGAGAAAGCAACTTCGCTTCGCTTGTTGCGGGGCGCTCCTTTCGGCCTGAAGGCCGAGGTCTAAGACCAGCAAGGAATATTGATCAAGAAGAGCAAGCTGCTATGGATGCAGTCAATCAGTTTCTTGACAGCTATTCGCAAAAAGACATCGAAGATTGCATGTATAAGATAGCGTATCAAAGCCGATACTGCACCATGCCTAACAGTATTTCCGCCAGTTCAAGTTCATCAAATCACGATTTAATGGAGATGCAGAATAACTAATTCTTCAAAAGGCTTTCTAATCCAGCCATCCAGTTAGAAAAATCAGTAATGTAGTTATAACCACAGACTGTTTTGAGAGGTCTCCTCTTGACCACTTCAAGTATTCGCTGTGCCTGTTTCATCGTTTCCTGTTTCGGGCCGAATGGATTAAAAGACATACTGCCATCAGTTAAAAACACATAATCACAGATGAACAGCACATCATCATGAATATAGAAGGTGAATCCGGGCGTATGCCCGCCCGTATGATAAGCCTCAACGCCATAGATGTTAAAGTCATCGAGAAAACGTTGATCAATGGTAAATAATGCGGCCAAGCTGTGCCTAGAGTCCAGATCATGCAGCCAGATTTCCATATTCCAGATCTGGCGGTATTGATTTGAGGCTCCCATGAAATGATGATGCGTGAACAGAATGGCATCAACCGGAGCCAGTCCGCGATTAAATGCTGAGGGTGAATCAATCCAGACCGTGCCTCCCTCGGCTTCAATGCGATAAGCGGCATGTTCATAACCGAGTTTTGGCACAGAAAGCAACTGACTGACGACATTATTTACAGTGTGCTCGGTAACGTGATATTTTTTTTCAACCTCATCCCAGTGCATGAAGCGGTCATGATGAGCCCCGCAAAACGGGCAAACCTCGGGCATTGAGCCGATCATATTATAACCGCATTGAAGACAAACCCACTGTTGCATATCGCTGAGCCTGTCGTCATGTTTTACGGGCATTATCATAAAATAACCTCCTGTGACAGCTATGTAACCGGTCGAAATTTTAATATGAGCATTATCAGCCAGAACTGCACTATAAATCAATTATTTGCCATTATCTTCTGTCAATAAACGGGTTTCACCAAACTGCAATGCCGCCAGCCGCGCATGGGTACCTGCCTGTTTTAATAACTCTGATGTTTGCCGATGGTGACGATTTGTACTTTCAAACGCTGCCTGATAGTCGAAAATGCCTATAGCCACCGACGCATTAAAAAGATTACTACCAAACAATTCCAGACTATATGCCTGACGAGCTGTATCGCATTCAGAGCATTTCCGGCCAAGGCGCTGGATTGGACAATACGGCAGTCAGCCTGGACAAGACTTCGCCGACGGACATGGTTTTCAAAACAAAGGAGGCCAGAGTTAGCACATACCGACTTAATATTTTGATTTTATGGGTCCATTATCAGCAGATTGATTGCTCAACAGATTTTCCTCATCGGTCTATTGTTTCATTTGATGCGGTTCATTATCACAGGATCATGAAGACGGCGTCGAGCCTAAAGTAAATAGGTATACGAATTTCCGCTGCGCCAAATTTCAAGGACGGGCAGAGGGCTTAAAAGAATGGCTGATATTTAAAGGGTTCTGACATCGGTCAGAGTGAGGAAGGGCGTAAGTGATTAATGCTGCCAGTTGCCATGATATCGACCTCTATCTTTACCTTTACCTTTACCATATCCATGGCTACCGTTGCCGTGATAGTGGTTTTCATGATAATTGCCATAACCTCTATCATAATAGGATCTACCATATCCTCCCTCATAGAGATGATGCGGATAATACATGCAGGCATTTAATAACAACATCAAACCCAATAACAGAATTTTTAATATGGCCATTACGGTATCTCCTCTTGAACTATTGGAAGAAATATTAAATGACAGCCGCTGAATATAGAATGAACTGAATTATTGTACCAATGATGAAAATGTAATTCGGCTACTAAACGTATGGAAGATATAGGGTAGAGATCAATTTAATCTGATCTCTTGGATATGCTGAGTGTGCTGGAAAGTCATTCAGTATCGCTGGCTAAAAACCAGCGTTTAAATTTTTCTCTGCCAAAGATAGCTGACAGTGAATTCCGGTTTTAGCTCATCTGCGCCGGCCCATAAATAGTGTAAAAACGTTGACCTGGAGGACAACATCTATTGATATGAATCACTACTGTTATGAGATAATTGTGAGAAAAGTAAACGCCTTTTGGCTCATAAATAAGGAAACAACATGTTCTCATTACAAACTATTTTCGGTAAAGGTGATAAATTCTATGGTTTACTCGAAGCCAGTGCCGAGTCAGTGCGTTTATCAGCCCAGGCGCTAATTGAATTTTTGAATACACCGGTACCCGATCGTTCATTGGAAAAGTTTAAACTGGCGCGCCGGCAGGAAAAAAATTTATTCTCACAAATCAGTAAAGAATTGGTTAACACGTTTGTCACCGTGCTTGAACGTGAAGATATTGAAGCTCTTAGTAGCGCACTTTACAAAATTCCTAAAATTGTGGAAAAGTTTGCGGAGCGTCATACACTGGCCTTGACCCGTATCGGCGATGTCGATTTCACCAGCCGTGCCGTTATGCTGGAACAGGCCTGTGAAGTCCTGGAGCATATGGTTGGGCTGTTACGTAAAGGAATGGATCTGGAGAAAGCCAAAAAATTAAACGATCAGTTGCAGGCCATTGAAGCCGAAGCCGACCGCCACATTCTCGATTTATATAAAGATGCCTATATCAATGAAACCGATCCGATCCGTTACATGATAAAAATGGATTTATTTGAAATCCTGGAAAAAGCAATTGATCGCTGCCGAGACGCCGGCAATGTTATTTATCACATTGTCTTAAAAAATTCATAAGAGATTACTATGCTGACTCTGCTTTTGCTTGTCATCCTGGCAGCGCTGATATTCGAGTTTATTAATGGATTTCATGATACCGCAAATTCGATTGCCACCGTTGTCGCCACCAAAGTATTAACCCCGGCGCAAGCAGTAATGCTTGCCGCAACCACTAACCTAGCCGGCGCGTTCTCTGGCACGGCAGTGGCTAAAACCATTTCATCGGGGTTAGTGGATACGAATATGGTGACTGTCAGCTCCGAGGTTCTGATATGCGCTCTGACCAGTGCAATTATCTGGAATCTTATTACCTGGATAATGGGATTGCCTTCTTCTTCCAGCCACGCCTTGATCGGCGGGCTGTGCGGTGCGGCTCTGGCGGCCGGGAATAATAATCCCGATGTGCTGATATGGTCAAAAACGGCGGTTGTCTGGACAGAAAACAAAGGATTGCTATGGAAGGTCATTATTCCGATGGTCAGTTCTCCAATCTTGGGTTTTGCTCTCGGCATCGTTATAATGGGTGGATTGATGGCTATCATCAGCGGTATGAATACCCGAGGTGGAGCCCTGGCGAAAATGGCGCGACCGAAATGCGTTAATTTTGTGTTCGGGAAAGCCCAACTTTTGTCAGCCGGTTATATGGGGTTTGCTCATGGCAGCAACGATGCGCAAAAAACCATGGGTATTATTGCTTTGGCGATTTTTGCGGCTAACAGTGCGGGCACGCTCGACCAGTTGCCTGGCTGGGCGGAATTTCTTCGGCCGAATGGTGGAGAAAAAGACATTGATATCTGGATCATCTTTACTTGTGCTTTGATTATGGCGTTAGGCACTGCTATAGGCGGATGGCGTATCATCAAAACGCTCGGCCACAAAATGGTGAAATTACATCCGATAAACGGCTTTGCAGCAGAAACCAGCTCAGCGACAATCCTGCTAACCACGGCCCATTTCGGTATGCCGGTTTCCACGACACATTGTATTTCAACGTCGATCATGGGCGTAGGTTTTGCCAAAAATCTTCATGCACTTAAGCTTAGCATCGTCAAACGGATTCTTTGGGCTTGGGTCTTGACGATTCCGGCAACAGGAGGTTTATCCTGGGGTATGGTAAGTTTATTAGCCCTTTTGCACTAGCGGAAGACAAGAGTCCTGATAGATTGCAAATGGCGTGAATTGGTTTTAAAGAAATCTATGGAAGATTATCAATGACTGATTGACGCGCTAATGTATTAATATCCATTAGTTTTGAGCCGCTTCCGATAGGATAGCAAAAGAGCAAGCAGTAATTGGCAGGCACATCGAATCGTCTTTGCCGCTCTCTGCAAAGCCATTGCTCAAAACTTTTCTTTCTGGATCAGGAAGTTGCTAATGAAAAGTTATGGCATCTTCCTGTTTATTATATTCAACGGCGCCTATCATATCCGTTTGGATTCCGGGATTGCCAGCGCCAAGCGTCCTCACACATTGTGTCAAGACCTCGGGTCGCGCGCCATCCCAATAATTCAGACGCGAGCGTTGGATCTGCATAGCAGGCAGCGATATCGCCGGGCCGGCGTCCGACGATGCGGTAAGGCACTTTATGGCCGCTGGCTTTCTCGAAGGCATGGACGACTTGCAGTACGCTGTAGCCCTGACCCGTTCCCAGATTGACGGTAAACAGCCCGGTCGAGTCCTGCAAAAGCCGTAATGCCGCCAGATGGCCCAAGGCCAGATCAACGACATGAATATAATCACGTACCCCGGTGCCGTCAGGAGTAAGGTAGTCACCGCCAAATATATTCAATTCAGCAAGTTTGCCCACCGCAACCTGCGATACGAAAGGCATCAGGTTGTTGGGTATGCCGTTGGGGTCTTCTCCGATCATTCCGCTTTCATGAGCTCCGACCGGGTTAAAGTATCGTAACAAACCTATACGCCATTCAGGATCAGAGTGCGCCAGATCCCGATAGATTTGTTCTATCATCAGTTTAGAGCCGCCATAGGGATTCGTCGCTCCAACCGGAAAATCCTCGCGAATCGGCACGGTAGCCGGATCGCCATATACCGTGGCAGAGGAGCTGAACACCAGCCTCTTCAAATCAAATTCTGCCATGACTTCTGCCAGCACTATGCTACCGGTGACATTATTGTCATAATACATTAATGGTTTTTTCACTGATTCACCTACCGCTTTCAGACCGGCAAAATGCACTACCGCATCAATGGCATGGTCCGAAAACAGCTTACGCAAAGCAACGCGATCTCGTATATCACCCTGCATCAGATCTAATGACCGGCCTGCAAGATGCTGCACACGCAGCAGCGACTCAGCCTTGCTATTGCAGAGGTTATCCAGAACGATAACCTCATACCCGGCATTCAATAGCTCAAGGCAAGTATGCGAACCGATATATCCGGCGCCGCCGGTGACTAATACTTTCATGCTCATCCCCTTTAGGAAGAAAATAACGACTGGATTGACCGTGGCATTCCTTTGCTGAGTCTCGCTTTATTCTATTATTTATCGGTTGTTTTGACGCGTTCCTTGCTCAATTTGCGATAGGTATATATTAACTTGAAAATTTTTTTCTGCCGAATTACTTAGGCGATTTCAATCACAATACCAATAGGCTTAATGTGCGCATCTTTCCCAAACAGTCAGAATCATACAGACCTTATTGACTGGCTTGTGGTATTCAATAGTTTTATTGGTACTGAGGTTCATTAGCCGCCGAGCGTCTGGTCCTGTTTTTTAAACCAGCTGAGCGCGTGTTCAAAATGTTGCGGGTCAAAATCCGGCCAATATTCATCCCTGATATAAAAATCTGCATAAACAGATTGCACCGGAAGAAAACCGCTTAATCGGCGTCCTCCTCCCCAACGCACAATCAAATCCAGCCGTGAAACTTCTTTTGAATGCAGACCGCCGTTTTTAAGGCCGGCTAAATCCCATTCCCAGCCATAATTAATCAGCAGGTTCACTTTCATGCCTTCACCCTGACGTTGCCGGAACTCCTTTAATGCCGCAGGGAAGTGTTTCGAGGTGTCGTCGCCGACCACAAGCAAAGCCGCTCCTCGCCGCACCATCTCGAAAGCGAACGCCACAGAGGCTTCACTGAATGCGTCTTTCTGTATCGAAGGCCGCTTTAGATTATCTTGAGTAAAGCAATAAATCGACGCTTCCTCAATTCCGCATTCCTTGCATTGCTCGTACAGTAGCAAGCCCGGACTGATGCCATAAGCATAGCCGGCTTCTTTCGGAAGACCGCGGTCCAGAGCCCAGCGGCGGTTTCCATCGGGAATGAAGCCGACGTGCCGGGGAATATTATTTTTTGCCATTGCCAACCTTCTTTCCCGATAAAATAGACTTGATCCTATATTCAGAGGCTATCAATAGGGGACGCGTATCTGATTCATGCGGCATTAAATCTTTTTTCATCCTTAACTCCTCGAAAAATGGCAGAGTGCCAATGGGCAAATTAAACCATAGCATTATTTAACAGCCTCACGTCGCTGATCACAAAACGGCTTTTCGGTAATGTTGGCATTTGCGACAAGCTAATCTTTAAATTCTGTTCGGGCACTGTATAGGTTATTGACTCAGTCAGTACCTTCAGCGCGACCTTCATCAGTTCTATCGTGATCCATTCACCAGGGCAACGATGATTCGTATCATGATCACCGCCTCCCTGGGGAATAAAGTTAAATGCGCTCTCATCCCATTGACGGAACCGTTCCGGTTGAAATCTTTCCGGCTCTTCCCATATGCGGGCATCGTGATTTGTACCGTATAAGTCTAACAGAACCCTTATTCCTTTCGGGAAGCGGTAACCTTTCCATTCAAATTCTTCCTTGACACGGGCCGCAGCAGCTGGAAAAAATGGATAAAAGCGGCGCACCTCTTGCACAAACCATTGATAGTAATCCTCTTCGCCTTTTAAGAGATTTTGCCATTGTTCCGGATGCTCATGCAGCGCCAATGCCAGGAAGACGATGAAACGGCCGATAGCTACCGTTGGCCGCAATACATTGATCAGCTCTACGGCTGCAATTTTGCCGGCTAAAAGTTCGCCGTCCAGGCCTCGATGCCAGGAAATGACGTAAAGCGCACTCTGTTCCGGCGGCTCTATATTGTGGCTGCGCACGTTTTCTATGATATTTTCCACCCATTTCTCTGTTTTTTTACGGGCCCATCTTCCGCTCCAGTATTTCAATCCGACAGCTCCGGACGCCTCGATCATGGCAGCAAGATCGGCTGTTCTTTGCCTGGCTTCATTCTCTTCAAGAAAGACTCCCGCCCATGTGCATACAGCGCGGCACAACAGTTCCTGTACTTCATCAAATAGAATCACCTTGCCCATAATTTCCCACTTCTTGCTGTAGGCTCGCCATTGCTCCTGTGTCAAATCCGCTAACTGCTGAATGCTCTCAGGAGACATTAACGACATGAACATCTGTTTACGGTGTCGATGCGCTTCACCGTCCAATCCCTGCACACCGCCTTCGCCAAACAGTGTCTTCATCATCCTGGAGGGAGCGGCTCCCTGTCGCTGAAACCGGGGGGCATCATAGAAAATCTGGGCCGCTTCCTCACCGATCATACAGATAGTTGGTTGGAGCAAGAGGCGGGTTTGAAAAACATCAGTTTGCAGACGTTGACATCTTTTTGAAATGAACAAATAGCCGTCCCACTTCATCGCCAGAGTGCTATCCAGAGTATTGTCGCTCGGTATAGTTGACATGGAGTCTCTCTCATTCAGTTAATACAGCATCTGCTGATGCTGCCTGATTCGATCGCAGCAGCGATGGCGAGCAGTCCCAGGTTCCTGAACCGCGAGCTTATATGACTCGTTTTGGGATGTGCTCGTGATCGAAGTGAGCGATTTCCTCACGATGTTATTAAAAAGATTCGGCTCACGGGCCCGCTTCTCAAAGGAATTCCAGTCGCATGCCTTAAGCATGATGTTATTTTTGAATATGAAATATTGATATTTTTTCACTGCCAAATCCTTTTAAATAGAATTGCTCTGTTCCTTTTCAGTAAACAGAGCGCCCTGAAAACATTGTGAGGAATGATAGAACTACATAGATAGTATGTCTGTACGATAACGTACAAAACTTATGGTTCGTTTGGACAAGAGCGAGGCCACTTGCTGCTGTACTGCGTGCCATGTTCGCCCTGGGGCTTCTGCTGTTAAAAAATGGCTGAATCCATTCTTCTGCCCCTGCTCCTGAAGCATTACGAGGACGAGCCAGATTGTAAATCTTGCTTTCCAAAAATGCTGAAATCCGGTTCTTGATAGGCAATCTGGCGTTGCGCTTGTAAGAAACCCTCAAAATAAGCCTGAGAAAGTGTGCGTTGCAAAACTCCCTGATTATCAGGTTCTAAATCCCACAATCCACTGTTGTGCCAATGATGGTCGTTCTCCCAATCGGTACGGTCGATGATGGGGTAAAGGCAGATGCCTTCCAGCGGCACGCCCATCTGCTGAGCCTTGCATACTTCGTCGGCCAGTTCCAGAATCCATTGGCCGCGCCCTTGGCCGACATGGCTGGTTTCGCCGATCAAAAGGGGCACATGATAACGTTCGTGGACTTCCTTGAGCAACTGGCTCAATGGTAGGCGGCGGGGGTCGCCGAGATGCCAGTGCAATCTGTCATTGGTCAGATACTCCCACTGGTTGGAGTGATAGTAATTGACGCCGATGATGTCGAGATATTTGGGGTCGCCGCCCAAATCCTTATCCTGTGAACCCCGAATCATATCCCAAGCTTCAAACATGGAGTTGCGCAAGCTCCTCGCCTCTTCTTTCAGATCGGGACGGCCGGGCGGAGCAATCACATGGATAATCGGGTCGACATGGACGATACGTGTACGTGGATCAATGGCCCATAAGGCTTCAATGGCTTCAATGGCGGCGCGCACCAACTGGCGTTTTAGTTCATTGTCGCGGCCCTTGCCGCGGACGGCATAGGGATACATGAGATCGCTATGACAGACTGCCCAACAGATGAAGGAAATTTCATTGATCGGGGAATAAAGAGGTTCGGCATTGCTATGGTCGGCAATATATTGCGCTACTTCGCTGACAAAACGAACGTAGCGGCGTACGAAGTTGGGTGAAAACGGATCAAGATCATCCGGCCAGCCGTAATGGCACAAAGTCCAGATAACCTGGACGCCATGCTCGTTGGCGGCGCGCAGCATGGGATCGAGCGAGGAGAAATCGAATTGGCCGTAGCGTTCGACCAAATGCCAGCGCACGCTCTCTCTTACGACTTGTATGCCGACGTCGCGGAGCATGGAGTAATCGCTGTCTACCAGGAGATCATGCTGGGTGGAATGGATCATGTCAAGTCGCTTACCTGAAGAGTTAATATGGCTGGCTCCTTCGAACCCTCCTATCCAGAAAGACTTTAGAAATGATGGCGCAGTGTGGCTGGTAATCATGCTTATAAACCTCGTTTCACTGTAGGGCACGCTGTGCGTACTTAGATTTTATAAAGGCACGCATAGCGTATCCTGCCGAAGAATTGGAAAACCCCGTTTTTTTAAAATGGATATTTGTCTCAAACTTGGATAAATTAGACTCAAGCCGCGCCTCTTGTCTAATATCATTCCGTAAATCAGGCTTTACAATGGATTTTATATGGGACCTGAAACCAGCACGCTGCCGTGATAGCCCTTGGCATGGTATGCGGCTAGAACCTCATCCCCGACTTTGCCGCTTTGTCCTGTCCGTGCCAGAGCGACGCAAGCCCCGCCGAACCCTGCTCCAGTAAGACGAGCGCCATAGATATCCGGATGATGTTGAAGGAGTTCAACGAGGCAATCGAGCTCAGGGATCGAAACCTCGTAGTCATCCCGCAGACTGGCATGGGAGGCATTCATCAAGACGCCGAACTCGGCCGCAGAGGCCCCGGACACCGCGTCAAGCACTCGCCGGTTTTCGCTGACGACATGGCGGGCCCGGCGGTTTAAAGGTTCCGGCAGGGTTTCCGCTAAGGCCACATCGTTGATATCGCGAAGTGTTTGAACATTCAATTCGCGAGCCGCTGCTTCGCATTCCGCACGGCGTTGGTTATAGGCACTGCTGGAGAGGCGGCGCGGCACCCCGCTGTCCAGCACGACAAGTTCACTTTGTTCAGGGAAAGGCAATAGCCTGCGTTCCAGTGTGCGGGTGTCCAGGAACAGCATATGCTGCTCGTCGGCCAGACTGGACGCCATCTGGTCCATGATGCCGCAACGTACGCCGGCGAAACGGACTTCCGCCTGCTGTGCAAGAAGAGCAATATCCACGTCGTCTACAGCAAGCTGAAACAGTTTGCGTAATCCCCGCAGCACAGCTACTTCCAGCGCCGCGCTGCTGGACAGGCCCGCGCCCATTGGCACATTGGACCGGACCAGAAGGTTGACCGGTGCCATGATATCAGGCATTTCTTCGCGCAAGACTTCAAAGCAGCCGGCTACATAAGCAGCAAAGCCGGATGGAAAGTCACCGCCCGCCTGGTAGTGGATGAGCACATCCAGATTTGTTGAACGGAACCGGTTCCATTTATCAGGACTTCGGGCTAATTCCACCTGAGTGCGTTGCGGAATGGCGATGGGCAGCACAAAGCCGTCATTATAATCGGTGTGCTCGCCTAACAGATTGACCCGGCCTGGCGCACTGGTCTCCACCTCTGGCTGGGCACCGAAAAAACCGGCAAAATCAGTTTCGGGTTCCTGGCAATTCATAAAACCACCTCTACCGCCTGTAAATCTTTGGCTTTCTCTTCCGGCAACGCATCATTGGCAAACATTCCGGCGGCAAGCTCTGTGCCGGCAAGATACTTCAGCCGATCGGCCGTACGGTAAGGCGGGTAAAATTCAGCGTGCAAGTGAGCTTCAGGATGTGGCTCGCCGTCCAGGGGTGACTGATACCAGGCCATTAAATAAGGGAACGGCTTTTGCCACAGTCCGTCATACTTGAGCAGCACCGTTTTCAGGGCTCGCGCCAAATCGATACGCTGTTCTTCCGCTAGAACTGAGAACGCAGGCACTGCCTTGATGGGGGCCACCCATACCTCGTAGGGATAGCGCGCCCAGGCCGGTATAAAAGCGACGGCCTGTGGGCCAAGGTACAGTAAACGTTCACGGCTCTCGACTTCCATTTCGATCAGATCCTGGAGCAGCGGCGAGCCTTCCTGTTTAAAATAGGAAGCTTCATTTGCTTGCATGAGCTGTGGAATCGGCGGAATGAAAGGATAGGCATAAATTTGGCCGTGGGGATGATGCAGGGTCACGCCCACCTCGGCGCCACGATTTTCGAAGGGCAAAACATAAAGCACATCATCACGCATAGCTAGTATTTCAGTGCGGCGGCCCCATACTTGCAAAAGCAAGTCGATATGATCCAACGGCAACTGGCCCAAAGCACTGTTCGGGTCCTGTGTAAATACCACGACTTCACACTGACCCTTGGCCGGTAGCGTGTCAACCAGGCTCTTGGGAGGATCATGAGCCAAACGAGTCAGAGCCGGAAAACGGTTATCGAATACTGCAATGTCGTAATCGCCTACCGGCAACTCGGTAGGATTGTCCAGGCTGGCTGAGGGCGAAAAAGGATTGTATTCAGGCGGCGGATGAAACGTACGCGTCTGCCGAAAAGCGGCATAAGTCACCCATTCGCCGCGTAAAGGATGCCAGCGCAGGTGCGGATTGACGCCCGCCGGAGCTTCCAGCAGAGACGGCGGTATATTTCCATCGATGGGCCGGCGACTGTACAGGCTTAGCCTGCGGCCGTCGGCCTTTTCCATTTCAAGGCTGTACATAAGGTTCTCCACGAACCGCTTTGGCGATTTCTTCCAGAGGAATTTTGGGAGTGCGATCGTCAAACAATAGCCCGTTGGCCTCCTGAAAAGTATCGGTAAACTGGGTGTAACAGAAACCGCTGAACATTGCTGTGCAACGCACCACTTCGATAATCGCCTGGATCCGTTCCCGAAATTTATCCGGGTTATCGATTCGTTGATAACCCCAGCCCTGATTGTAGCGCTCGTCTTCCGGCTTTATAAAAGCCACGCCGCCGAACTCCGAAAGCAGCACCGGCTGACCCCGGTGAGGATGCCCGTTGAGAGTTAGGATGCGTCCGCCGGTCCAGCGCCGGTCAAAGAATTCCTGCAGTTTCACTTCCGGCCCATAGCGAGCACGGATATGATTGGGATCGGAATCGTAATCATGAATGCCAATAATATCGGTTGCGGAACTTTCCCATCCGTCATTGCCGATAACCAGGCGGGTTTGGTCCAATGAACGCGTCAGGTAATAGAACGCCTGCACTGCGTCCCTGGGCGCCGATAAAGACGGCAGATCGGGAACGCCCCAGGACTCATTGAAAGGCACCCAGATCACTATACACGGATGGCTGATATCTCGATCAATGATCTCGATCCATTCTCGCAACAATCGATTGATAGCTTTGTGAGTAAACCGGTAGGCGCTGGGCATCTCGGCGAACACCACCAGGCCCAGCACATCGGCCCAGTACAGATAGCGGGGGTCCTCGACTTTCTGATGCTTGCGCACGCCATTGAAACCCATAGCTTTGGCCAGTTCGACGTCCCGGCGCAAGGCTTCACCATCGGGGGCGGTCATCAACGAATCCGGCCAGTAGCCCTGGTCCAGCACCAGACGCAATGTATATGGCCGACCATTTAATAGTATGCTGCCGGACAGGACGCCGACCGAACGCAATGCGGTATAAGAGGTAAGTTCATCGATGACTTGGCCGTCGCGGAGCAGTTTGATTTCGGCGCTGATCAGAGTGGGACGCTCGGGCGACCACAGCATTTCATTCCGGAAATCGTCAATTCCGGGATCGGACATCCCGATTCGCCGATGCACTTCCCCGTTGGCGGCCGTAATATTGTAGCTATCTTCGGCCAGCAGCCGGTTGTAGCAAAGAAGCCGCACAGTGAGTAATGTCCCCTCCGGGTGGTCACCGGCCACATAAGCATCGAAAGTGATGTCCCAGCGCTCCAGGTTGGGTGTCCAGCGGATAGACTGAATATAAGTATTAGCCACGGGTTCCAGCCATACGGTCTGCCAGATGCCGGTCGTGCGCGGATACCAGATACTGTGAGGCTTCAGCCGCCAGTCCTGCTTGCCGCGCGGTTTTTCCAGGTCCTCGGGATCATCTTCGGCCCATACCGAAATACGCTGTCTGGCACCTGTAGCCAGAGCATAAGTAATGTCGACAGTGAAGGGCGTATGGCCGCCTTTATGACCACCTACTTTCAAACCGTTGACCCAGATCTTTGCCTGCCAGTCGACTGCGCCGAAATGCGCCAGGATTCGTGACCCTTGCCAGTCCGAAGGCAGATCAAACTCCCGCTCGTACCAGCAGGCACGATGAAATCCAGTATCGCCGATACCGCTTCGGATGCTCTCCGGAGCAAATGGCACATTAATGGTCAAAGGCCAGTCAGGAACCTCTTGCGGCGTCCTGAAGCTCATCTCGTTATCGAACCGGAAACGCCACTGACCATTAAGCGACATCCATCTGGAACGGCACAAAAGGGGCCTTGGGTAGTTGTAGTCAAACATGGCGTTTATCCTTGCCCAGGTCCGGACGCGACAGCAGAACTCGCGGTAGAGCGCGTAGCCCTACGAATCGTGGCAGTGGTCTGTTCGGACTGGAGTTCACGCACGCTATCCGCTGCCCGCTTGCCGGCCAGAAAGGCATGATCGGAATTATAGTATTCCCATTCGCTGTAGCGGCCCGCAAGGATGATGTCGCGTTCAGCCAGCCAGTCCCGGATAAGCTTTACGTTGCTGGCGCGGCCATGGTCATAAAGCACATAGGCATAAGGCATGTCCACCTGATTGGCGGCCCAGACGGTGTCTTTGGGAGAAAATATGCCCACCTTGTGGCAATCCCGAATGCACTGCTCTATGAGCGCATCGCCATCGCAGGGCAGCGGTTTTCCCGGCGCATGGGTTATTTCGCAAGTCAGGCCGAAACCGCCGGGCGGATTACAATGGGGACTGGCGTTGCCCTGTACGAAAATACGGTGAAATACGGTATCCTCCGGATAATAGATCCAGTGTTTTTCGGTGAGGTTGGGCCGGCCGACCCCGAGATTCACGCATCGCACCGAGATATGGCGCAGTCCTTCAACCGCTTGCCGGATAATGTCAGGGATATTGCCCTGGAGGCTTCGGATCAGAACCGGCAGAGGCATGGTGCTGATTAAGTGGTCGTATTCCAGCATAGAGCCGTCAGCCAAGGTCACACGGTGTTGGCTTGGCGATATTGACATGACTTTGGAATTGAGGCGCAGCTGTCCCTTGAGGTATGGAAGGAAACCGTTCATTAGAGACTGGAAGCCGCCTTTCAACGGATAACCAAACCGCGCATTCGGGCCCATAGGCTTCGCAACAGGCCGTAAGGCGCCTTCAATCATTTCTTCAAGATCAGGCAAAGGCACTCGTCCGCCCAGCCAAGAGGTCTCCATTTCCTTAAGATCCACGGCCCACAGTTTGCGGTTATAAGGGATAGCGAAATGTTTGGCCACTCCTGCACCCCAGACCTTGTAGATGAACTCCTCGAAGTTCGCATAAGGTTCGGCTGTATTTTTAGGAGGCGCCTTGGGTGTTACCAGCCGGACGGTGCTCTCCAGGACGCCATCGCCACAGCAGTCCTTAACGTCCCCGACGCGGCAAGCCGAATCGCGCTGCCCGGACCGATTCTGTTCCAGGCTCTTGTTTTCTATATTATCAGAGGGATTGAGGCTGCCGAAGCGAGCTTCAACCGCTCCAACGATGCATTCCTTGATGACTTCAGGCGGCAAGCCATAGAGCGCGCCCTGGAAAGGATAACGGGTATGTACGCCCTTACTGTAGATCCAGGCTTCCCGGTCCTGCCAGTGGATGTTATCGCCTAGCAGTTTGCTATACATCTCATGCACGTAAGGTTCATTGGAAAACATGATATGGCCGGCAAAGTCGAAGGTGAAACCATTCTCTTCCAGAGATCGGCACCATCCGCCGACAGTGTCATTGGCTTCCAGAAGCACCGAGTCCGGGGCATGAAAAGCCGCAGATAGCCCGGTTGGCCCGGCTCCGATAATGGCCGTTTTCGTACGTTCCTTCTTGGCGCGGGTTCGGGCAAGAGCCACAGGCCCGCGGCCTTGCTGAATCTTGATGATTTCTTCCGCCATGGCTCGGGCTGTCATGTCCCAGGAAGTGCTCAACAAGACTTTCCGCATACCGGCGAGCCGTCGGTCAAACTGCCCGGCGATCTGGTCCAGCGCGAGGTCGCAAGCGGCAATGAAAGCATCGGCACTCTCGCCGATATGAACGATATCGCCGTAAGGTTCGGCTACATCGGTAATCGGCGTGCTGACAATGGGTTTCTCCGCCGCCATATACTCCAACGTCTTGGTTGGACTGATAAAGCGGGTGGATTCATTGAGGGCGAAAGGCAGCAGACAGACATCCCAGCCGGCCAGAAAAGCCGGCAACTGGTCGTAAGTCTGTTGTCCCAAATAGTGGAGATTAGGATGCCGGGGCAGGTTCTCCGAATCAATCTTGGTGACAGGCCCTACCATTATTAATTGCCAGTCGGGCCGTTCACTTGCTATTCGGTTCAGCAGCGGAAGATCGATGCGTTCGTCAATGACGCCGAAAAAGCCAAGTCTGGGCCGGGGCAGATTTGATTGGCCGGCATGGTCAAGGGCTGGATTGCGGGCTTTTCCAAAGTGCGTCGCATCAACGCTACTTGGAAAACAGTGCACGTTGGGATGGCGGTCGCTCTTGGCCCGATACAGGCTGGGGCCGCCGGTGAACACCAGATCCACGCAGCGATAGGCTTCCGCCTCCCATTCCAGCAATTCAGGCGGCGCACCCTTGAATGCGGACAGCTCGTCCATTACGTCGTAGATCATCGCCAGGGGTTTGAGCCTGCGGGCAAGGGGCAGCGCCATCGGTGTGTATAGCCAAACGATAATGTCGTGCAGAGCTTCATGCTCAACCAGTTCGTCAAGAAGAGGGCGAAGTTCGTGCATTTGACTATCACTGAAACCGGAACTGTTAACGGTTGTGTGCGGCGTACAGATTAGCACAGAGGGAACGGGCCGCTCGAAACTCCAATGTGCAGCTTGCTCATTTTCACAAGGCAGAGGTTCTTCGATGAAAATGACGGGAAAGCGCTTTGCCAGGCGTGACAGCAAATGTTGAGGACGCTGCCATACCCAGTTCCAACGCAAGTGTGAAAAAACAATAATCACAGGTTTCCTATCCATAATTCCTCCTTAGGAATTGTTTGTTCTTGAATATAGTTATAGCCGATGAGCAACGTAGCCAGCTTTAGGATCGGCTAATCGGCTTTTTAGCGTAAATGCTTAGAAATAGCGCTACTTAAAGCTCTCCCAATGTCGTTACCGGCTATTCTAAGCAGATACATCCTGCATCGTCCGCGCTCGGCCAATCATCGAGGTTATGGCGATATTAGGGCTGCATGGCCGCAGCGTCTGTGCGTTGTCGTACATAGCTGCCTTTCGTTAGTCTCAAGGCCTGTAAAATTAAGGCAAACTGTTGGCGTCTACCGGAGTCACTCCGGTTTATATAACCAGAACCGGGCAATTCCAGGGCTGCAAGAAAAGGGGTAAATTATTGGATAAGTTCTTTGCACACTGAACTTAAGAACGGATGCGAACACAGGCGGGGCTTACTGCTGACGTTAAATATCGGTTTGCAAGTAAAAAACTGCCTGGACGCAGTAATCAAATACTCCAAATAATAGATAAAGAGCGGCTCTTTTAATCAGCCGCTTTATGGCCTTCAGCGACTTTTACCCAGGCCCGGAGAACTTCCGCTACGCTCCAGGCCTGAGCGATACAACCGCGTGGGGTGAATGCGCCTTCCGCGTCAAAAATTTCGCTGATTGAGCCGATACAGGCTTCATGCAAATGCCTTTCCAGCAACTGATCAAGAAAAACGCCCGCCTCTTTGCGCTGCTCAGGATAAATGCGCAGCCAGGCATCCATATAAGGTCCTACCAGCCAGGGCCAAACCGTGCCCTGATGATAAGCGGCATCGCGAGTGCGAAGATCGCCATGGTAATCGGCTTTATAGTCAGGATGATCCGGGGACAGCGTACGCAGGCCTACCGGCGTCAACAGCTTATCTTTGACATTCCGGAATACCGGTTGCCAATGTTCTTGATCCAGCACCGGATAGGATAGCGATAGAGCAAGCAATTGATTGGGCCGGCACGCAGGATCGTCTTTGTCGTTTTCACCGTCGACCAAATCATACAAATGCCCTGTCTCTGCATTCCAGAACCGTTGGTTAAAGCTTTTACGGGCGAGGTCGGCTAGCTGTGTAATTTCGCTCAGGCGTGTATTCAGGCTTTCCTGCTGCATCCACTTTTCCATAAGACGCAGGGCGTTGTACCATAAGCCATTGATTTCCACTGCTTTCCCGCGGCGCGGCGTCACTATCCAATCAGGTAGTTTGGCGTCCATCCAGGTCAGCGCGTAACGCGGGTCGCCCTGGACCAACAGGCCATCATTGGGATCGCAGTGAATCCCGAAACGAGTGCCATTAATATGATGTTCGATAATATCCAAGAGCTTGTGCAACAAGTCTCTGAGCAATACCCGGTCTCCGGTAACCTGAACGTAACGCTCCACCGCATGAAAAAACCAGAGCGTCGCATCAGCCGTATAATAAACCCCCTCATCTTCCCCTTCCGGAAACAGGTTGGGGATGAGTCCGTCGCGCAGGTAAGAGGCGAAAGTACGTAAAATAAGCCCGGCTTCCAAGTAACGCCCCGTCGTTAGCGTCAGCCCTTCCAGACTGATCATCGTATCTCTTCCCCAATCGGTGAACCAGTGATAGCCGGCAATAATCGTTCGCACATCGCCGCCGGTAGCCCGCATACGCGCAGTCTCAGTAACCCGGCCAGCCGGCGCGACCACAAACTGATCGGCTGCCAGCACTAACTGCTTAGCCAAACCTTTATCCGGTTCAGGACGCGCTGCCGCCAGTAACCGCTTGCGCCGTTCCAATTCCGCCTGGAGCGTCTCTGCGGGAGACAAAGCCATAATGGTTTCCCAATTTTCCGAAGAGGCTATCAAGGTGACATTCTTTCGCTCAGCAAGATCAACGCGAAAATAACCCGGACTCCACAGATTACCTTGAGCTTCATAGCCTCTTTGCTCTTCTACCCGATAGAGAATGTGGCTAAAGCGTCTGGGTTCAATTGTGAATGCAGAATTTCCGCCATCGAGATAAAGACATAAAGGCGGAATGGCAGAACTATGAATTTCAATATGTCCTGCCGATGCTTTAAGGTCATAGGCATCAGTGGGCAGGCCTTCGGATAATGACATATCATGACGCCGGAAATGTACGGCAACGCGAATTTTAAGTCGCACCGGTCCCGGTCCTGAAACCAGGCGATATCCGATATGAACGGTATTGCTCATATGGGGCATCAGTATCCATTTTTCGATGACATAATCGCCCATCTCATAGCGCCATATCGGCAATCCGGCGTCCAGGCGGAATTCACGCAGATTGGGCATACCGTGTAGATCCAGTTCTCCGCCAGCCATTTCGATACCGCCTATTTTTTGGGTGCTGCCGTCAGGAAACCGGATCAGTTCACTCAGTTGGTTAAGCATCACGTAGCGGCCATGCGGATGAGGAAGCGCAGCGGTTAACAGACAATGGTAGCGGCGCGTCGGTACGCCAGAGATCGTCCCGGACGCATAGCTGCCCAGACCATTGGTGACTAACCACTCATATTTTAGCAATGCTTCCTGTTCGGCAGGATCGCCGTTCCATTGGGTTCGAATGACAATATCACTATTCATGACTGACAGTATCCTCTGGCTGATTAACAGGATGCAGCACAACGGCAGATTCGCCTTGAACATACCAATTGCCTTTCGTAGGCCACGGCGGCATGCCCATACCGCCGTAATGAGGGTCGTCGCTGAACCACATGGCATCCCAAACACAATCTTTCGGCGCAGCCAATAGCGGTTCCGGAGCCGGAACAAGATGAATATCCCGGCTCAGGTTAACCAATAAAAGACGGTCATCACCCGGATTTTCGCCGAAAAAACGAATCACCCACGCATCCGGGCTTAACACCGCCCCATCAATGCGGCGGTTTTGTTGACAGGCCTGAAACACCGGATCGTTACGGCGCAAGCTTAATAAATCGCGGTGTAAGGCATATTCGTCCTTATGCAGATTGCGGTCATTTAAGTCCAGTTTTGAATAGGTAAACGTTTGCGGGTCGCCCGGATCAGGCAGTCGGGCCTGCATTTCGGGTGTTGCCAAGGCACGAAACTGGGCCAAAAAATCAGCGCGTCCTCGCGCCACTAATTGGGCAATTTCATCTTTATGATCGGCAAAATAAAAGAATGGGCTGGTGGCGGCAAATTCTTGCCCCTGAAACAACATAGGCGTCTGCGGAGCCAATAAGAACAGGGCTGTCATAGCCCGGTAGCGGTTAGGGCTGGTTAATAAATGGATACGTTTGCCGCTGCCGGAATTAGCTAATTGATCGTGATTCTGTATGAAGTTAACGAATTTGGCCGGCGGCATGTCCAGCGCCAAAGCTCCACGGGTTTGGTTTTGCCAGGAGTACCATTGACCCTGATATAAAAACCCCCGCTTTAATGCGGATACAAATTCCTGAGCGGTGCCCCGGTGATCGCTATAGTAAGCATCGGCGCGACCTGTCATGGCTACCATAGCGGTATGATGGAAATCGTCATTCCATAACGCGTCCAGACCGAAGCCGCCGCATTCGAAAGGCAAAAATAATTTAGCGTCTTGCGGCTCATTCTCGCCAATAATAAAAGTCTTGCGCGGAACCCCTGCATCACGCGCTACCCGCACGATCGCAGCAATAATATTCTCAGCGGAACTGTCGAATATCTGCTGAGTGGCGTCAATACGCAGACCATCAAGATGAAATTCTTTAATCCAGTACGCGGTATTGGCGAGCACATAATCGCGCACGAAGCCTGAATCCGGCCCGTCAAAATTCAGCGCGTCGCCCCAGTCACACTGATAGCGAGTGGAAAAGTAATGGCTTGAAAATTTCCCCAGATAATTGCCATCCGGGCCCAGATGATTGAAGACTACATCAAGAATAACGCCAAGACCCAAGGCATGAGCCTGGTTAACAAAATAACGAAATTCGTCCGGTGTTCCATAAAGCCGCGTCGGCGCAAATAAATTGACACCATCATAACCCCAGCCAAAGCGTCCCGGAAAATCGGCTACCGGCATGATCTCCAGAACAGTTATACCCAACGCAGCCAGTTCAGGTAGTTCTTTGGCGGCTGCGGTCCAGTTGCCTTCATGAGTAAACGTGCCGATATGCATCTCATAAATGACCTGGCCCTGAGCTTTAACTCCGGTCCAGGCGGCGTCTGTCCATTCAAACTGTAAAGCATCAATGACTTGTGATGGCCCGTGCGGACCTTGGGGCTGAAAACGTGAAGCAGGGTCCGGGTAGGGTTGCGGGTCATCATCCAGCAGATAGCGGTACAAGATTCCTGCGCAGGCCTCTTGTGAAATTATCGAAAAATAGCTATTTCCTTCGTTTTGCAGTTCAACTTTGATCGGACAATGGGGCGGATCAATATTTTCATCCTGAAAAATTATTACCAGTCTCACTGTCTTTTTCTCAGGCGCCCATACCCGAAAACTTACGCCTTTTTCGGGCACGCACTCCGCCCCAACGGGAAATCGCCGGGTATCAGCTAATTCTGTAATTATCGGTTCGCTCATGATTATTGTTCCAGGTAAGCGGCAGCCGCGTACAGAGCTGGCAACGGTTCATGTCTGCTTTGGCCAAGGTATCCTGATGGAAAGAAGGTTAATCTCTGCATCAGATGCTGTCTGTACGGTAACAGGCATAGATGGCTATCTAAACCGGGCGCACTTTCAGTTTCGCATGCCTTGTAAGCTATTTGGCTTGTTTTTACTGTAAGAGTTTTAAGAGGCGATTATCTAAATGGAAAGCTTGTGGCTGACTGGATGCCGGCATATAGTGAATAACAGTATCCGGTAATGCAAGAAATTGATAACCCGGTTATGGGCCTGAAATGTGACGATTGAGGGCCAATTGACCCTCGTCGGCATGAATAAAAATTAATTCACCACTTTTTGACCGGCTTGTCATCATTCAACGCAAACCAGCCAATGGTAATCCGGTAGACCAGCCATATTATTATTGCCAGCAAAATAAAAAAACCGATACCCATTTCTAAAGTTACCACAGACAATACAAATCCAGCCAGAAATATCCAGACGGTATTAATTTGCCAGTTGAAATGCGACTCCAGCCAGGTCCCCTGCACAGCTTTGCGCTTATAGAGGTTAATCAGGACACCCAACAGCAGCGGCAATCCTGCCAGCATGAAGGTCAGCGCCTGACACAAGTACACAGCGGCTGCGAATTTCTTTAATGTCTGCAATTCTTCAGACTCTTTTTGTTCAGTCGATATATCATTCATAATTATCCTGCCTCTCGTTATAAGTTGGACCACAATAAATTGATGGTTTCAGGCGTATTGAGTTTTGCCTGTCAGCCCGTAGCCTTCACAGCGGTCAGTCCATGAAATAGTGTAAATATCTGTGAGAACTCGGCCAGCCGGGTTTCATCTTATTGTCACGAGCTTGCAATAGAATAACCCTTTGTTAGCAAGTTATCACCTGATTCTGATGCCGGCGCGTGCACAGCAAAAGTTGTATTTTTATAATTTATAACTTTTGATTTGTATTAATGGCTGGCTTTGAATGATGCGCATGAAGCTCACTGCAACTGAAAAATTGGGTCATGGCGATGCCATAACCAATCGTATAAGTGCATGGGGAATTCATTTGCACATGCTAATATTAATTAGTGGTTATCGGTTTCGGCAATATTGTTACTCATACAGGAGCAAAGGATGAAGGTGGTCGCGTTATACAGTATTAAAGGCGGCGTAGGAAAAACATCAAGCGCAGTTAACTTGGCGTTTATTGCTGCCCGCGACGGCAACCGGACGTTGGTATGGGATCTGGACCCGCAGGGAGCCAGCAGTTTTTACTTTCGTATCAAACCCAAGGTAAAGGGCGGCAGTAAGGACCTGGTCGCCGGGAAACGCGAACCGGATGAACTGATTAAAGGTACTGATTTTGAAAACCTGGATTTGCTGCCGTCAGATTTTTCCTTTAGAAACCTGGATCTGGTTTTGGACGCCAGGAAAAAACCTGCACGGCAACTTAAAAAACTTCTTGAGCCATTAAGAAAAGAATACGATTTTATTTTTCTGGATTGTCCCCCTAATATTTCATTATTATCAGAAGCGGTTTTTGCCGCCTCGGACATTTTATTGTCCCCCATTATTCCTACTACATTGTCGTTGAGAACGCTTGAGCAGCTGAAAAAATTCATTAAGGATAATGACCTGAACAATCTGGCGCTTATCCCGTTCTTTTCGATGGCCGACCGGCGTAAAAAAATGCACAGGGACATCATGGAAAATTTGCTTGAGAGTCACCCTGAGATTTTAAATACGGCTATTCCTTACGCGAGTGATATAGAGCGTATGGGGCTGGAGCGTATGCCCTTGGGCGGCTTTATTAAAAAGAGCCCTTCTACAGATGCCTATAACGAGCTGTGGCGGGAAGTTCTGGCTCGCGCCAGCGCATAAGCATAATAAAGCCGTAAGCGCAAAGCCGTCATCTTGTAAATTAATCCTAGAGATTTCCACTTTATGCGGGGTATTTTTTATAGACACTCCCGCTTCATTGTGTTAATAAGTCCGCTTTAACCGCAATAAGGAACCCGGCCATGAATAATATCCAGTATGGTTCTGTAGAGCTCACAGACGAAGATCGTGCCTATAATGGGTCACTCTATTCAGAGGTGCGAAATGCTGTTTTTGCTAATCCTTACCAGCCTGTCTGGGGAGCTGAGGATGCTCCGCCGCTTCCTGTTTATGAGGCCAGTCTGGCTAGCGTAATCACCGGTATTCTGCCATTCGGAAAACCCTGGCGGTTCTTTCAGGCGGTGAAAAGAACGGTGGATTCCGGTGTGGATTTACGCTGGGGAACTGACGGCAAAGGGTTTCGCCGCCTGTTGCATCCAAATGGCATTTGTCTTACCGGATTGTGGGAAATTATTGAAGAAACGGATTATTCCGGATATTTTCGAAAAGGCAGCAAGGCCCTGATCGTGGGCCGCTATTCGACGTGTTGCACAGACACCAGACGAGGCAGTGTGCGCTCCTTGTCTTTGGTAGGCAAGCTTTATCCGACGACAGATGTCAGACACCTTGAACCGTTGCAGACCGCCAGTTTCTTTACGCAACAGGATCTGGGCGGCGATTTTAGCGATTATATTAATGACGCGGAACTTCGTAATACGCCGGATACGCGTGCCTGGCGGCGGGGAAGCGGACTGCCCGTACTTCTGCTTGAAGGCGTTGCTTTTCTTCGCGCCGATAAACAACCCTCACAGCGTCAGCTTTACGAAATTGCAGAACTGGGGAAACCCGAAAACGAACCCACCCGTACACCTGAGTTTATGCGTTTGACCGTGGTTTCCGAACAGCCACGTATCGAAGGGGAAGCGCTGGATTTTCGCGATGAAGTCATGGCCCAAATTTATGATAAAGGTGATCCTGAACCGAAACGCCCTCTCACTTTCAATATAGATATTTCCGATACGGGGGAGACCAAAGGCATCCCGGTTTTCCAACGGCGCATCATCAGCGATTGGCGCACTATCGGCAAGATAACCTTTACCGAAGCGGTCGCTTCCTATAACGCCGATTTCGTGATTCATTATCATCATCCGACCTGGCGCGATGACCGTAACGATTCGGCTACAGCAACACGGGTGGGCGAGCGCAAGGTGCGCTAAGCATTTTTCGACAACTTCAAGATGACTGAAGCAATGAGTTGTACAAAAAAGATACAATTAAACTCTGTCGAAAATTTGGGATAGCGTATAATTCACAGTAATTGCAACTCTTAAAAAATCAGTTTATGTCCATTAGCCTTAGAAAAATCACCCATCAAGTTTTAATCGGCGATGTTAAAGTCGGGGGCGGCGCGCCCATCATCGTGCAGTCCATGACCAATACCGATACAGTCAATGTGTCTGCGACCGTTAATCAGATTATTGAATTGTCTACTGCCGGTTCCGAGCTGGTTCGGATTACGGTAAATTCAGAAGAAGCCGCCAAAGCTGTTCCGGAAATCCGCAATCAATTGAACCGGAAAGGTTACTCAGTACCGATAGTCGGTGATTTTCATTTTAACGGTCATAAATTGCTGGAAAGATATCCGGACTGTGCACAAGCTCTGGATAAATACCGGATCAATCCGGGGAATGTAGGGCGTGGTAAAAGTCGTGACCCGCAATTCCAGCAAATGATTGAATTTGCCTGCCGGTATAACAAACCTGTGCGTATCGGCGTCAACGGCGGTAGTCTGGATCAGGCTGTTTTGACGCGATTACTGGACAAAAACAGGTTGTTGAAGAATCCGGAACCCTTGCCCGCTATTACCCGGAAAGCGATAGTTTTGTCTGCGCTTGAGAGCGCCGCCAAAGCTGAAGAAATAGGTTTAAGTAAAAATAAAATTATTCTTTCCTGCAAGATCAGCAACGTTCAGGAACTGATCAATATTTATCAGGATTTATCCAGCCGTTGCGATTATGCACTGCATTTGGGTCTTACTGAAGCCGGTATGGGCTCCAAGGGCATAGTGTCTTCAGCGGCGGCATTATCGGTATTAATGCAGCAGGGCATCGGCGATACTATCCGCATTTCTCTAACGCCAGAACCCGGTGCTTCCAGGACTCAGGAGGTTATCGTCGGACAGGAAATACTACAGACGATGGGCTTTCGTTCTTTCACTCCGATGGTTATTTCTTGCCCCGGTTGCGGTCGCACCACCAGTGATTATTTCCAAAAACTGGCGATGGACATTCAAACCTATTTGCGCGATCAAATGCCGATATGGCGCACGCAATACCCTGGCGTTGAAACTATGGAAATTGCCGTCATGGGCTGTGTGGTTAATGGCCCCGGTGAAAGTAAAAGTGCCAATATCGGTATCAGCCTGCCCGGCACGGGTGAATCACCGGTGGCTCCAGTCTATGAAGATGGTGAAAAAACGGTGACTCTTAAAGGAGATAGGATTGCCGAAGAATTTCAGGAAATCGTGCAAAGATATATTGAAACGCACTATGTAGCCTGACAAATTAGGCTGCAATAGGGCCGGTAAGCACTAACTCGAAAAACATTTTTTCCAATAAACATTGTCTTGCAGGGACTTTCCTCTTGTTTTTATTTACTAGCAAAGCAGACTGATCCGCTTTTTGTTGTTATACCGATAAAGCCGGGTTGGTTACGTTAGCCTATAACTTGCTTAAAGGTCTGATATTGATATCGGTAACCTCAGCAGTGCGAGGGAGATTGAGTGAATTAATAATAACCGAAGCCACGTCCTCAGGTTGCATCAGACGTTCCGGCTGATAAACTCTATTCTCTATCGCTTGAAGGGCTTCCTGCATGGGACTTGCGGTTCGTCCAGGAAAGACGGTTAATACGCGAACTCCGTCCGGATTAACTTCTTCCCTGAGGCTGTCGGCAATGGCTTTGAGGGCATGCTTGGTGGCGGCATATTGGCTGACGCCGGCTTTCGCAGTTAGCCCGGCAAGAGAATTAATGAATACTATCTGTCCGCGTTGCGCTTTCAGCGCCGGCAAAAATGCCTGCGTTAGAAGGTAGGGTGCGCGAACATTGACGCGGTATTGGCGATCAAAGTCTTCTATCGCGGCCTGGTCAAACCTGTCTATAGTGATTGTTCCGGCGCTATGTATCAATATATCAATTCCTCCGAGCTCTTTTTTAATGCTCGTTGCCAGATTATTGATTTCCTGGTCTATTTCAAGGTCGGCTTGAAACGTTGAAATAGTTCCTGAAAACTGTCGGGCGGAATCTACCGCGGCCTGAAGCTTTTCCAGATTGCGTCCGACAATGCAGACTGTGGCGCCTTCGCAGGCCAAACTGAGCGCGATAGCCTTGCCGATTCCGCTACCGGCGCCGGTTACAACGGCAATTTTATCCTTAAGAGAAGACATGAGATCAGATTCCTTATAATGAATATATTTAGTTAGTCTCCCGGTTCTCTTTCAAGAGATCACTGGTTGACAATATGCGCGCCGCCTCTTGAATAGCGGTAAATCCGATGCCCGACCTTTCAGCAATATCCAGTAAGGAATTGTCGCCGTCTGACATGTTTAAAACCCATAATAACGCCAGCTCATTTGCCCCGATGGATGAATAGAGCCCTCTTTTGCCCAACTGGGGTTCGCATTTGGGGTTTAAATTCAGGTAGATCCGGTTATTGTCCAAAATTTGCAAGATCCCCAAAAGCTTGGAAAAGCTGTCTCCAAGTGACTCAGGACTTAAAGACTCCAGGTTATCAGCGGAAGTATGATATTCAGGATATTGTGCGTAAGGCGTTCTCATGAAACAGCCCACAGGAAGATTAAAAGCCGGTGAGCAATATTGACGCTCATCATAACCATAAGGATAAAAATCGATGAGGTCGTGATTTTGTCCGGAATGCTTGAGGACGTGGGCAGTCGCCCGGTCTACCTCTGCATTTCCGCGGCGGCTTTTCTTATAAGTGATCTTTCCGGCATCACCCACTCCGGTGATTACCAGTCCGTGTTTTATACGGTTCAGGTTGGCTTCGTTCATGGCCAGCCAGGTAATTGCGCCGATGGTTCCTGGAATAAAGATGAAACGGTAGGAGAACCGATGAGGGACAGTCTGGAGATATTTCACAAGAAGAGTCGCAACGCCAATCCCCGACAGGTTGTCATTTGCCAAAGAGGGATGGCAACAGTGGCAGGAAATCAGGATTTCTTCCTGCTCTTCACCTTCCAGATACAGTTCGCCGTAGGTAAGACTTCCCGGTTCGAGCGTTGAGTCGACATATACTTCGTAGTCTCCGTCCTCAAGTTTCAACAGTTCATTGTGGCTTAAACAAAATCCCCAGTTGTCTTTGTAGTAAGAGGTTCTGTAGGGAACCCAATCAGGATGATCGGGGAGGGTAAAGAGATGCTCTTTCAATTCCGCCAATGAGACGATTTTTTTAACCGGTATGCTGTAATTCAAGACATGCAGGTTGGATTTCCGGAAATCAATGACTCTCTCGCCTTTTGCGTTTTTCACATAGGCATCTCTGATATTCCACTCCCTGGGCACCGTCCAGTCGAAAACCTGTGTTCCCGAGGGAATCTCATGAATCTTGATTGGAATATCGCGCTGAAGGATGCTCATGGTTTGCCGATACCCGTCGCCGGTAATGCTTCGACAAATCGGGAAGAGCTCAGCGATTAATGAATAAATCTCCTGACCGGCTTTCTTTGAGTCATCCGGGCTTTTAAGATCAACAATATTCAAGATTCCACCTTTTCTGATAATTTAAATTAAAATATTCAACAATTTACTGGAGGTTCAGGAAGTTGTTGGCGAACCTTCATGCTCTACAATATCTGATTACCTACAGTTGAAAGAGCATAGCCTACAGACTGTTATAATCAAGAATCTTGGCGAGCGCCAACAGTTTTCTCACCAAGGTACCGTGAATCAATCCGGTCATATTGAAGGAAATACTGTTGTATTGCCGACCCTGACGCTAGCCCATAGACGTGATTCTTTCAGCAATATGAGCCCCTCGAAAAAAGCCGGAGTTCTCATGCCCGGCTTTATAAAGCTGACTAATATACCTTAACCTCAGGTATAGGAACGATAAATTGTCCACCCCATTCCTTGATATAAGCCTGCTGCTTCATAATTTCCTCCTTGACGTTCCAGGGTAAAATAAGCAGATAATCCGGACGGGTCTCGCGGATCTTTTCCGGAGGAAAGATAGGTATATGCGTCCCGGGAGTGAACTTGCCGTGTTTATAAGGGTTGCGATCGACCGTATAGTCAAGGAAATCCGTCCTGATGGCGCAGTAGTTCAGGAGAGTATTGCCTTTTCCGGGAGCTCCGTAACCGCACACCGTTTTTCCCTCGCGTTTCACCTTGATCAGGAACTCCAGCAGTTTCCGCTTGGTTTCCTTCACCTGCTCGGAGAACGCAGAATAGGTCTCCATTTGAGTGAGTCCTAAATTCTCCTCTCTGCTTCTGAGTTCGGTTACTCTGTCGCTCAGGGGCTTTGATTCATCATCTGAATGTTTTGCATAAATTCTCAAAGAGCCGCCGTGCGTAGACAGTTCTTCGACATCAAAAATAGTCAGCTTGTGGGCGGCGAAAATTTTCTCTACTGAAATGAATGAAAAATAGGAAAAATGTTCGTGATAAATGGTGTCAAACTGGTTTTCCTCCATTAGCCGGACCAAATGGGGGAATTCGATAGTAATAATTCCCTCTGGTTTCAGAAGAACTTTCATGCCGCTAACGAAGTCATTGAGATCAGGCACCTGTGCCAATACATTGTTTCCCAGCACCAAGTCCGCTTTTTCCCCCTTTGATACCATATCCTTGGCCATATTTTCGCCAAAGAACTCAACAATAGTCGGAACGCCTTTCCCGACTGCAACCTTTGCCACATTCGCGGCCGGTTCTACGCCCAATACCGGAATATTTTTCTCGACAAAGTTTTTGAGTAAATAACCGTCGTTGCTGGCGAGTTCGACGACAAAACTGTCAGTATTAATTCCAAAGCGCTCAATCATTAAATCCGTATAATTCTTTGCGTGTTGTAGCCACGAGTCAGCATAGGAAGAAAAATAGGCATATTCATTAAATATTTCCTCCGGGCTGACATACTCTTCAAGTTGCGCCAGAAAACAGCTTTCACATACATAGACGCGGAGTGGGTAAAAAGGCTCCATATGGTTCAGTTGCTCAGCGCTTAGAAAATTTTCGCAAAGCGGAGACATGCCAAGATCGACAAGGGTATGCTTTAAAGGAGTATTACAAAATCTACAAATGGGGCCATGCTCATGCTGCACTTTAATTCTCTTGGTTAATTTTTAATCAATGTGTATTTTGCCTGGTATGCACGTAAATTTGAAATATGTTTGTCATGCTGATATGAAATCGGCATATTCTTCTATTGTTCACCCAGCGAGTCTTTTCCTCAAAATCGATATAATTTTCTGGATTACGATGATTGTCTTCTCCAGAATAGAATAGACTTGCCGGTTTTGGCTCTACCGAGCCAATAGGCGTCAGGCTATTTCGCTTCAGGATTTGTTCCAGATACACTGTGCCGCATGGGGCGAAGCGAATCTCGATTGTTATGGATGCGTCTGGATTTGCGTATAACGTGAAAAGATGAAATTAAGATCCTTAATACCTGTAATCTTTAGAATTTTCAGTCTCTCCAAAATACCATCTTCATTGTACAGCTCTTTTTCGAACTCTGTCAAAGCCTGACAAACGCTGGAATTCCATTCATCGAAAGAGGATGAAGCGGGCAAAATTGCCAGATAATGCAATTTATCATCACTATCTAACCCATAACCACAGTCTTGATCGTTAAACAAATAAGAATAAAGCAGAAGATTGCAGATATAATTTTAATCGGATATTTGAATTTTTAATTGTGGAGCTAACCATGAACACTGAATCTTCCGCTGATAAAATGAACTATAAATTCTTATGTGCCTTATTGATGCTTTTTATAGCGAGTTGTTCTATGGCTGGCTGTGAAAAAGAGGATCAGAGCACTCCACCCCTTCCGAAGACACTCAAGAAATACGATAAGGCGACTGTTCTGGAAGGAAGCGTCAGCGATAATCATGGTCCGGTAAAAGCGGGTGTTATCAAAGTGACCGATAATAATGAGCAGCTTGGCACAAGTACGACTTTGCAAGGTAGTAATCTTTACACGGTTGAGATACCGGCAAACACGATTTTGCCCATCGTCTTGACGTTTTATCCTGACGCGCAAAATGACGATGCCGAAAAGCTTGTTACTGCGATTGTTCATGCGGCAATAACCCAATATGACATTAATCCGTGAACGACTGCGATTGCCCGAAAAGCCAAATTCATTGGCGGTTATAATTATGCCAATAGGGTCCGGACGGCTGAAGCTACAGTTACCGTACCGGATGCCAATAAAATTACGGAAGGATTCAGGTGCGATCCGACTACCCGATACGGCGGCTGGCATTAGGGACGTCTTGATTCAAAATTCATTTCCACAGGGCATGAACATCGGCACAAGTCCTTGTCCCTTCTCGGCAGGGAAAGAGTGATTCAAACTTAATAGAAAGTCATACCATTTAATCAATTTAAACATCAGGCATTGTGGAAAAACTTTTAATGATCAGCAATCCGGGAGACTTCAAATGAAGACTCCTCTATGGTCTGTTGAAAACCTCAGCGTCATTTTTAATCACGAGCAAAAGGTCGTTGATGGCATTAGCTTTGCCATTTATCCTGGCGAAACTTTTGCGTTGGTGGGTATCAGGTAAAATCATAGAGCAGGGAAGAGTAGAGCAGGTATTGGCGTAGCCTCATGCCTACACGAAAAAGTCGCTGGCGGCTGTGCCTGCTTTGACAGTGGAAAAATAATTATTCTGCGCAGTTGATTGGCGGCAGGATATTTGATTTCAGAGTTAACCCTGTTCGATAATGAATTATGTCAGCCTTTCTGTTTCACTTATGCCGTAATTGGAATTGCTCCGCTTTGCCGCGATCATGCTACCCTTATAAATGCACCCTGAACTCTATAAACTGGAACTTACTTTCAAGCCATCCATTTTAACGAAGATTAATGATCCGTTGATTGATCGATATCAAATCGAACTATGGGTGAAACGCGACGATTTGCTGCATCCGATCATTTCCGGGAATAAATGGCGTAAACTTAAATTCATCCTTGATCATGCCCTCTATTCAGGCGCGGATACAGTTATCAGCATGGGCAGCGCCTACTCCAACCATTTACATGCGCTGGCTTATGCGGGCAAGGCTTTAGGCCTGAAAACCATCGGCCTTATTCGGGGCGAACAACCGCCTACGTTAACACCAACTTTATCTGATATACAAAGCTGGGGTATGGAACTGAAGTTTATATCCCGTTTCGACTACAGGCTACTGCGGCAATACAAAGGCTGCCATGATTTGCCTGGATTAAAGCCGCATCAGTATTGGCTGCCGGAAGGCGGAGCGCAGACTTTAGCGTTAAAGGGCATTGCGGAACTGGTTAACGAAATAAATGTCGCATACGACATAATCTGCGCTCCCTGTGGAACAGGAGCAACTTTAGCGGGTATCATTGATGCAGTTCCTGACAGGGTGTCCGTACTGGGATTTGCGGCATTAAAAAATGCGGGATTTTTACAGGCTGACATTGAATCTTTATTACCACAGTCTCGTACTGACTGGCAGATTAATCTGGATTATCACTTCGGCGGCTTCGCCAAAACCAATGCTGAACTTATGGCATTTATTGCCGACTTTGAATTTAAAACCGGAATTCCTCTTGAACCCCTCTATACCGGCAAAATGATGTACGCACTCTACGATTTAATAGCAAAACAATTTTTTAAACCGGGGCGGCGAATTGTTGCTGTTCATACCGGCGGGTTGCAGGGAAAAAGAGGATTTAGCGTATGAAACGTTTGTTAGAGCCTGAGTTAATGGAAGATGAAAGTCAGGTAAAAGCTTATGCTGAAGCAGACTTTGAAATGCCGCATAATGAATTTATACAGCGGCTGAAATCGTTCGTAGATTGTCCTGAGTTTAACGGGACTTCCCTGGACTTGGGATGCGGGCCGGGTGATATCAGTTGCCGCTTTGCCAAAGCCTTTCCTTTGAGCAAGGTTGATGCAATTGATGGCTCAAAGCCTATGCTGGATTATGCAACATCAGCATTAACGCCTGATCTGACGCAGCGCATAAACTTTATACACGGCCGGTTGCCTGATGTCTTATTACCGCAATCCAGTTATGACATAATTTACAGTAATAGTCTCTTGCATCATTTGCCCGATCCGCAAGTGCTTTGGCTGACCATAAAAAAATATTCCAGGCCGGGTACACGTATCATCATCATGGATTTATTGCGTCCCGCCGGGGTTGAGGATGCGCAACTAATGGTGAATAATTATGTCGCCGATGAACCTGAGATTCTGCAGCGGGATTTTTACAATTCTTTACTGGCGGCTTTTAGTTTGGAAGAAATTACTGAACAATTGGCACAGGCAGGATTAAATCTGAATATCGAGGAAATCAGTGACCGGCATATTTTTATCACAGGCGTAATACCTGATAAGTTAACGAAAAAAATGGACACAAACGAAGCGCTTGAAACGATAAACCTTGAAAGCCCCGAGCTTTACATCAATCGAGATCTGAGCCTGCTGGAATTCAACAAACGTGTTTTGGCGCAGGCAAAAAATGAAGCCGTACCTTTGCTGGAGCGGCTTAACTATTTGTGTATCTCCTGTTCAAATCTGGATGAGTTCTTCGAGGTTCGCGTTGCCAGCGTTATCCAGATGGCGGCTATTGATCGGGACGTCGTAGGTCCTGATGGTTTGACTCCAAATGAACAATTACAACAGATATCTGTTCAGGCGCATGAACTGGTGGAAGAGCAATATCAGGTTCTCAATGAGATTTTGATTCCGGAACTTGAAGCTGATAATATTCGTTTTATTCGTCGCAATGACTGGAGCGAAGTCCAACAACAATGGCTGGAAAATTACTTTAATGATGAACTGTTACCCATCTTAACGCCTGTTGGTCTTGATTCAGCGCACCCTTTTCCCCGCATACTCAACAAGAGTTTAAATTTTATTATTTCCTTGACCGGCAAGGATGCCTTCGGCAGAAATAGCGGCAGAGCTATTTTGCAGGCTCCCAGAGCCTTGCCACGCGTTATTCAATTGCCTGCTGACGAGACTCAAAGCGGCCCTGCTGATTTTGTATTTTTGTCATCCATTATTCACGCCTTTGTCAGTGAATTATTCAATGGCATGATGGTTAAAGGCTGTTATCAGTTCAGGGTCACCCGGAACAGTGATTTTTTTGTCGATGATGATGCCATCGATGACTTGTTATTGGCAGTTCAGGGTGAGCTGGCGATGCGTAATTATGGCGATGAAGTCCGGTTGGAGATCGATCGTAATTGTCCTGATGATACCGTGAGCTTCCTATTGGATCGTTTTGAATTAAACCGGGAGCGGCTGTTTTTAGTGGATGGCCCCGTTAACCTGAACAGAATTCAGGAAGTTAATAACCTTGTAGATAGACCTGATCTTAAATTCGCGCCTTTCAAACCCAGTGTTCCGCCCCAGCTTGCGCGTAAAGACATGTTTGCAGCGATTAAGCGCCACGATATTTTGCTGCATCACCCTTTTGAATCTTTCTCACCGGTAGTCGAGTTTTTACGCCAGGCGGCGGCAGCGCCTGAAGTGCTGGCAATCAAGCAGACGCTTTATCGCACCGGCGCTGATTCGCCTATTGTTGCCGCCTTGATTAAAGCAGCCAGAGCCGGCAAAGTAGTAACTGTTGTTATCGAGTTAAGAGCGCGTTTCGATGAAAAAGCCAATATCGATTTAGCATCCAAGCTACAGGAAGCGGCCGTACATGTCGTATATGGGGTTGTCGGTTATAAGACTCACGCCAAAATGTGCCTGGTATTACGCAGGGAAGGTAAGGAGTTGCGAAATTATGTACACCTGGGCACGGGCAATTATCATCCCAAAACCGCACAGATCTATACCGATTATGGTTTGTTCTCCTGTGATAAAGAGTTGGGCGAAGATGTCCGGCGAGTATTTGCACAGTTGACCAGTTTGGGTAAGGTAACTAAATTGAACAAGTTGCTGCAATCGCCGTTTACTTTACATAAAGGCCTGCTTGAAAAAATTGAACGGGAAATTAACCATGCCAAAAACGGCAAGCCGGCAAAAATAATCATTCAAGTCAATGCTATTGTTGAAGAGCAATCGATACAGGCTCTTTACCGTGCATCCCAGTCCGGGGTTGAGGTTAAATTAATTGTCAGAGGGATTTGCTGTCTCAGACCCGGTATTCCGGGCGTCTCTGAAAATATAGAAGTTCGTGCGATTATTGGACGATTTCTGGAACATGCCCGGATTTATGCGTTTGCCAATGATGGCAATCAGGAAGTTTATGCTTCCAGTGCGGATTTAATGAATCGTAATATGTTTCGCCGCGTGGAAATCTGTTTTCCAATTGAAAGCAAGCGCCTCTCTAACCGTATATTGCATGACCTCGATTTGTATTTAAAAGATAATACGCAAGCTTGGCTGTTACAGCCTGATGGCCGTTATTTGCAGTTGTTGCATGTGACCAATGAAGAGCCTCTGCAAGCTCAATCGGTGATTTTGAATGAGTTACAGGCTTCATAATAATGACTAATATCAGCGAAATTGCTCAATTAGGAGCAAAAGTGCTTCGGCTAAAAGCCCAGGTGGTGGCTGATGTGCGGAGCGCTGAGATACTGCAGGTCATCGAAATCATGCAAGACACCCTGGCAACGACTCAGGGTGTCGGTATAGCCGCGCCTCAGATTGGCGTATCAAAGCGGATTATTATTATTGCATCGCGCCCGACCGCGCGTTATCCATCCGCTCCGCTAATGACGCCGACGGTGATGATCAATCCTGCTTTTCAAGCATTGTCGGATAACAAGGAAAAGGGCTGGGAGGGCTGTTTAAGTATTCCGGGCATACGTGCATTAGTGCCAAGATATAAAGAAATATTAATCCATTATACCGATCAACAAGGCAGTTTAATGGAAGCCAGGCTGGAAGAATTTGTTGCGCGAATTTTTCAGCATGAATTTGATCATCTGGATGGGAAGGTTTACCTGGACAGGGTAGAGGATAACAGGGATATTTTTGCTGAGAGTGAGTATTTGAAGCATAGTCTATCTGTCTAATGACCATGGCTTGAGCAGCGTTCTTCGAGAAAGAGGGAGAATTTCTGTTTCAAAACGAAATTCGCCTGATTGATGAGAAAAAGCTCAAATGAGTTAACAGGGCTAACGTCATAGGTCTGTTGCAAACAAGACTTAAAAGAGAGATGATATTCGAAAGCCATATTATTACGGGTAGTTAAGCTTCTTGACTTGCCACCGCGAGGCGTTTCTGTTCTTTATGCCTAAGTTGCACGAAGGCGGTCAGGATGACGAAACGTTCATTAATGCTCGCCGGAGGAGGCTCAAAAATCCCTTCAAGCCGGCATAATGCAGGTATGGCTCAATGAAGCAGGGATCTAATTCGATCACGGCGATGGTGTAAGCGCCGCATGCTTCAATCTCGCTATGTGGGCGCAGGGTATGAGCGGCAGGCAGATTGGCGACAACTGGCGCAACTACAACCGCTGACCGGAATTGACGTTAATTGGTCCCAGTTCGTGCGGCTGATCCATGCCGTGCCGCTGATTAAACTCGACGCCTTCCGTAAGAAGGTCTTTCCGGGGTGGGGCTGCACTGCGTGAAGATCTGCGCCAGTAATCGCGAGGCGACTTTTAACGTCTACAACTTTTCAAAGCATGAGTTGCGTCCCATGATCGCCCCTGAGATGAACGTGGACTTCCTTGTTGCCACCGCTTCGCTGCCAGTCTGGTTTCTGCCAGTACGCATCAATAATGATACCTACAGGACTTATTCCATTTCTACTTCATAGATGAAATAATAAGCCGTGCTTTATCATGGGAGCGGCGATGGCGAGAACGGCTAGCGGGAGTGAATTTCTGGAGCAAGGCAAGGCTTGTTTAGCAAAGGCGAAGACGG
>JAQURG010000036.1 GCA_028715725.1 Methylococcales bacterium
ACATCGCAAACTAATTGTGTTAATTTCATGATAGGCCGGGGCTTGTAGGAAAAAGATGGAGGTCGGAATCACTATTTTCCTGGCTTTACAAAAACCTGCCACTTTTCTTATCCCGAACTGAGGTTAAATAGGGCTCCAAATCTTTGAGTAAAGTAACAATCATCGATTTAAAATAAAATCTCCGCTGAAGATTACGCTGCTATTTTGATTAGCGGCAAAGCATTCGCCAGCACTGCATCGACTATTGAAATGATTTGCTATAGCAGACCGTGTTCGGCAAATGAATAGGGTTGCCCGTCCCCAATGATAAAATGATCCAGTACGCGTATGTCGAACAAGGCGAGCGCTTGTTTAAGCTTCTCGGTGATATGTTTATCAGCCTGACTGGGCTCGGAAATGCCTGAAGGATGGTTATGGGCAAAAATTACCGCGGCCGCATTATGGTACAGCGCCTGTTTGACCACTTCCCTGGGATAAACGCTGGCCCCATCTATCGTACCTCTGAATAATTCATCCAGTTGAATAACCCTGTGCTGGTTATCAAGAAATAAACAGGCAAATACTTCATAACTGTAGCCGCGCAATTGCGCGCTGAGGTAAGCCCGAGTCATTTCCGGGCTGGTTAGGGCATTGCCGCGCTGAAGAACTTCTTTAAAATGACGCTTGGCCATTTCCAGTACAGCCTGGAGTTGTGCATATTTGGCGCTGCCCAAGCCGTTGCCCAGGCAAAACCGCTGTTGATCTGCATCCAGCAGGGCTCTCAAAGATCCGAAATCTGCAAGCAACTCGCGGGCTAAATCAACCGCTGATTTCCCACGCGTTCCCGTCCGCAAAAAAATAGCCAAGAGTTCGGCATCAGTCAAAGCGGCTGAACCTCGTTGCAACAGCTTCTCTCTGGGCCTATCTTCTGCAAGCCAATCCTTAATAGCCATTAACGTCTCCTTTGCGCAAGTTAAAATCCAAGCATAGAAGAACTTGGCTGACCTTGCCATAATTAAGCGGTTTATATTCTTAAGTTCCGTATGGCTCAGGTTTAGGTGGTTGTCGAGGCAAAGGCGGTAAATGGCCCATATTAAACGTCTTGCATACTGCTTTATAGTGCTGTCACGGAATCAGCAAAGCTTGAAATTCAGCATCAGGCGAGGCAACTCATCTGGTGTTATTGCGCTTGTCGCGCTACTTGCTTTTTCTTTGATTACGCTAAACTGAGCCATAAGAAACGGGTGATAAATAACCATTAATTTACAACTTGATTTTAATCAACCTTGATTTAATGAAGTCCCCTATATATAATCCTCAGGCTATTATGTTTGGAGAGCCGTGTGGCAGATAGAAAGTACTCTACTGTCAGTAAGATTCTTGGATATCAACTCCTGATAATTTTAATTATTACCTCTGGCTTTGCCATTGCAGGCGGTTGGCAACAAGGCTTAAGCAGTGTTTTAGGCGGGATTGCGGCTTTTGTTCCTAATCTGTATTTTGCTTTGCGCATAGTCAAAGCTTCCGGATTGAAGCCAAGAAAAATTGTAAACTCCTTTTATGCGGGAGAGTCGGGAAAGTTATTATTAACGGCGGCGCTGTTCATAATGATTTTTCAAGTTCCAAATATAAAAATATTACCGCTGTTAACGGGTTATATAACGGCATTATCGATGTTTTGGTTTGCGTTATTGATGCGCTAACGTTATTTTTTAATTATCAAAGAGAGGAACAATGGCTACCGAAGCTCATGCTGCCGAAGGTGCAACCGGTTATATTATTCACCATTTAACCCCGCTACATGCTGGTGAAGGTTTTTGGACGCTGCATCTTGATACCTTGTTTTTCTCGGCCGTACTAGGCGGGTTATTTGTCTGGTTTTTCAAAATGGCGGCAGAAAAAGCAACTTCCGGTGTGCCTGGATTAGTGCAAAATTTTGCTGAAATGCTGATAGAGTTTGTTGATACTCAGGTAAAAGACAGCTTTCACGGCAAAAGTAAATTAATCGCTCCTTTGGCGCTAACGATATTTTGCTGGGTATTCCTGTTTAACTTCATGGACTTGTTTCCGGTAGATATTTTGCCGTTAATTGGCTCAATGATAGGCATCGAATACCTGCGGGTTGTTCCCAGTACAGACTTGAATGCGACATTCGCCATGTCAATTTCGGTGTTCTGTTTGATTATTTTTTACAGCGTCAAAATAAAAGGCCCTTGGGGCTTTGCCAAAGAGTTGATGTTTCAGCCTTTCGGTCCCTGGTTATTACCCTTCAACCTGCTGTTGAAATTAGTAGAAGAAATAGCAAAGCCAATCTCACTGGCGCTTCGTTTATTCGGAAACCTGTATGCGGGTGAATTGATCTTTATTTTGATTGCCTTATTGCCCTGGTATATTCAACCGGTATTAAGTTTTCCATGGGCAATTTTTCATATTTTAATTATTACCCTTCAAGCTTTTATATTTATGGTGTTAACTATCGTATACCTGAGTATGGCGCACGAAGATCATTAATTATTTTTTAACTGTTTTTTATTACTTTATTAATCGTTTGGAGGTTTCATGGAAATTGCAAAATTAATTGCTGACGTACAAGGCATGACTGCTATTGCAGTGGGTCTGATTCTTGGCATGGGCGCTTTAGGAACTGCTATAGGCTTTGGTCTGTTGGGTGGGAAGTTCCTGGAAGGCGCGGCTCGTCAACCCGAAATGGTCCCTATGCTGCAAGTAAAAATGTTTGTGGTTGCCGGTCTGTTAGACGCGGTAACTATGATTGGCGTTGGTTTGGCATTGTTCTTCACATTTGCGAACCCATTCCTGTCTGCTGTACAAGCTACGGCTGCGGGTTAACATAAGCTGTCTAATTTCAATAGCAACAAGAGGAACGAATCGTGAGTATCAATGCTACTTTGATTGGGCAAATGATAACATTTGCACTTCTGGTATGGTTTACCATGAAGTACATTTGGCCTCCTTTATTTGACTCTTTAGAAGAACGAAAAAAGAAAATTGCCGATGGTTTGGCCGCCGCCGAAAGAGGGCACGAAGAAATTCTTCTGGCTGAGAAAAAAGCCAAGGGCGTTTTAAAAGAAGCTAAAGAACAGTCTTCAGAGATTGTGAACCTGGCTCAAAAACGTGCTAATGAAATTGTTGAAGAATCAAAAGACGCCGCCAAAAAAGAAGGCGAGCGCTTGATTGTCTCAGCAAAAGCACAAATTGAACAGGAAATACAGCAGGCTAAGGAAGGATTACGTCAGGAAGTGGCTGATTTGGCATTAAGTGCCGCCGAGCAGATTCTCGGTGCGGAAATTGATAAATCCAAGCATCAGGATATTATCAGCAAAGTCTCTAATCAATTAGGTTAAGCATAATGAGCGAACTGGCAACATTAGCAAGGCCTTACGCAGCAGCAGTGTTTAAAAGGGCCAAAGAAACTCAGACGGCTGCAAAATGGTCGCAGAGTTTGGCGTTTATGTCGGCTGTCCTAAATAATGAAGACATTTCTGTTGTAGTCGATAACCCGAAAGTGAACAGACAAAGGTTATCAGAGCTTATGCTGGACATTTGCCAGGGGCACGTTAATGAAGAGGATGCGAATTTTCTAAAATTGCTGGTTCAAAACAACCGGTTAAGCTTATTGCCTTTTATTGCAAAGCTTTTCGAGGCTTACAAAGCCGAAGATGAAGGTTATACCGAGGTTGAAGTATTGAGTGCTTATGCATTATCCAAAGAGGCAAAGCAGGATCTTGCAGCAACATTGGAAAAAACCCTGGGTAAAAAAATCCATATGAATGTAAGCGTGGATAAGTCATTAATCGGCGGCGTTTTGGTACGGGCGGGCGACAGAGTCATTGACGGATCTATTAAAGGCCGGCTTCAACACATGCACAAAGCACTACAGTGAGAGTGAGAAAAAGAACATGCAATTAAACCCATCTGAAATAAGTGATCTGATTAAAAAGAAGATCGAAAACTTCGACCTGAGTGCCGAAGCGCATACTGAAGGTACTGTAGTCAGTGTGACTGACGGTATCGTAAGAGTACATGGTCTTTCTGAAGCGATGCAAGGCGAAATGCTTGAGTTTCCAGGCAATACCTTTGGGATGGCGCTTAACCTGGAAAGAGACTCAGTGGGTGTGGTGATATTAGGTTCATACCAGCACATTACTGAAGGCGATACCGTAAAATGTACCGGCAAAATTCTGGAAGTACCTGTTGGCGAAGCATTGCTGGGCCGCGTCGTTGATGCGCTGGGTAATCCTATCGACGGTAAAGGCGCTATTCATACCTCCGAAACGGCTCCTATAGAAAAAATCGCGCCAGGCGTAATTGCCCGTCAATCGGTTGATCAACCCGTGCAGTTGGGTTTGAAATCTATCGATGCGATGATTCCTGTCGGTCGTGGACAGCGGGAATTGATCATTGGCGACAGGCAAACCGGTAAATCCGCGATTGCGATTGATGCCATCATCAATCAGAAAGGCACCGGTATTAAATGTATCTATGTCGCTATCGGTCAAAAACGTTCATCCATCGCCAACGTGGTTCGCAAGCTCGAAGAGCATGGCGCAATGGCGCATACCATTATTGTTTCGGCATCCGCGTCTGAATCAGCTGCGCTGCAATTTATCGCACCGTATACCGGCTGTTCAATGGGCGAGTTCTTCAGAGACCGCGGCGAAGATGCGCTGATTATTTATGATGATTTGACCAAGCAGGCTTGGGCTTATCGTCAGGTTTCTTTATTGTTGCGTCGTCCGCCAGGCCGTGAAGCGTACCCAGGCGATGTGTTTTATTTGCATTCGCGCTTGCTGGAAAGAGCATCACGTATTAATGCGGATGAAGTTGAGAAATTAACCGGTGGCAAAGTTAAGGGTAAAACGGGCTCATTGACCGCATTGCCTATTATTGAAACCCAGGGTGGCGACGTATCGGCTTTCGTACCGACTAACGTTATTTCCATCACCGACGGTCAGATTTTCCTTGAAAGTAATTTATTTAACTCAGGTATCCGTCCAGCGGTAAACGCCGGCTTGTCGGTATCGCGAGTAGGTGGTGCGGCACAGACCAAGATCATCAAGAAGCTCGGCGGAGGTACACGTCTTGACTTGGCGCAATACCGCGAATTAGCGGCATTTGCACAGTTCGCTTCGGATCTGGATGAAAGCACCCGCAAGCAAATTGAACGCGGCCAGCGTGTTACGGAATTAATGAAGCAAAATCAATATTCGCCGATGTCAGTTGCGCAAATGGCGGTTTCATTGTTTGCAGCTAACGAAGGTTTTCTTGATAGCGTCGAAGTGAACAAGGTGCTTGATTTTGAATCTGCTTTACAGTTGTATATGAAGTCAGAACATTGTGAATTAATGGATAACATTAACGCGACCGGCGACTTTAATAATGAGATCAGCAGCGGTTTAAGAACCGCTATTGAAACTTTCATTAAAACTCATAGTTGGTAAAAGGGTCTTCAAATGGCTGTTGGTAAAGAAATACGCACCAAGATCGCGAGTATCAAGAATACTCAAAAGATCACCCGGGCAATGGAAATGGTTGCCGCGAGTAAAATGCGTAAAACAAAAGACAGAATGCAGGCAACACGACCTTATTCTAAAAAAATCGGCGGCATTATCAAGCATTTGTCTCAAGCTAATCCTGAGTACAAACACCCTTATCTGATTGCAAAAGAGGTTAAACGAGTCGGGCTCATTGTAGTCAGCTCCGATAGAGGCTTGTGCGGCGGACTGAATTCAAATTTATTCAGAAAGACGTTAACCCATTTGATGGAATGGGACAAAGCAAATATTGAAGTGGATGTTTGTACAATAGGCACCAAGGCTTTCGGTTTCTTTAGCAATCTGAGGGTGAATCTGGTCGGCCAGGTTTCCAAGTTGGGTGACACGCCGCATATGAAGGACATCATCGGCGTGATCAAGATTATGCTGGATGCCTATGAGGAAGGTAAAATCGATCAGTTGTATATCGTCAGCAATGAGTTCGTGAATACCATGACTCAGCGGCCCACTGTTGAACAGTTACTTCCTGCGGTGGCCCGTGAGCTTGACGAAAACCTGAGCGGACATTGGGATTATATTTATGAACCCGATGCAAGAGAGGTTTTGGATCATCTGTTGAAACGTTTTATCGAATCGAAGGTTTACCAAGGTCTGGTTGAAAATAATGCTTGTGAGCAGGCAGCCAGAATGGTGGCTATGAAGAGCGCTTCAGATAACGCCGGGAATCTCATCAGTGAGTTGCAACTGATTTACAACAAAGCGAGACAAGCCGCTATTACTCAGGAAATTTCAGAAATTGTTGCCGGCGCCGCTGCTGTTTAAGACTCTCCTGAGCTAGTCGGAGGGCTCAAGCAAAATGACACAACACTTAGAGGACAACTCAATGAGTTCGGGTAAAATCGTTCAAATTATCGGTGCGGTCGTGGACGTGGAATTCTCACGTGCAGACCTGCCAAAAGTATATGACGCCTTAAACGTAGAAGGCAAAGATCTAGTATTGGAAGTACAACAGCAATTAGGTGACGGCGTAGTCAGAACTATTGCAATGGGCAGTACCGACGGCTTAAGCAGGGATCTGGTTGTTCATAATACCAATGCACCTATTTCTGTGCCTGTGGGCCAAGAAACTCTGGGCCGTATTATGAATGTTCTGGGGCAGCCTATTGATGAAAAAGGACCCATCGGCGAAAAAGTAAAATGGGGCATTCATCGTGAAGCGCCTAGCTACGCAGAACAAGCGGCCGCCAACGAATTGCTGGAAACCGGCATTAAGGTCATCGATCTGGTCTGTCCGTTTACCAAAGGCGGTAAAGTCGGATTGTTCGGCGGTGCGGGCGTTGGCAAAACCGTCAACATGATGGAACTGATCCGTAATATTGCAATTGAGCACAGCGGTTATTCCGTATTTGCAGGCGTCGGTGAACGTACTCGTGAAGGTAATGACTTCTATCACGAAATGACCGATTCAAACGTAATCGACAAAGTATCGCTGGTTTACGGCCAGATGAATGAGCCGCCTGGAAACAGACTGCGTGTTGCGTTAACCGGTTTAACCATGGCGGAATATTTCCGCGATGAAGGCCGTGACGTATTATTTTTTGTTGATAATATTTACCGTTATACCCTGGCGGGTACGGAAGTTTCGGCGTTATTGGGCCGTATGCCTTCCGCGGTAGGTTATCAGCCTACGCTGGCCGAGGAAATGGGGGCTTTACAGGAACGCATTACCTCAACCAAAACCGGCTCTATTACCTCTATCCAGGCCGTTTATGTGCCAGCAGATGACTTGACTGATCCATCGCCTGCAACAACCTTTGCTCACCTGGATGCGACCGTCGTATTATCACGCCAGATTGCCGAGTTGGGCATTTATCCTGCTATTGACCCGCTGGATTCAACCAGCCGTCAGCTCGATCCTTTGGTCATCGGACAAGAGCATTATGATGTTGCACGTAAAGTGCAGGGTATCTTGCAACGCTACAAGGAATTGCGCGATATCATTGCGATTCTGGGCATGGATGAATTGTCCGAAGAAGACAAGCTGACTGTAGCAAGAGCACGTAAAATGCAGCGCTTCCTGTCTCAGCCTTTCTTCGTCGCTGAAGTATTTACCGGCTCTCCAGGCAAGTATGTTTCACTGAAAGATACTATCGCAGGCTTCAAAGGCATTATCGACGGCGAATACGACAATATTCCTGAGCAGGCTTTCTACATGGTCGGCACTATTGACGAAGTGCTTGAGAAAGCGAAAGCATTAAAAGGTTAATGACTATTTCTCCGTGCCTAGCTGCGGAGGGAGAGAATTGAAACAGGTGAAAAAATGACCATGACCATACACGTAGACATCGTAAGCGCAGAGAAGGAGATATTTTCCGGAATGGCTGAAATGGTTTTCGCTCCTGCTGAGCTTGGGGAAGTGGGTATTTCGCCTCGGCATACGCCATTTATAACAAGGCTTCATCCTGGCGAAGTCCGGGTAAAAGTGAGTGACGATGAAAGTTATCCATTTTACATATCAGGCGGGCTTTTAGAAGTGCAGCCGCATCTGGTGACTATTTTGGCTGACACAGCGATTAGAGCCAAAGATATCGATGAAGCTGCCGCCCTGGAAGCTAAAGCGAAAGCAGAAGAAGCATTAACCGATAAATCAGGTAAAATGGACTATGCAACAGCTGAGGCGGAACTGGCTCAAGCTGTTATGAAATTGAGAACTCTTGACAGACTTAGAAAACGCGGCGGATAGAGGGTAACCTATAACGTCTTTTCGTCCTTATTGAAGCCCGGTAACGTATGACGCTATCGGGCTTTTTCGTTTAACCGGATATCAAATGAAAATTACGACTATTATTCTTGCAGCGGGTAAAGGGACGCGTATGCGTTCGGAACTGCCCAAAGTCTTGCATAAAATTGCCAGCAGGCCCCTGTTACAGCATGTGTATGATATGAGTCGCCAATTGGATAACAATGCGATTAAAATCGTTTACGGTCATGGCGCGGATCGAGTGCGGGAAACCTTAAAGGATTTGGAAGCCGACTGGATTGAACAGCAACAGCAATTAGGTACAGGCCATGCTGTGCAACAAGTCAGCGATCAAATTGCCGATACAGATACTGTCCTGATTTTATATGGCGATGTACCCTTATTAAAATTAAGCACGGTTAAGCATTTAATAGCCAATGTGAATAGCCGATCCTTGGCTTTATTGACAGTCGATCTTGAAAATCCTGTCGGTTACGGCCGAATAGTCAGAAATGAAACCGGACAAGTGGCAAGAATTGTCGAGGAGAAAGATGCTTCAGCGTCTGAAAAACTGATAAAAGAAGGAAATACCGGCATTTTGGCGGTACACGGCGAACAATTAAAGAAATGGCTATCCCAGATAGAAAATAATAACGCCCAGGGCGAATATTATTTAACCGACATTATTGAAATGGCGGTTGCCGATGGCGTAATCATTGCCACGAGTCAGCCGGAATCGGTTGATGAAGTATTGGGGGTTAATAATCGCATCCAGCTTAGCCATCTGGAGCGGGTCTATCAGCAAGAACAAGCTTATCAATTAATGGAACAGGGCGTTACAATGATAGACCCTGCACGCTTTGATCTCAGAGGCACCATTGAAAAACTGGGAATAGATATAATTTGCGATGTTAACGTCGTTATCGAGGGCAAGAACAGCATTGGTAATAATGTCAAAATAGGCGCCAATACTTATATAAAAAATTGTATTATTAAAGATGATGTAGAAATTCTGCCGAACTGTGTCATGGAAAATTCAGTGATAGGGCAAGGTAGCCGAATTGGCCCTTTTGCAAGATTGCGCCCGGAAACCGTATTGGCTGAAAATGTACACATTGGTAATTTTGTAGAGGTTAAAAAATCATCGGTAGCGGCTTTCAGTAAAATAAACCATTTAAGCTATATCGGTGACACGACAGTGGGCAGCAAGGTAAATATCGGCGCTGGAACCATTACCTGCAATTATGATGGCGTCAATAAATTCCAAACGGTTATTGAAGACGGCGCTTTTATTGGCTCGGATACCCAGCTGATTGCTCCGGTTACTATAGGAAAAAATGCTACGATAGGCGCCGGCTCAACAATAACCCGTAATAGTCCCGAGAATCAGCTAACCTTAAGCAGAGTCAAACAGATTTCTTTACCGGAATGGCAACGACCCCTTAAAAAGGAAAAATAATATGTGTGGAATTGTAGGCGGAGTAGCGCAACGAAGCGTAGTGCCCATTTTACTGGAAGGTTTGAAACGTCTGGAATACCGTGGCTATGATTCAGCCGGATTAGCTGTCATCCATAATCAGACCATAGCGCGGAAAAGGGCGCTCGGTAAAGTTAAAGGCCTTGAGCAATTATTACAGGCCGACCCCGTTTCGGGCAATATCGGTATAGCTCATACCCGCTGGGCGACTCACGGCAAGCCCAGCACCGAGAATGCTCATCCGCACATCTGTCGGGACACCGTGGCAGTCGTGCATAACGGCATTATTGAAAACCATGAAAGTTTACGCAAAATGCTGTTAGAAATTGGCTATGAATTCACTTCACAAACAGACACTGAAGTCATCGTGCATGAAATATGCCACGCACTCGAAACAGCGGATGGGTTTTTAAATGCCGTAAAACTGGCTATTGCAAAGCTTGATGGCGCTTATGCCCTGGGAATAGTCAGCACTGCTGAGCCCAATACTCTGATCGCCTGCCGGAAAGGCAGCCCATTAGTTATTGGCGTAGGCATAGGGGAATATTTTATAGCTTCGGATGTTGCAGCATTACTGCCTGTCACCCAGCGTTTTATTTTTCTGGAAGATGGCGATATTGCCGCGATAACCATAGACGGGCCGGTTATTTTTGATGCCGACGACAAAATTGTCAGCCGCCCGATAAAAGAAAGTCAGTTAATGGCAGACGCGGTTGATAAAGGCGATTATCGTCATTACATGCTGAAAGAAATTTATGAGCAGCCCTTTGCAGTTTCTCAAACTCTTGAAGGCAGATTCATTAATGATCGTTTACAGGAAAGCTCATTTGGATACAAGGCAGCCCAAGTATTTGATAATATAAAATGCATTCAGATTTTAGCCTGCGGCACCAGTTATCATGCGGGTCTGGTTGCGCGTTACTGGTTGGAGAAACTGGGTCGCGTACCTTGCAATATTGAAGTGGCCAGTGAGTTCCGCTACAGAAGCCCGGTATTAGCGCCGGATACACTCATTGTTACTATCTCGCAATCAGGAGAAACAGCCGATACCCTGGCCGCATTGCAAGAGGCAAAAAAACTCGGCGCCAAGTATTCTCTGACGATTTGTAATGTTCCGGAAAGCTCACTGGTCAGGGAGTCTGATCTAGTCTTGATGACGCGCGCAGGTCCGGAGATTGGTGTTGCATCAACGAAGGCTTTTACTACCCAGCTGGTAAGCCTGATGCTGTTAGTCATTGCTGTGGGCAGGCGATTTCAATTGACCGAAGTAATGGAACATAAAATTACCGGTGCGTTATTCAGTTTGCCTGGAAAAATTGAATCGGTACTACAACTGGATAATCAGATTGAAGCGCTAGCTGAACAATTTGCTGAAAAACAGCATGCCTTGTTTTTGGGCAGAGGAACTCATTATCCTATAGCAATGGAAGGCGCATTAAAGTTAAAGGAAATTTCCTATATCCATGCTGAAGCGTACCCGGCTGGTGAGTTAAAGCACGGTCCATTGGCATTAATCGATGCCGACATGCCGGTTATTACCGTAGCGCCGAACAACAGCCTGCTGGAAAAACTGAAGTCGAATATGCAGGAAGTGAGCGCCAGGGGAGGACAATTGATTGTCTTTATGGATGAAACATTAGTCTCTGCCAATGATGGCAATGTACAGATTATAGAAATACCGCAAGTCGAAAATGAAATCTCGCCGATAGTCTATACGATTCCTTTACAGTTATTGTCCTACCATGTAGCCGTCTTAAAAGGCACGGATGTAGACCAGCCGAGAAACCTGGCAAAATCGGTTACGGTGGAGTAAGGATTACTCGCCAATAATCAAAAAAATTGTGGTTAGGCAATAAAAAATCATACTGATAAATAATTGGATAGTAAAGAGCCATCTAGTCTAGATTCACTTTAAGCAATGATGGAGTGGCTCTTTATGGCGCCAAAATTCTCTAACCCGAAAATAAAAAAGCTAAAGTGTTAGATTCAAGATGGATACTTAACAATGAATAACAAACAGTTGCTAATAAGTGCCACTATTTCGTCGTTTTATAATTATGATTTTTCACTAACACCCAACAGAAATCCAATTTTCAATCTATTAAGCGATTGTTATCTCGAGCAGCAAGTCAAAGTTGGTACCAGCGGTTGTTTTCTGCCAATACCGTTCCCCACTGGCGTAGGAAAAACCTATAACACCTTAGGATTAATTCTCGAAGCCATGTTGGATGATATTAAAAACGAATTGAACAATCCCAACCACTCTCCAAGGCTATGTTTCTACATTACCAATTCAGTCGATAACGTATACGAGGCTTATACTGACCTCTGTGAGCGTATCAAGCGAGACGAACGTTTTAACCCGGGATCAAGAAAATGCTTTGCTCTCTCGTGTTCTCTATGCTCCTGCTAATGATACATCTTTAACGGAGCTGCTGACTGATAAGCCAGATACGCTACAGAAGATATTAAAATTGTTTAATGTTGAGCAAAACAATAGTTTAGCCAATGAGCTAAAAGCTATTGAACATCAGCTTTTTCTAAAACAACGCCTTTTGAAAGATCCTGAAATTTTAAAAGAGTTTGAAACGCAACTACGAGAGAAAGCCAGCGAATGTTATTCACAGCTTGTTCGCCATATTCAGCGAGTACAGCTAGGTGACGCCCCAGTCCCGTATATAGATAAGAATATCCATTTACTGAGTGAACTGATCCCCGGGGTGTTGTTGGAATCAGATCTTACCCGAGTTGTTTTCATGACGACTAAGAAATTCTTGTTTGGTTTGCAACAGTCACAAGGTAAATATCACCCTATCCGATACCTTTCAGGGAATCTGTTGGTAATTGATGAGCTCGATCGTCAACATCAAGAGATATTGACATACTTAGTCCGAACGGATGATACCGATCTATTGAGCACCATCCGTACTATCCATGCAAACCTTCGTACTCAGCAGTTATGCAAAAAAACTCAGTATCAAGGCATCGATGATTTATTCACAGACTACCTGGAGGAAGTAAAACGATTTGTTGAGCATTGGAAGTTACAATTTTCCTTCGACTTACATCCGGGTGTGTTTGATGATGAAAAGGAGATCTTATTATTTAGCGATAAACTGACCACTCATAACACCAGTATCAGTAAACAACTGTGCATTGGGCTCGACCACTCCATTCAACAACACATGATCGCTACTTACGGCTCGTTGGATCTTCAAGTTGTACACGACTTCCCGCAATTTCTAGGGCAAATGGAGAAACTCGTCAACCGTCGCTTCCAATCACTGATGAGACGAGCTGAGGAAAAATACCGTTCCAACTTAAGTGCCCATGATCCTTTTGAGGATGACAGAAAGGTCACTTCATCACAAGCCATCGCAAGTATTCTCGACCAACTAAACTTACACTCGCTGAGACAACAATTAAGTCAACAGCTAAATTATCTCGTCGGTCATCAATACAGCGCTCGTAGGAGCGCTGCAAACTACCATACACGAGGAATCCGAATGATAGAAGTGGACCGATTGCCCGAGGCACAGGATAGCGTCATGTTTAGGCACCATGGCTTTAATGTCACACCGACTGGTATGCTGGCGACTTGGGTTGAATCTGGTTGTTATGTACTCGGAGTGAGTGCAACGGCAGAAAGTAAGAGCGTCATCCACAACTTTGATATTGAATATTTGAAGGAAAGCCTTCAAATGAATTACGTGGAACTCACTCAGACTCAACGCCAGACGATCCACGATTACTATAGTTTCGAGCGAAACTACCACGCTGCTGGCGTCGAGATTGTTGCTGCATCCGTAGAAGCTGACATCGCTTATCTAAAAAATCAGCTATGCACTTGGCAACCGAAAGCAAAAAACATTGATTTGCTAGTAGAAGCGCTTCTGGAGCTTGGCGGCTGCGATAAAGAACGAAATTTGGTGTTTCACTATAGATGGCTAAGTAAGCTTTGCATCGCGATCAAGAATTTTATTGAACAGGAAAACAATCGCTACATGATTGCGATGCTCAATCGCGGAATTAAATCCAAGTTGGCAGAGTTTCTATGCTGGCTCGCAAGTGAACTTGAACGTTCGAGTACTGTGCCCGTTAAGTTGGTGCCTAAGGTTAATGCCGATTTTCTTAAAACAGGCCAATTTGAAGTAGAGGTGATTAAGCATTTAGAGCAGAAACCGGGCAAGGTTATCGCTATTACAACCTATCAGACTATGTCATCTGGCAAAAACCCGGATTATTATTTCGATCCGCTATTGGAGAATGGTTCGCTACGCCGGGTAGGACATCGTTCATCCCACAAAACTGACATCGACTGTCTCTATCTGGAAAATCCCACCAATCTAATTTCTGTAAGTGAGGCCCAGGAAAGTAAAACGAGCGACAGGTTGCTTCTACTGAGTTATGGCATGGCACTTCAGGAGGCGGGAACACTAACACTGAATCAAAGCAGGAATTGGTGCAAGGATGTTGTACAACAGGCATCCCCTTTCAATACCTGCAATCAGCTGAAAGCCAAGTACTACTCAACGTCTGGTGATCGACTTTATGCTATATTCCGGATGATCGAACAAGCCGTTGGTCGAACGGCTCGCACAGAGATGAAACGCAGCCATATTATATTGTTCGTTGACGGCGAGCTGCTCGAATCGCTGGCTCAGGATGAGCGTGATGATGAGCTGTTCTCTCACGAGTATAAGGCGCTGGTCACCTTGGCGAAAATACAAAACTGGGCTTCAGCCCCAATAAATAGGGAAGAAAGACGTCGGCAAAATCTAGCAGTTCTTCGGACCGCTCGATCAATTAGTGCAATTGATAACATGTTGCGAGCTATAGACGAACAGCTTGGGCCAGATTCTGTCGATTCTTGGAAACAGTTGCGTAAGCAAGTTCTCACGACTCCGGTTTCAAGAACACCACCTGTTTATAATGAATATTATCTACATAGCCCTACTGCTGGAAGTTACGATTACTTGAGATCAGAGAAAGAGCGTGAGGCTGCCGAATACCGCTTTTTCGACCTTGCAGGCGCGTATGCTGATCATATATCTGAGTTCGAGTGTCGGCTTAATGTTCTGCGCAATAACGAGGTTGTATCTGCCCATTTCAGGGCTCATGGATATGCATTAAGTTGGGACACAGATGCTGCATATATCCTCACACCTCCAATATTCACCAATATTTACAAAGGGGCGCTTGGAGAAGAGGCAGGCGAAGCCGTTTTAGCCCATTTTGGTTTTAGCTTAAAAGCGCTTCCAATTGAGCATTTCGAACGCTTCGATGGACTACTTGAACATTCAGGTGAGCAGGCTTTGATTGATTTTAAACATTGGGATCTTGCTTGCTGGCGAGCCAGACCTGATGAGGTTAAAAAGGAAGTTATGGCTAAATTCGTCAACAAAGCCCGAGTAATTGGTCTTTCAAGGCTCGTCGTATGTAATCTTCTCGGCGATGTACATGCTCCCATTCTATACTTTGATGAGGAATTTAAGGTCTGCACCACTTCCACAAATGCCTCAATTATCGCTCTTCCCGCCCTTTTATGTGAAAAATCTGGCCACCAACATTTCGGCCATACTTGCACTGTCAAGCTGGTTTGCTCCAATTTAAATCCTATGAATCGATTTCGAGAAATTAGATGAGCAATACAATTTTAACAAACCGTGTTGAACTCAAAGTTAATTCCGAGTCTGTCGATGCAGCTTTCGACATTTGGTTGCTGAAAACGGATCTTATAGGTAAGGCAAACTACGGCTCGGTTATCAATACGATATACCGAGAATTAAAGCCACTATCTCTAGCCTTTGTGAGAAAGGATGAATATGCTGTACTTTTACGCAAAGACGTCAGCGTTTCGTTCAATAACCCACACTACTCGCTCAATCGGCTAAAGGCAAATGATATCCCCACGGTTTCCTGTGCGAGGTTACTTATCTATGCAATGCCTAACCTTTCGAATGAGCAACCTAGATCTTCGGAAGGAGCAGGTTTGTATTATCTAACAGATATTGAAAATATTGGTCGTACAGAAGTTCTACGCGCTTTCGAGATAAAAATTGAGCAAACAAGTGATTATGTTTTATTGAAAGTGGATGGTGCCACTTTCACTCCCGTACAATATCACACCAATGCCAATGGTGAGTTATATGCTGACTGTACGCATTTACCTCGCTTCAAGTTTGATAAATGGTCGCAGGAGCTAGGCCGTGCCCATTTCGGTGATTTTATAAAGAAAAAACACCGCGATAGAAAAATGAAAAGCGAGATGGTTTCGCTGGATACGAAACATCCCGGCAAATTTCGGAAAACTAAAATGGGTGTACTGGCTCAGTTCATTCAAGACGTGGAACGTGAACTAGGCGATATGCTTACGATTGAGTTTTCACCACGTAGCTCAAGTTACCGTGTACGATTCAAGGACACTGATGTGAAGAAGGCATACGCAGAAATTGATGCCCTTCTTGCTGGCTACGTGTTTAATATCGTCAACCTGACCGACGTAAATACCAGTTCTCTCGAAAAAGCGTTCGAATTAGACGGTATTCAGTACGGACAGTCAACATCTGTAAAATCTGATGAGCTTAATCTGGTTATTCATCACCCTGCGGAGCACTACGAAGCATTGGGGCAAGTAGACCCTTACCGCTCGTTGCACAGTGCCCCCGGGGCAATTGTGCAGTCGGCTTATCCGACAACCCTATTTGCAGACAATGACATTGCGCGCTCGCAGTATGAAGCCTGTAAGAAAGAGCTGTTGATAAAAATTGAAGTAAATGAGAACACACTACGTTTGGTTAAACCCGCAGGGAATTGGACATTTATCAAGAGTGTGATCGTTGACGAGGCCGATAACGGTACGTCATACCACATTCTTCATTTGAACGATGGCACCATGTCCTACCGCCAACTTGACCAGTGTAGCGCCGAGGAACTGCTACTTAATTTACCCGGGATATTATCGAAAAATGGATACGCCGTTATCGATGACACCAATGGAGAAGGGTTTATTTTTGAGGAAACAGGGATGGTCGCTATACCCGAGTTTCAAAGCCTTTCAAAAATCATGGCAGAGTTAGCACACAGTTTCGACAATGGACTTCCCCGGGATTGGGTCACTGAATTCCTTGGTTTACTTAAGAACGACGAAATCGAAGTAAAAAATGCCGCACTCGTGAATGACAAGCTTACGCGCCTTCTTGACGCTACTGTTGGCAAAGAGCGAATTACCAAAGAGGTTCTAGTAGCAAACAAAGAGACAAAGATTTCATACCGGGGTAGTCTCCAAACTTTTTTCGATTGGGTAACCGTTGAAAAAGGTCTACGATTCGGAGCTTCATTAAAGAGTCAAAATGCAGGGTTACTTGAAGCTGCCCTTGGCTTGTTCTACAACGATGAGGAACACTTGTATTTTGTAGGCGATAAAGACAACGTCAAATCTATCCCGCGATTTTGCCAAATACGACGAATCGTGACGGATACCAATGAAGTCCCAGAACAACTCCTCAAAATGATGCAAGTATTCCACATTTGCCACAAGCAAGCAACAGTATACCCGTTTCTTTTTAAGCATCTAGCCGAGTACGAGAAGCGTGCTCAAGTTAAAACCTAACTTAAGCTCGACAGTTATCGTTTATTCTGGAAGACTCTGATCTGAGTAGAGTAAATATCCCAGATAGCCTATACACTAACAATTTTATAAAGTATAGCCGTTCATTCTTCGGCATCGCTCAGAGAGCCTTGCCAAAGAATGAACAAATTTACTTTGGGCCAAAGAGGGACGATTCCATTTTAAACGGCCACCCTTATTTGGCTGTAAAGACCTACTCTTGCAGCCGTTCTGCAATTAAATCGATCAGTTGCTCCGCCAATTGTTCTTTACCTGTCATCGCCAGGTTCTTCTGGCCATTTTTCCAGAAAACCTGTAAGGCGTTCTGTTCGCTATCAAAACCGCCTAGCTCACGGCCAACCCAGTTTGCGGCAATCATATCCAGCTTTTTCCGTGTCAGTTTGTCCCGCGCATAAGCTTCAAGTTTATGTGTTTCGGCAGCGAAACCGACAGTGAATGGGCGCTTGTCGAGTTTTGCGACTTCGGCCAATATATCTCTGGTTTTTTGCAGAATTATCATGGTCTGTTCATCCTGCTTTTTTATTTTTTCCGGCTGCATAATGGCGGGACTGTAATCAGCCACCGCCGCCGCTCCGATATAAATAGCCTGATCCGGGGCTCTGGATATAACGGCTTCATACATTTGTGCGGCTGTTTCCACTTTCACTACTTCAATATTTGCAGGAGCCGTCAGTATAACCGGACCGCTGATCAGTGTGACTTCTGCGCCTGCTTTTAAGGCGGCATTCGCCAGCGCGTAACCCATTTTTCCGGAACTGCGATTCGTGATGTAACGCACTGGATCTAGAGGTTCACGAGTAGGGCCAGCGCTGATTAATACTTTCAAACCCTTTAAGCGTGATGAATTTTGAAATTCCAATGCTTGCAGCAAATGCCTGCAAATATCCACCGGCTCGGACATTCGGCCAAATCCGGTTTCTCCGCAAGCCTGATCGCCTTGTTCCGGTCCAAGAATCGTAATGCCGTGGCGCTGGAGCTTGTCAATATTTTCCCGCGTTACCGCTTTAGCCCACATGGCCTTATTCATGGCCGGCGCGATATGAACCGGACAAGTTGCCGCCAGGTAAAGCGTTGACAATAAATCGTCAGCCAGGCCATGACTCAATTTCGCGATCAGATTGGCGGTTGCCGGCGCGATAATCAACAGATCAGCCCAGCGCGCCAAATTGATGTGTCCCATCGCATTTTCGGCATCGGCATTCAGCAACTCGCTATGCACCGGATTGCCGGAAAGCGCCTGAAAAGTTAATGGACTGATAAACTCCATGGCGGACTGTGTCATGACTACGCGCACTTCGGCGCCCTGCTTTCTGAGCAGCCTGACTAATTCAGCTGATTTGTAAGCGGCAATTCCGCCGCTGATGCCTAATAAAATACGCTTGTTAATAGCCATATGTGTAACGCCAAAAAGGCCTATTATTGCAAGTACTGTTGAATTCTTCCATGCATTAATTAATCTTGCTTAAGTCGATGTTGAACTTTGGGTTTGACTCGGAAGAGCTTTGGCTTGCCGTGCTCAAATGACCTTATAAGAAAATAGTTTTCCTACACATTGACGTTATCTTTGGAAACGCCGTATGATGAATTATCCGGGTTAATTCAGGTTGCATTATGGGCCAGGAAATTTCTTTATCACATTTTAATGAGAGTGACTTTGTTCACTTTCATCAAAAGCTGGAGCAAGAGACTCTTTTGCTGGAAAGGTTGATTGCGCAAAAAACCTGTTCTCGCCGTGATCCTGTCGCCGGTTTTGAACTTGAGGCGTGGCTGATTGATAAAAACATGCGCCCGTCACCCATCAACAGCCATTATCTGGCGACACTGAATGATCCGCTGACATCGGCAGAACTTGCCAAGTTTAATATCGAATTCAACTGTAATCCGATTCCTTTAACAGCCAATGTTTTCAGTGAGTTACATAAGCAGTTCCAGTCTATCTGGGACAAAGCATGGAGACATGCCGAAAACCTGGATCATAAAGTCATCATGATCGGCATTCTACCTACGCTCAAACAGGAAGATTTACATTTGGGCAATATGTCTGATATGCACCGATATCGAGCCCTGAATGAACAAGTTTTACAGAGCCGCGGCGAACCTATTCATGTCGATATCTGCGGTGCAGAGCATTTAAAAATAGATCATCATGATGTCATGTTGGAGGCCGCAACCACATCATTTCAAACCCACATTCAACTGCCGCTGCAAATAGCTCATCATTTTTATAATGCTTCCATCATTGCATCTGCGCCTATGGTGGCATTAGGCGCCAATGCCCCGTTTTTGTTTGGCAAAGAACTTTGGCACGAATCCAGAATTCCGCTCTTCGAGCAAGCGGTTGCAGCCGGAGGTTTCGGCGGCGCTGCTCACGGACCGCTTAAACGAGTCAGTTTTGGTTCAGATTACGCCAGAAATTCAATCATTGAATGCTTCCAGGAAAATCTTCTGCATTTCCCCGTTTTATTGCCGGTAGAGCAGGACTCTGCTGTCGAGAGCTTCGCGCATTTACGCTTGCATAACGGCACAATCTGGCGTTGGAACAGACCCCTGATAGGTTTTGATGAAGACGGCACGCCCCATATCCGGGTAGAGCACCGGTCGCTTGCGGCCGGGCCTACCATGATAGATATGATTGCCAATTCCGCATTTTATTATGGCTTGACGCAGAATATTTGCCATGAACTCATTGCCGGGAAATTGCCTCTGCCCTTTGCCCAAGCCAAGGATAATTTTTATCAGGCGGCCCGTTTTGGGCTTAATGGCAATGCTATCTGGTTCGATGGAGCCAGACACAACTTGCAACATCTATTGCAATCAGAACTTCTACCCAGAGCGGTTTCCGGTTTACAATCCTTAGGAGTTTACTCCCAAGAGATTGATCATTATTTAGATGTTATTCGGCAACGCATTGACAACAAACAAAATGGCAGCTGTTGGCAAAGCCGGTACGTTCGGGAACATGGTCGTGATTTCACCGGAATCACGCGAACTTATCTGAATAACCAATATCTCGGCAATCCTGTTAGCGAATGGTCATCATGTGAATAAACTGTATTTCAATCAATTGGATCACCTGCCGGATGGCCTGCTTGATGCAAGTTCTGAAGCTTTGTTCAGTATTTTACAGAAACCCACATTAATCAATTTACCCGGAAAGAATATAGCGCCTCTATTTGTCTCTGTGCTGTTGCATGGTAATGAACCTACTGGCCTGATGGCGGTCCAGGCATTGCTGAAAAAATACGAAAATCAGCAATTGCCACGCACGCTCTCACTGTTCTTCGGCAATATTTCAGCCGCAAGTCAGAATCTGAGAAGGCTCGACGGCCAGCCTGATTACAACCGTATATGGCCCGGTACCGAAGAACCGGATTGCGCTGAAACAGAGATGGCCAAAGAAATTTTTTCCCTGATGAAAAAACGCAATGTTTTCGCCAGCGTAGATATTCATAATAATACCGGGCTCAATCCCCACTACGCCTGTATTAACCGTCTTGATGATCAATTTTTGCAATTAGCGTCCCTGTTTGGTCGGCTGGTTGTCTATTTCATCCGGCCTAAAGGCGTCCAGTCTATGGCATTTGCCGAAATATGCCCGGCGGTTACTCTGGAATGCGGCCGCCCCCGGCAACAATATGGCGTAGATCATGCTTTTCGATACCTGGATAGCTGTCTGCACGTGACTGAGTTGCCTCAGCATCGAATTCTACCTCAGGATATTGATCTTTTTCATACTGTCGCCCAGGTTAGAATAGACGACGAGGTGAACTTCAGCTTTAATCACGTCGATACCGATCTTTTGCTGAATGCAGACATTGAACTGATGAATTTTACCGAGATTTCTCCGGGAACGGTCTTTGGAATATCTCAAAATAACGCTCAAATGCCGCTCATCGCCAGAGATGAGTACGGCAATATTGTCACGGATAAGTTTTTTTCTGTCCATAATGGCGAATTGCAGATTAACCGTGCAACGATGCCTTCCATGCTAACCCTTGATGAACGTGTTATTAAACAGGATTGCTTATGTTATTTAATGGAGAGAATTTATTTATGAATTTTGGATAGGCCGGTTTTTTACCCATCTTTACCAATTTTTACAATCCTTCCCAAGGCGTGTACAAGCCGTCCACATTGACGCCAAACATATCCAGAATCCGGCCGACAGTTTCGTTCACCATTGCTGCCAATGAATCTGATTTACTGTAAAAAGCCGGCATCGGCGGGAATATAATGCCGCCCATTTCCGTTACGCTCGCCATGTTTCTGATATGCACCAGATTTAACGGTGTTTCGCGCGGCATAACCACCAGTCGCCGCCGCTCTTTCAAAACCACATCGGCGGAACGCGAAATCAAATTATCGCCAAAGCCATGAGCCACTGCGGCCAGAGTTTTCATTGAACAGGGCGCGATTATCATCCCTTCTGTTTTAAAGCCGCCGCTGGAAATGCTGGCGGCAATATCATTGATACCATGCGTGACATCGGCAAGTTCAATCAATTCCGCTCGCGTCATATTCATTTCATGCTTTAAATTAACCGCGCCTGCAGAAGAAATAACAAGATGTGTTTCCCATTGTCCCTGGGCCTGTAAAATTTGCAACATTCTGACACCGTAGACGGCTCCGGTTGCGCCGGTCATGGCGATAATCAAGCGTTTTTTTGGGGTCATTTTATTAAGAAGAATTTATCTGATTTAACTTGGCAGCTATTAAGACAGGTGGTGAGCGTTAATATTATTGATTAAGCAGGTTCTCTGCAAATTTGTCGGTGGCATTTACCAACGCATCAATCATTTCCTCGCCTTGAGCAACGTGTCCGGCGTTGGCCAGAATAATATATTCAGCATGAGGCAGTACCTGGTGCAGCTTCATTCCTGCCTCTATCGGGCAGACCAAATCCTGACGGCCATGAATAATGATAGTCGGAATGTCGCGTAAAGAAGCGCAATTTTTCAGTATTTGGTTTTCCTCAATAAAATAATGGGACCTTGCATAATGCAATTCCATTTGCACCTGTTGGACCATTTTCTCGGTAACAGGGTCGCTTTCAGTGCCGGGTTGATAATCATTGCCCAATGCGACTTGTCCGCCCCAAGCCATCCATTCTTTGGCAACCCGTCTTTTTGCCACCTCGTCTTCGCCCCATAATGCGTCGCAGAGTGCTTGCACCAGATTATGCCGGCCTTGTTCCGGTACGCTTTCAAATAGCCGCTGCCATTGTTCCGGATAAACTCGCCCTGCGCCATCCTTAGCAAACCAATCCAGATCCTGCTGCCGCGCTAAAAATATGCCGCGAATGACCAGGCCGCTAACGCGAGATTGATGTTGTTGTGCATATAACAAGGCAAGAGCGGCACCCCAGGAACCGCCGAATACCAGCCATTGCTCTATTTGAAGCTGTCGTCTGATGCGGTCCATATCATCAATCAAGTCTTGAGTCGTATTATCCTCGAGCTCGCCAAAAGGTAATGACAGTCCGCATCCGCGCTGGTCAAAAAGGATAATGCGATAATGTTCCGGGTTAAAAAACCGCCGGTGATCGGGTTTGCTTCCTGAGCAAGGTCCGCCGTGCAGAAAAACAACGGGAAACCCTTCAGCATTGCCGCTTTGCTCAACATAAACCGCATGTTTGCTGTTGGTTCCAAGGAAGAAAGTATGGTAGGGGATTATTTCAGGATACAGTGTCTTCATTATTTAAAAGGACATATAAATTCTTGATTGAAAGATTTTTTAATATTTGACTGGACTTAGTCAGTGGGGAATATCAGAGCCATTTGCCCGGTATCGTGGCTTAGTTAAAGCATCAGCAAACTGCATGTAATGATTCAAATAACGGCTTTAACTAATTCAGGGTTTTGGCTTAATTTCAAAAGTGAGTAATAGTGGCATCAAGGCAATGGGCTTACTGATCAAGCAGTCCTTTTTAGCCAGCTTTAAAATCTTTTGTTATCGCTCATAATAAGTTGACTTTCAAAGTATGGCCCTTAATCATAGTAAACGTCAATTTGCTAGAAATTTGTGCAAAAAAAAGGAGGGATTTTAAGCCCTCCTTTTTTACGGAATAGTCTTTAAGCAGCTGGCTTAGAAACCGATACCAATATAACCACCGGCAGTTACGCCATTAATGGCAACGCCATCAACATCGCCAGGCGCATAGTGGTAACGCGCGTCAGCACCGATGAAAATATCTTTCCATACTCTGTAATCCGCGCCCGCACCAAACTGCATGCCTGGAGCTAATACGGTAATTGCATCGGATGGAGGGCTGATAATGCTCAGTTCAAAGCCGACAGGAATCAACCAGGGTCTAAATGCGCTGTCTTTAAAGAACTTGATTTTTGGTGAAGCAGCTAACCTTAACATATTCACCGTTGCTTGTTGAGTATTAGCGGCTGGTAAATTAAAAGTACCGCCTGTTGCAGTTGCTAAAGTTCCTACCTCTGATGGAGACAGACCATTAGGCTTGTTATTAGCCCACTGAGCATAGTCGAACATTAGTTCGCCTAATACTTGAGTATTATCCATCAGTCCCCATACATCATCAGTCAGGCCAAAGTCAAAGCCTGCACCAAAGTACCAGCCGTCTTTATCGGCAATAGGTCCAACCAATACGCCGTCTCGACCTGATAAGCCAAGAGCGTCAACTGAAGTAGGGTCCAGTGTGCCGCCTCTGTTGTTATTTTGATGAGCATAACCGCCACGGAAGAACAAAGTATTGTCGTGGTGATCTTTTTCCTGTGGAGCAGATTTAACAGAAGCCATCCACTGATCCAGTTCCTGGACTTTTGCTGCATCTGCAGCAGGTGCAGGTGTTCCTATTTGCGCCCTTAAGCTGGCTATTTCATCCTGCATAGCCCGAAGTTGACTTTCCAGCATCTCGGTTCTGGCATTGTTATCCGATACACGTACTGCTTTTGACGAATATGCAGTATGGCTTTTTGAATGTTTTTTTGAAAGGGCGACAGCTTGTGGAGAAACCAGTGCGCCCGCTATGGTTAATGTTGCCAAGGCTGCGCCCAGGCGTGTAGTAGTGTTATTTTTTATTATCATGGTTCCCCCTCATGAGGTTGTTATTTTACAAAAGTTTGCTTAAATACAACAGTTCCTATTTCACGGCAATAATAGTAGCAGCAAAACTTTTCCCCTACAAGTATTAAAGCTATTTTTTTGTAATGTAATAGCCCTTTATTATCAATAAGTAACGTAAAATCTTTAATTTTTTTGTACTTTGTATGAAAAAAACAACACTAATTCAAGTAGAATCCGGCTTACAACTTCATTAATTTCCTTACTGTTTTTACTTTTATGCGTAAATTAACGGCTAAACCTGCTTCTGAAATTTTGATTAAAACGGCAGAGAGAGGATAATAAATTTATACGCTGTATATCTCTTAATATGATAAATAGGCACAACTTGCCTATATCCGCTTAATTTAAAAAGATTTTACGCATAGATTGATGGCAGCTTTAACCTTTTTCTCTTTCTCTCATGACTACAACCTCAGATATTACCATTATTGGCGGCGGCGTCATCGGCTTGCTGACCGCGCGAGAATTTTTTAAAGCCGGGCTGACTGTAACGGTTATTGATAAAAATTTGCTGGGTCAGGAAGCCTCTTGGGCAGGCGGGGGTATTTTGCTGCCGATTTATCCATGGCGGCAAGCGGATGCGATAACTCGCCTGGCAATACAAAGCCTGCGCTTATACCCTATCCTAGCCGAGCAATTAATTGCCGAAGCTCATTTAGACCCCGAATGGTATCCTTGCGGTTTGCTAATAACTAAAAATCCGGACATTACTGCGGCGGTTGACTGGTGCAAAGCTAATAATATAGTTTTTCAAACCCCTGGGGCTGAGTTTTTTAACAGTCTTGATACAGAACCGGATAATCCGCTTTGGCTACCCGAGATTGCCCAGGCTCGCAATCCCAGACTGGTAAAATCTTTAAAACAATATCTCATTAATAAAAGTATACGTTTAATAGAGCATTGTGAAGCCACAGGTATTTCTCTCGATAAAAACCGGATTGCATCCATCACTACCACGTCCGGTCAGTTCGCTGTTAACCAGGTAGTCATTTCTGCAGGGGCCTGGACAGGTCAATTATTTAAGCGCCTTTTTCCCGGGATTGTTAATACGGCGCCAAAAATCTTACCTGTCAAAGGGCAGATGTTATTATTTGAAACCAGACCGGGAACTTTGCGTACGATGGTTTTGGATGGGGATCAATATCTGATTCCACGTCGTGATGGAAAAATCCTGGCAGGCAGTACAGTAGAACAGGATGATTTTAATAAAAATACAACGGCAGCGGCCCGGAATCAGCTAACTGAGTTTGCCCTCAATTTGATGCCGTCGCTTAAAAACGCCCCGCTTATTCATCATTGGGCAGGCTTAAGACCGGGAACCGAGCAGGGCATACCTTATATAGACAGACATCCCGACATCAGCAATTTAAGCATTAACGCCGGCCATTTCAGAAACGGTCTGGTAATGGGCCCCGCATCGGCGCAGCTGATGGTTGATCTTATTCTGGGCCGTCCTACTGCCGTAGCGCCTGAGCCTTATCAATTATCCCGTCCACACTAATATTTGACCGGGAACATGAGAGATTTGGGTTTTGGAGAAACAATTTTACAATATGCAAAAAAATATTAAACAATGCCAACGCGTTTAATGGTAAACATAACTTCTTGTTTAATTAAAAATTAGGTGTATAAAAAAGACCCATTTAAAATAACTTGACTGTAGAGGAATTTATCATGAAAAAAATTATGGATTATGATAGTTTTTGCAGTGTTGCTCAGTGCCTGCGCTAATCAAAGTCAGCAAACTAAAACAGAAGGAACCTTCACAGGAGCGGCTATAGGCGCGGGTATCGGCAGCCTTATCGGCTTGGCGGCAGGTGAAGGGAAAGGTGCAGCAATCGGGGCGGGCGCAGGAGCTCTACTTGGCGGCATGGGGGGATTTGTATACGCCAACAATATCGATAAACACCACCAGGAACTGCTCGGTAAAGAGGATGATCTGGATACGCAGATACAGGTCGCAAGAAATATCAATAATGATATGCAAGAGAGCAATCGGCAGCTCCAGGTGAAGATTGCTGAATTTAACCGGGATATAAATTCGTTACAAGCTGAGGCAGGCAGTCAAACGGACAAAATGGAGAAGCTCAAAGCTAAAAAGCAGGAAATTAACGAAGAGCATCAGAATGTGCAGATTGCATTGGCATCTGCTAAAAAAGAATTGAATTCAATAGCGGCTTTTCGCGCCAGTTCTGCTGAGGGAAAGCAATCTAAAGTGCTGGATGAGGAGCACGTTAAACTGGTAGAAAGGTATAAGCAACTGCAAGAGCATAGCACGGCCTTGGCGTCGATGAGTCAGAGGATTTAATTCGCATTAATGCAGTTTTGTTTAACGAAGGCTTGATTGCCTGGGAGATAAAAATGCACAAGCGCATGAAAATGTTATTGATATCCTGCCTCGCAATATCGGGATGTAAAAGCGCTTTGTTAGAAATGCGGGATGATAATCAAAGAATTGCAGAGCGAGTAACCTGGAAGGAGTCTGAGCTTATTGGGCTTAAAGATCAAAACCAGCAGTTTCTTTATGAAAAAAACAAACTCCTGTCGGAGTTAAATCAGAAAAATCTGACACTGGATGAGCTGGGCGCTCAGGTAGATAAATTAAAGGCAGCAAATTTTCAAATGAAGGCTGTTACTGACGCAGAGCGGGCCAAAAAAGCGAAGTTATCGAGAAGTCTGGATGAATACTCCCGAAAAATTAAACACTTGGAACGTGATGATCAACTTGGCATAGAAGAAAAAAAGAAAAAGAATGAGGAGTTGAAGCAACAAATCAAGGATAGAATGATAAGAGATCTGGAGTCTAATTAGTTTTTGGCGCCAAGCATCGAATTAATCCGCTATTGAAAGCTAAACTGAAGGATAAAAAGCTCGGCAGTTGGGACTAATGTCGCCTGATTTTTACCGTTAACGGCTCAGGATGCTCAAAGTGATAATTGCGCTCTTGTTGAAGCGTTAAATGATCGAGTCAGTCTTACTTTCCCTTGTTGCGGATCAATAGCCGTTTAAATACAATCTGATCCTGAGTTATTCCAGCCAGGCTAATCATCATTCAGGTGGGATATGGACTATTTTATTAATTCAACAGATCATCTTCTCGCTGAATTAGAGCGCATTGATTTACTTATTCAAGCTCAGGTAGTTCGGGTGAGGCAGTTGCATGTCAACGATGAACAGTTCCGCGGACTCTATATTTCCGAACAGGAGCTGGATGCATTACTAAAACAGCCTATCGGCCGGCCGCGCTGGTTCCAGGCCGAAAGCACTGTTGGCCAGTCGGAAGTTTCTCTAAATCAGCTCAAACAGCACATTTTGCTTAAAAAGCAGACAACGCATGCACAAAGCGTCGAACTGCGCCTGGATACGCTGCAACAACTTTTTCAGCTTGATGATTTTGAATATGATGTCCTGTTGGTTGTGCTGGCGATCGAACTGGACCTGCGCTACGAAAGGCTTTATGCTTACCTGCAGGATGATGTCACTAAAAAGAAACCCAGCGTTGACCTGGTGCTGAATTTACTGCAAAGCACACCGGCTGAAAAATTTGCCGGCCTATCCCGGTTTAATCAAGAGGCTCCTCTACTCTTCAATGACCTGATTGCATTTTCCAGCGATTCCGCATCGCCAGATCAGCCTCTGCTTGCCAAACCCCTGAAGTTAAGCGCCCGCATAGCGCAGTATTTGCTTGGATCGGATGCGGTCGACGAAAGCATTAGTACATCGGTGGAGATGTGCCGGATCGACGCCCAAAATTGTCCTGATGAATATTATCCGGATCAGTCGCTCATGCATAAATTCAAGCATTTATTAAGCACAGACTGGGCGTCCCGAGCGGCGATTATCAATTTAATCGGGACTGATGATCCGGGCAACCAAAGCATTGCCGAAACGCTATGTCGCGAAAAAGGCTTGAGCTTGCTGGTAGTGAATCTTGAACAGTTGCTTTCTGATAAGGCGCAGTTATCTGTAACAGAATTTCGGCTGATTAACCGGGAAGCCTTATTGCAAAAGGCTGCTATTTACTGGAAAGATTTTGACATACTATTTGATCACCAGCAGCAGGCGCTGTTGAATGGCTTTGTTCAGCATGTTCAATATTTTACCGGCTTAACATTTCTTGCCAGTACCGCCAGTTGGCAGCCGCCGAGTGAGTTACGAGCGATTCCCTATCTGAAAATCGAATTGCCCCAGCCAACCTTTACCGAACGGACTCACATTTGGTCTGCGGCGCTCAGTGATGAACTAAGTGTCCAGAACGATTTAGATATTGCTGCCTTGGCGGGCAAATTCAAATTTACCGGGGCGCAGATCCAGGATGCTGCAGCGACTGCTAAAAATCTTGCTCAATGGGAAAATATCCAAACCGGATGCATCAGTATGAAGCAGCTTTACGAAGCTTGCCGGCTGCATTCTAACCAAAAACTATCGACGTTGGCTCGTAAAATCAAGCCCAAATATCAGTGGAAAGATATTGTGCTGCCTCCAGACCGAACCGAACAGCTTCGGGAAATATGCAACCACGTCAAATACCGGGACCTCGTTTACAGCGACTGAGGCTTCGACCGTAAACTGGCGATGGGCAAAGGCCTGTGTGTGCTGTTTGCGGGCCCCTCCGGCACCGGCAAGACTATGGCAGCTGACATTCTCGCCGGTGAGCTGGGCCTGGATCTCTACAAGATCGACCTGTCGACCGTAGTCAGCAAATATATCGGCGAGACGGAAAAAAACCTTTCCAAAATTTTCACAGAGGCGGAAGCCTCCAACGCCATCTTGTTTTTTGATGAAGCCGACGCCTTGTTTGGCAAACGCAGCGAGGTCAAGGATTCACACGATCGTTACGCCAACATCGAGACCGGCTACCTGCTCCAGCGCATGGAAGAACACGAAGGCGTAGTCATTCTGGCGAGCAACTTTCGCAAAAATATGGATGAAGCCTTTGTTCGGCGTCTGCATTTTACTGTCGAATTCCCGTTTCCCAGCGAAGAAGACCGCTACCGAATCTGGAAAAATGTCTGGCCGGACGACATGCCGCGCGATCCAGCGCTGGACTTGCAGTTCTTTGCTGGAAGATTTCAGATGACCGGCGGCAATATTCGCAATATTGCACTATCAGCGGCGTTTCTGGCAGCCGATGACAGCGGTATGGTAAAAATGCATCACCTGCTGAGAGCGACACAACGGGAATACCAGAAAATGGGCAAAGTTATTTCCGAGGCAGATTTCGGCTTACAACTTAAAGATTTGGTGGTAATTGCCAGAAGTTGATTTGGTAAGAGTAAATATTGAGATATTCGCATAAATCCTTCCTATAAAATTAACCTCTATCAACACAATAGCTCCAAGCCCAACCCAAACGGGATTAAAATATTTTAAGCGTGAAATACTTAGAGCTTATCCGTAAATAATATTAGGCAAATCTTTCCGGTTAATTTTTCGAAGCACGATGATGGACGCAGCCAGCATCAATAACCCCGGGGTTGTGCCGAAACAGCATAGCAGTGGCGGAAAACAGATTCTTTTGGGTATCAGTAAGCGAGGGAATCGTTACATTCGCACTTTATTGATTCATGGCGCCAGATCGGTATTAAGGCATTGTACCGATAAAGCGGACAAGTTAAGTTTGTGGCTGCAAGCACTTATTAGTCGACGCGGATTTAATAAAGCGGCTGTTGCGCTTGCCAATAAGAATGCACGCATACTGTGGGCAATGGCTAACAACCATAAAGACTACAAAGCCTTTGCCTGACGGCAAAGGTTGGGTTGTTCCTGCCTTGTTCGCTAGTTTTTGTAATAATAAAGATAGCTTTAGCGACGAACAAAAAGAGATGGTGCCGAAAAATTGAACGGCCGGTTAAGTGGAACACCTGTTACTTTTGAATGTCCAGAAGGACGTTAAAACGGAGCAGAACATGTCTGTCAAAACGAGAAGAAAGCATTCAGGCGT
>JAQURG010000037.1 GCA_028715725.1 Methylococcales bacterium
TTCCTCGCCAGGCTGCGCCGAAGGTCGAAGTGCTATAGCAAAAGCAAAGACCTGCTTAAATATTCCGTCATGCTTCTAATGCTTAAATGGAACGGAGAACTAAAAGCTATACTTGATTAACAATGCCTAAAAATTCAACGTTGCATCTGTATGAGCTTATCTATAGGTATCATATTATAATTCAGATGCGACATAATCCAAAGTGAGCCAAAAACCACAAGACAGACGATCAGAATACCAAAAGCAAGCGCCAGAACATTGTTTGTGTTGTCAGGATCGGTGGTTATGTGAAGGAAAAATACCAGATGGATTCCTATCTGGCCGACTGCAAACGTAATAATGGCGATAGGAATGCCCGGGCCATAGATCAGATCTGTGCCAATAGCCCAGAAGGATGCGACCGTCAGCGCCGTTGCCAATAACAGCCCCAGCAAATAACCTTTAACGCCTCTGGCGACACTGCCGTAATCCTCTTCGTCTCCAGGTGTGATATCCTGCTCCTTCCGGACATCGACATTTGCATCTCTGTTTGTACTCATGAAATTACCCCCATCAGATAAACGAGACTAAAGATTGCTACCCAGATAATATCCAGGGCATGCCAGAACAGACTGAAACATAGAAAACGATAGTGAATTTCCTGTCGGAAGCCTTTGGCAAATATCTGCGCCATCATGGTGCCGAGCCATAGCAATCCTACGGTAATATGCAAGCCATGACAGCCAACCAGCGTAAAAAAGGCAGACAGAAAGGCGCTTCTTGTCGGGCCTGCACCTTGATTAACCAGACCAATAAATTCATGTATTTCCAGCAGGAGGAAAGCCAGGCCCAACAGGCCTGTCACGAACAAGGCGGCTTGCGTCCAAAGCTGGCTTTGCTTATCTACCGCAAGACTCGCCAAACCGCACACGAAGCTGGATAGTAAAAGACAACTGGTTTCTATTGCCACGTTATTAAGATCAAAAAGTTGTGCCGCCGATGGACCCTCTGCTGTTGCAGGTGACAAAACGGCATAGCCAGCAAAAAAGGCGGAAAACATGATGATGTCGGAGAGCAGAAAAATCCAGAATCCATAGCCAACGATAATGCGTGTGGAGGCCTGGCCTCCAGCGCCATGACCCTTTGCATCATGCGCGTCATCATTGCGATGGCCGATTCTGTTGGGATCATAAGCATCAAGCGCTATTCTATTCATTGCTTCGGTCTCCTCTTTAAAACGACTGTCCTTATAGCGCGATTGGCTCTGTCGATACGCGCTACTTCATCGGCAGATATTTCAGTTTCGGCCACATCGCGCCAAGCGAAAACAACGAAGGTCGCATAAGCCCCAGCGAGCCCTAAAACTGCCAGCCACCAGATATGCCAGATCATCGCAAAACCGATGATTACTGCGAAAAAAGCCGTGACAAAGCCTGTCGGGTTGTTGCGTGGCATATCGATGGGCTCATACTGTGGTTCATCCGTCACCAGATGCATAGTCTCACGCGCTTTGAGTTTCATTCCCCAATAAGGCTCTTCACCTTTCACATTGGGTAGAACAGCAAAATTGAACGACGGCGGTGGAGAACTGGTAGCCCATTCCAATGTCCTGCCATCCCATGGATCACCGGTTAGATCGCGTCGATGGTCGGAGGTTCGAATCGAAACGATAAGCTGGGCTATCTGAAATCCGATGCCGCAAAGAATCAGCAAGGCTCCAAACGCGGCTACCAGCAGCCAGGGATGCCACTGCGGCACGTCATAATGCTGTAACCTTCTGGTCATGCCTAATAGGCCCAATACATAAAGAGGTAAGAATGCTACATAAAAACCAATAAACCAGAACCAAAATGCTATCTTACCGAGCCGCTCATCCAGTTTGAAGCCGAATGCCTTGGGAAACCAGTAGTTATAGCCCGCGAAAGCGCCGAACAGAACGCCACCGATGATCACGTTATGAAAATGGGCCACTAGAAACAGGCTGTTATGAAGAACAAAATCGGCAGGCGGCACGGCCAGCAGAACGCCTGTCATGCCGCCTATGACGAAAGTTACCATGAAACCGATAGACCACAGCATCGGTGTATTGAACCGCACTCTTCCCCCATACATGGTGAGCAGCCAGTTGAAGACTTTTACCCCGGTAGGCACGGCGATAATCATGGTCGCGATGCCGAAAAATCCGTTTACATCGCCACCGGCCCCCATGGTAAAGAAATGGTGCAGCCAAACCATGAAGGAAAGGATGCAAATGACCATAGTGGCCATAATCATGGAACGATAACCGAATAACGGTTTGCCCGAGAAAGTGGAAATCACCTCTGAAAAAACGCCAAATGCTGGAAGAATGAGGATATATACCTCGGGGTGCCCCCAAACCCAGATCAGATTCATGAACAACATCGGATTGCCACCCGCTTCATTCGTAAAGAAATGAAAGCCGAGATAGCGATCTAAAATCAGCATTGCGAGAACGGCTGTCAGAATCGGGAAAGCTGCGACAATAAGAAGATTTGATGCTAGCGATGTCCAGCAGAAGATGGGCATGCGTGTATAACTCATTCCCGGCGCGCGCATCTTCAGAATTGTCGTAACCATATTAATCCCCGCTAACAGCGTACCCACGCCGGCAATCTGAAGGGCCCATAAATAATAATCAACGCCGACGCCGGGGGAATATTTCAGTTCTGACAGAGGCGGATAAGGCAGCCAGCCGGTTTTGGCAAACTCTCCAATGATCAGCGATATATTGACGAGCAGCGCACCGGATGCCGTAAGCCAGAAACTCACGGAATTGAATGTCGGAAAAGCGACATCGCGCACGCCAAGCTGAAGCGGAACGACGAAATTCATAAGGCCGACGATGAACGGCATGGCCACGAAGAAGATCATGATGGTTCCATGCGCCGAAAAAATTTGATCGTAATGCTCGGGAGGGAGATAGCCGGGCGCATGAAAAGCCAGCGCTTGCTGCGAACGCATCATTAGCGCATCAATGAAACCGCGCAGCAGCATGACAAGCGCCAACAGACAATACATGATACCGATGCGCTTATGATCCACGCTTGTGATCCATTCACGCCAGAGATAAGGGATATATCCTTTGACCGTTATGAAGGCAAGCACGCCCAGCAGAACAAGGAAGACCAATATACCTGCGGCCAAAGGGATCGGCTGATCAAAGGGAATTGCGTTCCAGTTTAATTTACCCAGCATCTTATTTTTCTCTTGTATCATTTGTATGAGGACCGTCGCCAGGCGGCAGTTTCTGCATTACAATGTCATCAAATAATCCATTTTGTACCCTGCGGTACGTGTAGGCTTCCTTGTCCCGGCTCTGCCTGAGCAAACCGTAATACGCTGCCTTATCCAGTATAGGACCGCTCTTTCGTGATTGATCAGCCCATGCAGAAAAATTCGTTGCAGATACGGCATTCATATCAAACATCATATCGGAAAATCCGTCTCCGCTGAAATGAGCCGACAAGCCGAAATATGTGCCAGGTTTGTCGACTTCAAGATTAAGCTGGGTCGCCATGCCGTTCATGGCATAAATTTCGCTGGCAATCCTGGGTACGAAAAAAACATTAAAGACAGTTGCCGAGGTGATGCGCAAATGCACCGGAACCCCAACAGGCGCCACCAGACGGTTAATGCTGGCGATGTTTTGTTCCGGATAGATAAAGAGCCACCTCCAGTCAAGCGCAACAACATCTATCTCGAGTGGTTTGACCTTTGAGTTGAGTGGGAGTGCCGGATCAAGATCATGAGAGCCAATCCAAGTGATGCCACCCAAAAATAGAATCACCAATGTTGGAATTGACCAAATTATAAGTTCCAGCCGTCCAGAATATGACCACCTTGGCAGATAATTGGCACGCGCATTTGAAGCACGGAACCACCATGCAATCGCCAGCGTTGCCAGTATAGTTGGTATAACAATCGCCAACATAATGGTCAAAGAATTAAGCAAAATGACTCGTTCCGCCTCAGCGATAGGGCCAGCAGGCGAAAGAATGCTTTCATTGCAGCCGCATAACGCCAAGGGAAAGACTATCCCGACAATGCAACGAAATGCCTGCCGCGCTACACTAACCAAGTTTGGCTGATTAAGCATGTTTTTTAGTGGTAAGCCAGTTTCCAGCGTCACTCTCCTCACGAAAATTAGTAGATAATTTCTGCTTATCTGATTCTCTCCAAGAGCCACAACCAAGAATATATAGAGCATCAGGATAAGCAGAAAAACAGGGCAATACGCCGAAAAACCGCACTGTGTCCTTTGCGAGTCCGATTGCGGTCTTCGTCAAAAACAACATCAAGAGCGCCGCTGAAGATTGTTTTCAATCCCCCCATGCGCCCGCACGACATGCTCCCAGCGTTTCGATTCGGCCATGCTCGCCTTCCTGACTACCGATCCCAAGACCGGCAATAAAGATGAAGTAAAAAAAGTAGGTACTTCGACATGGAAAATGCCTTGATTATCTTTCAGGCTCAACACAGTGTCAACGCCTTGCTGTTTAATCTGCTCGGCTATCTTCTTTTGGCGCCCTATGGCATCGATAGCCACCACGGCCACCTATGTCAAGCCGTGACAAGAAGAGGATAATAGCGGTGATTTCATTCGATTTATTATCGATTTAACCTGTCCTAACAATAAATTATTTTGTTATGCCCAGACACTGACCCAATAAATAAAATAGCTGCTTTCCTGGAAGCGTTATCCAAGCTAGACCTTAAGCATTTTATCAAAATCTAAATTCTATTTTCAAGCGCTTTTAAGTGCAATTGCCCTGAACGAGCTAGCGGTAAGTAATGACCAGCTGTTACTCTCCTCTTACTGTAAAAGCGTACAACCTTAAACAATGATTACCCTAAATTCTGCTGGTGTATAGGTGGCGACTTGACCATCCATAAAATAGGAACCGATTTTAGTAGCCCATTAAACCCATTTTTTATCGCTCACTACCGCTAATTTCTCAAAGTTATTTCGGTGCTGTATATCAAATACGGCATCATCCCACGCTGCTCCAGGTTCCCATCCGGTAAAATTTTCGTCTAAATATAGTACCGCTCTGATTTTTCCGTACTTATCTATCAGTTGCTTGAGCTGGGGAATTAAAACGTTCTCGTAATCCTGACTCGTGAGGCTTTCTGTTGCTTTTACTACAAATGCTCTGCCTTCAGTTTCCTGCATGACTGCTATCATGAAAATCACTCTTATTTTTTAGGTTGTATGACTTTATTTCTTAAATCAGCCAATATCTGTTTAACTTTTGCCCATGTTGCCGCCGATTTCTCGGAATGCATTGTTTCTTTTATTTCATCCACTGCTGTGTAAAGCAACTTGTAATCCTCTTTTCCACCGTATCCTAATAATTCAGCGACTTTCCCTAGCGGAACTTCCACTGAGTACACCGATGCCCTGGATGCAGCTCAAGCTTTTCATGATGCCAACGCGGAACAACGCCCGTTCATCATTCGTTCTGAGAATCGGCTTGGCGGCGGCGTGGCAGCTGTAACCATTGCCTCCACCTCAATGGTGGAGCATGGAGAAGTGAAGGAATACAGAAAGGGTGTAGGCGACGCCGACCCGGCTTTTAAGGTGGCTTATGATGGAATATCGAGGCAGACTCAACAGCCAGAAAAAACCTATATAAATGTGTCTTTCAAAGAAAAGGAAGAAGCCAAAACACTAGGGGCTAAGTGGGATCGTCAAGAAAAGTCCTGGTACGTTCCCCGTGATTTAAACCTTGCTCCCTTTGCTAAATGGGAAAAACCGGCTGTTACAGCGGAAAAGGATGAGCTGAAAGTCGCTACATCCAACGAAATCCCGGTTAAGAACCCAAAGCCTGCCCAGGACCGCCAATATCTCGCTGTACCCTATGGTGAACGTGCAGCCGCCAAAGCGTCTGGTGCAGTTTGGGACAAGGCCGCTAAATCCTGGTATGTCGGGCCGAATGGTAACATGGATAAATTGAAACGCTGGAAACCCGACAATGTGCCTAATCAGCAGGGGCCGGCTATGCGGCCGGAGGACGAGTTTGCCGAGGCATTACGATCATTGGGGTGTGTTGTCGATGGCCAGCACCCCATCATGGACGGCGCTAAACACAGGATTGTTGTTGAAGGCGATAAATCTAACTCCAGCGAGCGTAGCGGTTTTTATGTGGGTCACTTGGACGGCCATCCGGCAGGTTATATCAAGAACAATCGGACGGGTGTTGATATGAAATGGAAGTCTAAGGGCTATGCGCTTGATCCCGAAGAAAAGGCTCAACTGCAAGCGGAGGCCGCTATTAAATTACGCGAACGTGAAGTAGCGTTACAGGCTAAACAAAAGGCTGTTGCCGTGGATATTCTTGCGCTGTTAAGTGTTTCTGCTCCCGCACCCGCCGATCATCCCTACTTACAATTCAAGCAGGTTGCACCCAGTGATTTACGGATCGTACCACCCGCCGATACTGTACTACCGGACGAGTCTACTATTATTATCGGCAAAGACTGGAAAGAATCGGCGGCCCTGCGTGAAGCTAATCCTGATAAGCTGGTGTTTACCGCAGGTGACTTGTTGGTACCCGCTTATGATGTAAATGAAATGGTCTGGACGACTCAAACCATTCAAAGCTCTGGCCGGAAGATGTTTGCTAAGGACAGTCGAAAAGAGGGCTGTTTCCATGTAATAGGCGGTTTCGATGCGCTGGCTAAAGCCCCCGCTATTGTTATTGGTGAGGGGTTTGCAACAGCCGGTAGTTTATCCGAAACGCTAGGTTTTCCGACCGTGTCCGCCTTCGATTCTGGAAACCTCGTGCTTGTGGCCAAGGCATTACGTGAGAAGTTTCCAGATAAGCCCATTGTGATAGCAGGGGATGATGATAAACACCTGGAAAGTACACAGGGCTATAATCCTGGTCGTTCTAAGGCCAATGGGGCCGCTAAGGCTGTGGGTGTCAAGGTTTTGCTGCCTATTTTCGCTCCGGGCGAACAAGCTTACCCTGAAAATCTGGAGCCAGTGACGCCGGCTAAAGCGCGGGCCGGTTATTTGTCGGATGAGCAGAAGGAGGCGATTGCCCAAATGAAAAGCTTTACGGATTTTAACGATCTTGCGACAAAGAGCGTGTTGGGTAAGGAAGGTATCGAGCGCCAGGTGCGATCCGTTGTATTTTCAGTTATCGACAAACACCAGGCGCGGATCGAGCAACAACACGAGCTTGTTCATGTTCAACAACAAGAGCAACGGCCACGTCGGGCGGCAAAGATCCGATAACCACTACTGCGCTCAGGCTGAGATAGCCTGAGCGCAGTAGGTGCTCACTGTTAATCTTTTGTCAAAACATGTAAGCATATCACGAGATAAATGCACTCGTGATATGCCTGTCATGCGCGAAACTTTAGAGTTCAGACACTTCTTTGTGGCTCGGTGCGCGAAGCGCAGCACCCGCCCCGCGGCTTGGCGGGATCGCCAGGAAGTAACATTTATTCTTTAGCTAAGGGGTAGAGTAGCGGCCTGCAAACATAATTACTGGAACACAGAATTATCAATGTCTTTGTATTAACAGCGCCTTTCGGTATAGTGGCGTCATCGGAATTATGGGTGTTAACCCATGTGCGGGCGATTCAACTTATTTTCACTCCCTGAAAGCGTCAGGAAACTTTGGCTCAACGTGCCGCCGGAATTCCAGGTTGATAAAATATCCACCCAGATGGCGATATTTTGGCGATCATGCCTGAAGCCAAGTCTGAGCACTTGCACTGGGGGTTAATTGCTTTCTGGGCGAAAGATCGAAAGATTAGCTACAACCTATGAACGCCAGACTGGAAACAGTCGCTGACAAGCCCTCATTTCGGGCAGCCTTTAAACAACGTCATGTGATCCTTGTGGCAACGGGCTATTATGAGTGGCGGCGGATAGCAAGCGGGAAGCAGGCCTATCATATCACCCGACCCGATCAGGCCGTTTTCGGTTTTGCGGGTTTGTGGGAGCATTGGCAACAGGGTGAGGAAGCCGCTAATTTGTGTACCATCATCACGACTGCCGCCAACGATAAGATGAAGAACATTCATAGCCGCATGCCGATTATTTGAGAGCCAAAAGATTATGAGCAATGGTTACAACTGAATCAACCCAAGGAATCGCTGTTAGCGTTGTTGGCCAATGATTCAGCTTATGACGACATGGAAGCGATACCCGTCAGCGATTTTGTCAATAATCCGAGGCATAACGGTCCAGAATGTATCAAGCCGGTGTCATTGTCATAACGTTCACAGGCACGCTATAAAAAGAGGTTCCGTATAGCGTTGTTGATATCGTCAAAAATTAGTAATCCCCGGTCTACGACGCTTGAATCAACTCATTCCAGTGAGTGGTATAGCCAAGCGATTTAAAGTTTTGCTTCATCTGCCAAAGTGCCTTAAAGCCTTCATTCTCCAATTTTAAGGTTTGTCTTCCATAGCGCTGGTTTATGGGGTCCAGAACAGCCATCACCTTGGCGCTTTGCGCATAGTTGGGTTCCGTGGCATCGAAAAATAAATCCCGTTGTCTGCCTGCTTCCGGCACCAGATCGTTCAGTAACACGCCGGCTTTTTGGTAGACATAATCCGGTTTATAAAGTCGCTTCACTATCCAAAGGGCGGTCTTTACCAATAGCCGGGTATCGTTGCTTGGTGAAGGTAACGCGACCGTTAAGCTGCCGCCATAATAAGGTGACTGGGCAAACGGACTGGTCTGGATAAATACACTGATGCTGTTGGCATGGAGTGTTGCGCCCGTGCTTTTTCGGCGGCACGGGATGTATACAGGGCCACCGATTCCATCAGGCTTTCGATTGAGGTAATGTGAATGCCAAAGCTGCGGGGCTGGCAATGCTTTGTTTAGCCGGGGCGACTTGTTCCAGATTAATACATGCGATGCCATTGAGTTCAACAATGGTTTTGGCCATGATGACGCTGAATTTGTCGCGCAGGGTAGGGGAGTGGGCCTGTTTTAAATCAAGGACGGTAAGAATGCCAGACGGATTCAATTTTGCCGAAAGTCTTGAACCAATGCCCCAGACTTCAGCTACCGGTATCGAGGCTAAAAGGGGTTAAGGCTAGTGATGGGTATGGTATTAAAGTTACACACTCCTGCATATTCCGGCCGTTTTTTAGCACAATGGTTAGGCAGCTTGGCCAATGTTTTGGTACTCGTTATACCCCACACAAACAGGCAACCCCGTCCATTGCAAAATGGTCGTTTTAATGTCTTTACCGTAACCGGTCAAATCTTTATTGCCAAACCCGGACATTGAAATAAAGGATTCATCGCATGAGTATATTTCCTGGTCCGGGTTGAATTGGCGGAGTATATTCATGACGCGATAATCGCCCATGGCGCACCTGATATTAACCCATCGCGTTGAGGGAGCAAAGCACGATGGTCAACAACGGGTATTTACCGAAACATTAACGACAGTGCCTGAAATGATTGAGCCACTAACAGTACGATCGCCAACCTTGATGATTATTGGAATTGTGGTGAGTTTGCGATCAAAATTAAAGTGCTTTAACGAAACTAACGTTTCTGATAAGTCGAGTTAAAGCATCTTGAATAATAAACTAGCCTTGCTCATTCATTATTCAGTGCATATAATGCCTCGTAAAACACATTAAGGTATTCGAGGACAATCTGTCTGTAGAATTGAAACGGGAAGTCGGTGAGTTCGCTTTAACAGCAAACAATTCCAACGCTGCCCCCGCAACGGTAAACAAGTAAAAGATTTGCACATGCCACTGTGTCAACCACGGGAAGGCGTAAATCTTGGGGAACATTCCCAGCTTGTAAGCCCGGAGACCGGCCTGAAGTGATTATCAGATTTGTACGCGGAGGGCGTTCAGATGGCTTCCCGTCTTTCTGTTTTCTCCCTCAGCAAATTATTTTTAACACGATAAGCGTGTGAACCTCTGTACTTACAATGTTTCACTAGGCTAGTGTTATTTACTTATTATTGTTTTCACAGGAGAAAAAAACATGTCTTCAGCACACTTATTAATCGATAACGTCGATGCACAATCCCGTTCAAATGCCTTAAAAGATAGAATTGTACCCAGCCTATTTGCCAGCATACTGGGTTTGGTGCTTCTTTATGGCGCAGGTTTTTCTGAAACGGCGCAATTGCACAACGCAGCACATGACGGTCGTCATTCCGCCAGCTTCCCATGTCATTGATATGCTCAACCTGTCTCATTTCAGGATGATTGTAATCTCGGCGCTCTGGTCGGGACTCTGGGCAGGTTTGTTATTGACGGTTATACAAAGCGTTCAAGTGATCCCAACGTTACTCCAAGCGGAAGTTTACGAAGAACAAGCAACAGCTATTTCTGTTCATACTCATTCTGGTAGCACAGATGCACAAACGCATCAACATGAAGTAGAAGCATGGCAGCCTCAAAATGGTTGGGAACGTACCGCTTATACGGCGGCAGCCAATATTAGCTTAGCGGTCGGTTTTGCGTTGCTGCTTGGTGCGGCCTGCAATCTGCGCGGCGGTATCAGCCATTGGCGTAACGGACTGTTATGGGGGCTAGGGGGGTATACTATTTTTTTTGTTGCCCCCTCGTTGGGCTTGCCCCCGGAAGTTCCCGGTACCGAAACCGCTAATTTAAAAGATCGACAGCTTTGGTGGTTGATGGCTGTTGTTGACACCGCCGCTGGACTGTGGCTGCTGTTTTTTTCTAAAACCAAACTCAATAAACTATTAGGTTTAGTAGTGCTGGTATCGCCTCATTGGATAGGGGCTCCGCAACCCGAAGCCTACCACAGTGCCGCACCCGCTCAATTGGCGCATACCTTTATAATGGCAACTGCTTTGGCTAATGCTGTATTTTGGCTGGTTCTGGGCAGTTTAATGGGGTGGTTTTCAAGCAAACATCAGGTTATTAAGAAATAATGCGAACCCACAGCAAACATGTGCTGATTTGTACAGGCTCACGCTGCACACAGGATAGCAAACAAAGCGAAACAATGTTCCAAAAACTCGGCGAGAAAATCGACAGCCGTCCTGATTTGAAGGTAAAACGCACCCGTTCACACTGTTTTGCTGTTTGCAAAAACGGTCCGATATTGGTTGTTTATCCTGAGGGAGTTTGGTATCGCTGCACGGATGAGACGGTGTTGGAACGCATTGTCGAAGAACATCTGCAAGGTAACAATGAAGTGAGTGAGCATATTATTCATCGCCTGGGTGTGGGCGATGTCTGAGCTTAAAACAAAGCATGCATTAATCGCGCTGCTCACCCATGCACCCAATGATTTAACCGTGCTACAGAGCGCGTTGGCACAAATTCCAGTCGATTTCACGCAAACAATCGGCATTAATATACAAACACTGGAAAGTGAAACGCAAATGTCCGAATTGCTTAGTTTGCAACTGGCTTCAGCACGAATTATCGTGTTGCGGATATTGGGGCGATTGGGTAGCGTACCCGGTTTTCCAGAGTTGCTAAAACAGGTGCAAAGCTGTGGGCAACACTTAATTATCATTAGCGGCATGGGTGAGCCAGACCCTGAATTAGCGGCAGCTTCAACAGTATCAGTGGACGTACTGTATCAGGTAACCACTTATTTTCAAGCTGGCGGCAGTATCAATATGGCGCAATTGCTACGTTATCTGTCCGATCATTTTTTGTTGACGGGCTTAGGTTATGAACCCGCCATAGCCTTGCCAGAACACGGCATTTATCACCCTGATTTACCGCAGAATGCCAGTATTGACGATTGGCTGAGCATCCGTGCCTCGGAGCGACCCAGTATAGGCATTGTCTTCTATCGCGCACACTGGATGAGCGGCAATACCCGCTTTGTCGATGCCTTAATCACTGCATTGGAAAAACGCGGTATGAATGTATTGCCGGTGTTTACCGCATCATTACGGTCGGGCGGCGATGCCGGCAACAGCCTACCTACGGCATTACGCTATTTCAGCGGGCAGCAAGGCGCTCACATCGACGTATTGATTAACACGACGGCATTTGCGATGGGAGAGATTACTCCGGGGGAATCTACACCCGCCGGCTGGTCGGTCTCTGTTTTGGAGCAGCTTAATATCCCCGTGTTGCAAGCCATTACCAGCGGCATGAAAGAAACGCAGTGGCGCTTGTCGACTAGAGGCCTCAACCCATTGGATGCCGCGATGAACGTGGTTTTGCCGGAATTCGACGGGCGCATTATTACCGTCCCGATGTCGTTTAAAGCGAGCGCTAACGGCATGCCGAATGAACTGATTGAATACGATCCGATACTGGATCGCGTCACTCGAATTGCAGGCATTGCAGCACGTTTCGCACGGCTTAAGCGACTCAATAATGCCGATAAACGCATTGCGTTTGTGTTTACCAACTCCAACAGTAAAGCCTCGCAAATCGGCAATGCGGTCGGACTGGATGCGCCCGCTTCGCTAATGCACATACTCTGCGCCATGCAAGCCGACGGTTATCGCATTGATAATCTGCCGGATAACGGCACGGCGCTGATTCATGCATTGATAGACCGTTGTGCTTACGATAACACCTACCTCACCAGCGAACAGTTGGCAAATGCGGTCGGGCGTGTTTCGACAGCGCAATATGGAGGCTGGTTTGCTGATCTGCCTGGTGAGATGCAGGAGAAAATAACTGCACAATGGGGGATGCCGCCGGGTGAAGCTTATGTACACCATGGTCAACTGGCTTTGGCGGGACTTGAGTTTGGTAACGCTCTTGTGGTGTTACAACCACCGCGCGGTTATGGCATGGATCCAGATGCTATTTACCATCAGCCCGACTTGCCGCCGACGCATCACTACTACGCCCTATACCGCTGGCTAAAAGATGAATGGCAAGCTGATGCCATTGTGCATGTCGGCAAACACGGCACGCTCGAATGGTTGCCGGGTAAAGGTGTGGGCTTGTCGGAGCAATGCTTTCCTGACGCGCTATTGGTCGACTTGCCGTTATTTTATCCGTTTATTATCAACGATCCAGGCGAAGGCGCACAGGCCAAACGCCGTGCCCATGCTGTTGTTGTCGATCACCTCACGCCACCGATGACGACAGCGGATACCTATGGTGCACTAGCGCAATTAACACAGCTGGTGGATGAATACTATCAAGTAGAAATACTCGATCCGGCAAAACTGCCGCTATTGCAACAGCAAATCTGGGAGTTAGTGAAAGAAACTAATCTGGATACCGATTTGCAAGCCCGGCTGCTGCATGAGCATCATGATCACGACCATCCACATCACGAGCATAGACATCACGAGCATGGACATCACGAGCATGGACATCACCACCACGATCATGAGCAACCTCATCAGGCAGGCAAACATTTAAACATTATCCTCTCTCCCAAGGATACGATGATAACAGGAGGATTAAAACCTGCTATTTATAAGCCACTCCAGACGGGAAAAGGGATTTTTAAGCAGTCTTCAAAACAGATACACAGCCATCCTCATGAACATCACGATCAAGATAAACTGCCCGCTGTCTTAAGCAAAATGGCAGGGTCAGACGTCGCCCATTTGATTGAAGATTTGGATGGTTATCTGTGCGAGCTAGGCGCAGCACAAATCCGCGATGGTCTGCATATCCTGGGTCAATCGCCTGAGAACGAACAACTGGTTGACATGCTGGTCTCCCTCACGCGCTTACCCAATCAGGCTATTCCAGGACTGCAAGCGGAAATCGCACAGCTGTTCGATTTGAACATTATTACCCTGCTGGAACATCCGGGTCGTCGTCTGGATAAGCCTTCCAGTATTCTTGAACAACTTGCCGGACGAGTTATCGTAACTAGCGCGGACGCATTGGAAGTTATTGAAGCCTTCAGCCAGAAACTGTTTAGCGAATTGCAGCAATATAGCTTTAATGCAACCGCCATCGACGCCGTTTTAAAGGCAATTTTTAACAACTGTAAAAACGACTTCAGCGCAATCCATCAAGTGCTAGACTTTGCCTGCCATCAGTTAGTACCCAATCTTGTCCGCGCCGCAGACGAAATTGACAACCTGTTATGCAGCCTGTCTGGCGGCTATGTACCGGCAGGCCCTAGTGGCTCACCGACACGCGGTATGGCGCATATTCTGCCAACAGGACGCAATTTTTATTCGGTCGATCCGCGTAGCGTACCTTCGCAATCAGCGTGGCGGATCGGCCTGCAACTTGCCCATGAAGTGCTTACGCGCTATCAGCGTGAAACAGGTGAATATCCAGAAAGCGTCGCCATCAGTATCTGGGGAACCAGCGCCATGCGTACTCATGGTGATGATGTTGCACAAATTTTGGCCTTGTTGGGTGTGCGTCCCGTTTGGCGACCTGAGAATCGTCAGTTGATTGGTGTTGAAGTTATTCCATTAGAGGAGCTTAAGCGCCCGCGTATTGATGTGACCACACGGATTAGCGGGTTTTTCCGCGATGCTTTTCCGCAATTAATTGACCTGATTGATGATGCCGTTCATGCAGTAATTGCATTGGACGAACCGCTGTCAGAAAACTTTGTTCGTAAACACTATCTTGCTGAACTGGCTGAGTTGATCGGCACAGGTTTGTCAGAAGAATCTGCCGTCCAAAGATCCGCTTACCGTATTTTCGGTGCTAAACCCGGCAGTTACGGTGCAGGCATATTGCCGTTGATTCAGGAAAAAAACTGGCAAACCGATGCTGATTTTGCCCAAAGCTATATCAACTGGGGCGGCTACGCCTATGCTCGCGGCGAACAGGGCAAAGATGAACGTGGCGCATTTTGCACCCGCCTGTCAGGCGTTCAAGTCGCATTACACAATCAGGACAACCGCGAACACGATATTTTCGACAGTGATGATTATCTGCAATTTCATGGCGGAATGATCGCCACGATTCGCGCGTTAACCGGCAGGCAGCCGCGTCACTATTTCGGTGACAGCCATGATCCATCCCGCGCTCAGGTACGGGATTTGAAAGAAGAAACCTTGCGTGTTTTCCGGTCGCGGGTGGTGAATCCGAAATGGCTGGCTAGCATCCAACGTCATGGTTATAAAGGTGGCTTGGAGCTGACTGCAACTGTCGATTACCTATTTGGTTACGATGCCACGGCGCAGGTCATGGATGATTGGATGTACGAGCAAGTCGCCAACACCTATGCAATGGATCCTGAGATGCAACGCTTTTTGGAAGAAGCCAATCCCTGGGCGCAGAATGCCATTGCCGAGCGACTGCTGGAAGCCGCCAGTCGTGGTATGTGGGCAGAACCTCGACAACAAACCCTGGACGCACTGCAAGCCATTTATTTGCAGAGTGAAACCTTATTGGAAGCACGCGGTGAGACACCGCGCCTTGCTTGAGACAGCCATGACTTTCCCTTTTTCTGCTATCGTCGAACAAACGCAATTAAAAACGGCGCTATTACTGTGTGCGATTGATCCGTCATTAGGCGGCGTATTGATACGCGGTGATAAAGGTTCGGCAAAAAGTACGGCAGCCAGAGCGCTCACCAGCATTCTTCCCTCTATCGAAAGAGTTACCGGTTGCGCGTTCGTTTGCGCCCCCGGCGCACCCTCTGAATACTGCGAAATCTGTAATGATGCCAATGCCACGGCGTTAGCCAGTCCCGTGCCGTTTATCACCTTGCCGCTAGGGGCAACAGAAGACCGGGTAGTGGGATCGCTGGATTTAGAGCAAGCGCTTAAAGGCGCTAAACGCGTGTTTCAACCGGGCTTACTGGCCTCCGTACACCGGGGCATTTTGTATATAGACGAAGTCAATCTGCTTCCCGATCATTTGGTGGATGTGTTACTTGATGCGGCAGCAATGGGCATCAACTCGGTGCAACGCGAAGGTTTGTCGGTTACCCATCCAGCGCGTTTTATGCTAATCGGTACAATGAATCTGGAAGAGGGCGATTTGCGTCCACAATTGCTGGATCGTTTCGGCTTGATGGTCGAAGTCACCGCACCCCGCGATAAAACCTTACGCGCCGAAGTGGTACGCCGACGTATCGCCTTCGAGGCCGATCAAGCCGGTTATGCAGCCGTCTGGAGTCAGGAACAGCAAGCCCTGCGCGAGCAGCTAGACGCAGCACAGAGCTTGCTGCCAAAAGTGACCTTGGATGACACGCTGCTCGATCTGATCAGCCATTTGTGTTGCGAATTTGAAGTCGCCAGTCTGCGCGCCGACATTGTTATTCACAAAGCAGCGCGTGCCCTCGCAGCCCTTGCTGGGCGACCACAAGTAACGCCTAATGATGTGCGCGGTGCGGCGGAACTGGCGTTGCCGCATCGACGCAGACGTAAACCATTTGAGCAGCCTGGCTTAGACAAAGAACGTCTCGATGAACTGATGCAACAAACACTTCAGCCGTCGAATGAGCCGAGCGCAGAGTCGAATACCGATCAGGACAATGAAGCACCTCAAGCGGATGTGGATTCAACAGAACCACAGGTATTTGCCGCCGCTACCGCAGGTAACACACCGCGAATTGTAGTGGATATTCAGAGCAAACACGCCGTTGTTGGTAAGCGCAATGCGGCAATAGATGCCCCGCGAGGACGCGTGATACGTACTGTGCCCGACCAAAATCCAAGCAGTCTTGCAATTGGTGCGACGTTACGCAGTGCGGCACTGCGCGATTCCAGCGACTTTAAGGTAATAAAAAATGATTTGCATCAGCAAATCCGCATGGGTAAAAGCGCCAATCTAATCTTGTTCGTGGTCGATGCCTCCGGCTCTATGTCCGCTCAACGGCGTATGGAAGCCGTCAAAGGTGCGGTCTTAACATTGCTGACCGATGCCTACCAGCAACGTGACCAGGTTGCTGTCATTTCGTTTCGGGGCGAATCGGCGCACTTATTATTATCACCCACCCACAGCGTTGATATTGCCGAGCAGCACTTGCGCGAATTACCTACGGGCGGTCGAACGCCATTGCCGCATGCACTCGCGTTAGCTTTGGAAACACTGGAAAAGTCTCACGACCTGCCACCGTTGCTGGTATTGCTGACCGACGGTAAAGCCAATGTTGCCTTAGACGATGGCGGCGATCCCTGGCAACAATCACTCAGACTTGCCGAATTATTGGCAAATCAAAGTATTCCTGCTTTAGTGCTGGATACCGAAACCGGCTATTTACGCTTAGGGAAAGCACGTCAACTGGCAGAAGCGCTAGAGGCACACTGCTTGACGCTGGAAGAATTGTCAGCAGAAAATTTGGCGTTGACGATACGCGGCAGCCTTAAACCCTACTGACAAATGTCAAATGCTCTCAATTATCGCTACATCATAAACTGATTCAACATCATAATAGTGAGTTATTCATGAAGATAAAAGGTTTAAAAAACACAGCTCTAGCAGGTACGCTATTTGGCTTGATTCTAATCTTTAATCCCCGGCTATCCGCCATTTTAGCGACCGGTTTAGTGGCTGTTTTTGCATTATGTCACGGTTATGTACATGCTGCGGAAATCGCAACCGGGGCAGATCAATTAGGTTATACCGCTGGGTTTTTATTAAGCACCGCCATGTTACATGGCCTCGGTATTGGCGCTGGTTTATTGAGCGTCAAGATCACCCAACAAATACAGTCCATACCTGCCACGCACTCGTCCATGTTGTATAGCCTATTACATCTCTTACCTAAACAACACATTAACAATTAACTGCGTATATCCTGAACACAGAATCCATGCTCAACAACTTAAAGTCAAAAACTAAAGGCCGACTATGATTATCTGCATAGGCGCAGGCCCCGGTGATGTAGGTTATCTGACCCAGCGCGGCGCGGAACTGATCCGCAATGCCGAGGTAGTCGCAGGTTTCGATGCCGTCGTTAACGTCGTGCAAAGCCTGATTCCGGCTACTGCGCAAACCGTATTGATGAATTACCGCGACCAAACCGCGCAATTGGCAACCGTAGCAAAAGCGCATCATGCAGGTTTGCGGTGTGTGGTGGTGTTTATGGGTGATATTCATTTCAGCGGCTTTCAGTATTTGGAGCGGGTTGAACGTGCTTGTGGGCATCCGGTGGAAACGCTGCCAGGCATTTCGTCTGCGCAAATACTCGCCTCGCGTGCCAAAATCTGTTTTGATGAAACCACGTTTATTACTTTTCATCGTCGTGGCGATCTTGATCCGTTCAAGCGGCATCTGGTGCATGTGCTGCAAGACCAGCGCAACGCCATTGTAATTCCTTGTCCGTGGGATGCAGCGCGTTCCTTCATGCCTCGACATATCGCCACTTATCTATTGGAAAATGGCATACCGCCTGAGCATCCTACTGAAGTATGGGAAAACCTGACCAGAAACGAAGCCGAATGGCGCGGTACGCTGGCTGATTGTGGGACTCAAGAGTTTAGCGACATGAGCATTATGTTAATCCGCACCTTACATCCGCTGTCCAGCCAGATTGAACCGCAATAATGACGACAGCTAATCAAAACACTTTTGGTATTGTGGTCGCAGGTCACGGTAGTCGTGATCCAGATGGTGTTAAAGAGTTTGAACAACTGGTTGAATTAATCAAAAAACGCACACCACAGCAGGTTGTCAGTCATGGCTATCTGGAATTTGCCAGTCCGACTATCGATCAAGCGGTTGCCACACAACTTAATGCCGGCACACAGCAAGTGGTGATGGTTCCCGGTGTATTGTTGGCCGCTAGTCATGCCAAGAACGACATGCCCAGTGAGTTACTGGCGTTTGCTAAATACCATCCCGACATTGACTTTCATTTTGGTTCGCCGCTGGGATTGCATCCGCTGTTGTTGCAAGTCATGCAGGAACGCATCGTTGCTGCTGAAGCGCAATCGCCCAATACAGTTCGGCGTGATGACACCTGTTTGGTGCTGGTCGGACGCGGCACCACCGATCCCGATGCTAACGGTGAAGTCTCCAAATTCGCCCGAATGCTCGAGGAAGGCATGGGCTTTGGGACGGCTTTTGTGTGTTACTCAGGTACCGCCAAACCGCTAGTCGCAGATGGTTTACGCGCTGCCGCGCAACTGGGCTACACACGCTTAATCGTTGTGCCGTTTTTTCTGTTTGACGGTATTCTGGTCAAACGAATTTATGCGGCTGCCGATGCCATACAGGAGCGGGAACCGGCATTGGAAGTGCTTAAGGCCGGTTATCTGGGCGTACATCCAAACGTCGCCGATGTGATGATTGCGCGGGCGCAGGAAGCCATTGAAGGTCGTGCGGCGATGAACTGCGCGCTGTGCAAATACCGGGTGCAGATTGTCGGTTTTGAAGAACAAGTCGGCGAGCCGCAACGCGCGCATCATCTTAAGGTGCGCGGTCTGCTGGACAAAGATATTACGCCGGGCAATGATAATCCCGAATTCGCCCGTTACGTACCGCATCCAATTGAAGCCGAAAGTTTCCGCATTATCGCGGCTGGACGCGATTGGTCCGCTTTTCCTGCCGCCTATTTAACCATTCTGCAACGTCTGGTACATACCAGCGGCGATTTTAACGCCGTTGACGACATTTATTTTTCTGCCGGCGCCGTTGAAAGCGGTATTCGCGCTTTGTTACGCTGCAAAATGGTTGTGACCGATGTGACGATGGTGCAAATGGGGCTGAAACGGGCGTTGCTGGAACAACTGGGTATTGAAACCTGGTGTGGGGTGCATGACAACGAAACCGCGCTGATGGCAGAGGCGCAAGGCATCACCCGTTCTGCATCGGGCATACGTCGTGCCTGGGAAAAGTTTGGCAACGACATCGTGCTCGCTATCGGTGATGCTCCAACCGCCATTATGGAGGCGGCACGTCTGATCCGGGAGCACGGTTGGCGACCGCAACTGGTAATTGGTTTGCCAGTGGGTTTTGTCGGTACTTGTGAGGCGAAAGCCGATCTCAAGCGCTGTTTGCAAGTGCCGCGTATCACCAATAGTGGTACGCGCGGTGGTTCGCCCTGGGCGGCCAGTGTGGTTAACGGCTTGATGATTGATGCTGTGAATCAATTGGCTTCTGTAAGTGCGGATTTGGCCGCACAAGGTGACAGGGATAGTCGGATTACACTGCGCTAACCCGGTCCGCAAGTAATTTATGGATCAAATTGAATCGGAAAAATTCGATCTCGATGTGTTCGCACCTAATGGTTTACGGCGCGGTCGTACGACCGGTAGTTGCGCCACAGCGGCAGTTAAAGCCGCACTCTATCTAATGCTGCTTAACGAATACCGCAGTCTGGTGTCGGTCACTTTACCCGATAACCATCATTATTTAGTGATACCGATTCAGTCTGTGCGTTGGCTGGATGAACAGTCAGTGCGTGCCGAAGTAATCAAAGATGGCGGCGATGATCCTGATAATACGCATGGCGCAACTATTTTTGCCATTGTGCGAAAAAACCAGCTCGGCCAGATTCGGTTTTTTGCAGGAAAAGGCGTCGGTACGGCGACACAACCGGGGCTAAGAGTAGCTGTCGGTGAGCCTGCTATCAATCCGGTTCCGCGCCTGATGATGCAACAGGCCGTCACTGAAGTGCTGGAACATGAAGCACCAGCCGACTTAAATGTCGGCTTTGATCTCACCATCGGGTGTGAAAACGGTGAAATCATCGCAAAAAAAACGTTTAATCCAAGGCTCGGCATAGTCGGTGGCATTTCGATTCTTGGCACATCGGGCATAGTCGAACCGTTGTCGCTGGCCTCGTGGATTGCCTCCATTGAAGTCTACGTGCGTGTCGCGCTGGGCGGTGATGCACAAAATATTGCCTTTCTGCCGGGAAAAATTGGCCGTACATACGCCAAAGAAATGCTCGGACTGCCTACGCAGCGATCCGTGCAAATCGCCAACTTTCTGGGTGACGCGCTGGATTTTATGCAGCAAGCCTTGTCAGAAGAACAGCGTGGTCTGGACGTGCTTTGGTTGCTGGGACATCCGGGCAAACTGGCCAAAGTATTGGCAGGCGATTGGGACACGCATTCCAGCAAAAGCGGCATGGCCATGAGCGTGGTAGCGGCTGTGGCAGCGGAGCTGGGATTTAACAGCAATCTGGTACAGACCATAGCGCAAGCCAATACTGTGGAAGCGGCAATAGAAAGATTACAGCACGAATCCGGCGTACAGGCGTTATGGATGGAAATTGAACGGCGTATCGCCGTGCTTGTATACCGGCGCGCTCCGGCGGTAAGCCGTGTTGAAGTGCGCTTATTTAATTTGAATGGCAAGACCTTGGGAGCACCATGAGTAGATTGGGTACATTTTGGGGCATCGGCGTAGGGCCGGGGCCAGCGGGTTACATTCCTTTGGCAGCGGTTGAAGCCTTGCATCTGGCCGACCTGGTCTTTGCACCACGCGCTACAACCTCCGAAGGCTCGGTCGCATTGCAGTGTCTTACAGGCATTACCATTGCGCCGGAACGGATACGGGAAATTGAGTTTCACATGGATACCGACCGCTCGGTGCTCAGCGAGCATTATGCCCAGTTAGCTGAAACGATAGCAGTCGAGTTACGTACCGGAGTTAACGTCGCTTATCTGACCATCGGCGATACGCTCACTTACTCCACCTATGGCTATATCCTGGCGGCTTTGCAAGAGCTGCTGCCGGCATTGCCGCAGCGCACCTTTCCAGGCATCACCAGCTATGCGGCGGCAGCGGCAGCAATGAGTTGGCCGCTCGGCGAAGGCAAGGAACGCACCTTGATTTTACCGTGCCCGGAGGATGCAGCCAGTCTGCGTCGCGATATCGAAACCCATGACATTATCGTACTGATGAAAATAGGTAAACGCCTGCCCTGGATACTGGATTTATTGCGCGACATCGGCATTAGCGATCATTGTGCATTTGCCCGTCGCATTGGCTTAGCCGATGAAATGCTGTCGACTGATGTAGACGGCTTAAATGCAACCGAAGCGATGGGCTATCTGTCCACCCTGTTAATCCGCAAAACTCCCAGAGAAAAAAGACATTTATGAAAGTTTATTTTATCGGCGCAGGCCCTGGAGCGGCAGATTTAATCACCGTGCGCGGTGCGAACATTTTGGCTCATGTCAGTATGGTCTTATATGCCGGATCCCTGGTTTCTAAAGACATGTTGGTACATTGCCACGCCGATGCTGAAATCATTGATACCGCCCTGCTCGATCTTGAACAGCAAGAAGCCTGCTATCGCCGCGCGCAAACTCAAGACATTGATGTAGCGAGATTACACTCCGGCGATCCTGCCATCTATGGCGCAACCGCCGAGCAAATGCGCCGCTTGGATGCGCTGGCGATTGATTATGAAATCGTACCGGGTGTATCCTCATTTACCGCCGCAGCGGCAATTATCAAGGCGGAACTGACCAAGCCGGAAGTATCACAAACTATCATCCTAACGCGGGTTTCAGGACGTGCCTCAGCCGTACCGGAGAGCGAATCGATAGCGCTGCTGGCCGAACACCGTGCAACAATGTGTATTTTTCTGTCAGGGCCGCATTTAAAGAAAATTGTCGCCGATTTGCGCCTACATTACCCGGATGACACACCGGTCGCATTAGTTTATCGGGCAACCTGGCCTGAGGAAAAAACCCATCAAAGCACGTTAGGCCAGCTTCTTGCAGAAATTAAAAGCAGCGATTGGAATCTTACCACCATGCTATTGGTGGGCGAAGCATTGAGTGTCCATGTGCCCATCGAATCCCGATTATATGCCAAGGATTACACGCATATTTTTCGGGTGGTGAAGAAATCCAAAACAACAGCAGAAGGATGAATTCAGAACTCGGAATTTGGTTAGTTCGATCAGAAAACGAAGCTCTGGCCAGCGTATTGCAAACGCAGCTGGGCGGTACGCTTTATCGTCCCTGGCTGAATATCGCCCTTGCACAGAAAGATCAATTTACAACTGCTTACCGCTTGCATAGACAGTGGATTATGATAGCAGCCAGTGGAATTGCGGTGCGCTTTCTGGGCGGCTTGGCGCAGGATAAACACAGTGATCCTGCGGTCGTGGTGCTGGATGAAGCGGGCCGTTTTGCCGTTTCTCTATTAGCAGGTCATGAAGGCGGTGCTAATTATCTGGCTTATCGAGTCGCCAATGCCATCGGCGCTGTGCCAGTGATTACGACGGCGACCGAGGCGTTAAAGCCGTTGGTGGTCGGTATCGGCTGCCGTAAAGGCGTTCCCGTTGAACGTATAGCCGTCGCCATTCAACATGCATTGGGTAAGCGGCATATCAACGAAATACGTGAGATTGCCACGATAGACTTGAAGGCCAATGAACCTGGGCTGCTCGAATTTTGCGAACAGTATTCTGTACCCTTGCGGGTGTTGGAACACAAAACTGTTGCCGCGCGTGCGTGGGTAACTAAAAAATCGGATTGGGTACAAAAGAATGTGGAATTACCGGGTGTCTGTGAACCCTGCGCCCTGATGGCCAATCCGCGTGGCGCATTAATCGTACCGAAACTGGCATTAGACGGCGTTGCTGTGGCGATAGTGGAAGATAATCATTGGATAGAAAAAACATGAAAGGTGTATTAAATTTAGTTTCGGTGGGGCCAGGCTTTGCCGATCTGATCGTCCCGCGTGCTGAAGCGGCACTCCGGGACAGTGATGTGATCGTCGCGTATGAACTATATTTACGCTGGATTGAGCCTTGGATAAAAAGCAAGGAAATTCATACCCCTCCGCTGACTCAGGAACGCGAGCGCGCCTTGCTGGCTATTGAAAAAGCCCGCTGCGGCGCAAAAGTAGCCTTAATTTCCAGCGGCGATATTGGTATTTATGCCATGGCTGCGCTGGCGTTTGATGAAATGCGCGAAGACGACGAGTACGACGTCAACGTCATCCCTGGCATTACCTCCGCCAATGCCTGCGCTTCACTACTAGGCTCGCCGTTGTCACACGACTTTGCTACGCTAAGCTTGTCGGATTTACTCTGTCCGTGGGACTGGATTGAACAGCGTAGCAAGCACATCGCCGAAGCTGACCTTGCCTGCGTGCTATATAACGTACAGAGTTCGGGTCGATCGCAAGGTGTGTATCGCATTCTAAACATCATGCTGGCATCAAAGTCGCCGCAAACACTGTGTGGCATGGTGCGTAACGCTTATCGCCCCGGTCAGGAAGTCAGCATTCATCATTTGGAAGATCTGCCGTCCTTGCAGTTTGACATGCTCACCACTATCGTGATCGGCAATCGTTTTACCCAGCGTAAACGGGGATTTATATTCACGCCGCGCGGCTATAACGCCTGGGAATCCACTGTCGCAGAACCGCTTGCACAGGATTTACCGAAGCAGGCACTCTGGGTTTTTTCGGGCACCAGCGACGGTAATGCGCTCGCTAATCACTTGGCCGAGCAAGGTTATCCAGTTGTAATCTCCACGGCAACCGAATACGGCGGTGAAGTTGCGACTCAGCATTGTCCAGGTGTATCCGTCTGGGCAGGACAACAAGGCGTTGAAGCCCGCAAGCAAGCGTTGCAGCGTTATCAGGCGCGGGGTTTAATCGATGCGACCCACCCTTATGCCAGCTTGATTTCGGAACAATTGATGAGGCTGTCGAAAAGTCTTGGCACCTCCTATTTGCGCTATGAACGAGTAAGTTCCTTTTCAGCCGGTTCTGGCCTGCTGTGCAGTTCCACTGAGCATGCGGCTGAGCAAGCCATTGCACGTGGAAAGCGCATTTTTCTGTCAACGGGTTCCAAGGATTTAGCGATATTTCTTAAAACCCCTGGCGCTAAAGAGTGCGAATGGTTTGTACGCGTTACGCCTGAGCCGGAATTCATTCAACGCGCAATCGATTTGGGTGTGCCACGCAGCCACATTTGCGCCATGCAGGGGCCGTTCTCGCAGGCTTTGAATGAGTCGTTGTGGCGTAATTGGGCGATTGATTGCGTTATCACCAAGGATTCAGGCGATGCCGGCGGCTATCAGGCCAAAGTCGCCGCAACGCAATCACTTAATATCCCGTTACTGGTTATCAAGCGTCCAAAACTCATCTACCCGTTAGTCACTTCGGTTTTCGATGAAGTATTACAGCACGCACAAACATGGCAATGAATTCATTAATTCCCGTTACCATCGTCACCGGTTTTCTGGGTTCCGGCAAAACGACTTTACTCAGAAGCCTGATTAAGCTGAAGCAAAACAGACGACTGGCTTTATTAATCAATGAGTTTGGTGAAGTAGCTATCGACGGTGCATTGATCCGTGACGAGTCGGCGAACAGTAATCATATCCAGATTCATGATTTCCCCCACGGCCTGATTGCTTATGGTGATGACGAACACTTTATTCCCACCTTGCAAGCTATTGCAGAACGCCGCGCGCAGATTGATCATGTCTTGATTGAGACGTCTGGTCTGGCCTTGCCCACCGCGATCATGGAGCTATTGCAAACGCCCGAACTGGCAGAAATCTTCATTCTGGATGCAACCTTGGCTGTGGTCGATACCCCGTTGTTGCTCGCCGATGAATTTGAGGGAAATCAAACGCAAACGAGTCCACAAGCTGCCGTAGCAAACTTGTTTAAGCAGCAACTAGAATATGCCGATGTTGTGGTTTTGAACAAAATCGACGCGCTGGATGAAAATGCTTTGCTACGCGCTGAAACGCGCATCCGCGAACGCGCCCCTAACGTGCGCTTTCTTGAGCTGGCCTATCATGCAAAACTGGATATTCGGCTGGCTCTGGGTCTGCGTCTGCACCAATCGACCTTGTCAGCGCATAACCACCGTTTTACTCCACTGGCCTCCATGCCCAACTCAAATGCTGGCGTATTAGATAATCATCGCTCGGTCGACGGTCACGCGCATTCCGGTCTAGCCAACCACAGCCATGGCTTGGCAACGCACAAACATTTTCACGAACAGGACCCAGGCTGGTTATCGTTCGTGTTACGCAGCCAAGATCCTCAGCAACCGGACGTACTAAAAAACGCATTGACTGAAACCGCCAAAGCCGCCCCGGTTTTACGCATTAAAGGCTTTATTCTGACCAACCAATCAAAAGAGGCGATACTCGTGCAAGGCGTTCGTACCCGCATGGTCATCAGCCGCTATGACGCAAAAAAATCAGCTCAAGTCTCCGAAATTATTTTTATCGGTTATCATCTTAATCGTAACAAAGTGGCATCGCTATTATCCCAATTGACCGCAACGCAATGGCAATAAACCCACCTATAGTGAAGCCTTCTGCTTCGCAATCACGCCGTTGCCCTGCGTTATTAATTACGGCACCCGGCTCAAACCACGGCAAAACCACGATTACCGCAGCCCTTGCCCGTTACCATGTTAATCAAGGCCGCAAGGTCAGGGTATTCAAAGCTGGCCCTGATTTTCTCGACCCGATGATACTTGAACACGCCTGCAGCCTACCGGTATATCAGCTGGATCTGTGGCTGGCCGGCAAAACCGAATGCCAACGCTTGTTGTACGAAGCGGCACTGGAAGCAGATTTAATCCTGATTGAAGGCGTCATGGGCTTGTTTGATGGCGATCCTTGCAGCGCCGATATTGCCGAACAATTTTCTGTGTCGGTGCTGGCCGTGATTGATGCAGCGGGAATGGCGCAAACCTTGGGCGCTGTTGCGTTCGGTCTGGCCAACCTTCGGCAAAATTTAAGTTTCGCCGGGGTTTTAGCCAATAACGTTGCCAGTACTCGCCATGATGAAATGATTATGCAAGGCATGCCGTCGACTATTCGATATTTCGGAGGTATACCGCGCGATAAGCAGTTTGTTTTACCGGAACGACACCTGGGCCTGGTGCAGGCAGAGGAAGTTAGCGATCTCGAAACACGCATATCCGCTGCGGCGGCGGCTATTGCTTTGACCGAGCTGACCGCATTGCCCGAAGCGGTTGCATTTGCTAAACCTGAATCAGGCGGACTGCCAGACAGACTGTCTGGGGTGCGCATCGGCATCGCCCGTGACAACGCATTTTCATTTATTTATCCTGCCAATCTTGATGTGTTGAGAGCGATGGGCGCCACGCTGATGTTTTTTTCACCACTGGCAGATACAAATCTGCCGGATGTTGACAGCCTCTATCTGCCCGGCGGTTATCCTGAGCTGCATTTGCCAGCGTTACAGGACAATCTGGCGATGAAGGCAGCGTTGCATGAACACTATCGGCAAGGCAAACCGATTTACGCTGAATGTGGCGGCATGTTGTATTTACTGGAATCGATCACCAATAAAGCCGGTGAATGTGGAAATATGGTTGGATTAATGCCTGGAAGCGCTGTTATGCAAAGCCGCCTTCAAGGCTTAGGTAGTCAGTCCGCTCAGATGCCTGGCGGGGTATTGCGCAGTCATACCTTTCATCACTCGACGATCGAAACATCGCTAGCCCCTATCGCACACGGCGAGCGTTTATATAACACGTCACCAGGTGAAGCAATTTATCGAATAAACAAATTAACCGCCAGTTATCTGCATTGTTACTTTGCATCTAATCCGGCTGCCGCCGCGCAGCTATTCCTCAACTAAAACAACACTACGTCAATCTATAAGATGAACCACGGCGGTAATATTTATCGGTTAGCGCAGCATCTCGGCTGCCGGCCGGAACAGGTGCTGGATTTTTCATCCAACATCAATCCAGAACAAGCGATCGATCCGGTTATTTGCAACAGGTTCATCTCGGGCTTATGTCGATCCTGATTACAGCTTGTTAAAACAGGCGCTCAGAACCCGTTATCCGTATCCGACGGGCGTTGATATTGAAGTATTTAATGGGGCCAGCTCCGCTATTTTTGCATTATTGAGATGGTTGCAGCCAAAAGATTTGGTTTTATATACGCCTTTATATGGCGAATATGCGCAGATTGGGCAACTGGGTTGTAGACTGCATGAGATCGACAGATTCAGCTCCTTAATGACGGCTATACCCAGGAACAGCAAAGTCATATTTGTTAATCCATCTACGCCGGATGGTCAGCTTTATGACACGCAGGAATTATTAACAAAGTGGCAAGTGGCAAATTGTACCATCATCGTCGATGAGTCATTTTGGACTTTTGCGTGGGAGAATCAGTCGCCGGGCACATCATGCGGTACGCTAAGCTATATGTGATCAAATCGTTAAGCAAGTTTTACGGCTGTGCTGGCATTCGCATCGGCTTCATTATGGCGGCAGCGCAGGCGATCAAGGAGCTGAAATGCTTCGAACCGGCATGGAAACTATCCAGTCTTTATATGGCTTACATGCAGAGAGCCTTGGAAAATACGGCATTTATTGAACAGACACAACGGCTGACGGCGTCCCGACGGGAGTTGCTATACTAAGCGCTGCAAGCTTCTGGCCTCTTTGAAAGGATTTATCCGGGGCAAGCCAATTTTTTACTGGCAAAGCTGGCTCATGACGGCGACGGTTATCAGCTACAAGCACAACTCGCATCTTCACGACTATTAATCCGTGTTTGCGATAATTTTGCAGGTCTGGATAAAAGCAATGTCCGTTTTGCCGTAAAAAATGAAAACGCGATAGCACAACTTGGACGCTGTTTAAATGCGAGTTCTTTGTGAACCATTAGTCGTATTAGGTACTAGTTCAGGTGCTGGTAAAACCACGCTGGTGATGGCCTTGTGCCGCATCTTGGCCGACAGGGGGGGTGTGAAGGTTGCGCCGTTTAAAGCGCAAAACGTTTCCAATAATTCAGCCGTTACCCAAGAAGGCCGGGAAATTTTTAGGGCGCAATGCTTGCAGACAGAAGCCGCGCGAGTTGAGGGGGATATAAAACAATCAGGAAACATCCCTGCGGGATGAAGCCAATGATTGGGAAGGGGTCTGCATCCCCTCCCCAATCCGCGCCCGAGAAAGCAACTTCGCTTCGCTTGTTGCGGGGCGCTCCTTTCGGCCTGAAGGCCGAGGTCTAAGACCAGCAAGGAATATTAATAAATTCGTGCAATCGCTTATTTTCAGAGCCGTAGAATACGGCCATGTAAGGAGAGAAAATGAGCGACCTGATTAAAGACCCTGAATTAATTTCAGCCATGCAAGCATTAAGGTGCGGCTTGAAATCCCCCAGCGACTTGGCCAAGCTGAGCCGAGAG
>JAQURG010000038.1 GCA_028715725.1 Methylococcales bacterium
GCTTCCAAGGCAACCTTGGCTTTTTGCGCTCCGGTAAAAATCTTCCGTTTCTTTTCACTCATTTTCGGTCTCTAATTTAGCTCAGAGCATAGCTTAAACTACTGTCCGGATTTCGGGGTCCACTTTATAATTTATCATAAACTCCTGTTACAAAGAGCTCAAAAACCCCCTCAATGATTCCATTGAGGGGGCGGTTTGTTTCAATCATATTTATTCATAATAAATCAATCGAGCCAAAATGGCACACTACAATCAAGCAAAAATTACTAGTCCCGGAATAAAAAACCCTCGGCTGGAAAATTCCGGGCGAGGGTCGGTTTGGTTGGCTTCGATGGCGGCGGATTGCCTAGCGGCGAATCCACCCTACAGCTCTAAACGCATCAAACGGAAATAAGAAAAATAGGTTTTATGCTTTGATTGCCCGACAACAATACAACGAAATTTAGCAAATTGCTTGGTGTTATTTAATACGCTACCAATTAACCAAAATAAAGAAGGCAATATGTCGATTGAAAACTTATTACAACAAATTAAAGAAGCAAAAGTTTCTCAAAAACAAACCAGCAGAATGGTAGGTGATTTAATTAAAAACTTTAAAGATGGCCTTATTGTCATTCCTGAATATCAGCGTCAATTTGTTTGGGATACATCTATTCAAAGTAGATTTGTTGAGTCTGTTTTTATGGCGATTCCAATTCCTGCAATATTTTTGTTAGAAATAATTGACGAAGATACAGGAATAACAAAATATGAAGTTATTGATGGTGTACAGCGCTTGTCAACGCTTTTATCTTTTGTAGATAATAAACTGAGATTAAGTAAAGAGTTGAAATTAACAGGTTTGGAAGGAAAAAGATTTGAAACTCTTCCGCATCCAATAACGCAACAGTTTTTATATAGAGACATCAGTGTTATTACCATTGAAAAAAATACGGATTCAACGATTCAATTTGAAATTTTTGAACGGTTAAATAGAGGTTCTGTTTCATTGACACATCAAGAGCTTAGAAACTGTATGTTTAATGGCCGTTTTAATAGCTTCATAAATAGAATTGCCAGTGATAATAACGATTATAGAGATTTACTTTCTCCATTTTCAAATTTTAAAGCCATTGAAGAAGGCAAGCCGGATAAAAGTAGAATGCTCGATGTTGAAATGGTCTTACGGTTTTTTTATTTATATGAGTCCTATTCACAATCTTTATTACATCGTTTTACTTATCCCAAAAAAGAACAACTGAATTTTTACATGAGGTCAAAAAAAGAGAAAGAAAAAGGAAATCAAGATTTTAGTGACAGCTATATTATGACTCATGAAGAGTTGGAAAATATTTTCAATAAAGTTTGTCGAATGGTTAAATTAACTTTTAAATATAAACACTACAGAAAATTTGGCATCTCAAATGGAAAAGCAAAATTCGGCAGTAGTTTTAACAAGGCGTTTTTTGATATTCAGATGTTAGGCTTCGTTGATTACGAAATAACGGATATTGAAAGTATTACGCATATTATTTATAACGAATTCACTGAACTCTGCTGTTTTAATAGCGTTATGAATGACAATACAAACGACAAAATTACAGAAAGAATCAACACCTGGAAAGAATTGCTTTTAGATATCGTGACTAATTGCACTGATTATTATGCGAATAAATTTGATAAAAAAATAGAACATTTTAATACTAACCCTATATGTCATTGTTGTTCTGAAAAAATAGAAGAGTTAGATGAAGGGTATTTCGATTCAAAAGAAAATGCTTTTTATCATATTGCCTGTTTTATAAAAGAAAATAAAAAGCCGCATATTAGAGAAAACACTTATGACTTTAATAATCTAGAAGATAATATTGATGTATTTTTATCATATGCTGCTAAAAATTCTAATGGAGTGGAAATAAAAGCTCAAGGACTAGTAACACAAGAAGGCATAATAGTAAAAGAAAGCTCAGAAGCAACATTAAATAATTTAAGTAGTTTTAGAGACAGTTATAAAGCGCAAAAAGATGAGCTTATTTGTCAGGGAGATCTTATCCAAAAAGGAGATTGTTTAATTTTTACAAAAGATATTAGATTCAACAGCCTTTCCACTGCCGCAATCATTATATTAGGGTATAGCGCAAATGGTAAACAGTCCTGGAAGACTTCCGATGGCAGAACTTTAAAGGAATTGGGGTTCTAAAAGAAGGGCGTTATTTCGATCACTTCACGCAATTGTTGCTGTTACGTCTGCTCCCCTATTTAATCTCCAGATATTACTTTAGTCCCTTGGTAATTCAGGGATTCTAACGGTCAATTCACTATTTGAACGGGAGACACACATCAAGGTGTCAAATCTTGAACTAATCTGATTATATCGTTTGTTGGGTATTTTGTAGGTTGGCGCTGACGTAAGGAAGCCCAACACTTCGAGGCACGGTTTATTGGGAATCCTTACATTATTCCATTCGTTGACACCCGTTTAGTGCATGCCATGTTTCGCAATTGATGCTATCAACAAATTGTATTTGGCATTTGCCGACCGACGATAACGATTATCTACCAGCTGGCCGTCCATTTTCGCTTGTCACCAGAGTCGGCGGTAAAACGTGATGTATGCCGAGGGTTCGACTGAGCTGTAAAAGAGCGGTTAGAGGCGACTGATACAATGTGCCTTATTGCCTCCAGCCATTTACTCTTGGGGAAATAAGATTCCGGTTACCAGGATTTGTAAGGTAAAAATTTACCGTTCATGGTTATGACGACTCGATCTCCGGCAGGGTTTTCTTCTTTAGCCACTTTCATGCTGAAATCTATTGCGCTCATGATGCCGTCTCCGAATTTTTCATGAATGATTTCTTTCAAGGTTTCTCCATAAACGCCGACGATTTCATACAGACGGTAAATGAGAGGGTCTTGGGGTATTTCAAAAGACCATTGTTTATATGGAAACATTTCCAGGGCGGTTTGAACTTCGGCAGGCAGTTCCAGAATGGCGCAGAGCTTTTCGGCAATTTCCTGTTTCATGCTGTTCATTCCAAGACAGGCCGAGGCCAGCCAAACTTCATCGACGCCGAGCTGACCGGCAATTGCGGTCCATGTGAGCTGTTTGTTCACTTTTGCCGTAATAATGCGGTCTGTCATTTGTTCCTTGTTTAGCACGGAATCGGCTTTACAGGATGACGGTGTTTGTGTCGGTGTGGTTTTCATTTTAGAGACCTCTATTGGTTAGCTTAATCAATAATGCAAAAACGATAATGCTCAGGATAAGAGAAACGCCTTTCCAGAAAGCCACCGGATTGCGTTCGATGAGTGGTGGACGAGTCTTATTCAGAAACGCTTTATTCGGATGACGCAGGTCATATATAAACTCGGGTAATTCCTCGTAACGCTTATACGGGTCCGGATGTAACGCCTTCCTGAGCACATCATCGATCCAGGCCGGAAGTTCACGATCATCATCAAGTACAGAGTTATAGTTTAATTTCTTTTGTGCGGCTCTTGTCCTGGATTTAGCAATTTGAGCGCCATAAGGCAGCTTGCCTGTCAGCATTTGATAAATGATTACGCCTAAAGAAAACATGTCCGAGCGTGCTGTCCCGTCTTCCCCTAAAAAATATTCCGGTGCGGTATATTGTGCTGTGCCGAGTAGATTGTTGCGCTCGATCGGTGATGTAATTTCCATCAGACCGGCAACTCTCGTCGAACCAAAATCAATGATCTTCACCGTGCCTGTGCTGTCGATCATGATATTGTCCGGCCTCAGGTCCTGATGCAACATTTCCAGCCGGTGAAATGCGCGTAATCCTTTGGCAATTTGTTCAACTATCCCGCGCACTGTTTCCAGGTCGGGTTTTGGGTTGTCGATCATCCATTGAGTCAAAGTCTGGCCATCAATGAATTCTGTGACGATATAGAGATAATTGCGTTTTCGCGTCTGTACGCAAGGTTTCAGTACATAAGCGCTATGTATGCGCCGCGCGATCCAGTCTTCCATTAGAAACCGTTCCAGGTAAGCCGGATCACCCCGAAGATCAATTGATGGTGTTTTTATGATGACAGGCGTGTTTGTTTCATTATCCACCGCCAGATAAACGTGACTCCGACTGCTAAAATGCACCTCCCTGACAATTTTGTAGCCGTCAAAAACCATCCTTGCATCCAGTATCGGCGGGAACGGTAGTTCGGTTAACTGCTGGTAAATCTCATCAGCGTCCTGATCCGGTAATTCATCGACCCTGACTACCTGAATCGTGAGATTATCCGTACTGCCTTGTTCGTATGCTTCGTTTACGATAACTTTCGCAGCCGTATCCAGATCATTTCCATGTTCCTTGATAGCGTTGATTATAAAATGAGCGCTGGCATATTCATAAACACCGTCTGTCGCAAATAAAAAAATATCGCCCTTTTCCACTTGCAGCGCTTGATAATCAATTTCAAGGTGAGGGTTGATGCCTAACGCACGATTAAGATAACTTTTATCCTGCGAAACCCATAACCGATGGTCGCTGGTTAATTGTTCCAACGCATTGTCACGCAATTGGTAGATTCGAGTATCGCCCACATGAAAGATATGCGCGGTTGTAGACTTGATGACCATGGCGCTGAATGTGCATACATAGCCTCTGTCTTTATCGTAGCGGTACTGACTCTGCCGGGTCTGTGAATGTAACCAGGAGTTGGTTGCGATCAATACCCGTTGTGCCGACTTCTTTACGGACCAGGCTTCCGAGGTACAAAAATAATCTTCCAGAAATCCTGTTACAGCCGCCTCGCTGGCAATTTGACTCACATCGCTACTGCTGATCCCGTCGGCCAGAGCAATGGCAATTCCTTTAGAGCTCAACTGCGGTTCTTTCGGTATATAGACGCCGTGGAAATCCTGATTGGTTTCCTTGCGGCCTTTGTCGGAATATTGTCCTACGGAGATTCTTACTTGACCGGGCATTTTTGTATTTATGGCGATTGAGGAAGCCTCAGCTGTGTCGATAGCTGAGGCTCAATTGATTTATTGCACATTATTTAATGGATCGTTTGGGCGCCGTTTTTACATGCGTGGAATACAACCTCAACCCGGTAAACGCAAGTCCGCCAACCAGGTTTCCCAAAACCGTAGGAATTTCATTCCAGATGAAGTAATCCATGATTGAAAATCTTCCACCCATGATTAAACCTGATGGAAACAAAAACATGTTAACGATGGAATGCTCGAAAGTCATTGCAAAGAAGAGCATGATCGGCATCCACATGGCGATCACCTTACCGCTCACTGTGGTGGAGATCATCGCCCCTACCACGCCGGTAGAAACCATCCAGTTGCACAGCATGCCCCTGATAAAGAGCGTCAGCATGCCGGCTGCACCATATTTGGCATAGCCCAGCGTACGCGCTTCACCGATGCCGGCAATTTTTTGACCCACTTCATTGGGCTCGGTCGAAAAGCCAAAGGTGAAAACGATCGACATCATCACGGCCACCGTTAAAGCGCCCAGGAAATTGCCGATGAAGACCAATGCCCAGTTCCTTAAAATACCGCCAATTGTCACCCCCGGACGTTTATCAATCCATGCCAGCGGCGTCAGCACAAAAACGCCGGTCAAAAGATCGAAGCCCAGCAAATACAGCATCGAAAAACCGACGGGGAATAATATCGCACCGATGAGCGGAGAGCCCGTCTGTACGCTCATTGCGATTGCAAACACGGCAGCCAGCGCCAGGATGGCGCCGGCCATATATGCTCTGATCAAGGTGTCCCGGGTTGACATGAATATTTTGGATTCACCGGCATCCACCATTTTTACGACAAATTCTGACGGGGTTAAATAAGACATATTTTCCTCTGTTTCCAATAAGTAAAAAAAGGCGCTTTAACCCCTTGATGGTTAAAGCGCCTTTGCTTTATACAAAACCTCATGCTGGTATAAGCGTTTTTTGTGCCAAGCTTTAAAATTATAATCAAGTGATTGATGTATAAATAAAACACTGTCGATTTGATTGGCTGAGAAGAGAACAAAAATATCCTGTGAACTAATATGGTGCATAGTAGTTGGGTTTTTAGTGCAATGTCCGTTGATTGTAAATCGGTGGCAACCGCGAGAGCTTAACTTCATATTTTTTGCACATTTAAACGTTACAATAACTTTATTCGGCTAAAGAGCGATTCCGTGCATAAGTCCATACGATTCAAATTGTTTTTAACCTTCCTGTTGACCACATTGCTGGTCGTTGCAGGCATGTATGTTTTTATGCGCTGGTCGCTGGATCGGGGCTTTACAGAGTTTATAGAAACGCGACAACGCGAACGGTTGGAGAGCTTAATCGAGGGACTGACCGAATACTATGACAATTCCGGAAGCTGGGAGCCGCTGGCCGGTAATAAGAAACAATGGATTCAGTTGTTGCTGAAATCCGATAACCATCCTCACCGGTCCTGGATGGAAAAGGCACTGTCCGAACCGAAGGATAGGTGGCCGCCGGCCTGGAACGATGCACACAGCAAAAGACGTTTTACACCATTGGAGCTGCGTGTCATGTTATTACGCGCTGATAAGTCGATTATTTTCGGCCGTCATGAGGTTTTGCCGCAATTAACTCTGTATCCCATTCGCCATCATGACCAGGTTGTCGGTTTTCTGGGGCTGCTGCCGGGAAAACCGGTCAATCAGCTCGGCGAACTTCTGTTTATGGAGCGGCAAACCAACGCTTTTTTCTGGATAGCGCTATTGATGATTGCGCTTTCTGCAGGTTTAGCTCTGTTGCTGGCATATACTCTGGGTCGGCCGCTCAAACGCATCACTGCCGCTGCCAAGGCGCTGGCTGTAGGTCGTTATAATATTCGCCTGCCGATCGAATCCGGTGATGAACTGGGTCAGTTGGCCAGAGACTTCAATGAAATGGCCGCCGCGCTGGAACAGTCGGAACAAACCAGACAGCGCTGGGTCGCCGATATCTCACATGAATTGCGCACGCCCTTGGCGGTATTGCGCGGCGAATTGGAAGCCTTGCAGGACGGCATCCGCCCGCTGACTCGCTCTGCTGTCGATTCTCTGTTCAGTGATGTCATGCGTCTTAACAGATTAACAGAAGACCTTTATCAATTGGCGCTATCCGATCAAGGCGCATTAACTTATCGCAAAACGCTTACCGATCCGGTGGCAATACTTAAAGAAGATATGGCCTCGTTAATGCCGGAATTCAACAATAACCAACTGAGCGTGCAACTGATCGATAAAACGGCTGGCCCTGTTCGGCTTTATGCAGACCCGGACCGCTTATCGCAACTGTTCCGGAATTTGCTGAAAAACAGCGCCAACTATACCGACCGCGGCGGCCGTCTGGAGATCACCGTTTCCAAAAGAGGCGAAACCTTGTTGATTGATATGGCCGACACCGCCTCGGGCGTACCGGAACAGGAAATGACCAAATTGTTTGACCGCTTTTACCGGGTGGAAAGCTCGCGCAGCAGATATCATGGCGGGGCCGGACTCGGGCTGGCGATTTGCAGTAATATAGTCGCAGCGCATAATGGCATCATCAAAGCGCTGGCTTCAGCTTTAGGCGGGCTTGCCATTCACATTGAATTACCGATGCAATGAATAAGTCACTTCATATTCTGATCGTCGAAGACGAAGAAAAACTCGCCAGACTCGAGGCGGATTATTTGCAAAATGCCGGTTTTGCCGCCAGCCTGTTAGCCGATGGAGACACTGTCGTCTCCTGGGTCAAACAATATCATCCAAGCCTCATATTACTGGATTTAATGCTGCCGGGCCGCGACGGCCTGAGTCTCTGCCGGGAGATCCGAAGCTTTAGCGCTACGCCGATTATTATGGTCACCGCGCGCGTCGAGGAAATCGACCGCTTGCTGGGGCTTGAAATGGGTGCCGACGATTATATCTGCAAGCCTTTCAGTCTGCGCGAAATGGTCGCCCGCGTCAAAGCAGTACTGCGTCGATTGCAGCCTCAAACTGAGGAGGATATCGCCAGAACCTTAAAACTGGACGCAGACAGTTTTCGGGTGTCTGCCGAAGGCCGTGACGTCGAATTAACCACGGTTGAGTTCCAATTGCTGCAGGCATTGCATCAGCAACCTGGCCGTATCTTTTCCCGATCCAGGCTCATGGATCTGATTTATCAGGATAGACGTATCGTTTCAGACCGAACTATCGACAGCCACATTAAAAAATTGAGAAAAAAGCTGGCCGAACTGTTGCCCGGAATGGAACTGGTTCATTCTGTGTACGGGGCCGGTTATCGTTATGATCCACATCAGGACAACGATCAGTAATTTTCACAATATTTCCACAATTGCTACAAATTGTTTGCGATATTCATCGGTAAAGTAGACGTCGAAACGGAGGTAATCCGTTTGCTTCCCTTTAATCAATGAGAGACTGAAAATGAACAAAAAAATCGTAACCCTTGCACTAGCACTAGCCCTCCCTTTGTCCGTAGCCGCATTTCCCGAAGGCGGTTTTGAAGGCCATCGGGGCAACAAATTGGAACATCTGACAAAAAAACTGGATTTAAACGATGAGCAAAAAGGTAAATTAGAAGTAATCTTTAAAGAGCAGCACGAAAAAATCGATGCTATTCGTCAGGAGACTCGCAGCCGTATCGAGAAAGTATTAAGCCCCGAGCAGACGGCCAAGCTGGACGAGCTGAAAAAACTCCACCATGAGAAATGGCAAAAACGTCATGAAGAATGGAAAAGCAAAAAACAAGGCGAAACCCAAAAATAATTTCGCTTGTGGTTAGCTGAAAGTTTTTAGGCCTATGGATGGGCCTGCCGCTATTTGATAGCACCCTCACCGTATACAACTCCTGGAAGTTTACTTCGATCTGTATTGGGTCATCAGCCTTATATTTCACTCAATTGGATTGCATGAAATACAAGCAAAATATCGATTCAGTTCAGTTTGACGCGGCAAATTTGTTATTCACACTGATGGGCGGAAGCATTCTCTGCAAAATGGGCCTTGTCACGGTTCTTTTGTAAATTCAAAATTGCATCATCATTTGCTTGAGCAAATCCACTGTTCCAAATTGTTCAGTCTCTCCCATAAGCCTGTTATAGCCATAAAGATAGGGGTCGGATGCCGGGCGTGGAATATAGTTTAGAGTCGCCTGAACCAGGAAATATTATCACGATGCTTCTAGCGTTCTTTTGGCCAGGAAAGGAAGATCGTATCCACAATATTTACGACCGCGTTTTTTGCTTTGCCGCTTCCTGTGCATCACAGTCACGACGGCGTTAACATCATCAATCCGATTAAACTCTGACAAGTCAATTTAGCAGCGGCTTCTTATCTTTTTAGCAGCCTCTGCCCTGGCAATATCCATGACTGCAAAATAATCATAGAATTGGCTGGCATTTCAGCGGCCTTGATATCGGCTGTAATTTTCAGCATTTATGAGTTTTCTCGTTAATTTCAGGATATGTGTGACGTGATACAGCCTCTCATCCATTCTTGTCCACGACAGGTTTTTAAATGAAAATGAGGTTTTTAAGCTTATAATACTGAAATTTTTCTGCTGATAAAGGTCAGTTACAATAACTCAATAGAGTTTGGGATAAATCAGGCAAATGGTATCAGACCTAAAAAACTAAAATAGCTAACACCGGTGCTTAAATCAGAAATGTTGTGCTGCAATAATCTTGTAAAAGTCTGTAATGGTAATGAAACAACGTAAAGGGATAACTCATCCAGGGAGTATTAAAATGGCGATGTCAGAATTTATTCATCTTATGATTGATCGGCTGCAATATCTATTCAACATATCCAGAAATTATAGAATGGTGCTGTTTCTGGTTATTTTGGCGGGATGCTCGGAGCCGACCGTTCAAAAATTCGAAGGTTCCGCCCAAGGGACAACTTACCATATCAGCTATTGGTCCGAATTGCCCGTAGACGGAAAGAACCTTAAAGCCGGCATAGAAAATGAATTTGCGGCTATTGATAAAAATCTTTCCAATTATCGCCCGGACTCAACGATAGAAACATTTAACACTGCCGAAAATACAGACAGCCAAGAGGTCGGCGGCGAAATTGTCTCTCTGGTTCGCATAGCACAGACCGTTCATCAGGCTAGCCAGGGCTGTTATGATCTCACGGTTAAACCATTATTTGATTTATGGGGTTTTCGCGGAGATAAACTCAATATTCCAAAAGACGCCGCGATTCTTGCAACGCTCACTCAAGTGGGCATGGAAAAGCTGGAAGTAGTGGATGAAAGACATTTGCGAAAGAAACAATCTCGCTTGAAAGTTGATTTGTCATCCATCGCTCAAGGCTATAGTGTGGAAAGAATCAGCAAATTTCTGGAGCAAAAAGGCATCACGAATTATTTGGTCGAAATTGGCGGCGAGTTGAAAACCAGAGGCTACAAGCCGAACTCACAAGCCTGGCGGATTGCAGTAGAGCGGCCTCTGCCAGGCGAGCAAGTTATGCACAAAATCATTACCATGCCCAGGGAAGCATCAATTGCAGTCATGACATCAGGGACTTACAGGCATTATTTTGATGATAACGGGCAGCGTTACAGTCATATTCTTGATGCCCGCACGGGACGACCCGTTGCCCATGATCTGGTTTCGGTCACTGTCATTTATGAAAACCCTGCCATTGCGGATGCCTGGTCTACCGCGCTGCTTTGTCTCGGTCAAAAAGACGGCATGAAAGCCGCCAATGCCGGAAAAATCCCGGCGTTTTTCATCCAGCAGCAGGGCAAGAAACTTATTGAATCCCGAAGTGATGCCCTCAACACTTTGGATAGCCTCACCATTCATTAATACTTGAGTAACCGGATCATACAGAATGTCGTTTAAAAGTTATAGCCGAAGTCTGCTTTCCCAGGGAGTCAACTGGACTCTCAGAAATCCATTTCTGGTATTAATCATCATCAGTTTGCTCACCATTTTTGCAGGGCAATATACGGTCGATAATTTAAGTATTAATACCGATAATACCGATATGATTGCTCCAGACGCGCCTTTTCATCAGAATCGCCGCAGGTATGAAAAAGCGTTTTCGCAAGATGTCCATAAAGTATTGCTTGTGGTTGAATCCGGGACTCCGGAATTAACCAAAGCTGCGACCAAGCGATTGGGACGCTTGTTAAACGCTGACAGAACCAATTTTGAATCGGTTTATATTCCCAACGATAATGAGTTCTTTCGCCGGAACGGATTGCTTTATCTCGACAGCAATGATTTGCAAACCTTATCCGGAAATTTGTCCCAAGCTCAACCTTTCATAGGCAGAATTTCTCAAGAGCCCAATCTGACCGGCTTTTTTTCAATTTTTGAAGATGCCTTAACTTCTTCTGATAAAAACGGGGAGATACCTGTCGATTTACCGTCATTGATTGATAAGGTTTCATCCGCCATGCATAAAAGCATGAATGGGGAAAATAGCCTGCTCTCCTGGGAAAAGTTGATTGCTGAAAAAAAGATTGGCGGAGAAGGCTCTGACAAAGGCTTTATTAATGTAGCAGTCAAATTTGATTATGCGCAAATCCGACCGGCAGAAAGTGCAATGAACGCTATTCATAAGGCCATTGCTGAAATTCAGCAACCGGATGTACCGTCTGTTAAGGTTTGGGTTACCGGAGAAGTGGGCCTTGAAGACGATGAATTGGCAGGCATGAGTACGGGCACTTTTAATGCCAGTATTTTCTCGATCGTGCTGGTTCTGGTTATTTTGCTGGTCGCCTATCGCTCCATTTCATTGACCTTTGCCACTTTATTTACCCTGGCTTTGGGCATGGTCTTCTGCGGAGCCTTCGCAGCTTTTGCGGTAAAAGAACTGAATTTGATTTCGGTTGCTTTCGCGGTATCCAATATTGGCTTGGGGGTTGAATACGCTATTCATTTTTGTTTACGCTACCGCGACAATCTGCTGTTGCATGTTCACAGGGAAAGAGCCATACGAAGCACCTTAATTTCTACCGGCCCTTCCTTGTTATTATGCGCCGGCACCACCTCGATTGGTCTTTACGCATTTATTCCGACTGAATTTAAAGGAGTTTCAGAACTTGGCTTGCTGGCAGGGACAAGTCTGTTTATCTGTCTTTTAATTACCTTGATTATTTTACCGGCATTGTTAAGATTCATTCCGGTATCTGAAAATTCGGAACCGTCATCAACTCATCCCGTTCTGGCAACGCTGGCAGAAAAAATGGCGAAATTCACGCTGCAATACGCCAAACCCATTTCCATTGCAACCTGTCTTTTCGCCGTCATATCGGTAGGGCTCGTTTTTAAGGTTAAAACCGATTTTAATCCGATTAATTTACGTGATCCAAATACTGAATCCGTGATTGCCTTCAAGAATTTAATTAAAGACCCCGAAACTTCGCCGATGACTTTGACGGTCCTGGCTACTGATGCGCAAAAAGCCCAGGCTATGGAGCAAAAACTTTCAGCATTGGGTTCGGTTGACAAGACAGTTAGTCTTTTTGATTTTGTACCTTCTGATCAGGAAGAAAAACTAGCCATGGTTGAAGACATGGCACTGATGCTTGGGCCGCAAGCACAGGGTTTTCCGGTTTTAAAGCCGGACAATGATCCCGCTCCCGGCATTAAGCGGCTTATAACCGCCATAGATAAAGCCTTGCCTGGTAAAACTAATCCCCATGAGGTATCTGCGCTTAAAGCATTTAAGGATGAGTTACAGGGCATGTTGCTTGAGCTTGATACAAGACAGCAGCCAAGCAGGGGAATGTTTATCGATAAAATACAAACTACCCTGCTGGGTACGCTGCCAAGTGCAATGAATGAGTTGTTAGCCGGCCTGAATGCGCAGGAGATTGCCCTGGAGCAATTGCCTCCCGATATCAAAGAAAGATGGCTGAGCCAGGAGGGTTTGTACCGTATTCAGATATTTCCTAAAAAAGATCTGAACGACCTGGGTAATCTGCAACAGTTTATCACCGATGTGCAAGTGGTAGCTCCGGACACAACCGATTTACCTATTATTTATTGGGAATCGATGAAAGAAGTTGTGAGCGCCTTTAAAAAAGCGATTACGATCGCCTTGATTACCATTGCAATACTATTGTATGGAATACGACGCAATTTTACCGATACCTTGTTGGTTATGACGCCATTGATTCTGGCGGGATTATTCACGATGGCGAGTACGGTGCTCACCAATACACCCATTAATTATGCCAATATCATCGCTTTGCCGCTGCTACTGGGGCTTGGCGTTGATAACGGTATCCACATGGTCGAAAAGTTGCATCATTCGCTTTCGGAAAAACAGAACATCTATCAATCCAGCACGGCCAGAGCCATGTTTTACGGCGCCTTAACAACAGCATCCAGCTTTGCCGGGCTAGCTTTTTCCCCTCATGAGGGCATTGCCAGTATGGGCTTGATAATTACGATAGGCATTTTCTGGATCATGACATGCACATTTATTGTTCTTCCCGCACTTAGCAAATTAGTCTTAAAGCATAAGGTGGAGTAACAAGCCTGATTTTAAATCGGCGGCCTGCATGGCATCGCACAGGCCGCTCCAAGCGCCAGGAAAGCCCGTTCCTAGACCTTCGCCTGGATTGCTAATATTGATTTTACTTTAAAAATAACGGCCATTAATCAGGAAATGGACCAAAATGCTGCCGAAATAGCCCAGTATGATGGCCGGGGTCCATTTTAAATGGCTAACGAAAGTATAAACGCCCTTCGCCTGCCCCATCAAACCTACTCCGGCTGCCGATCCTACCGCTAACATACTGCCACCTACGCCGGCAGTCAAGGTTACCAGTAACCACTGGCCCTGTGAGATATCAGGAGCCATGGTAAGCACAGAAAGCATAATCGTGCCGTTATCGACAAATGCCGAAGCAATGCCCACCAAAATATTTGCCACAGTAGGGTCAATGTTACCGTAAAGATGATGGGATGCTACCGTCAGATAGCCGATGAAGCTCAATCCCCCCACGCCTACCATTACGCCATAAAAAAACAGCAGCGTATCCCATTCCAGATTAGCGACTTTCTGAAAAATATCAAAAGGCAGTTCCTCCGCTACCTTTCTATTTGCCTCTGCTTGAGGATTATTCATATATTTCATCGGTGCGAAATAATCAATTTTATCGTCGGTCAGATCCTCTGGTATTAATGCAGAATGGGAATGGCGGGTTTTTTGGAGGTAATAGCTGAAAAACTTCAAATAGGTTAACCCCAACATCATGCCGGCGGCAGGAGGCAAGCCCAGGAAGTTTTCGAAGCAAGCCGACGTAATAATAGTTAATACAAATAAAAATATGATGACCCAGCCGCCCCTTTTCATATCCTGAGCTTCCATTACCGCAGCGGGCCTTTCTTTGGGAATAAAGAAATGCATGATGGCTGCGGGTATAGCGAAATTGACAAGGGCAGGAATTAACAGGGAAAAGAAATCGCCGAAGGGAACCACTCCTTTTTGCCACACCAGTAATGTAGTGATATCGCCGAAGGGACTGAATGAGCCGCCCGCATTGGAAGCCACCACGACATTAATACAGGATAAAGTGACAAAACGGGGACTGCCTTTACCCATGGCTAAAATAACCGAGCCCATCAACAATGCTGTGGTCAGGTTATTACATGCAGAGGAAATGAAAAATGCCTGAAGCCCGGTAATCCAGAAGAGCTGGCGGTAACTGAAATTTTTGCTTAACAGCCAGACGCGCAGGCTGTCGAATACGCCCCGGTCTTCCATGGCGTTCAAGTAAGTCATCGAAACCATAATGAACAAAAACAGTTCTCCATAGGCTTCAAGGGTAGAGCGGAACGCGACTCCGGCCTGCTCGCTCATTCCGCCCCTGGTATAAACAGCGGCGATAAAGATCCAGATAAGGCTTGCCGCGAACACCATAGGCTTCGACTTTTTTAACTCGGTGACTTCCTCTGTCATGGCAAGAATGTAAGCGATGGTAAAAACAATTAGAGCAAGATAACCGGCCCAATGTTGGGTCAAGTCCAAGGGTTGTGCTGCTATATTCGAGGTTTCGGCTGCCAGAGGCAGGGACGGCCAAAACAAAACGGGCAGAATGGGGCTGAACTTTAAGCAAGGCAAACGCTTTAATAGTCCGGATAATGAAGATAACATAAAAAGTGAAGGAATTATTCGAGTTTGCGTTTTGGTAGTTGACAATACGCCAGCCAGGGCTATCGAGATAAGGGTAAAATACACTTCAAAGTTCATTCGGGGGCTCACAACGATGATATAGGCTACAGTTTCAGACTGATTTGATAGGATATATTGTATTGGAAGTAATATACTTTGTGCCAATAAATACGGCTATTGCTTTATTATTTGCAACAATCCGGATGTTATCTTCTTCGATAGCGCAAGCTATTCTTCAAGTAATGTTTGTATGCGATAAAAGCCTGAGCCCTTATCACCCAGAACATCGGCCAGCCAGGGCAAAGTCCGCCGCATTGTTGCAGTTAAAGTCCAGGGCGGATTAACCACGATCATACCGCTGGCCGTCATGCCATACTGATCTGTATCAGCCCGTATGCCCAGTTCAAATAGCTGTACATTTTTGAGTTTGCCGGATTGAATGGCTAGCTCCAGCTTCTGGTTGCGATGGCGTTCTACGACGGGGTACCAGAGTGCGTAAGTGCCTGTGGCAAAACGTTGGTACATATTCACCAGGGATTCGGCGACCAGGCTGTAGTCGCTTTTAATTTCATAAGAAGGATCTATCAGCGTCAGACCACGGTGTTCAATAGGAGGTAGCATGCCCATCGCATCTTTTAAGCCGTCAGCGTGAAAAACCTTGATACGCAGGTCTTTGTTGGCCAAATTGCCGAGTAATGTTATTTCGGTTGAATGCAGCTCATATAAAAACAGGCGATCTCTATTACGCAATAACTGTTTTGCAATTGCCGGCGAGCCGGGATAGCAGGTCAGTAGTTCAGAGTCGCTAAAGCATTTGATGAGATTGACGTAGTTAGCGACGCAATCCGGTAAATCTTCGCGTTGCCATAATTGACCAATACCGTTTTCAAACTCTCTGTTTTTTAACGCGTAGTCACCGTTTAACTGATAAGTCCCGGGGCCTGCATGAGTATCGATATAACAGAAAGGTTTGTCTTTCTTTTTTAGATACTCGATGATTTCTATTAAAACGATATGTTTTAAAACATCGGCGAAATTTCCAGCATGAAACGAATGTCGGTAACTGAGCATTAAATTTTTGAATAGGTGGGATCAGTTCAGAATATTTTATCTACGATGGTTATGCCGATTTCAAAAACGATCAACCAGATAATAATCCATTCCAGTATCGAAGAATGCCTGTGTTTTTGCTCATCCGCCAGCATTTCAAATAGTTCATGGATGGTTTCCAGCTTCTTTGACAATACTTCGGTACGCGGAGCTATTTCCAGATATTTTGCAGTGATACTGTAAAAGTTTTCATATTCAGGACATTCCCAAAAGAAATCAGGCGTATCCAGTAAGTCATAATTTAAAATAATATCGCTTTTGGTTAAAAACAGTTGTCCGCGAATTTTCGCCAGATTATGGCGGCTTAATTTGATGCGGCCGTTTTCTGCCAGGGATTTGGGAATGTAGCTGGTATTGTTGATAGTCGTTATCGCGTTGGTCTCAAAAGAGGCCAGCTTGATCGACTGCGCCATGCCCTGAGATAATGAAAATATTAGAATGGGATCGGAAGATTCGATTTCAATATGATCTTCGACAATACGTGTGCCGGGACAATCCAGAGCAAAAGTGAAGTTTTCTTCCTCTATGATAGTCAGCGGGTTTTCTGCATGATTCAATAATAACTGATGCAGCTTGATCTGCTGCTCGGTGCTGACATTCCAGTGCACAACAGCGCCATAAGCAAACACGACTGACCATGAGTGATTTTCTTCAATCAATAACGCGCCTTTGATAATTCTTATCAGCGTCAAGTCGGATAACAATTTTGCCAGTGCGCTAATATCAAAACGTTGCGCCAGACAATAGACCGCACATTGTTTAATGGAATGATTTTCAGGCATACTCAAAGCCCGGCAATGGTAATAACGAGTTAAGTGGACTATCAGCTATGGCACAGTTCCCGGCGGAATTATTTATCGGCTACTTTCAGCAGCCATCCGTTCTCGGCTTCGCAATGCGGAGATTTGGCGCTGACTTTAATATTAATTCGGGCCGCGGTATTTTTAAGGGCAGCGGGCATTTTTCCTTTTACCAGATAATAAGGTTCTTTATATTCGGCATTAACTTCTACGGGTATATTTTTTACTGTTACGGAAATTTGCTCCGGCTTGTCGATATTGAAAGCCAGAAAAGAAAACTCCGCTTCAGGCGCGACAGTTGCCAAGTGCGGAGGCAAAAATTTGCCCAGATGCGGCTTCATGCAGGAGCCCGCGGTGCTTCCGCCGCCACCTCCGGTCTTGCCGCCATGACCGCTATGATGCTCAGTGGCATGCGCTGTGCCGAGGCCTGAAAAAATAATAAAAAACAGGATTGGAAATTGTGGTTTTTTCATTGGTTATCCCTCTTATTCTTGTTATATAGTGCGGTACTTTAAACCGGTAAAGAATTCATGATTATGCCGAAAAGTCAGAAGTTTTAGCGCTAACCCGGCTTTAATGCATAGCGCCTAATTATAGGCACAATTAGCCGTTTTATAGCTATAAAAAGATACGACACAAAGGCTTTATCAAATAGATAATGCTCCGTTTGGACAGCGAAAATTCAAATACTGTCATTGCTGTAGTTAACAAATGTACATTGAAGTGTTTCAAGACAAATAATAAAACAGCTAACAAGAAAAAGCCTTTGAGTTAAAATAACAAATCCGACATTATACCGATGTTCCCCGTTCCAAAATATATTGCATGTTGAGAATCACCGAACTTAAGCTTCCTCTGGATCACCCTGAAAATGCGATTAAAACAGCCATACTCAGCCGGCTCGGCATAAGTTCAGATCAACTCATCACTTATACGCTATTCCGGCAGGGACATGATGCCCGCAAACGCGATGCCATCAGTCTTGTCTATACGCTGGATTTAGAAATAAAAAATGAACAGGCTATTCTAAAGCGTCTGGAAAACGATCCACATCTCTCTGTAACGCCCGATACGACTTATCATTTTGTAACCCGAGCCCCGGTTGATATGCCGGAACGGCCTGTGGTCATCGGAACGGGGCCTTGCGGATTATTTGCCGGCCTGATCCTGGCGCAGATGGGCTTTAAGCCGATTATCCTGGAACGTGGCAAAGAAGTCCGGGAGCGGACCAAGGATACCTTTGGGCTTTGGCGCAAAGGGATTTTTAATCCGGAGTCCAATGTACAGTTCGGTGAAGGCGGGGCAGGAACTTTTTCCGATGGGAAACTCTATACCCAGATCAAGGATCCTCACCATTATGGGCGCAAAGTGCTCACTGAATTTGTAAAAGCCGGTGCGCCTGCCGAAATTCTGCACGTCAGCAAGCCTCATATCGGCACCTTTAAGCTGGTCTCAATGGTGGAACAAATACGCGCCGCTATTGAATCCTTGGGGGGAGAGATTCGATTTCAGAGCCGGGCCGATCAAATAGATATAGCTGATGGTCAGGTACGCGGTGTAATTCTGGCCGGCGGTGAAACTATCAGCAGTAATCATGTGGTGCTGGCGGTTGGGCATAGTGCGCGTGATACTTTTAAAATGCTGTATGACCGCGGCGTTTATATTGAAGCCAAACCTTTTTCTATCGGTTTTCGCATTGAGCACCCGCAGTCGCTCATCGACAAATGCCGTTTTGGCAATCACGCAGGTCATCCCTTATTGGGCGCAGCCGATTACAAGCTGGTGCATCACTGTCGCAATGGTCGTTCGGTTTACAGCTTCTGCATGTGTCCTGGCGGTACAGTCGTAGCGGCCACCTCTGAAGCCGGGCATGTCGTTACTAACGGTATGAGCCAATATTCACGCAACGAGCGCAACGCCAATAGCGGCATCGTCGTTGGCATTACTCCGGATGATTATCCGGGGCATCCATTGGCGGGCATCGATTTTCAGCGCCAACTGGAAGCTCATGCCTTTAAATTGGGGGGAGAAAGCTATCACGCGCCGGGGCAACTGGTCGGCGATTTTCTGTCAAACCGTCCTTCTTCAGCGTTCGGTTCAGTACTCCCTTCCTATACTCCAGGCGTACATTTAGGCGATCTCAGCACAGCCTTACCGGACTACGCCATCGATGCAATACGCGAAGCCTTGCCTGCTTTCGACAAAAAAATAAAAGGCTTTGCCATGAATGATGCCGTATTAACGGGCGTGGAAACGCGCACCTCATCGCCGATTCGTATCAAGCGCAACGCGCAGTACCAAAGCATCAATACGCATGGGCTATATCCGGCTGGTGAGGGCGCGGGCTATGCGGGCGGTATTCTTTCAGCCGCGGTGGATGGTATTAAAATTGCCGAGGCAGTGGCTTTGGATATGATTAGCCGTTTTTAATCGCAGAGACGCAAAACTGCGTCTCTGCAACTTATTTCGAACGCTTGGTCGTATTGAAGACAAAGGCGGAAACAACCCCTTTCTTGTCAAATTTAATCACCAGATCCTCAGTGCTGGCATCATTGAAAAGGCTATAGTGATAGTTGCCGTAAGTCCATGTTTTCATACCATTCTCTATGCCTGTTCTCCAGGGAGCGCCGAAGGTTGTATAAATGTCATTCTGAGTGGTTTCCCCTATCCGAATAGTCGATACCTGCCCGGCAGGGAATTCGTGCCCTACAGAAGCGCACCCCGAAGATAACAGGAGTATTGACAGGATTAACCCGAAGGAAGTCTTCCTCAGTAAACCAATAGAGAACGCTGAACGAAAAAATATCATCATGATTGCCCTTAATTCTGTTTAAAAAATAAAATATCGTGATATTAAAATTAAAGCCTGGTAAATTTTACGATCTGTTATCCGCCTGCTATATAGTGCGTTAGTTTTTTGGAAAGCCCATTAAAAAGTCAAACTTCAATTTATATCTTTCCAGTAGCAACTACCGCGCCACTATAAAACCCATTTGCTCATTTTGTTCGATACGCCATCCCGCTGATGTAAGCTGGTTTAAAAGAGCGGGATTTAGCGGCAAGGCATCCTTATCCACATCATGATTCGGAAATATGGATACAACGACGCCTTGTTCTCGAGGTACATCAAGCAGTTTTTGAAGCGGTCCATCATTAAGCGCGTCACCGTGAAGTATGGGAAAGACGTGCCGGACAGGAACTGCGCAAATAACCCGGTAAATAAAGCCGTAATTTGATACACCCAAGCGTCCATTTAAATTTGTACAGAGTGGGTCGGTTTTTTGATGTTTTTTTATTTGCTCAGCCACTGCCACAACATTGGCATCATAAAAATTATACTTGTAAAGCTGAGGTAGGTAGAAGATTCGGGTTAGTATCAAACCCGACACCAGCGCCATACCCAGCCATCTCCGACTTATTTTGACGGTGGTATTTTTGAAAATAAGCGCCAAGACAATTAACAGCGAGAACAGGTACGGCAGCGTATGTCGCTCAGAAATAAGCTCGCCCCATTGGTATTTCGTCCGTGCCAGAATGACAATGGCGGCTCCTGTTGTGCAATATAACCCGGCGATAATAAAAGCCTGCTTGTCAATTTCCTGCCAGTGCTTCCAAGTCTTCAAGACCTGCCGGACCAGCAGACCTGAGATGAAAATCAGGCTGATAATGCCCAGGATATTTCTGGCAAGAAACGTATCCAGATCCGTTAGTAATAATAAAATATTTAATTGGGCTTCTATAAAGGCATGAATATTTTCTAAAAACCCGACTGAACTGGGGGGCATCGAGTAAGGCTGAATTTTTCCAAAGACGATCAGATTCCTGATCATCCACGGCACAGTCACAGTTGAAAAACTCAATAGCCAGACACAAGCAATGACTATTCTTTTGCGGCGATTTTCAGCGCCAAAAACAATCGACCAGGCCATAAGTCCGCATAAGCTGACTACAAAGGCAAGATTGGCATTCCTGAGCAAGTAGGCAAAGCCAACCAGGAAGCCGGCAACAACCCACGCCATCAGGTGATCACCTGCTTTAAGCACTAAGCCCATGCAAAAAATAATCAGCAATACAGACAATACATCAGTTGAAGCGACATTACCCCAGCGAATAATTGCCGGGGTGGACACAACCAGCAGGCCAATTATCAATGCACCCTCGGCACTTATAACGCGCCGGAAAGAAAATACCATGCAAACTGGTATTAACGCTAATGCGGTCAGGCTCAAAAAAAGCGCCACAGCTTCCGGCGATACCGACAGGAGCAGGCTAAATAGCGCTATGAGGATGGGATAGCCGGGTGGAAAAAGTGGATCAGGGACAAAAGTTACCGATGGTTTTTCTATGCCATAGAGTCCACTTTCAAAAGCTCCGCGATCAATCAATGACCTTGCTTGTTCGATATAACAGGCGCTATCGGGGGTATAGGGAAAGATTGGCAGGAAATAGGCAATGATTGCCGCTCCCAGACCCGCCAATAGTGCCAGACTATAAGTAATTTGGAGTCTGGTCATGCCTAACAGCTCTGAGTAGTGACCAGTATGATGCCCAATACCACCAGGCAGGTGCCGACAAAACGTATGATTGAAAATGCTTCGCCGAGTAAAAACACACCAAATAGTGCAGTAAGAATAAATCCCAAACCTACAAAAGGATAAGCAATACTCACATCGATCCTTGCCAGTACACCCAGCCAAAGCACTGCACCGACAGCATATAAAATGAGGCCTAGCCATACGTAGAGATTAGAGGCAACCGCGATAACAATTTCCAGCCATCCTCCCAAGAGTCCTTGCTGCACAGCGGGTGAAGACATGCCTTGTTTCAGTGTAACTTGAGCTACCGCTGAAATAGTAACGCTGATAAAAATCAGCGTTAAAACCGTCCAGGAAATTGTCATTTCTTTCATATCGATACCAAAGTAACCATCATCATATTTATAAAAACGATCCAGCTTGCCTGATCCTTCAAGCTAAAGATCAGTGGGTCATCATGCATTTCTCCGCGTGAGGTCTTTAACCACAATCGGGACACCCAATAAGCCATCAACGGACATAACAGCCACAACAAAACCGGATAGGTATATTTGCCAGCAGTCTCCGGGCTGCTAATGAATAAGGCGAGGACCAATATTGATATATAACCTGCCGCCACACCCATCATACTGAGCATAGGGTAGTCGGATACTAGATAGTCCCGACCTTTCATGGTTTCACGGGATAATCGTTGCATCGCCATTAATTCGGTGCAGCGCTTTACTAAGGCCAGGCTGAGAAAAATGAACATGGAAAATCCCAGCAGCCATGATGATAAAGGGACCTCAATGGCATAAGCTCCGGCTACGATGCGAATGGTATAAAGGGAGGCCAGCAACAGCACATCAATCAGCATAATTCTCTTAAAATAAAACGAATAGCTGATAGTTAACCCGAGATAAGCCAGCAGTGTCAGCAGGAAGTTTTCAGACAGTTGAACTGCCAGGCCAAAACCTGCGCCGAACGTGATTATCATGCCCAAAATACCGGAAACCAGGCCGATATCGCCGGCTGCAAACGGGCGTTTATATTTGCGCGGGTGATGCCTGTCCGAAACAAGATCAAGTAAATCATTAAGCAAATAGGTAGCAGAGGCAATCAGGCCAAAGGCGATAAATGCGGTCGCTATTTCTGCGATTGCTGTGAAATTAAACGCATGCGCGGTCAAAATAGGCACACCAAGTAATACATTCTTGGCCCATTGATGTAGTCGAAGAGCACGCATCCACGTTTTTACTTTCGGAGGACGATCGTCAAACACCTGTTCTACTCTATAATCCAGTTTTTTAAGCGCAGCAGTTACGCCAATATGGGGATTAACCACGATGGCTCGTCGTGCTTTAGCCCAAATGGCAAGGTCAGCAAGTTCATTGCCGGCATAATCGAAAGGCGAGTCCTTGCAGCAGGATAATATAGCTTCCAGTTTGTGTGTCCCTTTTAGATTACGATGTCCATCACTGGCTAATACCTGATTAAAAATCCCCAGCCTTTTGGCCACAGGTTCTGCCAGGCGACGATCAGATGCAGTAGCCAAATATAAATTTCGTCCTTTCTTTGCTTCATTATTTAAAAATTCGACGAATTCTTTTTGTAGTGGCAAGACATTAAAGTCCAGCGCCGAACGTATCGCTATTTCTTCCTTGAGACGGGCTTTGCCGAATGCCAGCCAATACAACATGGCAAATAATATCCAGGGCTGTTTTTTTAAGAGAAAGAAAGAGCTCTCGATTAATAGATCAGTTTTAATGAGGGTGCCGTCAAGATCGACAAAAAGCGGGACCGAATCACCAGGTGCAACAGCGGGGTCAGGCGAAAGCTGAGTTTTTTGTTGGCTCATATTTATAAATTTTGAGTGAGTCTGATTTCAGCTTCGCGGTATTTCTCCGCACAGAATGCCGCCACTTCCCGGGGTAAAGAAGGGCCTGGCGGTGTTTTATTCCAATTCAGCGTTTCCAGATAATCGCGAACATATTGCTTATCGAAACTGGGCGGGCTGATGCCTACCTGATACTGATCAGCAGGCCAGAACCGGGATGAGTCGGGTGTTAAAGCTTCATCGATCAGATACAAGACTCCGTTATCATCAACGCCGAATTCAAATTTGGTATCAGCAATAATAATTCCGCGCTCTTTGGCGTAGGCGGCGGCTTCGTTATAGAGCCTCAAGCTGGCGTCACGTACTTTTTCAGCCAGATCCCGGCCCATTAAGGCAACGGTTTGTTCAAAAGAGACGTTTTCATCATGTTGATCAACGGCTGCTTTTGTCGATGGCGTATAAATAGCTTCCGGTAATTGTTGCGCCTGCTGTAAACCCTCGGGTAATTGGATACCGCAAACAGCACCGGATCTTTGATAATCTTTCCAGCCGGAACCTATAAGATAGCCGCGCACTATTGCCTCAACCGGTAACGGTTTCAAGCGCTTAACCACAATAGCCCGGCCTTCTATCTGGGCGCGTTCATTAGCATCAGGAATAACCTGCTCCAATGGAATACCGGCTAAATGGTTTGGGATAATATTTTGCAATTTTTTAAACCAGAAATTGGATATATTGGTTAAAACATGGCCTTTGCCGGGAATTGGATCGGGCAAAATAACATCGAATGCCGAAAGTCTGTCAGTCGTTACAATTAACATGTGCTTGTCGTCAATATCATAAATATCACGCACTTTTCCGCGCGCACGGAGTTTTAAAGACGACAATGTCGATTGGTATAGCGCTTCTGGAGCTGTCATAAGTCCTCACTTAGTTTTGAGATCGGATTTAAGGTGATTTCATGGGAATATATATCCGGTTTCGTGGTCTTTTTACCCAATCATCCGTGTAATAGGGCAGGTATGACGTCCTGCATGCCCTTCTTCATCTTGAAAATAAACAAAAATGTTGCGCCGTTTGAGTATATTTATTCTTGGATATCAACTGATGATATGATTTTATCATTATTCTTTACTTAACAGATAATGATGAGCTGGTTTAATACCGTTGTATTTAAGTCTGGGCTTTTTACTTCATAAACCTTTAGATGGTCCGCTTGGCATCAGTTGAGTTGGCGGCTAGGATTTAATCCAGATAATCAGTATCAGGTACAAATAAACGAGGTTTTACTATACCTTCATAAAGGCTAACGGTCAGACCTTGGCGGAAGAAATATTGAATTCAGTAGTAAACAAGCTGATTCCTGCTCGGATCCTATTGGATGCATTTTTACTAACATTTAATGATCGGAATCATCCCGATACTGATTGTTAAGGATGAAGTGATACGGTCGGCCAAGGAAGATCAAAGGTTATCGGCATTTAATGAACAGAATGAAATTAGGGCAAGGTTAAACTTTGCACCATGGTATATCATGCTTTTCCCTACTTGAAAAACTGTCTGTTATCATCCGTTTCTTGCAGAGCCATATCAGCATTTCCTGAAATGCCGGCATGCTCAGTGCCCAGTTTGATCATCAAACGCACTTTGTTTCTGGAGTCGGCTGAGTTCAGGGCGTCTTCATAACTGATTTTGCCAGCCATATATAAGTCATAAAGCGCCTGGTCAAAAGTCTGCATGCCTTGTTCGCGCGAACTCTTCATTAATTCCTTAAGCTTATGAACTTCACCTTTATAGATATAATCTTTAGCCGTAGGTGTATTGATCAGTATTTCAACAGCGGGATAAAGTCCTTTGCCGTCAGCCCGTCTGATTAACTGTTGGGCGATAATTCCGCGCAGATTTAGCGACAAATCCATCAGCAACTGACTGTGCATTTCTTCGGGGAAAAAATGTAAAATTCTATCTAACGCCTGATTGGCATTATTTGCATGCAGGGTCGATAAACACAAATGTCCGGTTTCAGCGAAGGTAATCGCATGCTGCATGGTTTCCCGCGTCCTGATCTCACCGATTAAAATGACATCGGGAGCCTGCCTCAGAGTATTTTTTAACGCTACTTCATAAGACTCTGTATCAATCCCTACTTCGCGTTGGGTGATAATGCAGCCCAGATGCGGGTGTTGAAACTCTATCGGATCTTCAATGGTGATAATATGGCCGCTGCTGTTCTGATTACGATGCTTAATCAAAGACGCTAACGATGTCGATTTGCCTGTACCCGTGCCGCCTGCAAAAATAAGCAGACCGCGTTTTTCCATAATTAAATCTTTTAATATGGGCGGCAAATTGAGGGCATCTGCGTCAGGTATCTCATTTTCAATCCGGCGTAACACCATGCCCGCTGAATCGCGCTGCGTAAAAGCGCTGACTCTGAAACGTCCGAGATTTTGTACACTAATAGCAAACTGGCATTCTTTGGTTTTTTCAAACTCATCTTTCTGCCGCTGATCCATGATGCCTGACACGATCATTAGTGATTGATCTGCCGTCAGAGGCGTTTTGGAAACCTCGGTCAGGATGCCACTGACTTTTAGGGTTGGCGGTCTTCCTGAAGTTATAAATAAATCAGATGCTTTTTTTTGCACCATGAGAGCAAGTAGCGCTTTAAAATCCATAATTTTCCCTTAACGGAACATATCCTTATTAACAGCCTTCGCCATGGCGGCTTTTGCAGTAACCAGGCCTTGATCGACCAGTTCCCTCAGGTTTTGATCCAGCGTCTGCATCCCGTCCCTGCGCCCGGTTTGAATGGCGGAATACATTTGCGCCACCTTGGCTTCACGAATCAGGTTTTTAATGGCTGATGTCCCCACCATAATTTCATGTGCCGCAATTCGTCCACCGCCAATTTTTTTCATGAGCGTTTGCGAAATAACGGCTTGTAATGATTCCGACAGCATGGACCGGATCATATCTTTTTCTGCTGCCGGGAACACATCAATAATACGATCTATAGTTTTAGCGGCAGAGGTGGTATGCAACGTGCCAAAGACAAGATGGCCTGTTTCCGCCGCGGTTAATGCCAGTCGAATAGTTTCCAGGTCACGCATCTCACCCACTAGAATAATATCGGGGTCCTCCCGTAATGCTGAACGCAATGCTTCATTGAAGCCATGTGTGTCACGATGGACTTCGCGTTGATTAATTAAACATTTCTGGCTTTCATGAACAAATTCGATAGGGTCTTCAACAGTCAGAATATGGGCAAAATCATTACAATTAATGTGATTTATCATTGCCGCCAAGGTCGTTGATTTGCCGGAACCGGTAGGCCCGGTCACTAATACTAGCCCGCGCGGTTTTCTGGTCACTTCCTCAAAAAACTTTGGGGCTCTCAAGTCTTCCAGACTCAACACTTTGGATGGAATTGTCCTAAAAACGCCTGCGGCACCTCGTTCCTGATTGAATGCATTGACACGAAATCTGGCAACTCCGGGCAGCTCAAATGAGAAATCAGTTTCCAGGAATTCTTCATAATCCCGGCGTTGCTTGTCGTTCATAATGTCATAAATTAAAGCATGCACAGCTTTGTGATCCAGTGCCGGCACATTAATCCGTCGAATATCGCCATCAACCCGGATCATGGGCGGCAGTCCAGCTGATAAATGTAGGTCCGACGCGCTGTTTTTAACTGAAAAGGCAAGTAACTCGGCAATATCCATGACATACTCTGGTAAAATAAAAAATAAATTACCAATACCTTAGTTCAACTTCTCGCTTTTTTAAAGGCTGCGGATGCCCAAACGATTTTTTGAAGACGATGATATACAAAAGTCTTAAATGCCTGCGCGAGCAAATCAGACAGGCTGAGATTGCCTACGACCGCAAACCGGGAGACGTTCTGTTGCTGGCGGTGAGTAAAGCCAAGCCTGCCGAAGAAATTGCCTCTGCTTATCAATGGGGTCAGCGTCATTTCGGTGAAAATTACTGCCAGGAGGCGCTTAAAAAACAACAGGAACTGGGCGCTTTTGATATCACCTGGCATTTCATCGGTCCTATTCAGTCCAATAAAACCAGAGCAATCGCGGCCCATTTTGACTGGGCGCATAGTGTGGATAGTTTAAAGATTGCCAGGCGACTTAGTGAGCAGCGTCCCTGTGAATTGCCGCCGTTAAATATTTGTCTGCAAATCAACATCAGCGGCGAGCAAAGCAAGTCAGGAATTAACCTCGATGAATTGCCGCACTTGTGCAAACTGGTGGCTGAGTTGCCTAATATAAGGCTGCGTGGCGTAATGGCAATTCCTGCCCCTGAAACAGCTTTCGAAGAGCAGCGTCAACCTTATAAAGAGCTGTATCAGGCTGTTGCAAAACTTGGCGACCCGAATCTGGACACTTTTTCATTTGGCATGTCCGGGGATTTAAATGCCGCCATTGCTGAAAAAGCGACTATCGTCAGGATTGGCACAGCCTTGTTTGGTGCGCGCTGAGCCACAAGTCAGGTCCTGAACGCCAGACTCTTCTGCCGGCTACAAAAAAATAAGCATCAAGAACGGCAATAATTTCTTCGCATTCAAGAGTATTTTTACGACCTGCCAGCATATAATCCGCTAAAGCCATGATGGAATTCCAATTCGACCTGTCAATTATAAAATTGAACGCCGCTAAATATAACCGGGACAATTTCTTTTCCCGCTGAGCTGCATCAGGCATAAGATGTTCCATATAATCATGGATCGTCTCTAAGAACCTGTTCAATATCTTCTGAATATGACAGATAATAGGGGCATGAGAAAAGTTTATCCCAGCGACATCAATCGAGAGCAATTTGAACAGATCAGGCCATTGCTGGAGGGTGCCGGCAAGAAAACGCGTCCCCGGACAGTAGACTTGTACGAGGTATGCTGTGCCGTCCTGTACTTGTTGAAGAGCGGCTGCCCGTGGCGCACGCTGCCGAGCGATTTTCCGAAATGGCGTACCGTGCCTCATTATTTTTCAAAATGGAGCGTAAAGCCTGAGCACGATTTAAGCCTGCTGGAGCAGGCGTTAAAAAAATCAGGTGGGCGCGCCCCGACTCAAACAGGGGCGCAACGCCAGGACGAGCGTCTGCAGCGTTGATGCTCACAGCGTCAACAACACGGATGGCGCCAGAGATAAAGGTTATGATGCCGGCAAAAAGGTCTCGGGCATCAAGCGTCATATTTTTGTTGATAGCCAGGGTTTAGCGCATGCGATAGCCGTCACACGGCCAATATCACCGATCGCCAAGGTGCGCTGGACGCCATTGCCCAGAACGTGACCGGCTTATCGACGGTTACTTCGCTGTGGGTCGATGGCGGCTATACCGGGCAGCCTTTTGCTGACGCCGTCC
>JAQURG010000039.1 GCA_028715725.1 Methylococcales bacterium
GGAATGGTATAGGGCCCCCCATCGCTGCCGATAGTGACGGAGGCTCCTGCGGCCAGAGGTCCGTTTACGCCGCCCCAGGTGTGCTGGACGCCATCCACCGAGTAGGCTACGCCGATAGCTACGCCTGCCGGGGTCGCGACGGCACCCTGATTTTTCACCGTGCTGGTGAAGATGCCGTTGGCATATGAGACCGAGGTGACGATGACATCGGGAAGAGGGGGTGGCGAACTACCGCCTCCGAGCTGGATTAACTTCGAGACGGATGGGACTCCATTCCCGTTCAGAATGAAGAGCATATAAGGGCCTGGAGGCCCAACATTGGCGTTAGGAGGGGCAATGACGTTGAGGCCACCAGCGGTTTTCGAAAAACTCAGCGAGTTGATGTACTGGCTCTGGTTAAAAGAGTGTGTCGTCGAAGAGTACCTTAGTATCCTGACCTTGTCGATCGACAGAGCGTCGGGCGTTTGCACGAATATTGACTGCCCATAGTTAAAGCTGGACGGTGCCGATGTGATCGTCGGCCTCGCTCCCTTAAAAAGATAGGGTGGCGAAAAAATCTCGATTACCGGTTGATGATTGCCGCCCGTGCTCATGACCCGTCCATCCGGCAGCAAGTCTGTCGCGGAGTGGTAAACACGCGGAATCGAGGCAGCTGCCAGCGTGCTCCAGGTCTCCGTCGCCGGGTCCCAAAGCTCCGCCGGGTAAACGCAAGGGTCTGGGTTCTGGCCCGCGCACCCTTGGTTAAAGCCCGTGCCGGTTTCGGTGTATCCACCGGTTACTAACACTTTGCCGTCGGGCAAAAGTAACGCGTTGAGCTGGCGCCGCGAGTATTGCATTGAATTGGTGGCGCGCCAACTCGGCGTTGGCTGGTTAAGATCAATGACCTCGGCTGTATTCGTAGACGGGGAGCTGCCGCCCATAGTGAGAACCTTGCCTGGTTCGTACATAACCGATGACCCGTAGTCACGAAATACTCCGCTCGGCCGACTTTGCACAAAGCTCCAAGAGCCGGTTCCTGCTGTATCAAGATAACGGGTCTCCGGACTCGGTCCTGGATTGAAAACCTTGCCGTTCGGAGCCAATAACATAAAAGGATAAAGATCTTGCTGAAGCTGCGCATTGGTGAGGTCCCGCCAAGTCCCCGTCGACATTTGGAAAACCTGGGGTAGCGGATTTACACCGATCGTATTGTCAACTGAACCGGAAACCACCAGAGGGTCGCCATTGGGCAAGATGGTAATTGTCGGGTACCAGCGACCGGCGTTCATGTCGGGCAGGTTCTCGCTCCATACATCGGTGGAAGAATTGTAGATGATGGCCTCCTTCAAACCATAATTATTCTGACCGTTGTGGCCGCCGGCTACGAAGAGCCTGCCATCAGCCAGGAAGGTGTGACCAGAGCAGAAGAGGTTGTAGCCCGGCTTGGTCAGGAGCGAAAAGTTCCCAGTGTCGGGATCCCAGGATTGGGTATCGTTGCCGGTAACCCCTTCATCTCCCGGCCATAGTATTGCCTTTCCTGTGGGCAGTACGGCGGAATGAACTGACCAATTAATGGGCAGCGCCCCGCCCTGGACCCATTGCCCGGTGGTTTCAGGCCCTGCGTCTGATGTGGAGGTGTAGCATAATACGATCAGGGCGGCAAGTGTGGTAACGAAATTCAAATGACGGTTTCTCATAATCAGGTTCCTAGGGCTTCACAAGGAAAATATTCAACTTAACTTCATCTTCGGCGGTATCCGGAAGATCGTCTTTTCGCCCAATTGCAAGAATTTGGCCTGAAGAATTGATTGAGAGTGCTTGGGTGAGCATGATCCCGGGCGGCAATGACGTTGACACTACGTCGTTCAGGTCCTGCATACCAGATCCTGGTGTCCACAGGAAGGCGTGAAACGAACCATCCTTCACCTGTGAGGTTCCAATCACTTGGCCTCTATTGTTAGCTCCGAGCGCCCAGCTTGAGGCTCCGCCCGGGAGGGTGCCTAAATCCTGGACAGGGCCGTCACCGTAGGAGGTCCAGAGCACGGCATGGCGTCGCTCTGTTAAGTGATCCACTGAAAACCCGACAATATCCCCTTTGTTATTGATAGCATGCGCTTCACTCTCGAATTGGCCCGGGAGCGCTCCTAAATCCTTGGCTGAATTCCCTTTCCATAACACCGCATGGAGTGCTCCCTGGATTTCGGAGACTCCGACAGCATTCCCTTGTGGATCGACTGCGAGAGCTCGGGCTGATTGGCTGCCTGGAAGTACCGGCAGAGCCTGTGGAACACCAAGGCTGTTCCAACTGACGGCCCGCTGGCCATTAGGTCCGCTCGAATAGCCGACAGCCTGTCCCGGATCGTTGATGGCAAACGCTACGCTGCTGCTATCCCCTGACAGCGGATTGAGGGAAAGTGCTGCACTCCCCCGCAGGTTACGGTAGGCGTGTACTCCAGTCTGTGTGTTCGCCGAACCGACAATTTGTCCGGCGAGGTTTATGCCACGCGCAACGCTGAAATCGCTTTTCACCAGTCCATCAAAGTTCTGCCGTGTGCCATCCTCCCTCAAAAGGAATCCCCTGTGATTACCATTATCATGGCCGCCGCCAACGACCTCGCCTTTGTCGTTCAACCCGCGAACGGAGGCGCCCGATGCTTCGGACAAGTCCGCCGCCAGTTCGACGACCGTAGAGGCAGCCTCGAGCCGTGCAGATGTCAACGCTAGTCCTGCGCAGAGCATAAAAGCGGCCAGAAAGGGCGTGAGCCACGACCGGACAGGGTGTCTCAGCAATGCTTTGACACTTTCGCCGCGACCGCAAGCATAATCGAGAGCGCGGACATTCTTTCCATCTCTCTGTTCAAGTATCCGCTGAGCGCAAAACCCATAGTTGTTCATTTTATGTACCTTAATTCCTAGATGAAACCGTGATCAGTAGTTGTTCAGCTTTTCTAAATGAGTCACTCATATATTAACCTCAGTTCGGTAAAAACAGTAGCCATATTTTTGAAAAGCAGAAAAAATATAGATTCTAATATCTATTTTTTCCTCAAAAACTTGCCCACCATGAAATTAACCCAATTATTCTGTGATGGTGATGATTTTTGCCAGACTCTCATTCCAGCTTGGCAGGAAAAACATCTGACGAACGGCAACTGGAAGCTTAACCGCGCACATCGCATGAGTTATAGCGAAATAACCACTCTGTTAGTGTCTTACCATCAGTCAGATTACCAAAGCTTCAAATAGTCAGGACTTACGCAAGCTGCATGCGGAGTAATGGATTTCTGAGTTGCTGGTAGAGGTAGTCATCGAGCAGACCTTGTTTCAATTGATATAACGTCCGCCCCATGGCGCAGGCTATTTGCTTCAATCGCCCCAGCGCAATCTCATTGCCTGCGCATAATGTGCTACAAACTCGGATAGTTTATTTGTTCTTAACGCACCCTTTCATCCGGGTTGACTTATATCTTATCGGTGATAATATTTGTGTTGGGAGAAGACTTGTTTTCCAACGGCGGGGTCGGATGCTATTAAACCAACAAATCTTGATTTTAAATTTGGGTCCCAGATCCATTGGGATAAGTCTTCCTAAAAGGCGTGTATGAACACTAAAACTAAAAGCCCACCTTTTTGCTCCTTGTAATATCTTTTATTTTTAATAGTGGTTTCGCGTTCGAACTTGGTGTGAGAATGTACTTCGTTCAAGGTCGCGGGGCGATTCAGTGTCTACTTTCGAATGGATGAAATCTGCTGACATGAGCTTATCGATGATTACAATCAATGGCCGTTTTTTCTCTCGCCGCCCTACCGGCGTGGATCGTTTTGCTTTCGAAGTGATTTCATCAATCAATGATTTAATTGGTGCGAATGACCCAGTCGTTCAAGGCTTGAGCTTCAAAATTTTGTTACCTCCCGGTGTCACAACGAAACAGGAGTTCTCACATATTCCGACGGAAACTGTGGGATGGAGTCGAGGTCAATTATGGGAGCAGTGGGATTTGCCGCGTCTAGTACCACGCGAGAGTTTGCTATTGAGCCTTTGCAATACCGGGCCGGTACTATCGTGCCAGCAGGTAGTAGTGATCCATGATGCGACTCCTGTGAGGATGCCAATGACCTTCACTCGTGCATTTCGTCTTTGGTATCGGGTATTAATGCCGTTACTTGGCAGAGTTTCTCGAAAGGTACTGACGGTCTCTGAATTCTCAAGGCAAGAGATTGTGTCCGCCTACGGTATGCCACGAGATAAGGTTTCAGTGGTAGTAGAGGGTGGCGAACATATTCTACGTATCCCCGCAGATACAACTGCTATTCAGCGTTTCGGGTTATCAAGTCGTCCATATGTGCTGGCGGTTAGTAGTATGGCGGCACACAAAAACTTCCAGTTGGTACTGGACGCAATTTCTCGTCTTGGGAATCCCCCGTTCGATGTTGCGATAGCAGGTGGGGCGAATTCGCGTTTGTTCGGTATCGCTGGCATGGTGGATTGCGAGCGCATAAAGTGGCTAGGATATGTAAGCGATTCAGAATTGCGTGCGCTGTACGAATCAGCAATGTGTTTTGTGTTTCCTTCACTATATGAAGGGTTTGGAATTCCGCCACTTGAAGCGATGTACTGCGGATGCCCGGTATTGGCCTCAGGGGCAGCGTCGATTCCTGAGGTGTGTGGGGATGCTGCACTATACTTTGATCCACATAACGCTGATGAACTTGCTGCTTTACTGATGAGCGTGGGAAATGATTCTGCTCTGCGAGCTGAACTTGCAATAAAGGGACATGAACGCTCCGCGCAGTTTTCCTGGGAGAGATCTGCGCGTCAGATACTCGCAACATTACGTGAGTAATAAGAGTGATAGATTCAATCAGATTAAGGAGTGGCGCTCTGACTGATCGTGGTGCATGAAATGACCCAGGGTAGCCCAATTTGATGTTGTTTGTTAAAATATTTAAACCAGTTTACCTGGGAACGAAGGCATGATGATGAAGGTTATAATATTTAGATAATGGTTGGTTTTACGTGTTCATTTTTGGCTAGAGCGTTTCTTCGTTAGTTAAAAGCATAACCCGGGTTTTACAATAATTCAGGCATCCATCGGCATGGAACTGGTCCAGGCTTTGGCCGATAGCCTGCCAGAGCTTGTCGTAAGCGCGTTCTGCGGCTTGACGCAACAGGGCTTTTAGTTTGGCGAACACCTGTTCAATCGGATTCAGGTCCGGACTGTAAGGCGGCAGGTATTTCAGCGTCGCACCTCTGGCTTCGATCAGTTCCTTCACGTAGGCGACTTTATGAGCCGGAAGGTTATCATAGATGACCATAGCGCCGGGTCTGAACGTCGGTCCCAGCTGCGAGTGCAGATATTCCTTGAACGCTGCACCGTTCATGGCCTGGTTCAGGCACCAGGGTGCGGTGAGCTGGTCTGCCAGCAGCCGAGATGGATCAAACTTCGGGTAGCCTCAATGGCTTATACACCTGATAGCCGTTGCTCATCAGTACCGCGCCGGCCTTGATGCCTTCATACAGCGGCTGTGTATGATTGCCTCCGCGCGCGGGCGCGTAGGTAAAAAGCCCGATCGGCGGCCCGGAACCCGTCATCTGCGCCCACAGATAGCTTTTGGTCTGGGCGGGTCGCCCGTGCTCCTTGAGGACCTGAACGCCAGTTTTGTCACCCAGCACCAGATCGGCGTCGAGCAAATGGTCGCGCAGCAGATTGATAATCGGCTGCACAGCATGACCCACGCGGTCCATGCTCGCCACCAAGGTGTTGAGCGACAAATCGCCGCCTAAACGTCTTAAAAGGGCGGCTTGCCGATACAGCGGCAGACCATCCTGGTATTTGGCAGTCACCACCCAAGCCAGTGTCGATTCGGTGAGCAAGCCCCCTGGGATGACCCGAGCCGTTGCCGGGGTAACCCGGATGCTCTCGTCACAGCACGGACAGGCATACTTGACGCGGTGATGTCGAATTGCTCGCAGATCTCAGCGCCGATTTCGACCAGGTGGGTGCCGTCATGGATACAGATACGTTCAGATTCAAGCAATTCATGTCGCACGATCTCGCGCGGCAGCTGGGACCGAGCGGTTTGCGGCCGCGTTTCTTACGGCTGAGACCTTTCACCTCGACCATCATCACTCGTAGTTGCTACGCAAGTGGTTGCTGCTCGGCTAGCAAGCCATGGTACGTCGGCAGAAAGGGTGATGGTCGTCGTCATGGGCCAATTTTACCGTCTTTACGACATTGCTTCAGCACTTTTGTATAATTTCGTTCCAAATGCGGCCGCCAAGTCAATGCTTGCCAGCAGCCAGTGCAATTGCTCCACAGTGAGTTCGTCGACGCGGTATCCTTCAGCCAGCGGAAACGATCGGCTTCCAGCCGCTTGAGCATCAGCCAGAAACCGGCGCGGTCCCACAACAGCAACTTGATTCGATCCCGCCGGCGGTTGCTGAAAATGAAGACTGCTGGCGCGAAAGGATCCAATCCCAAGGACTGTTCGACCAGCAGTGCCAGTCCGTTGATCGCCTTGCGCCATCGACCGGCTCGCGGTGCAGATACACCTTTAATCCAGCTTCGAAGCGGAACATGGCAATCCGGCTAGACTGGTCAGCAAGGGTGACAGGTCCTCTGGCCCAACGCCGGACAAATCCCGCGTGACGCCGTTGGGTAAGGCCATGCTCAGGGCGTAGCCCACAGGCACCGACGCCGTGATTGGCACGACCGCTGCAAAAGCCGGCAATGAGGCTACTCGACTCCTGTCTCGCAACGGTTGCATCTGATTGTCAATGATCAAGTTGAAATCCTGTCATTCTGTATCACGCCAGGTAATGTAGATGACCGAAAACCGGTACCTAACCTGGTGAATTTAATCGGCAAGCTGTCCGGCGACCGGGGGTATATTTCCAAAAAACTGGCACAACTATTAGCTAATCAGCAGGTGACACTGATAACCACCTTGAAAAAGAACATGAAAGGTTAAATTCGAATTAAGAGCTGAATAGAGCCAGTTCAGCGATAACGTTAGACTATTGAGGAAGACATCACTCACCCTCAACCAATTTAAAGTAACGCATGAGCTGGCAAGACCGATTACTAACGATTTATCTCACTGTTTGCAGGCATTATCAGGACAAGCTTGGGTTTACAGCCAAAGAATGAGTAAGGATGCGGATTTAAGCTTTACCGATGAAGAAGTCATTGCCGTTTACCTGTTCGGGTGCTGGACAAGCACAGAGAGATCAAGGGGTATTTATGACTACGCGGATCGGCATTTGCGCCCCTGGTTTCCGCGACTCCCGAGTTATGTGGCCTATGTGCAGCGCTTGAACCGGGCGGTCAATGTTTTTGCACCCTTGCTGGAAACCATTCAACAAGAACACGTGCCCGAAAACAGCCATCAAGCCTGGCTGATCGATTCATTTCCCGTGGCCTTAGCCGAACAGGGGTATCGTTTCAAAGCCTCTGTAGCGGAAGAGTTGGCGGACTCAGGCTATTGTGTCACCAAGAAGCTGTACTATTATGGCGTGCGTGTGCATGTGATCGGTAGCCGTCAACTCGGTACCTTGCCCGCACCCGCGTATATCGGCGCGACGGGCGCCAGTGCTCATGATGGCAAGGTACTGGATCAGATTCGCCCGTGCTTGCATAACCAAGAACTGTATGGCGATAAAGATTATCAACGGCCCGATGCCAAAGCCATCAGGCAAGCTCAGAATCTGACCGTATTATCACGGTTAAAAAACAAAAAGGGCAGCGCTATCTGGCACCCCAGGATCAATGGTTGTCCACAGCGGTTTCTCGTGTTCGGCAACCGATTGAAGCGTTATTTGCCTGGATTGAAGAAAAGACCGGCATTGAGTGCGCCAGTACACTGCGTTCGTATAATGGGCTTATGTTGCATATATTCGGAAAGCTGGCTGCGGCTCTGTTCTTCTGGAATTTTTACGAGTCAGCTCTTAATTCACATTCAAGTCATGGATGCCTTTGATAAATTACTGCTGCGTAAACGCAGCATCATTGAAATCATCAATGATCAGCTGAAAAATAGCTATGACCTCGAACACTCTCGCCATCGCTCTCTGGTCAACTACCTCTTCCATGTTGGCGCGAGCTTGGTGGCCTATTCCTATCAAGAGAAAAAGCAGGCTCTCAATTTAAGAGCGGCTGATCTATTGCCGTTTATCATGAACGCTTAACCCGAGCTGAGGTTGTTATAAATGGACAATATTTTCTTCTCTTTCGATCAACGGTAACAGATGCTGTTAAATGAGCGCTTACAAAATACCAAACATGATTCGACCCACATGAAGTATTTTAAAACATTTGAAGATCTTCATGACTCAGTCATAACAACCTTCAAAACGTATCTGCAAGATGCCAGTAAAATTTTGTGCGTTATGAAAAAAATGCGCGAGGGTTTTGCAATTACTGCCTAATGCTTGCTGTAGTGGCCTGGAAATTATTTATTTGAGAAACTATATCAGAGCCTTGAGGAGAACCTTATCACATATCAGGAGACCGAGTAAAATCGGGCAAATAAAGATATTCGCGATGGTGCTCAAAACGAACCAAAATCAAATTCACCAAAAATACTATCCCATTCGCGCAGAAAAATTTCCAATCGGGTGAGATTTTGCCTTCAATGTCGAGTTTTTGTTCCACAATCAATACCCGCGCAAGATTCTGATATACCCATTCTCCGAAATCTAATGAGTTGTCTCTGGTCAGCCATATTTCTGGAATTTTTTAACAATTTTATCAAACGCATTATGCTGCTTATTAACAACATAAGCCATATGACTGCCATGATTGGCTTTTAATAGGCCGTGTTAGCACCCAAATCGCTATGGGGATTTGCCGTATTTTCAAGGTGAGCCTGACAGGCCACTGGGTATCTTCGTCAGATTATATAGCGCTTTGCCTGCCGATTTAGGCATGGACTTGCAGAGCCTTGGGCTGTTAGGTTCTGCGTCTATCCACATCCAGGAGGTCGAAGCTGACGAAATGTGGAGTTTCGTCGTCAAGAAAAAAAAATAGTAACAAGCACTGGATTTACTATTTTATCTGCCACTATAACCAAACTAGAAAACTGGCGGCACTACATGTATAGCACTACCATTTCATTAATACATTTCATTAGTCTCCTTAACATTTTGGTTAATACTTGAACACGTGCCATCTGCTCTTGAAGGTCGGTTTCTGATTATTAGATCATTGCTCATTGCTGCTCCTACTAACAACCATACCAGTGGCAAAAATATATCGGGGATAGCCATGAACCAGCTTATTAGCAAGCCTAGCAAACCAAACAATAAACCTCTTGCATTCTTTGTAGGCTCTCGCCAAACATAAACAATGCAACTCATCATCAGAACAAGAAAACTTATTGCTCCAAAAACGCCCATTGTAGCCAATAAAGTAAAGGCAAAACTTGATGCACGGGTACTTCCTATGCCAACACCAAACCCATATGTATCAAGAAACGCATCTAGTGCAGACATATCTGCGTTAAGACGAGACATACCAGATTCACCCTCGAATTTCTTTACCACCATAAATTCAATAATCTGACCATCAAGAAAAAAGTTATCGACCGCCCAACTCAATAAAATAATAAGCGACAACAGAGCTACTGGCCATAATATTCGGATACCATGTGAAGGAAACTCAAGCAGTATCCATAAGGTAAGCAATACTACTAGACCAAAATAAGCCAATGATGATGTAGATACTATTAATGCCACCAAAATAGGCAAAGCCAATCGCCAGTTCTGCAAACCTAATGCCGCCACACCAAAAGCAGACAGAAAGTGCATCGACATAATACTGGGCTCCTGAAAGGTTGCAGACATGCGATTTAAACCTGCAAAAGTCTGTTCATATTGTTGTCCAATACCTTCATTAGAATTGATAAAATCAGACGGCCATGGTACTCCTACATGGAACGAAAGAATCTGATAGAATCCGAAGCACAAGGATAATGTTACGCCAATCGTAACGCCCTTTAAAATGGTTGCCAAATCAATCAGACGCCATTGCAGAAATGCGTATATAAAAAAACTCAGAAAAAAATTACAGACTAAATAGAAGGCTTGATTAAAGTTAGTGCCGCTTGGTTCTAGCCGCTCAGTGATACCACTGTCCAGTCCAAGGCCTGGTGGCATTATTTGTGCCTGCCCTTCAAATAGTCGAGGTAAAAATAAGGATCCTGCAACACCAATAACAGTATATAGAATTAAGGTGAATAGTCGACCATTAATCACGATTGCAGCCCGCCTTTGTTTACCTGGTGTTAGATCTTCTAAGCAAATCTTGCCGAAATGCCAAAATCCGACCGCCAATAAAACATAACCTGGTGGAATACCAATCATTCGGCCACCACCTTGAATCAATATTGGCGAGGCAGCCTGAAAAAACGATGCAATACCAGTCATAATTACCCAGTGTCGTACACTGCATAATGAGACAATTGTCATCATTAGAAAAAAAGGTGAGAATTCTGTAAAAACCATTTGCTCCTCAAACTATGCTAATTTCACTCTGTCTTTACAATATGCAAGACTTCTAGTGAGCCTTCAGAATTATTATAGATCTAAAACCTCTTCATAAAGTCTCTCGTGCTGTATAAACATCCGATCTTCATTTACAAAATCTCTTACCGAGGGAAGTGCGTTCTTTCTCATTTCCACCAAAAGTTCTGGATCTTCTAGAATCCTCAGCATTGAAGCATCAAGTGCGTGCAGTTCGTCGGGATCATAGGTTAATCCGTTATTTTCATGCTTAATAATTTCCGGTATCCCGCCCCTTTTCGCTCCGATTACGGGTGTTCCGTAACCAAGTGACTCATATACAACGCCAGGAAATGGTTCATTCCAGATCGACGGAATGACCATAACATCAATCTGATTGAAGAAGACAGCAGGATCAACCCGGCCAAGAAAGAGGATATGGTCAGAGGCATAGCGCCGCTTTAATTCGGCAACGTACTCATCCTTGCCAGACCCACCGATTAGAAGTTGCATCGGCCTGTCGAACTGTGCAGTGAGACGAATAAATGCCTCTGCGAGCGGCTCGATACCCTTGACAAGAGTTAGGGTCCCTATAAATCCAAATGTTAGCCCATCCTGATTTCGTTGCGCTGGTTTTGGCTCCTTAAGAGTGCATGCATTATGAATAATTCTTTTCAATGGAACATCGCTGAAAAGCCCTGCTTTCAAGTGTTTATCGAGCACTGCATAGCTCACCCCCACTACGGCACTCAGTTTATTGGATGCATGTGCATGGGGTAGCCGTAAAATAGTGCAGTCAACGCAAGGCTTTTCACAGTTGCGCCCCTTATTAAACATCGTGGTTTTAGGGCATATTGCATAATAATCATGAAGTACTTGTACGATAGGAACTTTGGCGTTTACTGCCTCTATCCAGGCAACCTTGGAAAATCCTGGCAAGTTGTGGCACGAGATAATATCCGGTCTGAAGTTATCGATAACACGTCGAATATCATGCCCGGCTAGCGGATTGTAACTATCAATGGCATGCCAGAGTAACCGTTTCCATGAAGGTTGTATAGAGGGGAAAAAGGGCCAGTAGATATTTCTGATCCCAAAACGGTATATCTTGATGCCATTTACAACTGATGTCTTAAGGCCTCGACCTTCGTGAAGGGACAGTATCGCTATTTCATGGTCGCGCTGAGCTAATCCGTTAGCCAAATTGGACAACACAATTTCAGCACCACCGAAAATATCTGGGGGGTACAAAGGATTAATAAATAGTATTCGCATGAAGTTTCCTATTTGCAAGCTGCTGAAGTCTTGAGGCGTTTATTCACCCGCTCGTGACGAATTGAAAATACGACGAGCTCTATGATTAGAACGGCAAGCGCTATTTGTGAGAGATAAGGTGCGGCCATTGCGCACTCATAAAAACTTCAAAACCAAAACACATGAGAGCAACGATGATCTGATAATGCTAGGTACCATTTGCCAAACTACACAACTGCAACAAACTGGAAGGTAAGTTGCTTAATTTACGCGTCCGGGTGCCAAAAGACACCCTTCTATCTAATCTCGTCTTCTCGGGTCCCGCCAATGTTCCCACTTTTTAACGAGAGATGGGGTAAAAATTGCACACATGAGTAAGGTAATCCACCATCGTTTTGATATTATTCCCCCTAATAGCCCCCTTAGTAATTCACGGCAAGCTTCATAGCGTTGCCCATCTAGTAATAAATTTCGTGCTGTTGCCACTCTAGCATCGGTAACCACCCGGAGCGCAGAAGCTCGAAATTTACTGGGCATCTGCCCTTGTTGGACTCGCTGTTCAAGACGGGAAAATACGGGCAACAACTTCAACACTTTGTTCGTCGCACAAAGGCTTCCTTCCGTATGTCTGTAAACCACAAGTGGCGTTTGGCAGTATGCCATACTTGTCCTCTCAGCCAACCTGAACCATAAATCCTGATCTTCCGCCATTGATTCGCCGGGAGGAAAACAAGGCTGGAATAAAAGCAAGAATTTCCGACGAACGGATACAGAACTAGTAAAAAAAAATGCGCCAAAACGCAGCCAATGATTAAAAAGATTATCTATCACCTGGAAATTTGTAATGCACTCTGAACGCCTATTGAATGACTCTGCGATCAATTGACCCTCAGAGTTATTCAACTTCAGCAATGAATAGTTCGCTGCAAAAAAACATATTTCTGGATAACGTGTCGCCATTAAAACGACCGTTTCAAGATACATCGGTTGGTACTTGTCATCGGCATCCAAAAAACAAATTAATTCGCCTTTTGCCTGTTCAATCCCTCGATTTCTTGCACATGACACCCCCGCATTGGCCTGTTGTATTAAATGAATTCGTTGGTCCTGAATAGCGCGCACCCGAAAAAAGCCGTTATCAGTCGACCCGTCATCGACCACAATCACTTCGAAATTCTGATACTGCTGATTGAGTATGGATCGAACGGCGTCCTCAATAAAGGCTTCCTTGTTATAGAGCGGAATTATAACTGAACAGAGCATTAGGTTATACCTCTTGGTGAAACAAATCTATAGGGATCATGATCTCACTTATTTATCAATCTTACTCTTTGTTGAAGTGGAACTTAACCGATGATCTAAAAAGGCAAAGAGAGGCAAGCTAAAAGGCGAAAACCAGTACGGGATTGAAAGTGACGGTTGATATTTTGTCAGGAGTCTATGAACAGGAAAAAGTGCTCTTACAGATGTTCTCAAAACCATGACTATTCTATTTGATGACTATATTCTTCGCTGGAAATACCGAGCCATTCCTAAAGATTGCTGATCTCGGAGTTATTTTTAGTCACTTCCTAAGTATAGGTTTCATGAGTTTCCCTACAAAGGTTTGCTTGAGTTTCCTCTTTATAAATTCGGGAACCATCCATTTCAAGACATTCAACGGTGTCAAGTCAGTCGGCAATGAGTATTTATACGGTGTCATCCTTAAATATTTCCAATAAAGATACTTGGAGGGATGCTTGCTTATAAAGTGCCAAGGTTTAGGTGAACCTGAATAATGTACAATAACAGGAGACTGCTTCGCTTCACTGAGTTCCTCGTATGTGAAACAGTTGTAATTATCATCAAAATTTTTTTCAAAGATAAGGGCTTGCTGGTTGTATTTTAATGGTAACTTCTTCCAGTTACCATCAATGACTGCATTTAATCCACACTGATCTGGGAATGTTACTAGTGTTGGATTATTTTCTACAAAATCGATTACTTTATTAGCCAAGTTTTCTTCTGTCCATTTTTTTAAATTTATAAGCATTACGCCAGAATTAAAATATCTGGAATTGGAATTCATTTTCAATTCCTTATGTCTATTAAATCCTGGGTCTTCCACGGCACCAATAAAACAACCATTAATATCTTCTTTGTATAAATTTTCAATTGAGCCATTCACCACAATATCAGCATCCAAATAAAGCAGTTTTTCTTCTTGAATGAACTCAGGGATCAGAAGCCTGTAGTACATCGCTTTGGTGAAATGATGATTTATAATTAAATTTTCAAAAATATCATCATCAACAGTTATATTAACTAACTCGCACTGGTAGCCCTCTGCAACAGCTTCTATTTTTTTATAGGTTTGGCCTGGGATTCCACCATTGATAATATAAATTTTGAAGAACTGCTCTTTGTTGTTCTTTAAAAGTGAAACCAGGGCAACACACAAATGCTGGACATAGTGTTTATCCGTTGCAAACACAATATTACAATTTACCATCTAGGCTCTCCATGTATAGAAATTTCATAGCCGGCGACCTTATCTCGTTTATTATTTCATGAGAAATATTGCTGCTGAATTTATTAGGTGTTTTATATTTGTTTTTCCTGAAATGATAATCCACTGCAATTTTAATGATGGGAGTTTTATAAAATCGGGCTATCAACTTTTCAGTCACGTTGTGAACAAAGCAATCATGTGATTGAACTATTAAATCTACATATCTTAAATAGAGTGCTTTTATTGGGTCTAATAAATAATGTTCAAATCCCTCTATGTCGCAAAACAGCAATGTATTTGCTTTGCTCCTTGCGTTTAAATCTACGTGTGTACATTCAGCTTTTATTTTAATATTACTTAATCCATTCAGTTTAATTAGTTCACCTGTCTTTATTCTTGCTTCTTGATCTACATCATAAGCAATAATTTTTGCATTAGGCATTCTCATGCCAAAACCAACCGCATAATAGCCTTCGGCATAGCCTATATCTAAAATAGCCTCATGGTTTTTTTCTATAGTCTGTAAAATCCATTCTTGAATAGGTTCTTCATAGGAACCTAAAATCTTTGGAAGCAGAGCACCCTCAGAAGATTTATCTATATATTTCATGCCTTCAAAAGGTCGATTAAGCACCATGTAATTATTGTTAAATACATCTTCCATTAATTTTAAGTCAAGCTGCTCCCTTTTAAGTAGATAGCTTTTATTCATCCCTTCAATTCCTCTAAATTTTTCCTTATAGAATGACGTAGATATGTAAATTTTTTTCAGTAAACTAAAAAAAAGGGAATCTTTTTTTAAATATTGCTTTCATTTTGGCTGCCTTTTTATCAAATATATTGGAATAAAAGAATATAAAAACATTTTCAAAGCTATTCTTTGCGACCTGATAAATAAAGGCAATAAAGTATGCCCTATAGATGCGGAGATCAATGCTGATAACGCAGCACCGATAATTCCAAACTTTGGTATTAAGAATAGATTCAAGATAACATTCCATAACATTGTATTAATATGAAAAAATGTAGGAGTTTTTGTTCTGTTTTCAATTAGCATCCATTGTGACCAAGCACATCCAAAAAACACAAACACTGCAGCCCAAATATATATCATCAATACTTGCCCCCCCGCTCTGTAAGCTTCGCCATACAACAGTGTCACGAGCCAATCACTCAAAAATGTCATAGGTAATGCTATTCCTATCGCCAACCAAACCATTAAGGTATAGAGATTCTGAAGCCTCCCATAATAAAACTCTTCGCTTATTTGTTTTGCGTTGATAATGGCCGGAAAAAGAGAATTCGTGATGATCATCGGAATAAAGTACCACACCTCGCTTAGCCTTACCGCCGCAGAATAAAGGCCAACTTCTTTCTCGCCCAGCATTTCTTTGATCATGATTTGGTCAATGCGCTGGTAGATTATGATAACTAGACCACTCAGCATCAGCGGCCAACTATTCTTAAGCAGTTTTTTGGCCGTTATCAGATCAAAGTGGCGAAAAAAACTTCCGAGTTTCTGGTATCGATAGGCGATGTAAAGGGACGCGGCAAGCGTGGTCTGATCGACAACGCTGACAACAACAAACCAAAATAAACCTGCCCCCGTAAGGACAAAATATATCTTCAACACTGAGGACAGCAGGAGTTGCGTCAGCTTACAGATTGAAACAAACTTTGAGAGAGCCTTGGATTGAAAGTAAAAATCGACCACCTCGAACGACTGAAAGATGAACCCGCTGGCGATGATTAAAATATAAAGTTCTGTGGTAGGGTCATTCGAAGTCAGTTGCGTGGTAAGCGCAATAACCGCAAGCATAACAATCGCACCGCTCACCTTTAACCAAAATGCAGTACCGATATAAAGGTCACGCTGGCTTGGATCACGCACCAGGTCGCGAACAATAATGCTGTCCAGCCCTAACTTGGCAATGCTGCTGAATAATGCAGTAAAAGCGATAGCATAACTAAACACACCAAACTGAGCTGGTCCCAAATAACGCGCTACCCAGATCCCCACCAATAGTCCGGCAACCATGCGCATTATCTGCTCTGCAAACATCCACGAGGTATTGGCAAAATAGCGGCGAAAACCTTGGTGTGTTTTGGCACCATCGGAAAGATGCTTGATGCGTCTCAACACCTTACCATTTTCATGTGCTTCCACTGCTCGACTCACTGAAGTCCGGTGGGCTATAGCCAATTCAGGAAAATGTTCTGCAACATATTGTATTACATGCTGGTAAAGCTCACTTAATTTTATCGCGCCAACCAGAAAACGGTTGATTGTACTGATGCGTAATTCTGGATCATCGGGAAATTCGTGCGCAACTGCATTGCGGGCGACACGAAATTTTTTCCACTCATTGGTTGAAGGTATTGCGCCTATGTGCTCTAATTTGTTGAGCTTTTCGGCAAAGGTCGCACCAGAAGAAATAGACTCTTGAGTGAGTTCTAAAAGCAGGGGCAGCACTTTCTCACCTATTGAATCTTGTAGCTTGGTAAATCGGTAGGCGAGTTGATCCAAAACCCGCAACAATTTCTTATCCAGATGCGTGCCGTTTGATAAGAGCATCAATTGCTTTGCATCAACCAGTCCCTCATCAAGCACTGCAGCATGCACAGAGCATTCGGCAAGATAAATTCGCATTGCCTGTTCTGGCTTCATATCCGCATACCTCTATGCTTGGCAATTGCATAGATTGGCATTTCTAAGGAGGATAATCGACATTTAACAACAATATCTATCTTTTCATCCTCAAATGGATCGGTTCTTTGTAACGTGGTAATGAGATCAATTTTGCGCTTCATGATTGCATCGGCATAATTGATGGAATTTCGATAAGAAAGTCATAGTCGCCGCCCTTTTTTCTGTTATCGGCGCGCGAGCCGAACAACCATAGCTGCACAAACGGCTAGGCTCTGATTGAATTCGTGCGCCAGCCGCTAAAAAGGAAGGTTGTAGTGCTCCGATAAACAATGTGTTTGGTAAGTTGGCAAGGTTATATCCAACAGTATAAAGACCAATAGTTTGGGCATTAAGGAAACGGCCCAATAAAGTGCGATCTAAATTATTAAGCAGCCAATTACAGATATTCGTTAAGAATACGGTGTTACCAACCCCAACCATGACCGAAGCCTCTTCACGCCAGAATAAGGGTTTAATAGAGTGCGGACATTGAATGTAATTGAGTAATATAAAGCTAAGCGCCTGCGCCAGCCACGCAGTAACAAGAGACCAAACGCCCGCGCCGTTATAGGCAAGCGGGACACCAATAATAATATAGCCGACTATGTAACTGGTGACTTCAATGATATTGATCGATTTAAAGTCCAGCTCGCGTCTCAACAAACCGCTGGCTGACGCAGTAGCCGGATTTATCAGGTACGCTAAACTCAGCCATTTAACGATACATTCCAGTCGAGCCTCATTAAAGAAACTTGCAATTGCCGGAGCGAGCAAATAAAGACCTATCGCAGCAACAGTACCGGAAATTAACTGCCATGTAACTACGAAACGGACATTCTCCTCGGTTAGGCCTTGAGCTTGAACCAAACCCCACGCTAATCCGAAGTTAGCAAGCATATTGCTGAATGTCATAACTGTCATACCTAACGCGAACAGTCCATAATTCTCGGACTCTAATAGACGAGCCAAGATGATTTGTGCACCTAATTGGAGGCTATAATGAGCTATATTGCCAAACGCACTCCATTTGACTGCGCTGACGCTTTGCTTGGTTAGGTTGCCGCGAGAAGACATGTAATTTCCTTGGGATTTGTTATGTGATTGAAAACGTTTGGGGATATCGAATATGGTTGCCTTGGTTATGCTTGTCATGGTTATAAACAAGCTTTATATTTGTGGTTAACGTTTAAAAATCTGTTAATACAGCGCCGAGGCATTGACATGCCGCATCTTGCATAGATTCTTTTAAAAGCTGTAAATCATTCAGCCGGGTTTTGTGTCGTCGCGCCACTAAAAGGGCACCACCACAATTTGAGGCGATAATTTGTGCATCTATACCCTGCTCAGTTGAAGGAGTGTCGATCAGGATGACATCAAATTGTAGCTGCAATTGTTGTAAACAGTTCTTTAAGCCTCGGCTGATCAATTCCACTGGATTAGGTGGCACCGTGCCGGCTGGCAAAATGGATAAATTGCGGAAGGCCGTACTTTGTGTGACAAAAGTTAAATCAGCCCGCCCAGCCAATACGTCCGACAGACCGTGACCACCTTGTAGTTTAAATAACGCATGCTGCCGAGGCTGACGTAAATCGGCATCAATCAATAGCGTGCGTTCGCCAAGCTGGGAGAAAACAATCGCCAGATTAGCCGCTATATAGCTGCGTCCTTCGTTGCGATTGGGACTAATTAATGCCAAAGTTTTATGGACATCGAAAAACCTGCGTAGCATCAATTGTCCTCGCACAGTTCGCAGTGCCTCCACTTGTGTAGCAAAGGGCTGGTACGCAGCAATCAATTCCGGGCTGAAACTCTCTTCGCTTGCCATTTGGAATGGAAAATCAAATTGATGCGATAAGGCTTTTTGTATGTCGTCATCGTTAATCAGCCCCAGCGCTTTGGCTGCATCGCCGAAGCGCAAGCCTTCCTGTTTTTGCAAGGCAATAATGCGTTCGGCATCACTTGCGCTGATTTTTCCCGCAACCAATAATAGAGCCCCAATGGAAGCAGTGGTATCTACATTGGCTATTTCATTGGACATCTTGTCGTTGATTTTAGTTACTATTGCTTGCATTTATGTGCTACCTCGATAGATAGAGCCATCACTTGTTTTGTCCAATTAAACAGTCGGGCTATTCGCTTCGGCTTGGCGGCTGTGGCGGAAACGACGGCGAAAACAGGAACAGCCAACAGCTCAGAAACATCTAAAACAGATCGCACTCGACGATCCATCAGCTCTGCCAATAACGCCATACCCACTCCCAACATGCCACCCAGAAAAACCGATAAAATCATGTTCAAAAGCATTTTAGGCTTGGCGTGTTTTGGCGGCGGAATTGCGGGATTAAGGATAGAAATATCGGCTTGGCTCATTTCGCTTTCCATGCGGGTTTGTACCGCACGGTGCATAACTTCATCGTATGCCCTCTGCGCATTTTCCACTTCGCGAATGTATACCGCAATTTGATCATGCTTTTTTTTCAGGTCCATTACTTTGGCTTTCTGTTCCGCCAGGGCTTTAGTCAGCATCTCGTCACGTTGCTTGGAGGAGGCAACTCCACTATCAATACTGGTTAGCACCATTTTAGTTGCGGACTTAATTTCCTGTTGCAGGCTGGCCACTTGAGCTTCTGCCTGTCTGTATTGCGAATTTCCTTTCTTAAACTTCTGAGACAACTCAGCAAGATGCGCACCTGATCGCGCCAGATCCGATCTGAGGGATTGAATCAAAGGGCTACTCAAAACCTCCTGCAATGACTCTAAAGAACCGCCTTGTTTGAGAGTGGACGCCAGCAAATTTTTTCTGGATTGCAGTTCGTTGGTGCGAGCCTGGCTTTCCACCAACTGATTTGACAAATCACCTAAGCGAGTTTGTTCAAGATCCACCAGTCGATCAACATTCACCTGTCGATCAGCGCCCTCAACAATGCCATATTGTTGTTCGTAAGTCGATAGTACGGACTGTGCACGCCCCAGATCCTCTCGCAACGAAGCCATTTGCGAGTGGAGCCAGTCTGCACTCAATTTAGCAGGTTGAGCGCGCAATTCGATGCTGGTTTGTATGTAGGCATCGGCAAAAGCGTTGGCAATAATCGCGGCAAATTTCGGGTCGGTAGAGGTAAAGTCAAGATGTATCAGGCTGCTCTCGCGTGCAGGCTTGACTTGCAGGTTTTTTAGCAATAAATCCGCAGACCAGTCTCTGATGTCGCCAGTGTACTCGGCATTCGCAAAGTCTTCCTGCATTTGGGGTTTATCGCTGAGTTTCAGATTTTCCACCACTTTGCGAGCTACATTATGACTGGCAATCACTTCGGCTTGTGTCGCCATATACCCTGTCATAAGTTGTAATACCGGCAAATGTTGGCCCGTCATCGGATCTATACTGCGCTGATCAACTACTATTGAAGTCGTGGCGACGTATTTTTTGGGTAACAACAGACTCACCACCAAAGTCATGATTACCGTGATCGCCAATGCCCAGAGGGCAATCCGTCTGCGCGACCTAAGAATGATAATAAATTGATAAATATTCATGCTGTTCCGTTGTTTAATTGACTCAATATGGGAAATCCGTTATTTCAAAAAAGTATCCTAGAAAAACGCATTCTTTGTTCGGCTTTATCCTTGCGTTTCATCATGAATGACTACTAGAATCACTCGCAGTTAATGCTTTATCCATACAAGCTCTTATTTTTGCAGCCATTATTTTGACATGAGGCTCATTGTCACACATATCAGTATGCCCTCCGGAAATCTGTTGAACCTCTAGTCTATCACCCAGAAGTTCTCTCCATGCTTTCTCTGGAGGGATGGGATTAACAAACATTGAGCCCCTCTCGGAAGCTTGAAACAACGTTACACGACCGTTATAAACTTTTGCTCGATAACTACTGCGACAAGCCACGTTAGCTCCAATTGAATCTTTATGAGGCCAGAAATCCGTGCCATTATCCTTTGGTGTTCGCAGAGAATTAATTTTATTTTTTACCAGTGATAAAAATTGATTTGGGCTTAATCTTAAAAACTTAATGATGAGATGATAATAGGACTGCGGCTGAATTTCTTTTGTCAGGTCTGTATCAAGTAATCCTACATAGTTCACTCGGTGTCCATGTAAAGCTAATTGGCGAGCCATTTCATAGGCAACCACGCCACCGAAGGAAAATCCCATCAAATAGTAGGGACCACATGGCTGTTTCTGTTGTAGTTCCATAGTATAATGAGCAGCTAGGTCTTCTAGTAGTGGTAGATGGAGGGGGTAATTGCTGGTCTTTGCAGCCATGCCATACCGTAGAAAATAGAGTGGCTGATCTTTTCCCAGATGCATGGGCAAGTCTCCTATTGCTGTGTGAATAACAAATAGAGGAGGACGTGAACCTTGCGTCTGAACTGGAATAAGAGAATACCATGAAGTATGCTGGTTGCCAGACGATATGATTGTACCCAGTTCTGCAATGGTTGGTGATTGGTAAAATGCGCCCAAGGGTAAGTCGGTGCTGAACAGTTTATTAATTTCAACAATCATTTGAACAGCTAACAAGGAATGCCCTCCCAACTCAAAGAAATTATCATGAATGCCGACACGATTAATTCTTAAAACGTTGCACCATATCTCGGCCAGCAATTTCTCAACAGGCGTGTGCGGAGCGACAAAGTCAGTATCCAGCTCACTCTGAATCTGATCCGGCTTCGGCAGTGCTTTTCGGTCCAGCTTGCCATTCGGGGTAATCGGCAGGGCATCGAGATACAGAAACGCCGAAGGTACCATATAATCTGGTAATTTGGGCTTAATAAAATCTCTCAACTCCGAAGGGGACGGCGTGGAAGCGCCTTGGGGCACTAAATAAGCCACAAGTCGTTTGTCTCCTGGATCGGGCTCATACACAGCTACGACTACCTCGCGCAAAAGCGGGTGTTCGCCCAATTCCGTTTCAATTTCACCCAACTCAATACGAAATCCACGAATCTTAACCTGATGATCAATTCGACCTAGATAGTCAATAGTGCCATCAGGCAGATAACGAGCGAGATCACCGGTTTTATACAAGCGAGCTTGCGAATCATCATTGAAAGGGTTTTTAATGAATTTTTCAGCGGTTAATTCAGGACGGTTTAAATATCCTCTGGTTACACCTGCGCCAGCAACATGGAGTTCGCCTGGAATACCGATAGGTTGGGGTTGTAAATTTTTATCAAGAATATAAGTTTGCAAATCCGGCAAAGCTTTACCAATTACACTTTTTTGATTCAATTCATCTGCTTTAGTTAAAGCGTAATAGGTAACATGTACAGTTGTTTCCGTAATTCCGTACATGTTGATTAGTTGAGGCATTTGATCACCTCGCTTTTTAAACCAAGGAGACAAACTCGAAAAATCTAAAGCTTCCCCACCAAAGATAACATATCTGAGTTTCAGCGAATTTTTATCTTCTATTGTCTGATCTATTTGAATCAATTGTCGAAAGGCTGACGGGGTTTGGTTAAGGACGGTAACACCCTCTTTGATAAGCAAGCGATAAAACTCTTCTGGAGAACGTGATTTAATATAGGAAACCACTACCAATTTTCCACCATATAACAAAGCGCCCCACAGCTCCCATACTGAGAAATCAAACGCATAGGAATGAAAAAGTGTCCAGACATCTTGCCTATTAAAACCATAGTTGATCTCTGTCGTTGCAAATAAACGACTAACATTGGCATGTGAAACCATAACTCCCTTAGGATTACCAGTAGATCCCGAGGTATAAATCACATAAGCCAAATTATCGGGAACTAAGTCAGTTTCTGGATTAACGCTTGGATATTCTGTGAGTTGCTCTATTAAGTTATCTATATTAATGATTTGCGCTGAAGTTTCCGGCCAAACCAAGTGCGATTGTGTTAATAATATTTTAGCTTGACAATCTTTTAATAAATAAGCCAAGCGTGCCGCAGGATAGCTGGGGTCCAGAGGCACATAAGCCCCACCAGCTTTAAGTATGCCCAGCAAGCCGATGATCATGGTGAGCGAACGATCTACGCCTATTGCTACGAGTGTTTCTGTTTGTACATCGTGCGCTTGCAGAAAATGCGCTAGCTGATTAGCGAGTTGATTGAGATCGCGGTAACTTAATTGTTGATCTTCAAAAGCTATGGCTATGGCATCCGGCGTTCTTATCACCTGCTCTTCAAAGAGCTGATGGATACATTTATGTTTCGAATAGTCAGTATGGGTGGCATTCCATTCGACCAATAACTGGTGAAGTTCAGGTGCAGTGAGTATCGGTAGGTCGGCAATGGCAGTTTCCGGGTGCTCGACAATAGCAACCAATAGCGTCTGAAAATGGCCGGCCAGCCGGGTAATGGTTTCGGCATTGAACAAGTCGGTGCTATATTCGATTGCTCCCGTTAAGCCATCGGCATGTTCCAGTAAAGAAATGGACAAATCAAACATGGCCGTCTCATTGGCCACAGTAAGTTCGTTAATCGTCAGACCGGGTAATTTCATGTCCTGCAAGACACTGCTGGATTGCAAAACCAGCATAACCTGAAACAATGGATGCCGACTCCTATCCCGTTGGACTTGTAATTGGGAAACCAGTTTTTCAAATGGGATGTCCTGATGAGCGTAGGCGCCCAGACAGACTTCACGCACCCGGTTTAGCAACTCGGCAAAGCTGGGTGTACCCGAAAGATCGGTTCTTATTGCCAGGGTATTGGTAAATAAGCCAATCAGATTTTCAAATTCTTGCCGATTGCGGCCGTCAATCGCAGTGCCTACAACAATATCCTCCTGACCACTGTAACGATATAACAGCACTTGAAGAGCGGCCAATAGCGTCATGAATAAGGTCACGTTTTGGTGCTGACTCAAGGTTTTCAAACCTTGGATTAATTCTGCTGATAAGTGAAAAAAATGTTGGGCACCTAAATAAGATAGCTGCTTAGAGCGAGGATTATCAGTTGGCAACTCCAGTACGGTTAAATTGGCCAGTTGAGTTTTCCAGTAGCTGAGCTGTTTTTCCAGTACTTCACCCTGTAACCCTTCGCGTTGCCGTTGCTGGGCATAGGAGATGGGGAAAGAGCATATTTTAGAATCTTGCATAAAATATTCGTTATTTTTTTCTTTAAAAAAACTCATAAAGTTTTTCTCGTTTAGCTTGTAGGCTTGCTGTGAATAATGGAGGAAACTGACTATGGTCGCCACATAATTATAGATTACCGATCCTGATGTTGCTACAACCCAAGCAGCAAGAAATACTCAGGTATTAATAGGCATTTTGTCCTATGATTACGACAAAGATTGTTTTTAAAATAATCTTTAAATCAAGTACGAGGGACCATTGATTAATATAGTCAATGTCGTAGTCAACGCGTTTTTGAATTTTTTCTTCAGTATCCGTATCACCTCGCCAGCCATTGACTTGAGCCCAGCCAGTAATTCCCGGTTTCACCTTGTGCCGAGCAGCATACTGATACACTATGTCCTCATATAGCGCGCCAGCGGCCTTAGCTTCCGTTGCATGGGGCCTTGGGCCAACAATGGACATTTCTCCAGTCAATACATTAAGGAACTGTGGAAGCTCATCCAGACTAGTTCTGCGCAAAAAACGGCCTATTTTCGTGACGCGCGGATCATTTCTAGAAGTTAACTGTTTGGCATTGTTATCTTGTTTATCAAAATACATAGACCGAAACTTATACATACTAATTAATTGATTGTTAAATCCATATCGCTTTTGGCGGAAAAGCACAGGCCCAGGGCTGTCGAGCTTAACGAGAACTGCAATAATAATTAATAGAGGGGCAATACAGATAAGGATCAAAATAGCTAATATCTTATCTTCTAGATTTTTTAATACAGAGTCCCACCCTGATATAGGTTTATCAAACAAATTAAATATGGGGATTCCAAGGTGATAGCTATAATTATGGACAGGGAACTTATAGCAAACTTTTTCAGGGCATAACCGAATATTTACAGGAAGAACCTGGAGCTCATGCAAAATTGCTAATATTCGCTCTTCGGCTCCCCATGGCAGAGCAACTAGAATTTCGTCTATGTGCACTTCCCGTGCCATTAATATAAGGTCATCTATACTACCAGACCTAAGCTCTTCATCTATAGTTTCAGAGACTCTCTCAGACCGATCATCAAAAATCCCAACAATGCGCGCCAATGGAGATCCATTTTTCCTCAGTTGTTCGACCATCAGAGCTCCATGATCGCCAGATCCTACAATAGCAATATTACGTATGAACTGTCCTCCTTGCGCCCATGTTAATAAACACTTACGTATCAGCAATCGAATTAGATAGACCCCAACCAGAGAAGAAAGAAACCAGTATAAGATCCATATGCGTGAAAAGAGACTTGAAATTTCGAATGCAAAAGCGAAGGCCAAAAGGACCATAAAAGTAAATATACAAAGCAAAAATATCTTTGAGCAAGCTGCCCGCCTTTTAATTATCCAGTCAACCTTGTATAAATTATTATAATAAAATAATACAGTCGCCAGCAGCGAATAGAACAGCATGGCTGAAAGATACATTGGAAGTTGTTCAGCTGTTCCAAAAGGGTCATTCATATATAAGATGTAGCCAGCGCAGAACAAAATCATCGCGTCTGTACATGCCATTAAAATGGCAAGAATTTCGAGAATAAGAATAAAGTCACGACGGTTATAATTGACAATATTATGTCTAATGTTAAAAGCATTCATAATTATTTTCCTATTTTAAAAATCATTAACAAGACCCATGTAGATTAAGATGGGTAACTTCCTTCCCCATGTCCGCTTTATCAATCTATTTTTTATGTCTAATTTTTCTGTTCGCAGTAGCAAGTACCACTGCTTATTAAAAAAGACTCATTTTAAAAAACTAATAATCACGATATTATGCTCAGCAATTTCTGTACCCTTTTTATTAGATTAAGCGAATTTTGATATAGTTTTTCAACTTTATAACCCGCGCAATCCTTATTTATTATAATAACATATAAGCTCTAACTTCAGTTAGAGCTTAAAGTTAAAGAAGCCCTCCAAGTATAGTCTAATACTATGTTTCCTGTGTATGATGAGCTTAATCTTGTGTTTAATGAAAGGTATTGAAAGAAGTCGGCTAGAAACGTGACCGATATTGGAGCTTTACATAAGACCGCACCGACAGCCCTATTAGTGTTTGGTTTTGTGGGTGGCAATAGCTAAATCTGATACCCTTCGGTATCATAAAGGTGCATTGCACGTAATATATGTACTAAAATGAAGCGCGATACTCACGTTATTAGGTTTGAACTATACTCCGCGTGATCAGGTTTTCGTTTTTTAAAATAACTGGAAGTTCATAGTCACCAAGCTTTGCATTAAAGTGAATTCCGAAAATCAGACTGTAGTATAAGATGATACCCATCATAAAAAAGATAGGCTTAAGGTAGGCTTAAATGATTGAAAAAGGGCGAAATAATGTCCAGTGCACAAAAAGGCGAAATTGGCACTAGTGGGGTTGAAAGGCAACAAAACTATCAATGAGATAGTGCAAGAGTTCAGTGCCCCCTCCTTACAAGTGTAGGTTTTTAAAAAAGTGTAACAAAACGATGCGTTACGGTAAATTAATGAGTGATCAATATCCATTTGCCGGACGGAGGTACTGCCATGTTTCGCCATCCAGGTAACTCTTTCAAGAACTCTTCAAAGAGATTTCTTCAGATTTAGTTGGAACGACCATGTTTCTATAAAAAACCATAAATATCTTGGCGTTTCTTGATTTTTCAAGTTTCTCCTTAAGTTGTTTTCTTAAGTTGGCGCGTATGGGGTCAATGCCGGCTCGTGTTGCTTAACCGCTGTGGCCGACGTGTTGGCTCCGCAGCAGGGGCAGTCGTACCACACACTACATGAAAGGCAACGCGATACCTATCGGGAAGCGAAAGCTGGAAAACAGCGTAACGAACTCGATGTTACCGAATGTTGGGGACTGTGGCTGGAGTGGTTATGGCTGGCTATTATCATAAATGCGACGAGTTTTAGGGGATCGTTTTGTCGTACTGGCTATGCGTGTTGTCTATCACGGCTGTGTTGTGCCGCTTGCCTGGAAAGTTTTAAAGGCTGAGGAGAAGCACGCATGGAAACTGAAATGGCAAGCCTTGTTGAAACGGTTCCAAGTCTTTTCTGAAGGCTGGACAGTCATCTTTGTGACGGATCGTGGCTTATACCGAAATGGTTGTTTGAAGCAATCGTCGAACTGAATTGGCATCTATTTCTGCAAGTTAACACGCAAGGCTGGTTTCGTCCAGACAACGGGTTTCACTGGCCAAGACCACCTCATCAAAAAACCTGAGCCAAAATCTCAGTTAAAGCCGAATCATACCAGCCAGCAGCCTTACGGATGCGTTTGATGGACATCTGTTTCGTCTTCGTCTACCTGATCATGTTCAAGGCGGCATGACGAATAATAGCAACATTGGCGAGAGCGTTGTCTTTGCGTATGCGACTTTGATTCTCCCCGAAAGACATGTCCAGTACCCCATGCAACTGGTTTTCGATACCCCCATGCAGACGACAGCAGCCAGCATTTGTGTTGCGGAGGTCAGCGAACTGCCGGTGAAGTAACGAATTTCCTGGGTCACCGTAGCGCCGAGATGGCATTCACTGTCTATTGCACTAATGCTGTTAAGGTTTTTACATTCGGGAGGGCGCTCCCTTAACCATGCGATGTCCGTACTTAACCGGCATTGCCGGACTTCGATTCGCCCATGGCCTTTAGCGACGGTTTCGGCGCGGGCCATCCGGCTAATGTAGTGGGGGCGGGCTGTTCAAAATGCAGGCGCACCTCATCATGCAAGCCGCTTTGGTTGCCTTTGAGCGCCAACAGGTAATCTCCGCCCTTATCAATGATCTTCTCAGCGATGGCCTTTTGGCAACCTATCGCGTCGATGGTCACGATGGCGCCGCGCACGTCCAGCCACGCCAATAGCTCAGGAATGGCGGTGATCCCGTTGGATTTTTCCCAGGTGTTGACTTGCCCCAAGACGATCCCCGCTGCGCTAGCAAAGGCCGACCCGAGGTGTATCGGTGATCGGTCGCCGTCATGGCTACCGCCGAGCGTCCAGGCAGAGTGCTCGCCCGACAGACTCGGCAACGCCGCTTGCACCCAACCTATAAACGCGTCCCGAAACGCTTGCGGATCAATCCGCCCCAGCACCTCACTGAGCGTATCGTGAGACGGAACGCCCTTCGGCAATTCCAGAAAGCC
>JAQURG010000040.1 GCA_028715725.1 Methylococcales bacterium
CTGTGCTTCCGCAACGTTGGGTGGTCGAGCGATCCTTTGCCTGGCTGGAAAAATGCCGGCGGCTTTGGAAGAATACCGAGCGCTTGCTTAACACCAGCTTACAATTCGTTAATTTGGCTTTCTTGGCGTTATTACTGAGAAGATATTGAACAGGTTCTAAGTATTTGTACCTATTATCCTTTCTGCCTTGGTGTGATATTCTGTCACTGCTATTTTTTGCCTGCATTGCTCAAAGGCTTAGGCTCTATTGACAACTTTAATTAAAGCCCGGCAAATCATAGCCGTCTGATAAGCCCGCAGGTTATCAACTATTAGCAAAACCTTAGGGTTCGATGCGTCGGTTTTGGCTTCTGTGAACTTTAATTGCCCTTGACTCTCATCTGGAATAAAGGCATTGTCGCAGAGTATATACCTTGACCAAACCTGATAATTTAATCAATAACCGTACAAAATCATGAAACTTAAGCTCAAGAAAAATTATCTGTCACTGGCCATCTTATCGATACTACTCGCAATAGCTGGCAATAGCAGTGCTGCAAATGACAGGACCAGCATCAGTTCGGAGCGTTTTCAGAGACCAGCGGCATCAGTGCCAACAACCAGGCTGGTAAGCGTCAACAGCACAGGGACAGCCAGCGGTAATACGGGCTCTACGCACCCTGTGCTCAGTTCTAATGGCCGCTTCGTGGCATTTGTCAGTAATGCAGATGACCTGGTCTCGAACGACACCAATAGCTCAGAAGACATTTTCCTGCGCGACCTTAAGACCGAAACAACTACTCTGGTAAGCATTAACAGCGCGGAGACAACCAGCGGCCTTGGTATGTCCTTGCTCTGGACTGGTCAAGAACTGAGTGCTAACGGTCAGTACATTGCATTCGTTAGCGACGCAAGTGACTTGGTGGCCAACGATATGAATGATACGTGGGACATCTTCGTGCGCGACCTCAAGAATCGGACGACCGAACTGGTCAGCGCTAACAGTGCCGGGACGGCCAGCAGCAATAACTACTCTCTTCATCAAGGGCTCAGCTCTAACGGCCGCTTCGTGGCCTTCCAGAGCGGCTCGAGCGATCTGACGCCTAACGATACCAACGATTCGGATGACATTTTCGTACGCGACCTCAAAACCAGGAAAACGATATTGGCGAGTATCGACAGCACAGGGGCGACCAGCGGCAATAACAATTCTTTTACCCCGACGCGCCGGGCTGAACGCCGCTTCATGGCTGCGCTCCAGAGTAACGCGAGGGGTCTGGCGGCGAATAATGCCGATGAAGAGCTAAACCTCTTCGTGAGCAATCTCAAAACCGGGACAGTGACGCTGGCAAATATAACTAGCGATGCGGCCGCCAGCGGCAATAATATTTCTTTTAACCCGGTAATCAGCGCGAACGGCCGCTTCGTCGCATTTCATAGTTACGCAAACAACCTGGTGGCGAATGACACTAACGATACATTAGACGTCTTCGTGCGCGATCTCAAGAACGGCACGACAATTTTGGCGAGTATTAATAGCTCAGGGACAGCCAGCGGCGCAGGCATGTCTTTTCTTCCGGAGACGCCAGCCGCAATAAGCGCTGACGGCCGCTTCGTCGCATTCCAAAGTGCCGCGAGTGACCTGGTCGAGAATGACCCCAATAATAATATTGACGTCTTCGTACGCGATCTCAAGACCGGGATGACGACATTGGCGAGTATCAATAGCGCGGGGACAGCTGGTGGCTTTTTTGATTCGCTCCACCCCGTACTCAGCGCTGATGGCCGTTTCGTAGCGTTTCATACGGTGGGAAACGGCTTCAATCCTTTTTTTATTGGTAATGTCTTCGTACATGACCTTAAAACCGGGGTAACGAAACTGGTAAGCGTCAACCACACCGGGACAACCAGCGGCAACTCGGATTCCTTCAATCCTGTACTCAGCGCTGACGGCCGATTTATTGCCTTTAGCAGCATGGCGACCGATCTGGCGCCAAACGATAACAATGGTGCTACTGACGTTTTCGTGCGCGATCTCAAAACCGGGAAGACGATATTAACAAGTGTCAACAGCGCAGCAACAGCCAGTGGCAATGGCAGTTCCTTTAACCCTGTATTTAGCGCAGATGGCCGGTTCGTGGCGTTCCAAAGTCTTGCGAGCGACTTGGTCGAGAACGACAATAATGATGCGGAAGACGTATTCGTGCGACCGGTCGGAAAGTGACAGGAATTCGGTGGGCAATTTTTTGCCCACCCTTTAACAATAATGAGCGCTGACAATTCCTTCGCTTATTCGGATGCGCTTCAGTCAACTTCGGCTTCAGAGAAAGCAACAAGCCGTAAGCGCCTTTTTGTTAAAGCATCCCAAGCAGCCAGTCAGATTTTTCGAGCCTCGCATAATAAAAGCCGTCCATTGCCGATTCACCCGTTATAATCTGCCGCCCATGGCTTCCAGCGAGACCCCAAATCGCGTCAAAAGGCAGCTCGGCTGCATCGGAATGTTCCGCTAAAAAGGTATTGATTTGCTGCTCATTTTCCTGTTTCAGGATGGAGCAAGTTGCATACAGCAGTATGCCGCCGGGAGCCAACAATGGCCAGACAGCTTGCAGAATATTAAGCTGTAAAGTCTGCAGCGGCTTAATGTCCCCGGCTTTGCGTAATAACTTGATATCAGGATGACGCCGTATAACGCCCAATGCCGAACAAGGCGCATCCAATAAAATCCGGTCAAAAAGCTGACCATCCCACCATCCTTGAGGATTCGCGGCATCGCCCACCACCAGGTTGGCTGATAGTCGTAAACGACTTAAGTTTTCTCTAACCCGCTGCATTCGGGATTCGTCTATATCAACAGCCATCAATTCCCGTACATGCGGTTGATATTCAAGAATATGCGCACTTTTGCCGCCGGGTGCAGCGCACACATCCAGTACCCGATGACCGGGCTGAGCAGCCAGTAATTCAGCGGCCAACTGTGCCGCGGTATCCTGAACGGAAACCAGCCCCTCGGCAAACCCGGGCAATGCATCAACGACTGAAGGTTTATCGAGAATAATGGCCGAAGGACAAAAATCCACGGCTATTGCAGCTATGCCTTGCGCCCCTAATTGCTGTAAATATTGGTCGCGGCTAATACGCGCCAGATTCACCCGTAACGCCATCGGCGGTTGTTGATTATTTTCCTCCAGGATTTGCTGGGCCTGTTCCGGCCAATCCTGCTCAATTTGCCTGATAAGCCAGTCAGGATGGCTCACAGCGGCGTATTGCACGTTATCCGCTTTTTGCTCAAGGCTATCCTGTTCTCTCAGATAGCTTCGAAGCAAGGCATTAACAAGCGCTTTGGCCCATGGTTTTTTGCGTGCTGCCAGCACGGTTTCAGAGACTGCTGCGTGAGCCTTCACTCTCATATACTTGATTTGATATAAGCCCACTAAAGCCAACGCCTTGACATCCTGATCCTTAAGCGGCTTATCCAGTAATTTACTTAAGATAAAATCCAGCCGATGGTAAGTTCTACAGACGCCATAGCAGAGCGCTTGAATAAAAGCCCTGTCTTTACTTGATTCAACGGGCTGTAAAGCAGACTCCAGAACTGCTGTTAACGACTGTCCGTCTTGCAAAATACGCGACAAGGCCCGTGCCGCAATTAACCGTGTATTCAACCTAGTTTTACGCCAGTAATATTATGAGCACTTAGAAACGCCTGAGCCGTCATGCGCTTCCCTCCCGGAAGCTGCACTTCATGCAAACGTAACAGCCCATTTCCGGTTGCCACATCGATATTTCTCTTATCGCAGCTCACAGCGCCCGGTTCTAAATCAGTATCTAGGGCTATAGCTTCAGCCTGCCAGACTCGTAATACCTTATCTTGATAAAGCGTCTGCGCCACGGGCCAACTGTTCAGGCCTCTGACTCTTAAAGCCAGAGTGCTTGCTGATTGTGTCCAGTCTATGATTGCCTCGCCTTTTGTTAATTTTTCAGCGTAAGTCACTAAACTTTCATCCTGCGGCTCTGCATGCACAATCCCTCTTTCCATTTGCGCCAAGACCTTACCCAAGCCTATCGCACCCAGCTCGGCTAATTTATCATATAAATCACTGGCCATATCATGAGCGCCAATGACGTATTCTTCCTTGTGCAACATATCCCCTGCATCCAGTTTACTAACTATCTGCATAATTGTGACTCCGGTTTTTTCATCGCCCGCCATGAGCGCGCGCTGAATGGGCGCCGCTCCGCGCCAACGCGGCAGCAATGAACCGTGAACATTAATACACCCTAGCCTGGGCATGTCCAGTACCGCTTGCGATAAAATCATGCCGTAGGCGACCACGATCATCAAATCAGCATTAAAGGAACTTATTTGCTGTAAGTCTTCATCAGACTTTAAGGAGAGCGGTTGAAACACAGGAATTGCATGCTTTAAAGCCAGCGCTTTAACCGGACTTTCATGATTGTGCCGCCCTCTGCCTGCCGGACGGTCGGGCTGGGTATAAGCGGCGCAGACTTCATGTCTGGAAGACAGCAGCATTTGCAAGCTGGGCACAGCAAAATCCGGGGTTCCCGCAAAGATAACCTTCATGATCAGCTATGTTCCATCTTGTGAATTTTTTCCAATTTTTTCTTGATCCTCTGCCGTTTTAATGACGAAATATAATCAACGAATAATTTACCATCCAAATGATCAATTTCATGCTGCACGCATACCGCCAGCAAATCCCTGGCCTCAAGCTCAAATGGCTGACCGTCTCTGTTAAGCGCTTTGACTTTGATATGCTCTGCCCGCCTTACATTCTCAAAGAATCCCGGCACGGAAAGACAGCCTTCTTCTGACTCTCTGATGCCGTCCTTTTCAAAGATTTCAGGATTGATCAGGAATAAAGGAGTATTCTTCTCTTCACTGACATCAATGACAATAACCCGTTGATGAACATCGACCTGGGTAGCGGCTAACCCTACGCCATGTGATTGGTACATCGTTTCGAGCATATCATCGATCAATTTTTTTATTTTATCATCGACCGTTTTAACCGCTGCGGCTTTTTTACGCAAGCGTTCATCCGGAAATTCGAGAATAGTTAAAATACTCAACAAGCCCACCTCTACAAATAATTCAATGTTAGAATTCTATACGATCTTGAGAAATCTTCCAAGTTCCTAGCCATTAGTAGGCTTGCAGGCTCCAGCGCTTTTCGGTGTCACACTCAGGGATTACACATCCCTAATACATCGAGAGGGTAAGATATGAGCGGCAAGGCTTATATGTGCAAAAACAGACACGGGACTTATTACGCCCGTTTCATCATCCCAAAACTTTTGCAACCCCACTTCAACAATAAAAAGGAGATAAGACGCACGCTTCAAACTGACAGCCGGAAACTTGCCGTTAAACGTGCGAGAATTTACCGTGTCGAGTTTGAAAGCATCGTCGATCAATTAATGAGCAAGGCAGATAACATAAAGGAAAAAGCAAGGCGAATAGTCGATGATTTATTTGCCGATAAAGCCAAGATTGCGGAACAGCAGACAGAACACTTTGCCGTACAGATGCGAATTGAAGCAACAAAGTCTAGCAACGATGATTTGTCAAAAACGCAGCTTATTACCTTTATCGACCTAAACAGCAATCCGGTAACTATTGACACCGGCGACCACGAACAGGATGCAAGACTTTATCAGATGTTGAACCCAGCTCCCAATCATGAAGAGTTGGCGCGTCGAGAAAAGCGTGAAGAAGAGTTGCATAAGGCACAACTTGCGGCAATAGCAGCACAAGCTCCGGCATCATTCCAACCAGTACCCCAGCCAACCAGCAAAACAGTATCAGAACATCTTGACGAATATATAGCTCATAAGAAGACACCGGGCAAAAAAGGAACTTGGAGCGAAGGAACGGCAAGGCAAAAGCCAAACAAGCTAAATGTATTCCGTTCTATCTTTGGCGATAAACCAACGGCGGCGCTCACCCGTGAAGATATGGAACGTTATATTGATGTTGCTTATAAAATTCCATCTCACTTCGAAAATCCGAATTACAAAAAATACGAAGGAGTCACGCTCGATATGGTTCTTAATGACGCGCCAGAATTCGAATCGATTGATTACGATGTAAGAGGGGCCGGAACTGTAGAAGGAGATTTGAAGATAGTCAAAGCGTTTTTGAATTGGGTAGCTAAATACAAAGATGTTGCTCTGCAAATACCACTGAATGCGCTGGGTAATGAGATTGCTGACATAGATCATGAAAGCGCCAAATGTTCATTCTCAGATGAACAATTGAAAATACTTTTTGAGAATGACAACTCTCATTCTGAGAACTACGTTAAAGGTTTTAAAAAACCAATCAGCTTTTGGTTGCCATTAATCGCACTTTACACAGGGGCCAGGCTTTCAGAAATATGCCAGTTGCATCTAACCGACATCAAATTAGTAAAGACATTATCGAGCAATGCAGAACATTGGTGTATTGATATTAATGAAGACGATGACAAAAGCCTCAAGACAAAGTACAGCGCCCGGCAAATACCAATTCATAAAAATTTAATTAATGCCGGTTTGCTTAAATATGTCGAGCACCTGAAAGTGAAGGAAGAAAAAAGGCTCTTTCCAGGCGCTAATAGAACTCAAGACCAATTTAGTTCACAGTCACGCTGGTTTGCTTATTACAATGACAATGCGGGTATAACCGATAAAAAAACATCTTTCCATTCCTTTCGCCACAATTTTTGCACATACCTTGCTAATCATCATATACCGGAAGATTTAGTTGTTGCTCTTAGCGGCCATCAATTTAAATCATTGGCTAAAACAACCTATGCCAGAAACGGGAAAAGGGATGTTGGCAAATTAGTGGAAGTGATTGACTCTATCGATTATGGTTTGAACCATCCTGCATGGAAAATTTATTAAATATTTTTTTAATGCAAAGGGATAATAAAAAATGACAAAAGGTAAAGACAATACTTGTTGCACAATGGTTTTTAAATGAATCTAAAATTTAATCTTAAAGGTCTTCTCGTTATTGAAAATGAAGAAAATCCTGGTTACAAAACATTTGAATTTGATTTGGTTTCAAATGCTATTATTTACCTCTTTTTTGATGGCATAATTCATGAAAGTGAAATAGTCATTAATGATTTACTGCAAGAAATCGCCGGAGGTGCTTTCGATGAAATAGTTATTTCAAAGATGGTTACGCTCAAGCCTTATGGTGTATATAAAGTTGAGATAAGCAAAGATATACCTTTACTTGAAGATTTCATTCCATACTATCTTTTGCAGAAAAAAGCTGGCAATTTCACTACACAACGGATCGACGAGGCTAGGGATTGGGTAAAGAATCATCCAGAAGCTAGGGCAAGTCAGTCGCATAATAACGGATATTATACATGGAGCGTTTGGCTAAAAGGTGAAACGCCACTACACGAAAAACCAGAATGGCGAAAGATTTTCCAAGAAAAGGAGGGTATATATTTCGAGGATAAAAAACGTCATAAAGATCCAATTTATGGCGGTAGGCCAAAGGAAATACTTATTGCTCCAAGACCGGAATTGCAAGAAGATTTTGGATGGTGGTCTAATCAATTAGCTATATTGCTAACGCCTAAATACAGAGCAGCGGAGTTTAGAGATGATAAACAATATGAGGAGGTTGCTTTAGAAATTGGGGATAAATGCATTAAGTTCTTGCCGAATGCAAGAGAAATGTTTTTAATTAAAGTTCAAACGTATGTCGGCATCGCGCATAATCAAGAAAGCTTTTCAAGGTCGATGTTTCAAGAAAATAAGGGATTGGCAAAATATGTGCAATTGCTAGTTAATATTGGAAACCTCGAAAAGGCAATTTATGTTTGCGAAGAATGTATAAAACATAATATTCATGATGGTACAAAAACAGGATTTAGCGGAAGAGCTAAAAAAATTAAAAATAAAATCGATAGGACTAAAACCAAACCTAAAGCAAAATGTAATAAAGATGCTCTTAATGATGAACAGATATTAGAGCTTGTGGCTAAGTATCAGTCATTAAGCATGGAAGGCAGGCAATTGCTTTCGGAAGAATGCGGAATCTCCCGCACAAACTTGTATGCTCTCCTTCGAAAAAATAAACACCGATTAGAAAAATCAAATGATTAAATTTAAAACTTTTCAATGGCGGCATAACCCTTGCAGTTGAACCTGTTACCAAGCGCCAGCTTTAGCGGTTTTAATGTCTATCTGGTTCAACTTTCCATACATGGGACATTGACTCAATCCATCAGCTTTCATACCCTTAATAATGCCCTTTAGCTTACCGGCAAACTCAGCAGCGGCTTGTTGATACGCCTCAATGTTCGGTTTTAGGTTCGCAGCCAACTAGGTCGATGCTATGGGAGAAGTTATTTCGCAATCGCCGGTAAGGTCAAAAACAAATAGCTATACCATCAACAGCTTATTTAGCGCGCTCTCCCACTCGTTCTCAAACACCATGTGAAAAGATATTTTCTCTTTGCAATTTACCAGCTTCAGATTACCTTTGGGCTTAATATCACCCGTGAGTGTGGCGTTGATGGTGTTAAATAGTTTTTGCTTGTAGTCGGTATCTTTATTGCCTTCCAAATGTTCCCCTTTAGATTCTATAAAATAGAGCCGCTCCACACCGTCTTTCCCCGCTTCCAGCTTCACCAAAAAATCGGGGTATATTTTTTCGCGCTTCCATCCCTGTATGCAATATTCCGTGCCTCGCACCGCCAGCCTATGCCACCACTCCACAACATCCTTGTTGTTGATTGCGAGCGCGATAGGTTTTTCCAGCCCGTTATAATTGGAAAGAAATTGAGGCTGAAACATACTCTTTTCTAAGGTCACGGCGGTTTCGTTCAAATTCCGCTGTACCTCTATTTTATCTGCCATTTGCCAGTTTAATGTCAAAAACGGCTCGGCAAGCAAGCGCAAGAAAACGATGCCATCATCCAGTTTTTGCCTAAAAAGTGTCTCTGATTGTTCAAGCAACCAACGGAAACAATCCTTTTTTATTACCTCCACGATAAGCACAGAGTTGAGGGCAATCTTTGCGTCACTAAACCCCTTTGCCCGTAATTCTGATAATACGCGCTCGATGATGCGGAAGGCTTGCCAAGCGTTCGGCACTTTCTCCATAAGCTGGCTAACCATCAAGGTAATGCTAACTTCGTTGGTAATTTGTTCGGATTCTTTTTGCCCTTTTAGAAAATCAAGTTGTTCTGATTTTTCTTTTTTCCAATCCACAGTGAGATGCTGGTAATCCATCTTTTCTTTATCGTCAAAAGCGATATTTTCCAGCTTCTCAAAGCTGTAATCATCCCACTGAATATCACCCAAAATATCGGCGTAATAATCAAACGGGGCAGGGTTTCCGTTGCGGATAACATTAAGCGAAGGCAAAAATATTTTTGCGCCTTGGTATTTTTCTTTCCGCTTCAACGTTACTTTTTCTTTGCCTGTTGCTTGTCCGCCGCCCGTCACTATCTGGTCGGAAACATCGCCCATGTCTTCATCTTCCAGTCCTTTCTTGATGCCCTCTGCCGCGCTATTCACATCCGCATTGTCGCAATAGACATAGCACTGGTTTAAGGCGGGGATTGAGGTTTCTAAAGCGTGGGGCTGGCGCAAAACGCGCCCGATAAATTGAGAAAGCGCGGTTTCACTTTTGGTATTGGATAAAATCGCCAACACATAGGCAAAGAGCAATCCCAGCCTTCTTTGAGCGCGTCCTTGGTGATGATATAGCGCACGGGACACATCTTATCGAAAAGGTCATCATCGCGCAGTTCATTGTTATCCGCCAACTTGATGCGGATTTCGCTTTCCAGTACATTCAAGTTTTTTATGAGGTAAGATTTTATATTCTCAACATGATCGTAGGCTTCGCCCCTTTTTTTGGGTTCAGCTTTAATCACCATAATGGGGCGGATATATCTGCCCTCGTCGGCTTGATAGCTTGCCGCCAATTTATTCAGTTCAATTGTCTTTGCGTGGGCTTGATTAAGCGTGTGCTGCCAGTTCGCCTCTCCATAAGAAGTTACATTGATGGGCAGTTTTATCATCTGCTCTTTTTTTAATTCCTGCCCGCCAACATTCACAAGCACATTGCTGTGGTCTTTTGGCGTGGCGGAAAGTTCAACAATAAACGAGGTGTTGAAAGAGTTGACGGTATCTTGTGCAAGCTTGGTTGCGCCTCTGTGTCCTTCGTCAAATATGGCAATCGGGCGCAGCAAGCGCATAACATTACCAAGCGAGTGTTTTATAGAGATTCCGGTAATAACGTTCGGCTCATCATCAAATATATCCGCCGTGTCAAGATTAGGGAGGGCGGAAAGCAGAGCATTATTTGCGTTATAATCATCGAGCGCCGGAAAGAAACTTTCAAACCTGCCGCTATCCTTGAACATTTTGAGGGTGTTTTTGTTTTCGCGGTTGCTTGCTTGCAGCATCAACAACATGATGCAGAGATTATCCTCTACATCTTTCGCGGTAAATTTATCGTTTTTTTCCAGAATCAGCGTTCGGCCACCACTCGCCCTGTCTAGCATTTGGCGGTAAGGATGTTCTTTGTTCCGAAGCTGTTTACTGGTTTGAGTGTAGATTGTATCGCTTGGCACAATCCACAGTACAAAGCCATTATTGCGCTTAAAATAATCCTGATTGATCCGCTGAACTGCGGCAGTTGCAAGTAAGGTTTTTCCCCCGCCTGTCGGCACTTTGAAACAGACATTAGGGATATTGCGATCCATGCCGTCTTTACGCACAGTATAGTTAGAACGGTAGACGGCCATTTTTGCCTTTAGGGATTCCCACGCAAGCTGGCAATAGTCGGTTTTATCTGGATGAATCTCATCTTCACCTTGCAGTTTCTGAAATTCAAAATACTTTAGTTTTTTAGTTTTTTGCGTTTTCAACTCGCCAAGATACCCTTCCAGATAGTCCAGCACCTTGATTTGATAATCTTTAAGCTCCATGATCCCTATGCTCCCACTACCTTGTGAATGGCGTAGGGTAACTGGCAAAAGGTAATGTTTTGGGCGGATAGTTCTTTTTGCCCCATATATTTTGCAGTGGCAAAAACTAGCTTTTCCTTTTTGCTGTTGCGTGCGGAGATAGCTTTTAGCTTGATGTCATTCAGCGCGGAATCATTACTCCGCAAAAAGGCAATATCGGGCTTATAAATCAGATATACCTCATATAAATCGGTTCCCCCCACAAAATAATCGAGTTTTTCCTTTGCTTCACCATCAAGGCTTTTGCCCGTAGCCGTGTAAAATACATAACTAGCTAATGCGCCATAATCGGGCAAGGATTCGCCCTTGATGATTTTTTCAATGCTGATTTCTTTACCCAGTTCACAGAAAGTAAAACTGCCACCAAGCCCCGCTTTCAGTTTTTCATCCTTCGCGGCAGGCACTCCTTTTATTACACGGCGCACACGCTCGGCAGTGATGCTATCAGCGTAATCTTCCATTTCCACAAGGATAAATTTGCGGTTGCCGCCGTCTTCCTTATTCAAATCCAAAACTGCTTGTGCCGTTGTGCCAGTTCCTGAAAATGAATCTAATATTATATCAGCGCCTTCTGTCGCTATATCTAAGAGATTCTTTAATAAAACCGATGGCTTGGGGTGGTCAAAGAGTTTCTTTTTTCCAAGAATTAAACCTAATTCTTCCATTCCATCTGAGTTTAAGCCATGTTTATCCCACAAACTTTCTGCTTTTTTTCTAAGTTTTTTCTCTTTTAAGAAAACCTTTTGTACTGGTCCAGCCTTACCTGTTTTTCCAAAAATTATTCGGCCATCTTTAATTCTATTTTCAACCTCTTTCTCGTTAAAAACCCAATATCTACCTTCTGCTGGATAATATGTTTTTCCTGTCTTTTGATTGATAATAGGAAAGTGGGGGCCTTCATGATTTGCCGATAAATCCATTGTATCCCATGGCCCTCTAGGGTCGTTATCTGGATTTGAAAACTTTTTTTCAATGTAATCTTCGGTAATTTTTATACCAAGCAAGCCCATAAAATCTTTTTGTTTACAGTAACAAATTATGTAGTCATGGACGGGCGGAATATCACCAACATTATTACCATTAGTTTTTTTCTTCCATACGATTGTTCCAAGCCAGTTACCTTCACCCCAAATCTCATCCATTACCGCTCGTAAGTGGTGCACCTCGTTATCGTCAATACTAATAAAAATAACCCCATCATCCGCCAGCAATTCATGCAGTAGCTTGAGGCGCGGATATATCATGCACAACCATTTATCGTGGCGCTCCATATCCTCCTTATCCACTGGGTTAGCATTTTTCTTTAGCCAGTCCTTCATCAATTGCGAATTGACGTTATCGTTATAACACCAGCCCTCATTGCCCGTGTTATAAGGCGGGTCAATATAGATACACTTAATCTTTCCCGCATATTGAGGCATAAGGGCTTTTAGGGCGTGGAGATTGTCACCATGAATAATCAGATTGTCATCCAAGCTCGGCTTTTTGCCACTTACGGGCAGTGATTTTTTGCTATTAATCAGCAACTCCCGAAACGGCACGGAATGGTGGTGGGAATAAATATACTGCTTTCCTTTAAAATCGAGCGTGGGCATAGTTTTACTTCAGTTAGTTGATTGATTGATTTTCAAGTCTATCGACAAAAAAACGCCATCATAAGCTATTCATTACGGTATAGAGAACTTGAACAGATATTTTCAAGAGAATAACTCCTAAAATTGCGCCATAATCCTTTGCAGTTGAATCAGTGACCATTCTCCACGCTTAGCGGTTTTAATGGGGAGGTCTTCAATCTTTTACAGATGGCGCGCTGGGTTAATCCTTGCGCCTTCCTACCTTTTCGATAATACCCTTCATCTACTACTAGCGAAATCACCGACCGCTTGCTGACGCAATATGTAAATAAAGTTTAACAGCATTAATGCTTGATGTACGTCTTATTCCCGTTAGAGTTAATGTAATACCGCCCACCTCTAGGGCCAGTATGTATATACGAGTCACCTCCATAATTATATGAGGCATCACCTCCATAATTATATGAGGCATCACCTCCATAATTATATGAGGCATCACCTCCATAATTATATGAGGCATCACCTCCATAACTGACATGTCCACGACTATGACTATATTCTCTAGTTGATGGGTAGTCGCGTAAGTATTGTTCGCTACCAGACAAATATCCGTCGTTATTTGTATCTCCATATATTCTTGTGTTTTCATGGAGGTTGGTTTTTTCACAAGAATCACGTTCCCATTTGTCCTTTTCCTTGCCTTCGTCGATAGTTTGCCACTGCATATTGTTTGGGTTATCTACGCCGCCACATGCCAATGGCTGAATATGGTCGATCACATAACCCGGGCACGGTCCCTTCGTGCTGCCATTTGATGGGCACGGATTGCTATATTTGAAATCGTTTTTCGCCGCCGCACTTCGCTTAAAATCTGCCCATGAGGGGGCGGATAGAAAAGCAGCAAATATCATTAATGCCAACAAGATTTTTTTCATATAGACTCTTAACTCCGTGCGATTAATGTCCATTTTTCTTAGCCCTCAAAAACGATTACCGAAGTTTCGAACTTTGGTTTGATAGTCAATTTCATATCAATACCGCGCACTCATTCAAACAAAGCATAGGAGAAAATATATTTCTTGGGCCATACCAATTATTTAAATAATCGAATCATGCTCTGCAAGCCACGTTAATAATGGAATCGTTAAAATCTGTAAAGCGAGTTACTGTAAAAGTTACTGCATATTTGGCGCGTGAGTCACTTTTAATACCCCAGATAAGCAGACTTATACATTCATTGAGCTTCAAACTTTTTTAATAATCGGATTTACAAACTGCAAACGACCGTATATAATTTGTAAAAAGTTAAACGCAATGGGCAATAATCATGAAAGCGATCATTTACACGAGAGTATCAACCGCCGAACAGGGCAAGTCAGGATTAGGATTACAAGCACAGTTGGACTCAGTAAATGAGTTTTGCAAGGCCGAAGGTATCGAGGTTATCACCCACTACAAAGAAACCGAAACCGGCAAAGGTTTTGATGCACTGGATAAAAGACCCCAACTTGCTAAAGCTTTATCCAATGCCAAAAAAGAAGGTGCCTATCTGATTGTTGCCAAGCTGGACAGACTCAGTCGGAACGTGGCTTTCATATCATCATTGATGGAAACAAAAGTTCAATTCATTGTCGCCCAACTTGGCAAGGATGCCGATCCGTTCATGTTGCACCTATACGCGGCATTGAGTGAGAAGGAGCGCAATTTAATCAGTGAGAGAACCAAAGCGGCACTTGCGACATTAAAAGCTGGCGGTGCTACTCTGGGGAACCGCACAAACCTGGATGAAGCGCGGGCAAAGTCCAATGCCACCAATAAGGCGGAAGCATCCGCCTTTGCCGATAAGGTTATGACCACTATCCTACAATTCAGGAATCAGGGTGACACCCTGCCAACGATAGCCCAAAAGCTAAATGACATGGGCGTTAAAACCAGACGCGGTGGTAAATGGTACGCCTCGACCGTAACCAATATCCTAAAAAGAGCTTAGTACCCCCATACTAACTATGAAACCATCAGCCGCTTAATCAGCAGCTTTTTTGTGCCTGTTAATATAATGTTTGGGGACATCCCTGAAGTAATGTTATTATATATTTTCTGAAAAAAGTAATAGGTTGTAAATGTGAAAAAGAAAATTGGAAGACCCCCACTAAGGGGCGAGGCATTGACGGAAGCGGAAAAAAAGCGCCGCCAAAGGGCTAAGGTAGCGATTAGAAACAAAGTTGCTGAAGAGCATGGGTATATACCCGCACCAATTTTATTAAGTAAGGTTCAGTTACTGGCAATAGCTGAAATGTATGGAGAACATCCAAGTATTGATGTGATTAGCGCATTTGTCCTTGATGGTTTGAAGTTTTACCTCGAAAGCCAGGAATGGCTCACAGTTACTAAAAGTAAATCGTGGTCTTTATTAAAACGAGACGACATTTTTTCAATGAGCATACAAGCCACTCTTAGTTATTTGAATTGGGAAGAGGCGCAGAAAAACAAATCACTTAAAGATAATGAGGAAATTAAAAATGAAAAGTAACAAATTGAAATTCAAACTAACCCCAAGCCAAATGGCAACAGCAGAAAGGCTTTCAGGTGAAGGCCAGAACCCAAAGTACCTCTTGAGAATGCTTTTGGGTTTGGCATTAGCGCGTTATGACCAGATCGAGTTCGAATCAGCCAAATTAAAGGACGCAGGTCTGAAAGGCGAAATAATCGACGCTTATTGGGAAAATGAAACGAATCGATTTTTAACTACACTAGCCGCCGAACAGTTCTTATCGAAGGCTATCGAGTTCCCTCAATGACTTTACGACAATTATCGCCCAGGCAAGCAATTGCCCAACACTGTAAAAGCTGTATTTACGATCCTCTTGATCGGGGTGCTGGAACTTGGAGAGACCAGGTGAATAATTGCACTATTACACAATGCCATCTGTATCAGCACAGACCTAAAAAAGCGCTGCATCCTGTAAAAGAAAACGCTCAATCCTCATCATCACCAATCAATTATGAGTTTTCCCAAGAAATCGCCCCAGAGAGCGCATTTCTGACACCTAACGAGCATCTATCAGGACAATTGGAGGCTCGTGCATGAAAAGTGATCCCGCAGCCTTGAAGAAGGCAATAACGTTAAGACTCGCCGGTTATAGTCTGGCAAGTATCGCTTTTAAGACGGGTTTGTCTGCATCTACTTTGTATCGTCAATTTTCTAAACTAAAAGTGAAGTCTGGCTCAATCAGTGCAGCTGCACTGGACGAAGCCAGAAACGAGTTATTGAACGATGCCGGCTTCGTAAATGATCTGAAGCACACCATTGCCGCCAGTATCGTCGACGACATCATGGTAGCAAAGCGCACAAGAGAAGCGATTGTCCTTACATTGGATGAATTGATAGATGAACAGAGCGCCATCAAAGCATCACTCGCTGACCTTAGCCTTCGTGCAAGGGCATTGGCGGCACTGGCTACAAGCTTGTCAGTTACCCAAGTCGTGCAACGTAAAGCTTTAAACGTCGATGCAGAGAGTTACCAGCAGGTGCAAGAATTGCCAACGTTAACCATTAGGAAAATGAGTGATGACGACGTCGCAGAAATTCAGGATCGTTTGAAAGCTCATTCAGCAGTGACTGAGGATTGATTATGGACTGACCTGATTAGGGAAGTCCTAGAACAGGGGGTTTTGCTTCAATCCAAGCGTTTCAAAATCCCGGACTCAAAATGAGAATTGGGTATAAGCAAACAAGCCCCAGAGCACCGCAAATGCTCTAGGGCTTTCTAACAAAAAAACTAACGAGAGATGTGTAGTATATCATGGACAATGAAAAGAAAACGCATGGTTCAGAGTGGCCCCACTTCGACCTAATGCACAGCATGAAAATTACAGAATCCAGCAAAAAAGTTCTTTTAGTTGACCAATTCAGGAATTCAGCAACGCTAGAAGCCATAAGGCTTGCTTCACTGTTACAAAGGGGCGATTTAAGCGCGGGCTTTAGTATAATAGATGTATTACACTCTATACCTCATTACTTAACAGAAGACCTTCAGCTTAAAAATTCAAGACGACAGTTACAGCACTTTAAAAGACTACCCGCTTGGAGATATACCACACCAGAAATCCAGGCAATCTTTTATCAGCTTGCTATGTTACAGGAGGCAGAGCAAAGCGATTGCCAACTAACTCCCTTCACAGTCAACTTAACGCCTAACTTTGTAAATAAGGCCCTTCAAGATAATAAATCCTTTATCGATTACATCAAACGAAAGATAGATAAGACATTACAATCCGAACTTTCCAGAAAACCACAATACTGGTTTGTTGTAGAGCTGGCTCCCGCATTTGGTAGCCATACCAGAGGAAGGCAGCGCCCGCACATTCACGGCGGTATAATCACAACCAAAGCTGAAAGGGAGTCAGTCCGGAAACAAAGAACCCCCATATCAGAGGTATTTCATAAGGCTGTTGGAAAGTGTAACCCTGATTTTAGCGAACGTCTTTTAGTTATGGGCGATCATAAAGCCCACGCTGAAAGAGTTGGAGTTACAGAAATTGAAGCATCTATTAATTGGGCAAGATATTGCTTCAAGTATAATGCAATGGCGCGCCTCTTTCTCAACAGCAGAACCAACCTGACAGCGGATAACGCCACAAAAAGACAAGCTGAGACCCTTTACAGTCTTTTAACTCCTAAAGGGACAAAGCCAAGCAAAATTGATGAAAATGAGTTGGAATGCGTATTCCGGTGAAAGTTGCCACTCAATCCACGGGAAAGCTGCCACCTAAACCGGTGAATGCTGCCACTCTAATCAGAGCAAAGCGACGCGGGAAGTTAAGTTTTATTCTATCTTAATTAGTTGTCGTCAAATTCGCTTGTTTCTTTCGTAGTGATTCTCCTTTTAAATGTATTTTATAAGCTTTGTGTACCAGTCGATCCATAATCGCATCAGCCAATGTTGAATCGTCAATGCTGGCATGCCATTGATCCAGTGGCAGTTGACTGGTGATTAGGGTTGAGTGTGAGCCGTGACGCTCTTCCAGTATTTCCAACAATTCCCGTCGATGTTCTGCGCTCAGTGTTGCTTAGCCCCAATCATCCAATAACAAGACATCCGTTTTGCCCAAAATTGGGCAACCATTTCGTTAAGAAGTGGAAAAATTTCGAAGCCGATTTACAGCCACACCATCGGGAGCATTATTTGGGCCATAGCTATGAGCGTAGCCGAAGCTTGCCAGCCATTGCAGCGTTTCTTGTTCTAACTGATCTTCAGTCATATTGTTTTTGTTATCCCGTATGCCGTAATTGGGCAAAAATTGTTTTATCCCATCCTATTGGCCAATGCATTTTGTCATTTTCAAGATCAAACGGAACTACCCAAAGCTTCATATCTGTTGAGAAGTCAAAAGCAGGTAATACATCAGAAAAATTGGCTGTTCGTGGATAGATCAATAGCATCTGACCTTTACCTTGAAGATGTTTATGTCCATAAGCAAACAACTGATAGAAATCGGCTGGACTCAGGCCGTACTTACCTTTTCTATCAATGGTAGAAATTAGCTTCCATTTAGTATCTAAAACTATGACGCTATTCTTGCTATTCTTTATCAAAAAATCTGGGCGCAACTGGAACATACTCCTGCCATCATGGATGCATAGTGATTTACTGGCATCCTGCCTTTTCAGTGTATAAGGAACAGGAAGTTGTTCACCTAGCTTGACTTCAACATAGCGCTCAAACAGTTTTTCCATTGGGAACAGCAGACTAATACCGTTTGTTTTTCCTCGCAGCGCCAGTGGCATTTGTTGACCCAGTACCAACTTACACCAAGGATGCACCGGCTTGTAGTGAGCCATTAGGCGATCATTGCGCCATTGACGGAAGTCGCTCTGTATATTTTTGCTGATAGGAACCTCAGCTAATAGTCCGGCTAGTTCGTGTGACAGCTTCCAAATGTCAGGCTGTTTGGTGGTTTTACACACGCGCATTAAAGCCGACATGAGGAGACGATTTTCCGGACGATTGGGCAGAAACAAATCGTGACGGATATTGAAAATGTGTGCGCGTCCCGGAGGCTGACTTAGCTGCTTTATCATATCCAACTGCCCACGAAGAAAGCGCTGTTCTTCTTCCACTCGCTGATAATCAAACCGCAGACCGCGTTTCACAAGATGATCCAAAGAAAGGGTAAATTGTTTCATTACCCATTCCAACAAGGGATATTGAAAAGTCTCTATATCCGTTCTGTCGGTGCTACGGACTGGTAGATGTAGTGCTACAGTCAACATTTTGATTAACAATTTACGCGAAGCAACAACTGCTTCCCTACCTGATTGATCGGTATGTTTTGGCAAAATCTCTAGTAATGTACCGCAGGGTGTCTGCACCACGCCTACAAAGTTATCCAGTTTCAGCCAGCGGCGGTTTTCTAAATGCAGCAAAGACGCGCCTCTTTTAGAAAAGCCAGAGGCCAGATCACACAACCAGTTAAAAGCTTCTGACGTGATAGTAGCCTGATCCAGCGTCGGTTCAACCGGATCTGTCGTCAATCGTGCATATTCACGCACAATTATACATTTCATGCATTTGCTCAAAGAATTCCGAGATAACTCTCAATAGTATTGAAAGCTTTTTCATTGATAACCCAGCGGCTGTCAAGGTTCTGTAAGTTGGTGGCTGTATTGCTGTCAAACAAGCCAGCAAGATCCACAGATACTTTTTGTACGAAGGCCTGTTCCCGGGTTTTGCATTGATCGTTCAAGACCCAGGCGATGCGTTCCCAGTCTTCAAAGAAATACTCCTGCAATAGCGGCAGGATTTGATGGCAGAAGATAAATGCTAGGTTCTCGAGAGTACTATTATCTTTCAGGGTCATGAAGTACGCATGTCCTAGGCAGTGATCGTGATCCAATAATACCTCGATGCGTTCATTCATCTTGCGTAACAGTTCTCCTATATTCACACCTTCTATGTTAATCTCAGTGAGCAATTCCGGTTTGGGTGGCATTTCTAAAAAGGTAAAACGCCGACGCAAAGCAATATCCATGCCTGCCAGAGAACGATCTGCTGTGTTCATGGTACCGATAAGGTAAACATTTGAGGGAATACTGAAGGTCTTTTTCGAGTAGGGCAGAACGACTTCTAGGGCTTCATTGGCTCCCATTCGTTTGGAAGGCTCGATCAATGTAATAAGTTCTCCAAAGACACGTGAAATATTTCCTCTGTTGACTTCGTCAATGATAAGAACATGGGGCCCTTGCCTAGCCTTGGATGCTACTGTAGCAAGTTCTGGCTGGCCCCCTGTCTTCTCTAAGTGGGCCAATAAATCGCCCCAGCTGAACCGGTCCAGTTGATAGACTGTTTCCAAAGCAAAACCCTTGTTATCGTTCAGTGACAGGACTGATACAGCCATATCACAGCATATCCACTGTACAGGCAACACATGATTATAGTGACCTTTCACCTCCCTAGGTGGATTTCCCTCCCATCCCTCAAGGCGATATTTTCCAGTTACCACACCTATAGCGCCAATCTCAATGTCAGAGTTTATACACAGTAATATGTCACCCTTCACGATTTCTCCAGCAAACGAGTGCAGTGTTTTTTTGAAGTCAGATTCGGAGTAGTTAGGCCTACCCTGATCTATTATTTGATCCGTATTGTTACAGCCAATACGTGCCTCACCATGATCAAAGCAATATTTACGGGTTGGGCTTTCCCCTATGCCGTCGATTGATATTTTCCAGATTCGTGGATTGGCAGAGATTTCAGGATATTGCTCTCGAGTCGCATAGGTACGGGCAGCATCACAAAGTTGCTTGAACACACCATCCTCAACCTTGTACTCGATTTGATTCTCGGAGTTACTTTGAGCGCGCAATCCTTCAACAAAATCCTCATAGCTGAAGCTCTGATGAAAGGTCACGAAGCGAATCCGGCCCATTATCATGAGCTCATCGAAACGCTCCTTTAGTACCTGTCGTCGTTCGCGTTGAGTCGTCCAATCCCCACCTGGAACTTCCGGATGGCTGACTAAAAATTCTGGATCAAGGATTGCCAGTGCAGCGTCTATCGTTTTATAGGTTTTACCAGTTCCCGGTGGGCCAAAGAGTATTTGATTAAGCGGCGAAGTTCTGCTTCCCAGGCCCATACTAACGATATCCACATGTTTTCCTCATTTAATTCATTTCATCATAGACGTCACACAGGCCAATCAATTCATTCATTGTATGAACATCAATTTTATCAGCAGGACGTGAAGATTCTCTCCATTTTTGACATGTTCCAGGATGGCCTTATTGCCACCTTCCATTTTCATATCCCGATTTGCCCTTCACCTGTATACCAAAAAATCCCATCATCACGATATTCGTCCTTATATCCGTGTTGCTCTCCTTCATGAGAAGTAAATATGAATACGAAAGGAAAGTTTTTGGGAGTTGAAATGCCGCTTTGAGCCTAGCCACCATATCCGGCATGAATTTCTGTTTTTCTTCGATACTCCTTTCCTATTTCAAACATGGCACTTCCTTAAAGCTTGTAACTAATAATTATATGGTTTCTGTATATCTTACCATTTCGGCGATTCGAGCCCTATTAATGGCGCGTTTTGATTTAGGCACTTGTAACTATCAAAACTTGGTGCAAGAATAGATACACGAAACGGCACCAGCTAGGTGTCACATTTCACCGAAACGGCAAAGTTTGCAAGCCTTAAAAGTCAATAAGTTAGAGATTCTCTCGAATTCTATACGAATTCATCTAAACTTTGAACGCACACTACAAAAAAAGGTTCACCTGGTATCCTATATGGCTTTTCGAACACTGTTTGGACTTGTGGTTTTTTTCTCCGTCAGCTTAATCTCATGGGCCGATGAAATACAAATAAACCCGTCTCACCCCGATCAATATACGGTTGTTAAAGGTGACACCTTATGGGAGATATCCGGAAAGTTCTTGCGCCATCCTTGGCAATGGCCTGAATTGTGGAGCACCAATTCGCAAATTAAAAATCCTAATCTGATTTATCCGGGCGATACCATCTATTTTTCCATCGCAAACGGAAGACCGCAGCTTAGCTTGTCCAGAAATGATCAACCAGCCCAATTCTCTGCTTCACTCAGCTGCGTACTGAGTGAAGAAGACATTAAAAATGGCCGAACTGACTTTGCTGTTTCCGAAAATGGAAAAGTGCTACCCTGTATTCGTGAAACCACTATTAAACAGGCAATCAGGTTAATTCCCACTGATACAATAGCGCAATTCCTGATATCGCCCAAGGTTGTATCTGAAAATGAACTCGGCAGCGCGCCTTATGTAATTGATTTTGCAGGAGAGCATCTTATCGCCGGCGCGGGTGACAGAGTTTATGTACGGTCCATCTCTCAACCTGACAGCCTGGCATACACCGTTTATCGTGCGGGAGATGCGTTCAAGAGCCCGGAGACCGGTGAAATTCTGGGTTATGAGGCAAAATATATAGCCGACGCCACATTACAGCAACCTGGCGACCCGGCAACGTTATTTATCACCAAATCCGACAGTGAGATTCGCAAAGGCGACCGTATAATGCCTAATGCTGACGAAGAGCTTATCCTGAATTATTTTCCAAGACCACCGCAAGAAAGCATCAAAGGAAGCATAATCAGTGTTCTTGGCGGTGTTTCTCAAATAGGTATGTATAATGTGGTCGTTATAGACAAGGGGACTAAAGATGGCCTTCTTGCCGGTCACGAGCTAACTATCTATCAGCGGGGAAAAAGTATAAGCGACCCTTACAGTTTGATAAAAAAAGACGTCGTTAAGCTTCCCGATGAAATTGCCGGCACACTGATGGTTTTCCGTCCTTTCGAGCGAGTCAGTTATGCGCTCGTTATGGAAGCTTCTCAAGCCCTACATATTTTAGATAAAGTCGAAACACCCTGAATATTTCACTACAACAAACCGACAACGATATAAAGTACTGGCTTGCCCTATTACGCACGCCAGGTTTTGGTGGCCGTTCATTTCTAAGACTGCTTGAAACCCATACTCCAGCCCAGTTATTTGCAGAGTCTGCGCATGCGCTCTCGGCTTTAGGGTTAAAAAGCGACATCGTTAACAGCATCAAAAACCCTGACTGGTCGATTATTGATTATGATTTATCTTGGCTGGAACAAAAAAACAACAGTGTTATTATATTTAATGATGCCAACTACCCGCGGCAGTTAAAAGAAATTTCCGACGCCCCACCGCTTCTGTTTGTGCGCGGCAACCCTGAACTGCTGTCCCTGCCCCAAATTGCCATAGTAGGTAGCCGAAATCCGTCAACTATCGGTAAGGAAACCGCTTTTAATTTTGCCAAAACACTCAGCCATTACGGTTTTGTAATCACCAGCGGACTGGCTTTGGGAATTGATGCGGCCAGCCATCAAGGCGCATTAAACGCAAAAAACTACACTATTGCGGTAGCAGGAACTGGTCTGGACCGCATCTATCCCGCCTGCCATAAAGACTTGGCGACTGAAATTGTCAATACCGGCGCTATCATTTCAGAGTTTCCACCCGGCACTACCGCCAAGGCGAACCACTTCCCCAGACGCAATCGTATTATCAGCGGATTATGTCAGGGTCTGCTCGTCGTTGAAGCGGCCAAACAGAGCGGTTCATTAATTACTGCCCGGATGGCTTTGGAACAAAATCGTGAAGTTTTTGCTATCCCCGGCTCGATTCATAACCCGCTTGCACGCGGATGCAATGCGCTAATCCGTGAAGGCGCAAAACTTGTTGAAACCACCCAGGATATTCTTGAAGAATTAAATCAATATAATCAATTAGATGAGAGAATACCTCCGATTGCTGTGCAATCAACACTTGACCTGGAGCAACAAACATTATTGAATCGTATATTGTTTAGCCCAACTTCTATAGATACTCTGGTTGAAATTACCGGGGAATCTGTCGAAGTTATTTCTTCAATGCTACTGATTCTGGAACTACAAGGTTACCTGGAAGCAACCGCTGGCGGTTGCTATATGAGAATAAAATAATCATAAACAGCAAAACACACTATGAAAGAAAATATTTTTGATGTCCTGATGTACCTGTTTGAAAATTATATGGAAGATGAAGTTGAGATATTTCCTGATAGTGATGTCATCAGAACAGAATTACTGGAAGCCGGCTTTGAGTCTTACGAAGTTAATAAAGCGTTTGACTGGCTTCAGTCACTTGGCATGCAGCGAACCATAAAGCCCGCTACCCCTACATTTCGTATTTTCTGTAGTCACGAGAAAGCCAAGCTTGATCTTGAATGCCGCAATCTTATTATGTTCCTTGAGCAAAACGGCATTTTGAATACATCCAACCGCGAACTTGTCATTGACCGGGCGATGGCGCTGGAAAATGAAGAAATATCGATGGAAAAACTGAAATGGATCGTGCTGATGGTGCTATTGAGTCAGCCGGATGAAGAGCTCGCTTTCTCAAGAATGGAAGATATTGTCTATAATCTTGTTCCTATTTATTTACATTAACTGATCTTCCCTTATAAATGAGCAAGAACCTCGTCATTGTAGAATCGCCTGCTAAAGCCAAAACCATAGAGAAATATCTGGGCAAAGACTTTCAGGTTTTGGCCTCTTATGGGCACGTCCGCGATCTTATCCCCAAAGAAGGCGCCGTTGACCCCAGCAATGACTTTGCCATGAAATACGAAGTGATTGATCGTAACCAGCGGCATGTCCAGGCTATCAGTAAAGCGCTTAAATCCGCAGACGCCCTCTATCTGGCAACGGACCCTGATAGAGAGGGAGAAGCCATTTCATGGCACTTGTACGAACTGCTGAAAGCTAAAAAATTACTCAAAGACAAACCGGTGCATCGAGTGGTCTTTCATGAAATAACCAAAAAAGCGGTTACCGACGCCCTCGCCAACCCTGAGCAATTAGCCACCAATTTAATTAATGCCCAGCAAGCGCGCCGTGCTCTGGATTATCTGGTGGGCTTTAATCTATCGCCGCTGTTGTGGAAAAAAATTCGCAGAGGCTTGTCGGCCGGCCGCGTACAAAGCCCGGCATTGCGCATGATAGTTGAGCGCGAACAGGAAATCGAAGCCTTTAAATCACGCGAATACTGGACAATTGAAGCCGCATTGACCGCGCAGGATCAGCCGTTTAAAGCCAAATTGACGCATTTTAATGGCGAAAAGCTTAATCAATTCAGCATTACCAAAAAAGAGCTGGCGGAAACCACCAGAAAGACGTTGTTATCCGCAGCAGACGGCCAGCTACTGGTCGCCAAACTGGAAAAGAAACAGCAAAAACGCAATCCTGCTCCACCCTTCATTACGTCGACACTGCAACAGGAAGCCTCGCGTAAATTGGGCTTTACCACCAAGCGCACCATGATCGTTGCCCAACAGCTTTATGAAGGCATTGATATAGGCGGCGAAACGGAGGGATTAATTACCTACATGCGTACAGATTCGGTTAATTTATCCGTTGAAGCTGTCGAAGAAATACGTGCGTTGATCGCAGAAAATTACGGCCCTAAAAATGTGCCTAAAGAACCCAGGATATTTAAAACCAAATCCAAAAACGCTCAGGAAGCGCACGAAGCGATACGCCCTACATCGCCACGACATTTGCCCAACCAGATAAAGAGTCATCTCACCGTTGAGCAATACAAATTATATGATTTAATCTGGAAGCGCACGATAGCGTGTCAGATGATTCATGCCACACTTAACATGGTCGCCGTTGATCTAAGCTGCGGCGAGGGCAAACATATATTCAGGGCCACGGGTTCCAGCATTGCGACGCCCGGATTTATGGCCGTTTATCTGGAAGGAAAGGATGACAGCAAAGAAAGCGATGATAAGGAAAGTTTCTTGCCGGCCCTGCAGGAAGGCCGGCCTGTAACTCTTAATGATATTGTCGCGGACCAGCATTTTACCGAACCACCGCCTCGTTATGGTGAAGCCAGTCTGGTAAAATCCCTTGAAGAACACGGCATAGGCCGACCTTCAACTTATGCGTCGATTATTTCGACCTTGCAAAATCGTGAATATGTCACTCTGGATAACAAGCGCTTCCATCCGACCGATGTCGGCAGAATCGTCAACAAGTTCCTGACAGAACACTTTACCAAATACGTTGATTATGATTTCACAGCTAATCTGGAAGATGAACTGGATGCTGTTTCGAGAGGGGAAAAAGACTGGATTCCATTAATGCACGAATTCTGGAATCCATTCACGACATTGATCCAGGAAAAAGATGAAAGCGTTCAGCGTAAGGATGTTACACAGGAAGCTATCGACGAAAAATGTCCTGAATGCGGCAGTCCGCTGTCCATCCGCCTGGGGAGAAATGGCCGATTCATAGGCTGCACTCATTATCCTGAATGCTCTTATACCCGAAACCTGAATGATGATACCGGCGCGACGGACGAACCCGAAGTTGTAGAAGGTCGAGCCTGTCCTCAATGCAAGTCGCCGCTGGTTTTAAAAACGGGCCGCTATGGCAAATTTATCGGTTGCAGCACTTATCCAAAATGCAAATATATAGAGCCATTGGAAAAGCCGGTCGATACCGGCGTTGAATGCCCTCAATGTAAAAAGGGCAACATTCTCAAACGCAAGTCGAGGAATGGAAAAATATTCTACTCCTGCTCCGGATACCCGAAGTGCAGTTATGCGCTTTGGAATGCGCCGTTAAAAGAGAGCTGTCCTGAATGTCATTGGCCTGTTTTGACCGTAAAGGAAACCAGGCGGCGCGGAGTTGAAAAAGTCTGTCCGCAAAAAGAATGCAGTTATGCAACTCCGTATGAAGGCGATCCTGAAGACGTACAAGGTCCTAAAGAGGCGGCAATATAAAGAGGGGTCTCTGGCATACGGAAGGCAACTGCCCGCTTTTCAGAGTTAATGTCCGGTTTGTGTATTGATGCCTGCTACCTGTTCAGCCATTAATCACTTTAATACTCTCACCGGGATTAAAGTGACTGGCGCTTATAAATCGGATGAGTTTGCAAAAGGCTGCACCTATTATCCACCTTTTTCTTAATCGCTGGCATCCCTATCCCGGAAGCGGCACAACTGACGTGTATTTTACCCTGTAAAGCTTTACAGGATACTTCGCTAAAGCAAAATTTCCTTTAAAGCTGGCATAAGGCATGGGAAAGCCTGAAAGAAATTTATTCAGTTCTGTACTGAGTATTTGATTGAGTCTTTTCACATCGTAAGTGGCAATAGTTTGATATTGCACAGATTGTGAGGCGTTTACATAATCTTTTTCAGTTTGCGCCTGGACATTGAAAAAAAAGACATACGAAAAAAACGAAATAGAGGTTTTTCATTTTTATTTTATAAGGAGTTGGTTAGGTGTAGATTCTTGATTTCATAATCGGCATTTCTTGCACTTATCCGCCTTTTTCATCTCCGATTAATTGATTCTATAAATTCACTTTTTCTCACATTAATTGCACACGGCGTTTTGTCTTCTCGAATTAAGTGATTTTATCGAGTGGAAATTCTCACTTTAATTGATTTTATCCCAAATCAAAACTAGAGTATTAACTTTGTCTTGGTCGCTTTATTTAGTGACAAGGTGAAAGCTATAGCCATGGCGTTCGAAGTCCAAAGATTCGTAAAAGGCATGCGCTCCTTCACGTTTTATATTCGAGGAAAGCACGGCTGATATGGCTACACTAAACCGGACCCACAAATTAAAATAGTGTGAACAGAGAGTGAGTCCAAATGAGCCGAGAAAAACCCAGAACCTATACAGCCGAATTCAGAGCTTCAGCCGTCAAGTTAGCGAATGAATCTGATAAATCAATTGCCGAAGTAGCCCGAGATCTGGGTCTCAACGTGAATACG
>JAQURG010000041.1 GCA_028715725.1 Methylococcales bacterium
GTTACCGCGGCATGGCCTTTACCCTTCGGGTGGCTGAGCGCTTCCGGATTATCTGGACAGTTAGGCTCCGTTCCGACGGAGCTCGGGGCTTTGAGTTATTGCCGCGTCGATGGATTGTTGAGCGCACGTTTGCATGGCTTTATCGCTGTCGCCGTTTGAGCAAAGTTTACGAAGTAAGCCTTGAATCCAGCAAAGCATTTGTTCATATCGCGATGATTAATTTGATGCTGGTCAGGCTTTCCTTGGGGAAGGTATCAAACTTTTAAAACACACACTTAGAGCTTATCCATAAATAAGTGAATAAAATTAAGTTCATTGTGAAATAGTTGGAAAAATTAACTCATAAAATATTCTCAACAATTGAAAAGACTGGCAAGCTGGAAAGTGTCGGATGAGTTTTGGGCTCGAGTAGAACCGTTAATACCCAAGAAACAAAGGGAGGGCAATGTGAATTACAAGCGCAAAGCCGGTGGCGGCAGGAAACCGCAGGCAGCGGGGAAAGTATTTGAAGGGAGGGTTTATGTGCTCAGGACGGGTTGCCCGTGGAAAGCCCTTTCAAAAGCCGAATTGGGTAGTGCCAGCGCGCTGCACAGGTACTTTCTGGAGGGGCAGGAGGCGGGCCTCTTTGAGGTGTTATGGCGGCATAGTCTGTTGGAATACGACGAGATGGAAGGCATCGCTTGGCAGTGGCAGAGCCTGGATGGCGCCAAGGTGAAGGCGCCGATGGCCCTGGATCGTGTTGAGCGGCGCCCCCACCCATGATGTCAAGTTATTGGCCGAGACACTGGACAGCTGGGTCGTCGTTAGGCCGATAGCGGAAGAGCCACCTCAGAACTTATGTCTGGATGCCGGCTATACGGGACCATCGGCATCGGATGACGTCATAGCCAGAGGGTAGTATGTGCCGCCCATCAGGCCGCGCGGCGAGGAGGTGCGGGAGAAAGACAAAAATCCCGACTTCAAGCCGCGCCGTTGGGTCGTAGAAGTCTGTCATTCCTGGTTTAATCGGTTCAAGAAAATCGTGATGCGGTATGAAAAAATGGACAGAAGCTATCTGGAGTTAGTGATGCTGGCTGCGTCCATCAAAGTGCTTCGAAAAATTAACCGGAAAGATTGTCCTAATATTATTTATGGATAAGCTCTTAGCCGGATTCGATTCCCTCAAACGTCGATCTGATATGGATAAACATGATGTTAGCGGATGACCGGCCGGAAGTCAGTATTCGGCTAAGGCTCTTGGCCATGATGACTAATGGCGAGTTCTATGTAGAGCCAATGATTTGATGCAAATACTTTGAAGGAAGATACGGTAATCAAGTTGCTGATCAATGCAATTTCAGGTGATGAGCTGAGGGATATCAGTCGATATTAGGGAGGCACAGAGTTTAAAAATTCTGTGCCGCTACAAAAAATTGACGCACTTATAAGATTCCCTCACCGTAACCCGACATTACGGGTTACGGTTCTGACGGCAGATGCTGCTCAGGCTATTTGTCCAGCTTGAGCGCCAGGAAGGCCGGGCTGCCACGGCGCTGTATCAAAACGGCGACCGACTTGCCGACTGGAAGGCTTTTGACTACTTTGTCAAAATCAGCGACATTAGTAATAGAATTATTATGAATGCGCAAGATGACATCCCCAGGCTGGATGCCAGCATTTCTGGCGGCGCCATTAACAATATTCTGAACCAATACACCGCCATTGTGAATTTGTAACGACTCTTTTTGCTCTGCCGTCAGATCGATGACGTCGATGCCCAGTCTATTTGTTGGTTTACTCTTACCGGGTTTGACCTCGGCAACTTTTTCATCCTGATCAGGTAAAAGTCCTATTTTAAAACTTACCGTTTTTTCCTCACCTTGCCTGATGATTTTAAGGGTTGCTTTTTCATTGATCGGAGTCATGCCCACCATAGGCGGTAAGTCACCCGATGTTTCAATAGGTAGACCGTTAAACTCGGTGATTATGTCGCCAATCTGCAACTCTGCTTTTCCTGCAGGACTGCCGGGAATGACTTTAGAAACCAATGCGCCTTGCGGTTTTTTCATGCCGAATGATTCAGCCAATTCTCTGGTAACGTCCTGAATCTGTACCCCTAACCATCCATGAGCCGCTTTCCCGGTAGTTTTTATCTGACCAACCACGTTCATCACCACATCCATGGGAATAGCGAATGAAAGTCCCATAAAACCGCCGGACCGGCTATAAATCTGGGAGTTTATGCCGACAACCTGGCCATTCAGATTAAACAGCGGCCCCCCGGAATTACCGGGATTGATCGCCACATCCGTTTGTATAAACGGCACATAATTGCCTCCAGGCAAACTGCGTCCCTTGGCACTGACGATACCTGCCGTCGCTGATTGTTCAAAGCCGAACGGCGAACCTATAGCCAAAACCCACTCGCCTACTTGCAGTTTGTGGGCATCGCCAATAGTGACTACGGGCAAATCAGTGGCATTCACTTTTAATAGCGCAACATCGGTACGCGCATCGGAGCCGATGAGTTTGGCTACCAACTCCCGTCTATCGGAGAATTTGACGATGATTTCATCAGCATCCTTGACGACATGATGATTGGTTAAAACATAGCCATCTTTGGCAATAACAAACCCCGATCCTAATGATTGTGTGTCTCCGCCACCATAGCCCCCTTCAGGATTATTAAAGAAATGCTTGAATAACTCTTCCATTTCAGGGGGCATGCCTTCCGGCATCGGGATTTCTTTCTGTGCGCCTTCAGCAGGCTCAGGTTTGGCCTTTTGAGTAGTACTGATATTGACTACCGCCACACCATTGGATTTTACCAATTCGGTAAAATCCGGTAATTGCGCCAATACATTATGAGTAAACAATACGATTAGAAAAATGCACCAACCAAATTTTTTGAGCATAAACACTCCATTACCTATTATTGAGAAAACGGTTCATATTACGGATAATTAATTTAGCATCAGCCACTTAACTAAGTCTTAAAAGATATGGGCAAGAAATTCACGATTTTCAATCAAGGCTAAAACTAAAGAGCCGCGCTTAAATCGGCACCCTGCACAACTTTTAATTCTTCATGTTTCTAAGCTTAATGCCTTCTGCAATCAATTTGACGGTTTCTGCCGGTACTTCACCCATTACCGTCAGTTGAGCATCATCTATTGTTCGGCTAAATGAATTAATTGCACCCGCTGATTGAAGACCTGATTGCATCGCTGCACTTTTAGTTTCCATATAGATTGAAACTGAAGCAAAACCATCACTAAGCAACAGATGGTCAACTGGTTGTCCGGAATTATGTATGGGTTTATGGGTAAAAAATATTTCCCGGAACCCAGGGGGAACATTAGTCAGGACAAAAGGAGCCTGACTCGATGACTGAGCCTTTGATTGATGGATATGCTGTACTGGAGAAGCCGTGTCAGAAGCCTTAAGCTCCATAAAAGGCAACGCATCTTTAACTTCAATCTCGGTAAAAACGACCTGTTCAAGAGACTCGCCTGAACTATCATAAAGTACTGTTTTAAGCGGCAAAAACTGCTGCTTTTCTATCCATATTTTTTTTAAATACCTGAAGCTGTCTTTGGGCTTGATGGCAACAACATAGCTGGGCAACATCACAATATCTTCTTCACCAACTATTTCGAACTGATAGATTGCTTCCAGCTCTTCCAGGTTTCCGGGAATATCAATTAGAAAAGAGCGCTCAAAAGGCCTATGATCCACAACTATCTGTTGTGTTTCTTTATATAAACAGCTGACTTTATCTGAATCTCTGATAATTTCCCGCATCGGCGAGTTTAATGACGATAGCCGTTCCTGTTCGACACCTTTTTTAGCCGCGTGGACATATTTCATCGGCTCCAGTTTACCATTTCTTAGAAATGCAACTGTACCTTTATAATTCAGGACCTCCATAGCATGAATCATTTTTATTAATGCTTGCCGGGCACTAATATCCGGTTCATCCGCCAAGACCCGCCCTATAGACAAGAGCAGTACTACAAAAAAAAGTTTTATCGCGGTCATTTCTGACTATAAGCCGTCACTTTGGCGAAAGGTTGAAAATTAGCCTCGCCATTTGTATAAACACTGCTGTTATGCGCCTGTAGATATTCATTGATGCGCGCATTGAGGGCAAGTTGTTCAGCCTGATGTGCATATGCAACCGTCTTCGAGGCCGACTGCTGCTTTGCATAGAGTACTGGCGCCGCTTTATTCTGTTCAGTCTGATGATTGATATTTTGTCCTGCGATTACTGCAACTACGGCGATGGATGCAGCCAAGGCTATGATTTTATAATCCCGATTGATGGGCTTGATTTGAGGCAAAAAATGGATAGGTTCTTGTTGAATTTGTAGGGATATCTTCGAAGATAAATCAGACTGGACCATTAAAAAAAAGTCTGTCTTCAGAGCATGACTTATCGATTCATAACGATTCATTTTATCTTGCAATTCAGAATGCGTTTGCATTTTTTGCAACAAAGCCAATGCTTCTTCGTGATCAAGTTCATTATCAAGGAATTGAGATATCTTTTGATTTAAATCTTCAGGCATCAAAAATCACCGTGTTCGAGCAAGGGGTTTAATTTATTATCGATCGCCTCACGCGCTCTAAAAATGCGTGACCGTACCGTACCAACAGGACAATCCATTGCCTCAGCAATTTCCTCATAGCTCATGCCTTCAAATTCACGCAGCATAATGGCTGTGCGCATTTCTTCGGGTAGCTTATCAATCGCTGTTTTAATTGTTTCAACTATTTCCTGATTTAATAACTGCCTCTCGGGTGTTTCCATCCCCTGTAATTGAGGTGCGTTTTCAACGGTTTCTGCATCTTGTATATCCACTTGATAGTCAGAACTTCTTCTTGAGCGTGAAACCAGATAGTTTTTTGCCGTATTAATAGCAATACGATAAAGCCAAGTATAAAAAGCAGAGTCACCTCTAAAATTAGGCAATGCCCGATAGGCTTTAATGAAAGCTTCTTGAGTCACATCCTGCGCCTCGCTGGGATCCTTGACATAACGATTCACCAGCTGAACAATCTTGTGCTGATATTTAACCACCAAAAGATTGAATGCAGATTTATCGCCTCGTTGCACACGCAACACAAGGTCTTCATCTAAATGTTCGCTGTTCCTGTGACTGCTCACTAATGCTCTTTAATGTTTGGATGGACAGGTAATAATGTATAAAGTTCTATTTGATACAAAAATTGTGTTATCGCGATAAAAAGCGTTATTATCCATAAACAGTGGTAACTAAGCCACAATCATCATTCATTTTATGAAACTTTTTATTCTTTCCGCACCCCTAGGTATGTGATCCGCTTTATGTCTTATTCAAGAAATTATGATGTACTTATCGTTGGCAGCGGCGGCGCGGGACTGAGTTTAGCACTTAAACTTGCTGATCACTCAATGCGCGTTGCTGTTTTATCGAAATTTGCCTTAACAGCAGGCAGCACCTACTATGCTCAAGGCGGAATATCCGCTGTTTTTGATGAGGACGATTCCCTTGAATCTCACATTGCAGATACGCTTGATGCCGGCGCAGGTCTCTGCAATCCCGACATCGTCAGGCTTACCGTCACCCATGGTAAAAGCTCGATAGATTGGCTGCGCAAACAAGGCGTCGTTTTTACTGAAGAACAAACCGAGTCCGGCGAAAAAAAACTGCATTTAAACCGGGAAGGCGGGCATTCTCACCGTCGTGTTGTACATACAGCCGATGCGACAGGCAAAGCCGTGTCACTATCCCTTATTGAACGGGCTCAGGAACATCCCAATATTCAATTATTCGAGCATCATAATGTTGTCGAATTAATTACTGCGCCTTCTGACGATCCTGCCGGAAAACGGGTGACAGGCGCCTATGTTCTCGATACTAAAAAACAACAGGTTAAAACCATAGCCGCCCGTGTTGTCGTACTGGCGACCGGCGGCGCCAGCAAAGTTTATCTGTACAGCACCAATCCGCAAAGCGCAACCGGCGACGGCATTGCTCTGGCATGGCGTGCAGGATGCCGCATCAGCAACATGGAATTTATGCAGTTCCATCCTACTTGCTTATATCATCCGCAGGCCCAGTCTTTTCTTATCAGCGAAGCGGTAAGAGGCGAAGGCGGCAAGTTAATTCTGCCTGACGGTTCACCTTTTATGCAGCATTTTGACCCGAGAGCCGAGTTGGCGCCCAGGGATATTGTCGCCAGAGCCATCGATCATGAAATCAAAAAACGCGGCATAGATTGCGTATATCTGGACATTAGCCATAAATCCGAATCCTTCATTCGCGAACACTTTCCTACGATTTACCGGCAGTGTCTCAAATTTGATATTGATATTACCAAGCAGCCCATTCCGGTGGTTCCGGCGGCGCATTACACCTGTGGAGGTGTTTTAACAGACAGTTATGCGCGCACCGATATTGCCAATCTTTATGCGATAGGGGAGGTTGCCTGCACGGGTTTGCACGGCGCTAATCGCATGGCCAGCAACTCATTACTGGAATGCCTGGTCTTTGCAGATAGAGCTAATGAAGACATTTTACAAAGAATCGCCTCTATTCCCGATATCCCTGAAATTCCGGACTGGGATGAGTCAAAAGTCATCGATTCAGATGAAGAAGTTGTGGTTTCTCATAATTGGGATGAATTACGGCGTTTTATGTGGGACTATGTTGGCATTGTGAGGACTGACAAACGCTTGAGCCGGGCCATGAGCCGAGTGGAGTTGCTTAAAAAAGAAATAAACGAATACTACAGTCATTTTCGCGTTACCAGTGACTTGCTGGAGTTACGCAATCTGGCCATCGTTGCCGAGCTTATCATTCGCTGTGCGCAGCAACGTAAAGAAAGCAGAGGTTTACATTACACGCTGGATTATCCGGAAACCGATAACAGCCAACCTCCGCAAAACACCATCCTGAAACCCTGATGCGGCTCATCCATCACAATACCTCTGCACAATGCCACTTGCCTTGAGTTAAAATTTCAACCGGAGAACAAAAAATAACTTAAGGTTAGTGATAAGGCGAAAGGGTAATGTTTATAAATTTGTTATTAAGTTAAAAATCTTTTACTCTTGATATACAAAGCTCAGGAACAGTATAAAGATTGCCTATGAAAAGCACGTCTAAAATAGAGATATCACTGATCAATCTCCTTCTTGTATTTTTATTTTCAAGTAATTGTCTTGCAACCGATGAAAATGCGCCGAACCAGACTCGCATCGATCTGGATCAGGCTACTAAACTGATCATCAAGGATGCTCAAAACAGAGTGCTTGGCGCCGAAACCGAATTGATCGATAACCGGGAAGTTCATATCATTAAGGTATTAACGCCTGATGGGCGTATTCGGCACTATAAAATAGACGCTGAAACCGGCGAATTAATTAACCGCTAAGACTACCCGGAGTAAAGATGCGTATTCTTGTCGTCGAAGATGAAAGCACGCTTTGTGAACAAATTCATCAGTATCTGGCTGATAAAGGCTTTGCCGTTGATACGGCCAATACCGGTAGCGATGGCTACTACATGGGTAAGGAGTATCCAGTTGATGCGGCTATTATCGATATTGGTCTTCCTGATTTTTCTGGCATTGAACTGATTAAACGCTTGCGCAAGGATAAAGTGAGCATACCCATTCTGATTTTAACGGCCCGGAGCCGCTGGCAAGAAAAAGTGGAAGGGCTGGAAGCCGGAGCCGATGATTATCTGGTGAAACCATTTCATTATGAAGAGCTGCTGGCTCGTCTTAACGCCTTGATCAGAAGGTCAGCCGGGCAGTCACACCCTATCTTAACCCATGATAATATTGAACTCGATACTGTAGCGCAGGAAGTTTCTGTTTCAGGCGTAAAACTGGAGTTAACGGCTTACGAATACAAGGTGCTGGAATATTTAATGTTTCGTAAAGGTGAATTAATTTCAAAATCGGTGTTAACCGCACATATTTATGATGAAGACTTTGATCGAGACAGCAACGTGATCGAGGTTTTTATTGGCCGGTTGAGGAAAAAGCTTGATCCTGACGGCACTCGCAAGCCTATTGAAACATTGCGCGGCCGGGGCTACCGGATTCCTGTAGGATCCTGAAACATAAATAATTTTTTTCCTGCGCTCTTATTCCTCTTAAAAGTTAAAAGCTTTGAATGCGTGCTAAATCTTTAAGTTTTCGATTGCTGGCCGCAGAAGGGCTGGTGCTGGCGGCTTTTTTCGCGCTAGTTGCCGTCATCCTTGAACAAGGCTTTCGCGAAAGCGCTGAACAGGCCTTAAGGGAAAGGTTGCAGGTCCAGGTCTATTCGCTTTTGTCAGCGGCTAAACTGAATGATTCAGGCGAGTTAATCATGCCTCCGAGCTTGCATGAGCCACGATTTGAAAACCCCGGGTCCGGCCTTTATGGATTTATTCAGCAGGCCAAAAAAAACAAGCTAGTCTGGCGCTCACCTTCAGCTATCGGACTGGATGAGATTGCGCCCCCTGAATTCAGCTCGGGTAATTCAGCCTTTGTATTCGATAAGCATGACCGTTATGTTCTGCATTACGATGTGTTTTGGCAAAATGCGGCAGGTGTAGAGAGTGAATATATCTTTACTGTGGCTGAGGATGCCCGGTTCGTTAACAGCCAAGTGGAGCAGCTTCAGGAAACCTTAAGATCATGGTTAGCCGCTATTGGGATAGTTCTGGTTATTATTCAATTTGTCGTATTTCGCTGGAGCTTAAAGCCGCTGTGGAGCATTGTTAAAGATCTTGAGGCAATAGAACAGGGTAAAAAAACCCATCTGGACGGTCATTATGCGGAAGAACTGGAAGGGCTGGCAGGCAATCTTAACGCCTTCATTAATCATGAGCGGGCGAATCTGGAACGATACCGCAACAATCTGGCTAATCTGGCACACAGTTTAAAAACGCCGCTTGCCATCCTGCGCGGCTGTGCCGAATCTTTTAATGAAAATAAAGAGACGGTGCAGGAACAGATCACACGGATGAATAAAATTGTTGAGTATCAATTACAGCGCGCGGCAGCCAAAGGCGAACCTATCACTATTAAAACTGTTGATATAGCTGTCGTTATCAGAAAAATTTGTGCAACGCTGGGCAAGGTTTACATTGATAAAAAAATTCATTTCGACATAACGGTGCCTGAACAATGCATGATTTATTGTGAAGAAGGCGATCTGTATGAAATTGTCGGAAATTTAATGGATAATGCCTGCAAGTGGTGTCAACGCAGCGTCAAGGTCAGCATCGCTCTTAACCAGCGCAAAAACAGACGAAATTTTTCGGTACTGTTGCAGATCGAAGATGATGGGCCGGGGATTCCTGTAGGAAAATTTAATGATATTTTAAAAAGAGGAATTCGCGCTGATGAAAATATCCATGGGCACGGCATCGGCATGGCTGTCGTTTATGAATTAATCGGATTGCTGGGCGGGGAACTGGAAGGGAGCCGAAGCGTCATGCTGGGCGGAATGAAATGGAGCGTTTATCTGCCGTGATGCCTGAATCACAAGCCTGATTCTACGATATAATTTCCTTTGTAGACTGTTGATGCGCTAGAAGCAGGTCATTAACTGATTAATTATTCTTGAGGAGCATTGTGGTGAAGGCTAGTGAGTTAAAGAAAGGATCAGTTGTTGATATTAATGGAATAGCACATATTGTTAAGCAAATTGAAGTTAGAAATCCTTCGTCCCGTGGCGCTTCAACATTATATAAAGTCCGTTTTAACAACCTGAAAACCGGGCAAAAACTGGATGAGTCTTTAAAAGGGGATGACATTTTTAAAGAAGCCGACCTGGTAAGAGCCAAAGTACAATTTTCCTACATTGATGGCGATAATTATATCTTCATGAATATGGATGATTATACCCAGTACAACTTACGTAATGAGGAGCTCGAAGGCAAGATAGGCTATTTGACCGAGGGTCTTGAAGGCATTGTTGCTTTATTAATAGATGACGCAATACTGGGTATTGAGCTGCCGAGTTCGGTGGTTTTGGCAATTGTAGAGACAGCACCGGCGCTTAAGGGCGCGACAGCGTCAGGACGAACCAAAACAGCGCGGTTAACGACAGGCGTAGAGGTTCAGGTTCCCGAATATCTTGAGGTGGACGAACTGATCAAGGTTAATACCGAAACCGGAAAATTTATGTCACGCGCTTGAATTTGACCGTGAACTCAATTCATCTGAAGCCTGCCAAAGTAGAGAATTTATTAACTGTTGGACAGAGGACGTTTAGACTGCATCGTTTGCCAAAACGTCCGGTAGAGCTGTTACAAGCTTGGGATGCGGCCGATGAATATTTGCTGAATTATCTCGCGGAAGACCTGAAACCTTCTGCAGACGCACGGATTTTAATATTTAATGATACCTTCGGCGCATTGGCTGTAGCGCTGAATTCATTTCGGCCTCAGGCCGTATCGGACTCGTATTTATCACAACAGGCAACGCGGCTCAACCTGGCTGAGAATGGTTTGCCAGAATCGGTCGTAAAACTGCTAAATAGTCTTGACGCGCTGGAAGGCAAATTTGACCTGGTTCTGATTAAGGCGCCAAAAACATTGGCTTTATTGGAAGATGAACTGATACGGTTATATCCTTATTTAACGCCAACGACCCAGGTTATTTTAGCGGGGATGACAAAAACTCTGCCGTCTTCCATTTGGAAGATGCTGGAACGTCTGGTTGGGCCGACCAAGACTGCGCTGGCAAGAAAAAAAGCGCGCCTGATATTTGCAGTGCCTGATGCGCAGCTGGTTCTTCCGGTTAGTCCTTATCCGGTCAATTATCGGCTTGAAGGAACCGAGTACCTGATCAGTAATCATGCTAATGTTTTTTCGCGTGACAATCTTGATATTGGAACACGCTTTTTCCTCCAGCATTTGCCTGTCGGACTGGGTGCTAGCGACATTATTGATCTGGGTTGCGGCAACGGTTTACTGGGTCTAATGGCGGCAAAGCTCAATCCCAAGGCAACGGTTCATTTTGTTGATGAGTCTTTTATGGCAGTAGCGTCCGCCAGGGAAAATTTCAATCGGGCATTCGGTCTAGAGCGTAATGCGACTTATCGAGTGACTGACTGCCTGGTGAATTTTGAGGAAAATTCAGCCGATATCATTCTTTGTAACCCACCTTTTCATCAGCACAATACCATTGGCGACCAGATTGCCATCAACATGCTTAAACAGTCAAGAAAGGTGTTAAGGAAAGGAGGCGAATTATGGGTAATCGGGAATCGCCATTTAGGCTATCATACCGTTCTTGATCGGCTATTTGGACACCATAAAACAGTTGCGGCCAATACAAAATTTATTATTCTGAAGGCCAGAGTAGCTCTATAAAAAGCACACAGCAAATTGCTTGGGACGATCCTGGCAGAAGCTTTTAATTATAGAGCTCATCCATTGAAAAATTCAAGGCAAAAACAGCTTTGCGGTGCCTGATTGCACACCACAAAAACGCTTTAAAATCAGCCAATAGCAAACCATTTCCGGCAATCACAAAGACTGCCAAGCTTAATGCCAGCCGGCAAACAGAACCCAGAAGCCAATAGACTTCTGGGTTTGATTTATAGGTCTGTTACGCCGGGGTTACATTCTCTGCTTGTGGCCCTTTTTGACCTTGAGTTACTTGCATCGTAACTTTTTGACCTTCACGTAAGGTTTTACGGCCAGCGCCGTTAATTGCACTGTGGTGAACGAAAACGTCCTTACCACCTTCCTGTTCAATAAATCCAAAACCTTTTTCATCATTGAACCACTTAACGGTACCTACAACTTGATCTGCCATGTCACACTCTTATACTTAAAAAATCGCCAATTTTGGTTGGCTTACAATTCCAGCTTCATAATTGAAGCCGGCTCAAACTTTTACTGCGCCAAATAGTAGCACTAAAAACATGTAGTGCAAAAACATTTTAGTTAAGATTCATTTATTTTTTATCTAACGGACTATCTATGCCTTTAAGTGCTAATCAGCATTAAATGATAATAATCTGTTAGCAGAACATAACATCTATTCAAGACTAAGAGCTTAACTTAATACTCTACAGATATTTACATAATTTAAATACTGAAAAAAAATAATAAAGTCCGCCATGAATATAAAAAACTACTGGACATCAATCCCTCTCGTCAACCCTGGTGAATGCGAGGAACGCAGGAAAAAGCGGCAATCGGGTTGCCCTGACTCGCGCTTTCCTGGTGCTCGCACTTCGTGCGCCTTTGGCGTCCAAATCCGCTTCTAGTGAATTGGTCTTTGGTTACTTTCCTTACGACTTGTACGATTAAAACCAAGCAACTTAACATTTTTATTAGAATAGGAATTCTAGTGAAAAAAGGCTGAGGTAGATCGATTCGACTTAGGTGTATTCTATAACATCGTCGTGCAGCAAAGATCGCTTCAGCTAAGTTTTGAAACTCGAACATTTGTCAGGAACACAGTGTGATTCCGTATTTTAGATTCTGTATTTTACAAGAATGAGTGCCAAAGGTAATTATTATGTCAGTCCCTATAGAGACACAGCCAGTTCCTTTAAAAAAAATTGCAAATGATAGGTGTTGATGTCGCCGAACAAAAGCTGGATGTCTCTGTTGACGACAATACCGTTTTAATCATTGATAAAGATGAAGGAAGCTTCAAGAATCTGTTAAAAGTCATCCCGGATAGCAGATCGGTTTGTTTTGTAAGGGAAGCCACGGAGGCTACGAAAGAAAGCTAGTTGCCTTCCTGCAATTCTGGGAAATTGCTGTTGCCGTCGTTGATCCCAAGCGGATCAGAGACTATGCCAATGCTATGGGAGGCTATGCTAAAAATGACAGCATCGATGCCGACATGATCCGCCATTATACACAAACCGCGTATGGCAAAAATCGGCTGTAACTGTCGGCTTCAATTATGAGTTGGCTGATGATTGGCGAATGGATGCTTCCTCCGCGCGCTATATTTATGATGGTTATCTGTTTGGGAAAAACTCAGACTACATGAATATAGCCTGTTGCTTCATTACAGCGATCTAATTACAGCCCGGATGGCTATTGCTGATGATGCCTACCATCGAGGAAGAACTGCATAGACTATGAGGTTTCAGGCCGTTACCCGGTCTCAAAAAAGATTGATATCTCGGCTGGGCTAGGCTAGGCTACAACAACTTGAACCCGATAATGGAAAACTATAAATCCGGCTGGGTCATTTGCGGGTCTGCCTGCCGCAAGGAGTTTGTTATCCAACAAATGCTAGCCAAAAAGTTGCAGCAGGCGCAATTGGTCGAAATTTCTTCTACTCCCTCCTTTGAACGCTTGATGTCCCGTATTCAAACTGACGAAAAGCAGATTAAAGATAGATTTCAAAGCAATTAAAATTATGCGTTTTCAGGTTTTGGCTGGCTTGGCCTCGTTAATACTATTACTGCAAGATGGATAACCGCCGCCTTCTTCGCCTTAGCGCTATCAATTTTAATCATGCCTTACGTCGTTCATGGAAAAAGATCGGTTACAGTGCGGCAGTTTCCCGCCAATACAGACAGCCCGTACCAATTCACTAAAAACGACATCCATGTTATCTTCATGGATCAGCTTACCAAATCCCAGATCGAAACTCTGCTGAAACCCTTACAGGAATATATCATGCAGGGTCCGATCCCTTCGAGCGTCTATACCAGATCAAAGGCATTAATCCTGCCGTCACCGAAATTGCCCACCAAAAGGCGGTTGCTGAATTTGCCAAAGCCTGCCGGAGCCAAAGCCATTCCCCAAGGTGCGTTCAGCATTTGCCGTGAGGGTGACTGAACAGCTACGATGCGTTGGAGCAATACGCCGTTGGGATCGAACACATTAACCAAGCCAAGCCCAGCTCCTTTCTCTTCGTCGTGCTGGGCGGCGTCCTGTTTGGCATAGGCTACATAAATATTGCCGTTAATAGCCTGTATGCCAAACGGAGCGCCTATCGAAGGAACGTCTGGGTCTATAAACGCTCCCGCCGGTAGCGATACAGGATGGAACGAGCTGTCGAAAACATTGATTTTTCTATTATGGAAGTCGGCAGCATAGAGCAGACTGCCATTACCTCCGGCACTGAGGGCAAGTCCCTTGTATACCGTGCCAGCTCCCGAGTTGTCGATAACGCGAATCGCATGAGTTGGATCAACATTAGGCGCCTAGCCCGCAATCACACCGTCTTCCGTGGCGAAGATGAAGCGGCTCGGCCCGGCGGTCGTCCCTTTGGGCACCGAAAAGCCTGATGAGCCGTTAAAAACGATTCCTGTCGGGTTTCCTCCGGTGATGTCGGTGGGAGAGGGAATCTGCAACATCAGGGGCTGGGCGACGCTAAAGCCGTCATACAGCGTGGAGACGCCGGTGCCGTTGTCGGCTACCCATACTGGTCCAAAAGGATTGAATGCAAGACCCAAGGCATTGACCAGGTCGGGGACGGTATGGTGTGGCGGGGGGTATCCGTTCAGAACAGTTCCGTCGGATATATAGTTCAGTTGATAGTTCCCTTCAGGCTGGGCGGCAGACGTGGCGGCGAGAACCATCGCAATCACCAGTGGGACGCAAAATCACTGTACAGTGACGTGCTTTCATGTTTTTGCTCCTTGAGAATAATTTGGAAATACCTGTTGGGAACAGGTGGAGTCTAGCGCTGAATCAGAGTTGCATGATCAGCGCTCTAATCTGAAGATTCCATTTTTGAAGCAAAAGGTTCAAATATTCAATAATTTTTGATTCGGGATGTTTTTGAATTCACCCGAGATTAACCAAGCAAAAATTGCTCAGCTAATACATCCTTGACACGATTGGGGTAGTCGGATATTAAACCGGTAACTCCAGCGGCGATTAAATAACGCATCTCTTCCTTATTATTGCACGTCCATACATTGATGCTGTAGCCGGATTGGCGAAGATGGCTAATCTCGGATAAATACTGCTTTCCTTCTAACGAATTGAAGCCCAATGCTCCATAGTCGCGGTAGCATCCGAGGTGATAGGCGTCAGCATCCAGTGATTGCAGATACTCACCCGGATTCGGAAGCCGGTCGCCGGTCAGTACAGTCGTTGCGATGTTTTTTGTCAGCTGGCGCACTCTCACTAGCTGTTCATGATCAAAACAGGAGAGGATAACGCGGTGGTTAAATCCCATGAATTCTACAAGCCTTACAACCGCATACGCCAATCCTGAATCTAATTGTTTCTGTGTTTTAAGTTCAATGTTGACCATCAGGTCTGCGTCTTTGGCAAATTCCAGCGTCTGCTTTAACGTTGGCACTTTGACGTCGCCTGATGCATAGAATGCACGATCCTCAGGACTGACAAACTGAGTTAATTCTTCGTCCGTTAAAGTTTGCAAGAACTCCTGTCTTTGCGAGCCTGGGAGTGACAATTGTTCAATATACCAACTACCGGCATCCAGAGCGCACAACTCATCATAAGTAAAATCCGAGATAGTGTACGAACTGCGGTCTGGAAATTTGGCTTTGACATCCGTACATCTAATCAACTGGTCATCATGATGAACCATTAGTTCCCCATCTTTCGACACGCGCACATCCATTTCAAACATCTGGCAATCAAACATTTTGGCTTTTTCAAATGCAGCCAGGGTATTTTCGGGCGCGAAGGCGCGGGCGCCCCGATGAGCAATATTGAGAATAACTTCAGGGTATTGTTCGAGTCTGAGGGAAACCGGATTTGCCATCGCTTTTTTTCTGCCTGTAGATTGTCAGACTTATGGGTGGCGATATTGTACCAGTGACCTATCCAAATTAATCCATGCTTTAATCATTAGAATTATAATTAAATGAAAACATTTACGGATTGATCCTGGGTAAAAATAGAGCCAGGCAGAGCGTGTTCTTCTTGTCGGCGATACTTTTACAGGAGCCAGACTGTTCAAAGCGATGGCCGGTCTCTGGCCTTGAGGAGGCGGTCGTATTGAATTACCCAATGGAGAGCCCACTGTTCTTCATGCCGCCACGGCCCTATTTGCCCGATGGCACGCTCACGCCGCAATTTGTTATCCGTCTCTACCGGAATTGTTTAGTTCCGCCCTGATTGAGGAATTGTTTATATTGGCCGGGCTTGAGGATTTACTGGTGCAGCTTGAACAAGAGGATGCGTGGGAACAAGTGCTTACCCGTGAACAGCCACAGCGTTTGGGATTGGTACGCTTATTGTTATATTGGCCCAAGTGGATTTTGGTACAGGAAGCCTTCGACTCGCTCGATCCCGACGGAGAAAAGTTAATGCTGAGTCTGATCTGCCAGGAATTACCAAATACCGCTATGCTGACAATTTCAAATCAACCATCGGCGGCAGCGTTTCATAACCGGCGAATTATATTGTAAAAATATACCATCCAGGAAAAGGAAATTTGATAGATAAAACGTTCAGCGATAATAAACTGCGAGGGGTTAATCTGGGCGGATGGCTGGTACTTGAGAAATGGATGACGCCCAGTTTATTTGCTGGTCTTCAGGCGACAGATGAAACCTCCTGGTGCGTTGAACTGGGCACACGAGCAGAGCAAGCAATGAAAAACCACTGGGACACGTTTATCACGTCCGAAGACTTTGCCTGGCTTGCCAAAATCGGAATAAATGCTGTCCGGATTCCCATCGGCCATTGGATATTCGGGCCGGGTTATCCGTACCATCGATGTTATGGCGCGTCTTCGCATCCCTTTGTTGAGGGTGGCATAGAAATTCTTGACCGCGCATTCGACTGGGCCGAGCAATATAGTTTGCATATCGTGCTGGATCTGTATTCTGCACCCATCTTGCCGGCATGATAAACGCATACGCCAGCCTGGACGAGTGCGACGGACTGGTTCAGGCCCTTGCCTCCGGCAAAGCGTTTATAATCCTGGCAGTTGATGGTTTCTCCGGGGCGTACAAAATGCTCGACCCTGTAAACATGGTCAATATTGATGGATCCGAAGTTCAGCACTGTTGACATTGCCGTTTAATCCAACATTATTATTTTTTATGTTTTTTACACCAATCATGGATCATTGGCAATAACAGGGTTTGGCAGGCGCGGCAGTTATTATGAATCTGTATCGATATGTACGGATACGCTGACGAGTAAAGCTCCGCTTCTATTTATCATTCGCAGGACTGACAGGTAAACCTGCTTTACGCCATGCTTTCATGTGCCCCTGCAAATAGCGGATGTTTTCGAAACCCTGCATCGACAACCCCCATTTTGCGATACCGGCACGCGGGCCATGCTCGCAATAAAGCACGAGTGACTGCGTGCTTGAGTAAGCAGGTAGCTGAGCGGTAGTAAAAGCATTCCAGAATTGGATATGCAGGGCTGTGGGAATATGGCCCGCTTGATATTCTCGTCCGGAACGGACATCAATGATGACGGGTGCAGAAAGTTTTTGCATTTGTTGCAGCAAGTCGCTTTGCGTAATATGAGTTTTAGCATCATTACTGCAAACCTGCATGATCAGAACGGGGGCAAGACATAGTAATTTTTGCATGCAGGCTCCGGAAGAGAATGAACGTCCGAAAAGATGACTAGCTCTTTTTTTTCTACAAACGAAAACCCATTGCCATGCTCATGGCAATGGGACAGTATCGTAGCTGGTGTTATTATCGGCCTCATCCTATCTGTTAACGTCACTTTTAGTATTTGCGGCAGACTTTGCCAATATACGTGCCTGCTTCAAGTGACTCTCAAGCTTTGGAAGTGTAGCATTAGCAAAGGCGGCGATATCCGCATCATCTGACTTGGCTCCTTTTTGAAACAATTCAATAGTCTGCTCATGTGCGGTTACCTGATCCGCAGTATACGCAGCATCAAAGGATTGGCCGTCACTTTGCTTCAGCATGAATGCCTTGGCTTTGTCCATCAACTCTGCATCGTCGGCAACTTTAAGGTTTTTACGTTTAGCCACAGACGCTAGCTCGGCATTTGCAGCTTTATGATCGGTAATCATCTGTTGTGCAAAGGCTTTAACATCTGGAGAAGTTGCTTTTTGCAATGCCAATTTCCCAGCTTCAATCTCGGCAATACCTTTGGCAGAGGCATCATCGGCAAAGTCATCCGCATCGGTTGCGGCTGCTAATAACGAAAGAGAATTAATAGAAAGAAGAACTGCACTGGCCAGTAGAACATTGATTTTTTTCATTTTATCACCTCATTAATAAAAGATTTTGAAAGTTTTAAATATCCTGATTATATAAATCATGTAATACTTCATTGAATAATGCCTGGCAATGAAGTTGACACCATACTACTAAATGCCAACTAAATTTGTGCGGTAGCTAACTTAGCTTATTTTTGGGGATTATTTAGCAGGAAGGAGCTGAATTACTAGTTGAATTTCGAAGCCGTAATTTATTCATTAAATAGAGATTTATTTTACGAGCTAAGCGGAATAAGAACGGATAAGCTAATAATGAAGGCTTGAATCTTCGTTAACAAGCTGTCAGGCAGAAATGCGCAGGACGAATTTAATGCCCGCTTAGATTATGCACTGCTAAAATTAGCCGAAACCCAGGCGAAGCATTATTTGTATTTTGAAGGATTATAGTCCCGATAATCGATGTCCGGAAAAATGTTATCCATGAATTCCAGGGCAGTCAAATAGCGCTCATTTATGTTGTTTTTACGAATGCAGTCATGCAGGTAATTAAATCTCGCAAGATGGTCTGTTATGCGTTTTTTGGCATAGTCGATAGTCGTTCCGGATTTCATTATGAATGGCCAATCGGAGGCTTGCGCCAGTAAAATGGATCTTGCCGCCTGATTCAAAGCCCGGGTCTGCAATGGGCTGACTGCTAAACCGTGGAGATCGGCCGCCAATTTTTCCATATCCGCTTCAGCCTTGTGCAGAAAAGGATAAATCCAATCATTGGTTTCATTGATCCAGTAACTGTAATAGCCTTCATGACCCCAGGTTGACGCTGACGGGGTGGCTATCTGGTGGGAAGCCTGCTGCTTTAAATAATCGCTGCAACTGATAGTCTGGACATTATTAGTATTTTCACTTGCCAGGCGCAGGACCTGTTCCAGCCAGAAAGGTCCTTCAAACCACCAGTGGCCAAAGAGTTCGGCGTCATAAGGGGCCACAATGATCGGCCTGTCCACAGTGGCGGCAAGGGCATCAATTTGCCGGTGGCGCTTATTGATAAAATCCTGAGCATGCTGGTGAGCCTTCGCCAGCGCTTTTTTAGGATTATAGATTTCTTTCGGCAAATCCTTGCCTGTCACGCGATAATATTTGATTCCTGTATTGATGCGGGTTTCACCATCAAGAATGTACGGAGCGATATAATCAAAGTCAAGATCGAAACCGATGTCCCGGTAATATTCGCGGTAATCGAAATCGCCCGGGTAGCCTTCGTGCGAACTCCAGACTTGTCTGGATGATTCAGGATCCCGTCCGAATGCGGTAACGCCATTGCCGCAATCCAGCGGTGCATAGACGCCGTTACGAGGTTGCTGACTGGCATCCATAATGCCGTGCGTATCGACAAAAAAGTAGTTAATGCCGGCTTCGCCCAGCAACCTTTCCAGTCCGGGATAATAAGCGCATTCAGGCAGCCAAAATCCGGTCGGTGAGAAACCCATATTGGACTTGAACGTTTCGATGCCAATATTGATCTGGTTGCGTACCGCAGTTTCGCTAACATTAAGTAGAGGCAGAAAGCCGTGAGTCGCGGCACAGGTTATCAATTCAAGCGTGCCTGCTGCGTGATATTTTTTAAAAGCGGTTAATAGATCGCAGTGGTATTGATCCTGATAGGTGTTCAGGGTATTTTGAAAAAAGCGGCGGTACAGCCGCGCCAGTTTTTGAAATTCAGGTTGTTTGCGCGTTCTGATGATTTCTTTTTTGGCCAGCTCCAGCAATCTGTGCAAATATTTCAGGTAACGCGATTGCAATAATTCATCGCGCAGCATGGAAATCAGCGGCGGCGATAGAGAAAGCGTCAATCGATAATCCACACTGTCTTTTTGCAGCCGATCCAGCACGCCGATTAACGGTATGTAGCATTCGGTAATGGCTTCGAATAGCCAGTTTTCTTCAAAAAAGCTCTCGTGCTCCGGGTGCCGTACGTAGGGCAGATGCGCGTGAAGTATGATGCTAAGGAATCCTTTTTTCATCGGGTTTATGGATGATGTCCCTGACCGGAAGCACTTTTTTTCATAAAAGTGGATACTTCTTCCCTGCTTGTTGCATTGAGTTTTGGCATGGGCTTAAGCCTTGTCTGAGTTTCCTCAGGATACCCGGATTTCACTCTTCCAGGCGGAACATGAGTAATATTGGAGTCGGCGAATGAAGACAGGCTGTTATCCGGAAACCGCTGGCCAATGGCTGCGCTATAAGTGGTTTCATGAGCCTGTTTTGATAAGAATACGCTTTGTTGGGCTTGAGTATTATCAATAGCAACGTCAAACCACGGTTTTGTTTCGACTGTCCCGGTGTTTTTGTTTGCTTCTGAATAAATCCTTAAAGTCAGTTGATTTTCGGAATCGGTCTTTGGCATTATGTCTGGCTTGGTATCGGGCAGGTTCCAGTAAGCATAAAGATGATCGGGATCAACCGGCAACAGGACAAGTTCCTGAGCATTGTTTTCTGCTCTGGGCGCAAAATTCTGACGGATTTCTTCACTGATTTCAAACATTTCCGTGGATGAAAGCTTGATTTTGGAAGCCGGCTCTGATAGGGCGGGTAAAGCGCCGGGGGTAAATTCCCGATTTATCTCCTGACTGATTTCAAGCATTTCTTTCGAAGAAAGATGAATTTGGGAATCACTTCTTGAATACAAAAAAGTCATTATCAGCTTCAAATGGTTACCATATTGCCTTATTTAGAGTTCCTGTACACATATCCATAATGGGCCGAAGTAATTTTTCCCTCTACTGTTTTCTCTAAAGCTGATTTTCAAAAAGCAGGTACATGCTGCACTGATTAGCCGGGAAATGCAATCATTACCCAATGTCATTACCGAAAACTCTAACTCTTGTGGACTATTATTGCAAGATATTTAAATCGTCATTCCGGGACATCACCCGGGATCAAAAGCACGGTCAACTTTTGCAATTTTGGCATTATGAGGGTCGATGTTTTTGACGTTAAGAAGGACATTGATCGGATCTCACCGTATTGCTTAAGTCAACTTATCTGTTGAGTTTATCATCCGGAACCTCAAGCTTTCTATTTTGTATGAAAGCTATCAAGCCATTTCCTCGACTCTTTATAATATTAAGAGTAACTGCAAAAAATGTTTGCCCGCTCCACGATACTACGATATTTTAAGATATTGTCGACATTAGGTCTGCATTATTCTTTATATTTCCGAGGAAGCACATGCGCCCCAATCGCCCAGTTGTACTGTCATTTTCCGGCCATGATCCCAGCGGAGGCGCGGGCGTACAGGCGGACATTGAAACCCTGGTCAGTCATCAGTGTCATGCCGCCAGTGTGATTACTGCCTTAACCGAGCAGGATACACGCAATATCAAAAAGTTAATCCCTCAAAGTCCTGAAGCGATTATCAGTCAGGCGAATACTGTGCTGGATGATATACCGGTTAACGCCATTAAAATCGGTTTGATCGGGCATCATGAAACCGCAATCGCTATTTATGCGATTTTAAAACAACACCCGAACATTCCGGTTATTCTGGACCCGGTGCTCGCGGCGGGCGGCGGTGCCGAATTATCCAATGAAAGACTTATTGCAACTATTGTCGATTTGCTGCTGCCTTGCACCACCGTCCTGACACCCAATAGCGAGGAGGCCAGGAAACTTGCTGGACTTGATGAGCTGGATGAATGCGGTCTGGCGCTGCTGGAGCAAGGTTGTGAATATGTCCTGATTACCGGAACGCATGAAACGACGCCTTCAGTATGTAATCAACTGTTTTACGATAATCGTTGCTGGGAAACCTATACCTGGGACAGATTGCCGGCCAGTTATCATGGTTCAGGCTGTACGCTGGCTGCCAGTATTTCGGCCTTGATCGCGCATGGACTTGAGCCTGTTCAAGCGGTCATGGAAGCTCAGGAATATACCTGGAATTCTTTACAAGCCGCTTATCAGCCAGGCAAGGGGCAGCATAATCCGAATCGTTTTTTCTGGATGGAGGACGAATCATGAGCTTCCCTGCGCGAGGTCTTTATGCAATTACTCAAACTGAGAATAAGTCCGGCAATATCATTATCGACGAGGTCATTGCTGCGATCAGAGGCGGCGCACTGCTTGTGCAATATCGCGATAAAAATCCGTTAGACGCGCTCCTTCTGGCAAGAGAGCTGGTTAAAGTTTGCCATCGGTTCAATGTTCCGCTTATTATTAATGACGATATTGAACTGGCTGCCATGTCCGGTGCTGATGGCGTCCATATCGGCAAGGAAGACGGCGCTATTGCTCAGGCAAGAATGCTTTTAGGAGACGATGCCATTATCGGTGTTTCCTGCTATGACTTTGTCGAGCGAGCTATAATCGCAGAAGAGCAGGGGGCCACTTATGTTGCTTTCGGGCGTTTTTTTCCTTCTTCATCAAAACCGCTGGCAGCACCTGCGAGAATCGAGACACTGCAACAGGCAAAACGCCTGCTTAATATCCCCATTGTAGCCATAGGCGGCATTCTGCCGGAAAATGGTGCGTCATTATTGGCGGCAGGAGCCGATTTATTGGCGGTTATCGGAGGACTGTTTGACAGTGAGCCGGAACAATCCGCCAGAGCTTACCAGGCATTATTTTCAGACACCGGCACTTAAAAATGAATAATCCAGAGCCCAGTTGCACCGATATTTATGAACCCGGCCTGATCTCCGTCAAGGACGCCTTGTCACAAATTTTATCGGATGTGCCTGTTATTCAGGGCTACGAGCGTTTGAACATTGAAAAGGCCAGAGGCCGCACGCTTTATGAGCCGGTCATCGCCGCTTTTAATGTGCCGCCTCATACCAATTCAGCGGTCGATGGATACGCCTTGCGTTCTTCCGACCTGCCGGCTCAAGGTGAATGCACACTTGTGATAGGCGGGCACGCCTTCGCCGGAAGACCTTATACTGGCGAGATCAGGCCGGGGCAATGCCTCCGTATAATGACGGGAGCTTCTGTTCCTGAAGGGCTGGATATAGTCGTCATGCAGGAGCATGTCATGCTGAAGGATAATAGCATCCTGATTGATGCACGACATAAAGCCGGTCAAAATATCCGCAAAGCCGGTGAGGATATTCAGCAAGGACATATCGTATTGCAGCCCGGGAAATATCTGACTCCGCCCGATATTGGCCTAATCGCTTCTCTGGGCATTGCTGAAATCAATGTGGCCCGCAAGTTGAAAGTGGCTATTGCCTCGACCGGTAACGAAATTTTCAGTTTGGGCGCTACACCCTCAGCAGGAGGCATTTATGACAGTAATCGTTACAGTCTGCTAGCGGCATTGGACAAGCCCGATATTGACGTCATCAATCTGGGTATTCTGGAGGATGAGCCCGCATCGCTGCTGAAGAGTTTTAATGAGATCAGTGATTATGCTGATGTGATTATTTCAACGGGCGGCGTTTCAGTCGGCGAGGCGGATTATACGAAAGCCGCATTACAGGAGTCGGGTCAGATTGAGTTCTGGAAAGTGGCTATAAAACCGGGCAGGCCTTTGGCTTTCGGCACTATCGGTAACGCCGCATTTTTTGGCTTGCCCGGTAATCCGGTTGCAGTGATGGTGACTTTTTACCAGTTTGTCCTGCCGGCTTTGGAAAAAATGTCGGGCATCAATAATAAACCTTCGGCGCCGGTTTTTTTAGCTAAAGCAGCTCATGACCTGCGCAAAAAACCGGGCCGCACTGAAGTTCTAAGGGGTATTATCGAGCAGGATGACAGCCTTTTCTGGAGCGTGAAAACTACTGGCCAGCAGGGTTCAGGTATTCTAAGCTCCATGAGTCTGGCTAATGCGTTTATTATTCTTGATCATGAGAGTTCAAACATTAAAGCAGGCGAGTGGGTGAAGGTCCAGCCGTTTTCAGGCTTGTTTTAACGATCCCGGATTTATAACTGATTGTTTTTTAATCGCGAATAGTAGGGTCCACTAACAGTACAATTTATTTATTGTAAATATACCGAGCAGGTTCGCGTACTATATGCCGGCTGAATTTAGAAAATATAAGAGGATATATGCTTAATAAAGTTATTTTAATTGGAAATCTGGGCGCAGACCCTGAGGTTCGGTATATGCCGCAGGGCGGCGCTGTGACGACCATTCGTTTAGCGACCACAAGACGCTGGAAAGATAAACAGACCGGTGAAAAAAAAGACTCCACTGAATGGCATAGAGTGGTTTTTTTTAATCGTCTAGCTGAAGTCGCGGGTGAATACTTGAAAAAAGGCAGCCAGGTTTATGTGGAAGGCCATTTAAGAACGCAGAAGTGGCAGGCGCAGGATGGTCAGGATCGCTATACGACCGAGATTCTTGCCGATGAAATGCACATGCTGGGAAGCCGCAGTGGAGGAACCGGCAGTTTCGGCAATGATCAGCCGCAAGCAGGATCTGCGCCTTCATCCAAACCTGAATACCAGTCCAGGCAACCGGCCCAGCAAAATAATTCCGGCTCAATGCCGCCGTCACCCCCTCCTGCCTATGATGATTTTGATGATGATATACCTTTCTGAATATATTTAACCGAACCGGTGTTAATTAAGGGGATAAAGGGCGTGTGGCAATTTTTGATCAGGCAAGTCAAACTCGGCATACCCGTTTTGCTGCGTAAATCCACCTTTCACATATGCTCTCTGATTGGTAAAAATTTGCCGACAGCAGAAGCTCACATTATTCGGTTCAAAATGAATATTAAATTGATTAGGGGGCGGCCACCGATAAGTATCGCATCGTGAACGATGTGAGGCATTTTACTTCTGTGGCGGCACCCGGGATGACAGGTTGCGGATATCGGTGCGTAAGGCGATTACTTCCTCCCGCAAGGCGACAACCTCTTTGGATCCGGCGACCTCAGCTTCATCATTTTGTGCGTCGCGGCCAATAAAAAAAGTAGCGAAGGTTGCTGTCATGTAGCCAAAGACGGGGAAGGCGAATAATGCCAGGAAAATGCACAGCACGCGGCCTTCGAGAGTTTGTGGCCAATATTCAGAGCCCATTGTTGTTATAATCATTGCGGTCCACCACAACGCCTCGCCGTAGCTGTTCAGTCCGCCGGAAATTCCGCTCTCGAAAGTATACATCCCGGCCGCGCCAGCGAAAACAACCAGCAGCGTGAGGACAATGACATAGCCGAAGCCCCGGCGGCGAAGGCTCGCGCCGAGCGCATGCATGCCGCGGTTCAGGGAACTGACGATTCGCAGTAAACGCAAGCTGCGCCCCACCCGTGACACTTGGAGTAGCTGAACCATACGAAAGATACGGAAAATGCGTAAAGCCGGTATCAGCAGCGAAATAGTGATTAGCCAGTTATGTCTAAGATAAGCCAGCTTATGAGAGGCTAGAGCATCTTCAGATTGAATGAAACTTCCGTTTCCCATACTCGTCGAAGACTTATTTGCTGAAGGAGAGTTCCTCATGCCGAAAGCTTATTCAATGGATTTGCGGAAGCGGGTAATCGAAGCCTGCGATGAAGGACAAACTATCGCTCAAGTGGTCGAACGGTTCAGGGTGAGCACCTCGTTTGTGGAAAAGTTACAGCAGCGGCGGCGAGAGAGCGGCACTTAGGTGCCCAAACCCCACGGAGGAGGACGCCAGCCCCTGCTAACATCGGCACATAACGAGACGCTGCGCACGCTGTGTTGATGGTGCAGCCTGATCTCACACTGGAAGCGTTACGGGCGCCGCTGGGGGTGAAGGTTCATCTCTCCACGCTCGGGTAACGCCTCCAGCGTCTCGGCCTGACCTTTAAAAAAAACACTGATAGCGGTCGAGCAAGCGCGCGAGGATGTGCGCCTGCAGCGCGACGCCTGGCAACAGGCGCAACCGCTGTTGGATCCGGCGAAGCTGGTGTTCATTGACGAGACCGGATTTGATACCAATGCCGTTAAGTTAAGCCTCACTTGTATCGGCGCCGTGGCCTCGGGTTGGATCTGAATTTGGGGCGAGGCGCGGAAGGGCCGGGCCTCTGCCGTTCCGGGGTTTTCCCGATCAGGGTGAGCAGGCTGAGCACCTCGCCCGGCGTTGCCTGCTGGATGAGCCATCCGAACAATCGCAGGCGGAGCCTGGCCATGGCGTAGGCTAAATTCGGCCGGTAGCGGGTGGC
>JAQURG010000042.1 GCA_028715725.1 Methylococcales bacterium
GCTTATGATTCGGTCGCTCAGGCGAGAACCTTGATCATGCAATATATAGATGGGTATAATCGCTCCAGGCCATATTCAAGCCTGGATAGAAAACGCCTTATCAAGCTTATACCAGCCTGTTGCCACCAGTCAAAATGGCAACGTAATTATCGGCAGGGATTTCACTTTAAATTCGATGAGCGCTGCTCAAAGGTTTGGGGCCACCTCTGTCTTTGGTCGGCCAGTGGCTCGGGACAGAGAGGCACTATTTCAAAAAAATTAGCCCAACTGCGGGCCAGCCGGGATATTCAATTGATGACCACCTTGAAAAAGAACATGAAAGCTCAAGCTATGGATGGCTTTGATAAATGAATGCTGAGTAAGCGCCGTATTATTGAAACCATCCATGATCAGCTGAAAAACATTTTTGACCTGGAGCATTCCGACCTCGCTCTTTACTCAATTATCTCGCCAATATCGTGGCCTGCTTGGCGGCTTACTCTTATCAAGATAAAAAGCCGGCTCTTCAATTACGCGAAACTGATCTGCTGCCTTTTCTTCTGAAGGCTTAAACCGAACTGAGGTTAGTTTACATGACCTGTCAATGCGTAACTTCTATATGATATGGCTGCCACTCGCTTGATGTTGAACTCGGTACTGGATTTATGACGTATCTCAGCGGAACGTTGTTTTAAACTGGAAGAAGAATTAGCCCGTTTAAAACAAGAATAAATATCCTGTGAGTCTCTATGAACGGCATATTCAATTGTTGGATTGCACTTAAGCCATAAGGTTGAGGCTGCTACATAAGAGGAAGAATCTGATTAAGAATCTTGCCATTGGTTACCAGTATCTGCTTTGGAAAGAGGCCTTGATTGCCTTGAAAATCGGTCACGGTAGCGCCCGCTTCCCGGGCAATTAAAGTACCCGCCGCGACATCATACAGGTTTAGCTCCTGCTCCCAGAAAGCATCAACCTGACCATCCGCAACAAAACATAAATCCAGTGCCGCCGAGCCGAAACGGCGCTGTCCGGTAGTATTTTGAGCGATTCTTCCAAAACGTTCCAGATTATTGTCCGTCAAATAAGAACGCAAGCAGGCAAAGCCGGTAGCCACCATTCCGTCAGACAGGTTATCTTCAGAGGAAACCGTGATAGGCTGGCCATTTTTCCAGGCTCCCCTGCCCTTCTCTGCACAGTAATAATCATTTAAAGCCGGTGCATAAACCGCACCGATTATCAGCTCTTGAGCAATTTCCAGTGCGACACTGATAGACCAGAAATACTGACCTCTTGAAAATGAATGGGTGCCGTCGATAGGATCGACAATCCAACGATTGGTCTGGTTAGCGCTTTGCCCGCTTTCTTCTCCCCAAAAGCCAAATTCGGGGTATCTTCCGGTAAGCGCTTCTTTTAAAAAAACCTCAACGGCCAGATCAGCAGCGGTAACAAAATCTCTGGGACTTTTCCTGTGGACTTTCACATTCTTTAAGTCTTTAAAATAAGTTAATGCAATTGATCCTGCTTCACGGACCACTTCTTCAAGAACAGCAAGCGAAATGGGCATTCAGGTTATCCTTTTTTGTTTTAAAATTTACAGGGTTCAAATCATTAAAAGTTAATGCCATTAAACAGAAACGATGCGGTTCACAGTTAACGTCAATCTCTAAAAGTACAAAAGCTATTTTAACTCCACGCTATCTTTTATAACCTTCGCCAGATAACCCGATGCATTAACAGGTACAGAATCAATAGCCAAAATAGCCCCTAGCTCTCTCATTGCTCTTTGATAAACCTTGCGCTTGAAATACACGACATCATTAAGCGGTTCCCAATAATCCACCCAACGCCAGCTATCAAATTCCGGTTTGGCGCAATGGTCAAAACGCACATTTGAATCAGGCGTTATCAACCTCAGCATATACCATATTTGTTTTTGGCCTATACATAAAGGCAGGGAATTCTTGCGTATATAACGCTCAGGCAGCTGATATCTCAGCCAATAGCGTGTTCGCCCAAGCACTTGTACGTGCTGTTCTTGCAGCCCGGTTTCTTCCCACAATTCTCGATACATCGCTGTTTCAGGGTCTTCATCGTCATTTATTCCTCCTTGCGGGAACTGCCAGGCATTTACGCCCATCCGTTTTGCCCAAAACACGCGACCCTCGTCATTGCAAAGGATGATCCCAACATTGGGCCGGTATCCTTTAGAGTCTATCATGTTAAAACCTGTGTCTTTACCCGACCTGTATCTTGACCTTGTTAACTGTTAAAATTGCAATAACAGGAGGGATTGTTTTGTTAATGATCCCATTGTTCCATAAATAAACTGTAGACACCAGACCATACAGCCCTTTTAATTATTTCAGACAGGTTTAATGTGAGTTTAGCAATTTTTGATTTGGATAATACGTTGATAGCCGACGACAGCGACTACTTATGGGGTCAATTTCTTGTCAACCAGGGCATTGTCAATAAAGATTACTATGACGCTAACGCCCAGTTTTATGAAGATTACAAACAAGGCACGCTGGATATTGTCCGGTTTCTGCGCTTTTCCTTGCAGCCCTTGGCCCACAACGCTCCTGAGCAACTGTATCAATGGCGCATGCAATTTATCCAAACCATTATCACACCGATATTATTGGAACCGGCGCAGCAACTTTTAGCCAAACATAGAGACAGGGGGGATACCTTGCTGGTCATTACCGCAACCAATCGATTTGTGACCCAGCCTATTGTTGAACTCTATGGCATCGAGCATTTACTGGCGACAACGCCCGAATTTGAAAATGGTAAATATACAGGCGATTTTAAAGGCATTCCCTGCTTTCAGGAAGGCAAGGTAAAATTACTGGAAGAATGGCTGAAAAGCTCAACCGAAACCATGCAGGACAGCTGGTTTTACAGCGATTCCCACAATGACTTGCCATTGCTTAAGCTGGTGGATAATCCTGTTGCCGTTGATCCTGACGAGAAGCTGATGCAATTTGCCAAATCAGCAAATTGGCCAATCATCAGCTTAAGGAACGGTACCTGCCCAACACATCATTTTCAGAAATAGCGTTGAGCTGCCGGCTATTTCTTCCTGATATAAAAAATCTGTGTATTGGTGTGTTTTATAAACTCAACAATTTGATGTCCCGCCTGGTCCGTATACACTCCAAAATCCAGATGTGCGGCAGGATCAGTGGCGATAACTTTTACCACATCGCCACTGGATATTTCCATCAGGGCCTTTTTCAGACGCAGCAGCGGTAAGGGACACAGCAATCCGCTGGCATCGACTTCCAGGTTAAATTCAATCATTACTTTTAGTTGCTCAACCAAACTTTAGAATGCTTATAATACCATTTCCTAATAAATCTACGAATTATCGGAATGGAATATTTCCCTATCTTTGTAAAGCTTAAAGACCAGAATTGCCTGATTGTAGGCGCAGGCGAAATCGCGGCACGCAAAATTGAACTTTTAGTACGGGCCGGTGCAAAAATCACTGTAATTGCCAAGGAAATCAGCACTGCCGTACTGGATTTACAGGCGGCTCACAAGCTGACCATTTTGCAAAAGCCCTTTATACCGTCCGATCTGCGTGGCTTCAGGCTGGTTGTGTCAGCTACGGATAATGCCAAGACCAATCAACTCGTCGCCAAAACTGCTGACGAACAACATATACTGGTTAATGTAGTAGATAACCCTAAGCTGTGCAGCTATATTTTTCCAGCCCTTATCGACCGCTCACCCATCATTGCAGCCGTATCTTCCGGTGGAGCTGCGCCGGTTTTAGCCCGCTTGCTCAGAGCCAGGATAGAAAGCATCGTTCCGCCTGCCTATGGGCGGTTGGCTCAACTTGCAGAAAAATTCAGAACCGATGTTAAAACATATATCAAGGAGCCCGCTCAGCGCAGGATTTTCTGGGAAAATATTTTTCAAGGCTCTGTTGCCGAGCAGGTTTTTGCAGGTAATGAGCAGACCGCCGAGCGACTGTTACAGCAAACGCTCAGTCAGCAAGAAGACGGCGTCGGTTTGGGCGAAGTCTATTTAATAGGAGCAGGTCCCGGCGCACCCGATTTATTAACTTTCCGCGCCTTACGATTAATGCAACAGGCTGATATTGTCGTTTATGATCGTCTGGTTTCGCCGGAAATTCTGGATTTGGCCCGCCGGGACTCGGAAAAAATTTATGTAGGAAAGCAGCGGGAAAAACACACGCTGCCCCAGGAATCCATTAATACTCTGCTCGCTGATCTGGCCAAGGCAGGAAAGCGGGTAGTGCGATTAAAAGGAGGCGACCCTTTTATTTTTGGCCGCGGCGGTGAGGAAATTGAAACATTAATGCAACAAGGCATCAGCTTCCAGGTCGTCCCTGGGATCACCGCCGCTTCCGGCTGTGCAACCTATGCAGGGATTCCGCTAACGCATCGAGATCATGCGCAATCCTGCACTTTTGTTACCGGACACCTGAAAGATAATTCTATCAATTTAAACTGGACGCAACTGGCTGCTCCGAATCAGACCATCGTTATCTATATGGGATTGGTGGGACTGGAAAAAATCTGCCAGTCTTTAATCGCCCACGGCAGCCCAAAAGACTTGCCCATCGCCCTTGTGCAACAGGGCACTACCACAAACCAGCGGGTCATTACCGGCACTCTCGAAACATTACCCACTGTTATTGCCGGGTTGAATATCAAACCGCCTACGTTGACTATTATTGGCACTGTAGTCACCTTGCATGACAAACTCAACTGGTTCCATAATGGTCATGCAAGCTAATGAATTAAGTCAACGCAGCAGTTTTTATAATGCCTCAAATTAATGCCTATGATTCAGTCAGCATTCATTGATATGGCTAATAATGGATTCCAAAAGAAATAAAAGATTGAATTTTTCGGTCAAATTCCCTATTCTTTGCTGGTTTGAATTTTAATCGGACTCGATTTCCACGAAGAGAACTGCCGTTCTCTTTTTTTACATCAAAAGAGGTCACTATGAAAAAATCATTAGGTACATTAGCAGGTATCGTTTTAATCGCCTTAAGTGGATCAGCATTAGCTGACGAACAGCTTGAAATCGGCAAAAAAATATATGAGCGGGCTTTTGGCCGTGGTTGCGGTACTTGCCATGATATCGCTTCAAATCCACAGTTAACAGAATTAGTTAAAGCAGGTCAACTGGACAGAGCTAAATTCGAACAAGTTTTGAAAGAAGGCAGAGGCGGAATGCCAAAAGCTATTGAAGAAATTATGAAAAACAAAGCAGTTGAAAAGGCTGGTTACGGCGAAGATCAAGCTGTTGACGCTTTGTATGAATACATAAAAAGCAAATAATAATAAAAACAAGGCGGGCATAAAAAAGCCGCTCAATCCTGGATTGGAGCGGCTTTTTTTATGGCTGATAAAATAAAAAGTACGTTATTTCTTTCCTAAAAAACGTATGACGGCTTCTTTATGAGGCAGGCGGTAATGGGTCTTGATCCAGATACCTGCAACAGCCGCCAGCATTAAACCGCAGGAGCCAATCGTCAGATAGATAAGATGTTTTAACTCTGACATTTCCTGTATCAATTGCTCGTTTGAGAGCGACGCATTCTCTTTCTTCGGCGGCTCCGAGTAAGAACGCAGGACTTTAACATCATTTTTCAGGTCTTCTATTGTCCCTAATGCTGAAGAAACTGTACCCAGACGAATGCTTTCCTCCAGCGTTCTCAGCTTGCTTTCAATGGAACCACTCACCAAACCAACAAACTGTCCTTTCAAGGTATTCACTTCGGCGGATAATACCGGATTCATTTCGGTAATATTGACCTTGGAGTTCTTGTAATTTTTAATGTCATTAGCTGGAAATATGAAAAAGCCGGCAATAATAATGACGGTCATCAAGAAAAAAACCATAGCCATTAACCAACGATTCACTTTCATCAATCCTTGATGAGAGGGTATGCTTTGCAGGACCACAACCTCTGATTTCGACTCGTGCATATCACTCATTCTTTACTTCCTCTCAAACCAGTCACTGGCAAGCATACCGGCTAGACCTTGTTATTTTTATAATAGTAATTATCTGAACAGATAATTATACAAGTTAAATAACATTTGTCCTGTCTTTTATTGGCCGTATTAACGCAATTGTTTGGCAGCCGCAATACGCATTCTCAGCGCGTTTAACTTGATAAAACCCTCGGCATCTTTTTGATTATAAGCGCCGCCATCATCTTCGAATGTGGCAATGCTTTCATCAAACAAGCTGTCGGTAGCAGACGCTCTGCCGACAACAATCACGTTGCCCTTGTAAAGTTTAAGGCGAACCTTGCCATTGACGGACACTTGCGACGCATCAATCATCGTTTGCAGCATCTTGCGCTCGGGACTCCACCAATAACCGTTGTAAATCAGAGAGGCATAGCGCGGCATCAACTCATCCTTCAAATGCGCCACTTCCCTGTCCAAAGTTAATGACTCAATCGCCCGATGCGCTTTCAGCATTACCGTACCTGCAGGCGTCTCATAGCAGCCGCGCGACTTCATACCCACATAGCGGTTTTCAACAATATCCAGTCGACCGATACCATTATGGCCCGCAATCTTGTTCAATTTTTCGAGAACCGTCGCAGGTGTACAAGGAACATCATCTATCGCAACAATATCGCCTTGCTGATAAGTTAATTCGATATAAGTCGCCTGATCAGGCGCGGCTTCAGGTGAAACGGTCCAGCGCCACATATCTTCTTCAGGCTCGGCCCAAGGATCTTCCAGATTACGGCCTTCATAAGAGATATGCAGTAAGTTGGCATCCATGGAATAAGGCGAAGTCTTGCCTTTCTTCATTTCAACCGGAATGCCATGCTTTTCAGCATAAGCCAGCAGAGTTTGCCTGGAGTTCAGGTCCCATTCACGCCAGGGCGCAATGACCTGTATATCGGGACGCAAAGCATAAGCGCCCAACTCAAAACGCACCTGATCATTGCCTTTACCGGTGGCGCCGTGTGAGATGGCTGTTGCCCCGGTTTCATTGGCGATTTCAATCAGGCGCTTGGCGATTAAAGGACGGGCAATCGATGTGCCCAACAGATATTCGCCTTCATAAATTGTATTGGCGCGAAACATCGGAAAAACATAATCACGCGCAAAGTCTTCCCGCAAATCTTCAATATAAATATCTTTAATGCCTGCGGCTTTGGCTTTGGCACGCGCAGGTTCAACTTCTTCGCCCTGCCCTAAATCGGCCGTAAAAGTAACGACTTCACACGCGTAAACGTCCTGTAACCATCTAAGAATAACGGAAGTATCCAAACCTCCGGAATAAGCCAATACAACTTTATTGATTTTTGACATAGCGCCTTAATACTCCGAGTAAAAATACGTGAAATTATACCGGAAAATTAACTGTTCGGCAGAGGCAATGACAAGGCGGCAAAGGGTAAGCCTAACTATCAGATTTAGAGTAAAAATAAATCACATGCTTGCATTGGCAAAGATAACTCATGAATAATTAGCAAATCCTTATTTGACCTGAAATAAAGCTTAACTATAATAATAAATGTTGCAAAACACGCCATTATGATACGATTTTTATTACTATTTTATTGAGAGTTTAAAATGAACAAGACACCCCCTAAATCAGCGATTAAACCAGGCACACCCAATAATCCGGAAACAAATACCGATGACGATGATATTTTTGAAGGCGGTGATTTTGTTTCACTTTCCGAGACTCTCGAAGAAGAGACGGTAAAGCGGGATTCACGCAGAAAAATTGAAATTTATTGGGAAAAAAAGCGTTTAAAAGAGCAATTTGAAGATTTCGACGAATCTGAATTCGGTTTTTGATTGCTTTAAATCAGTCCGTTATTCTAAATTTGATAATTTACTATTTAACCTTCATTAACCTTCCTGAATGGCTTGTTAATTATAAATCGACCCCCTCAAGAGCAACTTGCACCGTTTGTCTTCTGATTTGATGCCTGTCGCCACATAATTTCTTTTGAGTCACCTTAACATCCTGACTTTTGTATGCCCAGGCAATAAAGACAGTACCAATCGGCTTTTCTTTTGTGCCCCCGTCGGGTCCTGCTATACCCGTTACGGCAATGGCGCAGTCTGCATCACTGTAGGCTAATGCGCCAGCAGCCATTTCCGCTGCGGTTTGAGCGCTTACCGCGCCGTATTTTTCGAGTGTCTCCCGTTTAACACCCAACATTTCTATTTTTGCGGAATTACTGTAAGTCACAAATCCACGGTCAAACCAGGCCGAACTTCCCGGAACTTCGGTTATTATTTGAGCAATCCAGCCACCGGTACAAGACTCGGCGGTGGCTATCTTTTTCTCTTTCGACTTGAGTAAGCGGCCCAGAGATTGTGCGAGCTGGAATAATTCATTATCCATGATGTGGCCTCGTGCGACTTCAGATAAAATAAAACTATGAGTATAAAACAAAAAACCGCCGACCCGCATACCCCGATGATGCAGCAGTATTTTCGCATCAAATCCAGCTATCCTGATACCCTCTTGTTCTACCGCATGGGGGATTTTTACGAGTTGTTCTTTGATGATGCCAAAAAAGCCTCGCAACTGCTGGATATCACTTTAACAGCTCGGGGACAATCGGCAGGATTACCGATTCCTATGGCCGGCATACCCTATCATGCCGCTGAGGGCTATCTTGCCAGACTATTAAGAAATGGTGAATCTATCGCAATTTGCGAGCAGATCGGCGACCCTGCGACATCCAAAGGGCCTGTCGAACGCAAGGTTGTCAGGATTGTTACACCGGGGACAGTCACGGACGAGGCTTTGCTTGAGGACAGAAAAGATAATTTGCTGGTTGCTGTATGCACTCTCCCAAGCTCCGGCGGAACACAACAAGGCATCGCCAGCCTGGATTTAACCAGCGGCCGCTTTGTCCTGCAACAGGTGGAATCCGAAGATCAGCTACTGAGTGAACTTGGCCGTCTTAATCCGGCTGAATTGCTGTTTAGCGAAGACTGGCCGCTGCCTTCAATCTTGCAGCAACGCAGCGGTTTATGCCGAAGACCGCCGTGGCACTTTGAGCCGGAAAGCGCCAGACAAAGCGTTTTAAAGCAATTTAATACGCTTGATTTAAAAGGCTTTGGCTGTGATAACCTGCATGCCGCGGTTGCTGCCGCAGGTGCTTTACTGCACTATGTAAAGGATACCCAGCAAAGCGCATTACCTCATATTCAGGGCATCTGCACGGAAAGCAGTGCTGACAGCATTATGCTGGATGCCGCCAGCCGCCGCAATCTTGAACTGGATTATCATCCTTCGGGACAACTTCAATACACGCTGTTTGGCGTATTGGACAAGACCGCCACCGCCATGGGCAGTCGCTGTTTAAGGCGCTGGATTAACAGACCTTTACGTGACCGCCGTATTCTTAATAAACGTTATGCCTGTGTTGATACATTACTTGATAATCAAATTTACAAGGATGTACAAACCCATCTGCGCCAGGTCGGCGATATTGAAAGGATCAGTTCGCGCATCGCTTTAAAATCAGCCCGTCCCCGCGATTTATGGGTATTGCGCAATACCCTGGAAGTATTACCCGCGTTACAACAGGTGCTTGCAACCAGCGATAATCCGCAACTTGTCCAATTAAGCGAACAGATCGGCGAGCTGCCGGAGCTATTAAAACTGCTGCAACAAGCCCTGATTGATAACCCCCCGATGCTTATTCGTGACGGCGGCGTAATTGCACCGGGCTACAATCAGGAACTGGATGAGCTTCGAAACTTAAGCCAGAATGCCGATCAGTTTCTGATTGACATGGAAACCAAGGAGAAAGCGGCGACCGGCATTAACAATCTAAAGATCAATTACAACCGCGTACATGGCTATTATATCGAGATTTCCCGTTTACACTCCGAAAAGGCGCCTGCACATTACGCTCGCAAACAGACCTTGAAAGGAGCTGAACGCTACATTACCGAAGAATTAAAATCGTTTGAGGATAAAGTGCTGAGCGCTAAAGATAAGGCGCTTTCTTTTGAAAAATTTTTGTATGAAGAATTGCTTACACTCATTTCAGACTCTTTGATTCCTCTGCAACGAAGCGCTTCCGCTCTTGCTGAACTGGATGTGCTGACTGCGTTTGCTGAACGCTCCGAGACCCTGAATTTATCACAACCGATTCTGATCGATAAACCCGGCATAACTATTGAGGAGGGCAGGCATCTGGTCGTTGAACAGGTTTCCGATATTCCTTTTGTACCTAACGATCTATCGCTTTCCAGCCAGCGCCGCATGCTGGTGATTACCGGCCCCAATATGGGCGGCAAATCGACTTATATGCGACAGGCTGCGCTTATTGTCCTGATCGCGCATATGGGTTGTTATGTACCGGCAAAATCCCTGACCTGCGGCCCAGTTGATAAAATTTTCACCCGGATCGGCGCTTCCGATGATTTGGCCAGCGGCCGTTCCACGTTTATGGTTGAAATGTCGGAAACAGCCAACATTCTGCATAACGCCACCTCAAAAAGCCTGATTTTAATGGATGAAATAGGCCGCGGCACCAGCACGTTTGACGGACTGTCTTTAGCCTGGGCGTGTGCCGATTATCTGGCCAAGGAAACCAAAGCTTTTACGCTGTTTGCAACGCATTATTTTGAGTTAACTACATTGGCCGATGAGCAGAAAACCATCCATAACGTGCATCTGGATGCCATGGAACACGGCGACAAGATTGTGTTTTTACATGCCGTTAAAGAGGGTGCCGCCAATCAAAGCTACGGTTTGCAGGTCGCCGCTCTGGCAGGTGTGCCGCGTTCGGTGATAGACAAAGCCAAAACCAAACTGCGGCATTTGGAGGATCATGCCTATCATGAGCAACAAAGCGCAACCGGTGTTAATCAGCTGGATTTGTTTTCATCGCAGGAATGTCATCCGGTAGTTACCTTGCTGGAAGACATAAAACCGGACGATCTTAGTCCAAAACAAGCGCTGGAATTGCTTTATCAGCTGAAGGGAATGGTGTAATTGTTAATCCCGTAATCGGAGCTCGCTAAATCCTATTATCTCGGACAATGCAACAACTTCACGAGCCTTAAGTTCTGGAAGGTACTCCATGTTCAAACCACAACCACGTTTTGAGTGCCGATAAATTCGGTTTCCAATACTGGTTCACCATCTTCAAACAGCATTTCAACGACTTCCCGAAGATTTTGTGCAATAAGAAAACATCCATACGGCACCAAGTAATAATAAGCCTGAACTGAAAGCCACAAACCCGAATCGCCTATCGCTATATTCAGCGGTTTGCCCTCTGCAATACTTTGTTAGCTGCTATTTCTTCAAGGCGTTCCGCCAACCAGACTTTAATAATCGATTGGCGAGTAACTCCTATTCGACTCGCCTCTTTATCAAGGGAGTCAATCATCCAGACAGGAAAATCCATATTTATCTTTTTTTGAGTTTGATTAGGACGTTTAGCTGTAGATAAATCAAGAGTATCAAGAATATCGTCTTTGTCTTCATCAAATTTTTTATCAAACTCTTTAGCTTTCATAGAGCGCAGCCTCTGACTTACGTGATCGTCGAACCGAAATAATGCGAATATTCTTATCACGGTAGGTAATAACCGCTGACCAGCACTTTTCGGCAATACACCCAATAACCAATGACCTAGGCTCATCATTAGACTTAGCCTGAATCTCGATAAAGTCAGGATCATTCCAGATTAGTTGAGCATTAATAAAATCAATGCCGTGCTTCTCCAAATTTGCCCGACTTTTTTCGTTGTCATATTCGAATGTGTATATTGATATAAAAATATACCTAAATACAATTTCTTGCAAGAAAGTATCACATAGGGCAAATTAGACGCGCATAACCATAGTAGTTAAGATGGTCGACGTTCCGCACGTCGTAATCCGCCGAATGAACCCACCATACGGCGCATTACGCTATCGCTAATGCGCCCTACAGAATCCGCCTTACGGGGTTAATATCCTCGATTTTACTCGATTACATCGAGGCTTGTTTAGCGAACAGAATTAACATCACAGATTTGTTGCAAAGTTGCCCAAAAAACAGGAAGATAAACGGAAACTATTAAATTACTTGTTAAATTTCTGAAGGCCGCATATGCCCCAGCTCAGCATAGTTTATGTCCTTACCAATCCTGCAATACCGGGGCTCGTGAAGATTGGTAAAACATCACAGGAAGACATCAGCATAAGACTTGCCCAACTCTATTCGACGGGCGTTCCTGTTCCATTCAAACTGGAATTCGCCTGCAAAGTTGAAAATGCTGATGAAGTCGAGAAAGCGCTTCATATTGCCTTTTCCTCTGCTCGACCCAACCCAAGCCGGGAGTTCTTCGAGATTGAACCTTCGCAAGCTATAGCGATTCTTAAATTATTACATACTGAAGACGCCACCCAAGAAGTCGCAGAAATGCCAACTTCGATTGATCAGCAATCAATTCTTGCCGGCGACCAACTTAAAGCCAAACGGCCACCACTCAACTTTGATGAGATGGGAATACCTATTGGATCAACATTGGTATCAACAAAAACAGACACCACAGTCATAATAATCGGGCCAAAAAAGGTTCGCTTGGGAGATGACGAGATATCCTTAACTGCCGCGACTCGGCAAGTACTCCAACTTGAATACAACGTTGCTCCTGGTCCGTATTGGAAGTTCAACGGCAAACTAATTCGTGACATCTACGACGAAACCTATACGCACGTGTCGTAGATAACTGCATGGAAGACACATAATGAAGATTAAACCAGGCCCAATATCAAGGCGGACACAAGTTTATGAGGTACAAGCACACTATATGGCCAAGGCAATTTACAGCCTTGTTGATGCATATTCACGTGAATTCAGGCCCAACACCGAACTAACTCTTGAAATCTTCTATCGGTTTCGAGGGCTTAATGAATATAAACAATTCGAAGAAGCGGCTTTTGTCTGCGGTTTTGTCTGCACAGATTACAGCCGTTTCTTTCCCCTTGATAAGGCACATGAGAGGCCATTGGAAGTAATTCCATCACTATCATTTTCCAAGTTGCGCCATTACATTCATACACTTCAACGCGCGGAGAAATGGAATAGTGAGTACAGCGGGAGCCTATGGACAGCAGTCCAATGTGGTGCGCTGTCACTTGTTGCTCGTCGCTTGGAATCAGACCAATCACTATATGAGATCAATGACGAGTATGATGAAGAAGAAATCTAACAAATGCTTCGAAGAGGAACACTCCGCCAGCAAGCTTAACGTTAGACTGCACACCCCTCCCAAACACACGATAAGAATGAGGAAACAATGACAGAAACACAATGGTGGGGTAATGACCCATACTGGACAGATGCACTCGATAACATTAGCCAAGCAAGAGAAGATGGGGGACGCTTTGTAACGATTGATTTGGCCAAACTTGAAGATGTGATCTACAAATCAGATGGACCGGCCTACCGGCTGCTAGAAGCAATGAAATCTGTGGATGAACACGAAGGTTATGATGGATACCGTGGCGCCCCAAGATTGGTTCTAGCATTGCTATGGAGGCTACAAGAATATACCGAGGAATAACTGAGGCAGAGTAACTTAAATGCCTAACAGTTCATTCAACGCGACGCCCTTCCCTTCACATCGCAGTTTTGTTTAGCGTCCTTACAGGCGCGTTAATTTTGCGTTAAGTGACTGCTTCAGATTGCTGCCAACGTACGCACAAATCTTTGAATGTTGCAAAATAGCACAGACCTTAAATCTCCTGCCAGTTAAAACATGAACTCTGTTTTAGCTATGCTTATCACTTTTAGCTCAATCTAATAACCAACATGCACAAAAAAGGGCCTTTGCGGCCCCTTTTTCTTTCAAAACAAATAATAGAACTTATTCTTTATCCGCTTCTTTAATACTTAATCTGACTCTTCCCTGACGATCTATTTCAAGTACTTTAACTTTCACTATGTCACCTTCATTCAGTCTGTCGCTCACTTTATCGACGTGCTCATCTGAAATTTGTGAAATATGCACCAAACCGTCCTTACCCGGCAGAATGGTGACGAAAGCGCCGAAATCCATTAATCTTGCAACTTTACCTTCATAAACCTTGCCCACTTCAACTTCAGCGGTAATTTCTTCGATAAGACGACGAGCTTCTTCGCCTGCTGCTTTATCGACAGAAGCGACTTTAACGATGCCGTCATCGGTTAAATCCACACTGGCTCCGGTTATTTCAGTAATGCTGCGAATGGTTGCGCCGCCTTTGCCGATAACTTCGCGAATCTTGCTGGGGTCAATTTTGAAGGTGATAATACGCGGAGCAAAATCAGACATTTCATCACGTGTAGTTGATAGTGCCTTATTCATCTCATCCAGAATATGCAAACGACCTTGTTTTGCCTGTTCCAGTGCGGTTTTCATGATTTCTGCGGTAATGCCATCTATTTTGATGTCCATTTGCAGCGCGGTAATTCCGTCTGCTGAACCCGCAACCTTAAAGTCCATATCGCCCAGATGATCTTCATCACCCATAATGTCGGATAAAACCGCGAACCTGTCGCCTTCCTTAATCAAGCCCATTGCGATACCTGCAACCGGTGATGCTATAGGCACGCCTGCATCCATTAATGCCAGACTGCTGCCGCATACCGAGGCCATTGAACTTGAACCATTGGATTCAGTAATTTCAGAAACGACGCGAATGGTATAGGGAAATTCATTCATATTCGGCAATACGGCGGTCACGCCCCGTTTTGCCAAGCGGCCATGGCCTATCTCACGACGTTTTGGCGAGCCGACAAAACCTGTTTCACCCACACTGTACGGAGGAAAATTGTAATGCAGCATGAACGGTTCTTTATATTCGCCTGCTAAAGCATCAATGATTTGCGCATCACGTTGAGTGCCGAGTGTCGCCACCACCAGCGCCTGGGTTTCACCCCGTGTAAACAAGGCAGAACCATGAGTTCTGGGCAGGACGCCCGTTCTGATAGTAATCGGTCTGATTTTGTCTAAAGTCCGGCCGTCAATACGGCTGCCATCATTAAGGATAGCGTTGCGAACTATGCGGTATTCGAGATGCTCGATAATGCCGCGTATGTCATTTGCCGCATAATCAGCATTGGCCGCCGTCAATTTTTCAATAACAGCCGTTCTAATCCCTTTTAACTGTTCTTGTCTAATCAGTTTTTCAGGCACTCGGTAGGCGGATTTAATACCCTCTTCAGCCTCTTCCGTGACTAATCTGACCAATTCGGTGTTGGCCTCGGGAGCTTCCCATTCAACAACACCTGTACCCGCGGCCTGAGCAAACTCATTAATGGCATTAATGGCAGTTTGCATTTGTTCATGTCCAAACAGAACCGCACCCAGCATGATCTCTTCAGCTAGCCCGGCCGCTTCAGATTCAACCATCAATACGGCATGAGCAGTACCGGCTACAACCAGGGTTAATGCCGATTCCTTTAAGGCAGCAGGAGACGGGTTTAACAAATAATTACCGTCTTTATAACCCACGCAAGCAGCACCTATTGGGCCGTTAAAAGGCAATCCTGAAATCGCCAGGGCGGCGGATGCTCCCAACAGGGCCGGAATTTCAGGGTCAACTTCCGGATTTAAAGATATCACTGTGGCGATAATCTGAACTTCGTTAGTATAACCTTCAGGAAAAAGCGGACGAATCGGCCGATCAATTAATCTGGACGTTAAAGTCTCTTGCTCGCTTGGCCGTCCTTCCCTTTTAAAAAAGCCGCCGGGTATCTTACCCGCTGCATAAGCTTTTTCCTGATAATTAACTGTTAATGGAAAAAAGTCTCCACCATTGGCTTCTTTCTTACCAACGACGGTAACTAACAGTGATGTACCATCGACATCGATTATGACGGCGCCGTCTGCCTGACGGGCTATTTCACCCGTTTCTAGCGTAACGATTTGATCGCCATACTGAAATTCTTTCCTAATAGGATTCACTATAGGGTTCCTTTGCGTAGAGGTTATTTGCAGAGACGTTGCAGGGGCAACGTCTCTAGTTGTGCGGTTCTTAATGACTTTTACTCAAATGGCTCTTTCTCGCCATTGCAATTCGTTCACAGCGGTTAAGCAGAGTGTTTTTTACTTGCGCAAACCCAGTCGTTCAATCAATGAGCGATAACGGTTACTGTCTTTACTTTTCAAATAATCCAGCAACTTACGTCGCTGATTAACCATACGCAATAAACCGCGACGCGAGTGGTTGTCTTTTTTATGTATTGCAAAGTGCGGGGATAAATGAGTAATGTGCGCTGTCAACAGTGCAATCTGTACTTCAGGTGAGCCGGTATCGGTTTCTGATTGGCGGTACGCTTCGACAACCGCTTTTTTTTGTTCTGCAGTAAATGGCATTTTTTATAATCCCTAAGATTAAAGTTAAAATAATGTTGCCGGATGACAACTTTTATATACTGTTTCCGCGATAGGGTGTAGAAATCAGTATATTTATTACAGAGACGCAATAATTGCGGCTCCGGAGTTTATAGAAACGTTAAATCACATCTCTACTAAGCATTCATATTGAATAATTTTTTAGGCGCTATTTTACCATCCATTAGCATTTCCCCCAAGCCCAAAAAATCCGCTTCACGGTACATTCGGACCATCCCTTGTATGGCACTAAAGCCGGGGCTTGGCGATGCCGAAAAAATAATCGATTGCCCGTATTTTACAAGGACGGCCTGTTCGTTGGATAACTGCACTGCCGGCAGAGCTTCCAAAGGTTTATCGGCACTAATCAGGCATTGGACCAGGTCATGCTCGCTCATAGCCGCCAACTGTTCGATGGTTCTGGCATCTTCAATTTTAAATTGCCCGGCTCCCAGACGACGCAATGCTGTTACAGTTCCGCCGCATCCTAACGCATGGCCAATATCTTCCGCCAACGACCTGATATAAGTGCCTTTCGAGCAAAAGACCTCCAGCATTAACTGATCTTTGGAAAAATCCAGCATTTTCAAATCGAATATGCAGATATGTCTGGCTTTGCGCTCAACGGTTTTACCCTCCCGAGCCAATTCATAGAGTTTTTTGCCATTATGCTTTAAAGCCGAATACATCGGTGGAACCTGTTCGATTACACCGGTAAATGTTTTTAAGCAGGCCTGCACCTGATCAACTGACAAATCAGGCACCGGTTTGGTCTCTATAACAACGCCTTCAGCATCGCCGGTATCCGTCATGACGCCCAGTTGAATAACAACTCGATAACGCTTGTCATCATCCAGCATCAATGCAGATACCTTGGTGGCTTCGCCGAAACAAAGCGGCAATAAACCCGTCGCCAAAGGATCAAGACTGCCGGTGTGTCCCGCCTTATTAGCATTAAACAGACGCCTGACTTCCTGCAAAGCCCTGTTAGAAGACACACCCAGACGCTTATCCAACAGCACGATGCCGTGCACATCGCACCCGGACTTGCGTTTACTCATGTATCGGGCTTATCCGGATCGTGCCTGTCCAGATCACTTAAAAGTTCTGCAACACGCATACCGGTATCGAATGAATCATCGTAATAAAAGCGCAATTCCGAAATATGCCGCAGGCGCATCCTTTTCGCCAATTGATGCCGAATCACCGGAGCCAGTTCATTGAGCAGCTTGACGTTGGCGCGTTTGCCCTGCTCATCAACATTTAATACAGTGATATAAATTTTAGCAATGGCGAGATCCTTAGTGACAACCACCTCATTAATAGTGATGAATCCCAGCCTGGGATCATTAATATCCCGCTGCAAGATTAAAGAAAGCTCTTTCTGCATCTGCGATGAAACACGGGCATTACGACCGAATTCTCTTGCCATAAACTTACAGCTCCCGTTTGATTTCTATGCGTTCAAATACTTCGATCTGGTCGCCGGGTTTAACATCATTATAATTTTTCACACCGATGCCGCATTCCATGCCCATTTTCACTTCGGCCACATCATCTTTAAAGCGGCGTAATGATTCAAGCTGCCCTTCAAAAATCACCACATTTTCACGCAGCACGCGAATTGGCAGATTGCGTTTTACAAAGCCGTCAATAACCATACAACCGGCGATTGCGCCGTATTTTGGCGAACGGAATACGTCGCGCACTTCAGCAAGTCCGACAATTTGTTCTTTAATTTCAGGCGCCAGCATGCCGCTAATCGCTTTCTTGACCTCATCGATTGCGTCATATATGACACTGTAGTAATGCAGGTCGATGCCTTTTTCTTCAATCAGCTTTCGAGCAGTCGCATCGGCGCGAACATTGAAGCCTATCAGAATGGCGCCTGAGGCTAACGCCAGATTGGCATCACCTTCATTGATACCGCCAACGCCTCCGAAAATAACCTTGACTTCGACTTCTTCGCTGGATAACGCGACCAAAGAGCCGCGCAGCGCTTCCAGACTGCCTTGCACATCAGTTTTGATGACCAGATTTACACTGGCGATTTCACCGGTCGCCATTCTGGAGAATACTTCATCCAGCTTGGAAGCCTGCTGCGCGGCTTGTCTGGTAAATTTCTTGCGTTCTTCGCGATGCTTGGCCAGATCTTTGGCAATACGTTCGTTTTGTACCACAAGAAATTCATCACCCGCATTCGGCGTACCGGACAAACCTAAAATTTCTACCGGCGTACTGGGTCCCGCCTCTTTAATAGCTTTTCCGTTCTCATTAAACATCGCCCGGACGCGACCATATTCCTGTCCACACAGTACCATTTGGCCGCTTTCCAGCAAACCTTTTTGAATCAATACTGTTGCGACAGCGCCACGGCCTTTATCCAGTCTTGATTCAATCACGATGCCCGATGCGGGACCTTCGAAAGGTGCTTTTAACTCCAGAATTTCAGTCTGTACAATTAATGCTTCGATTAATTCATCAATGCCCTGACCGGTTTTAGCCGAAATTTTCAGGAACTGCACATCGCCGCCCCACTCTTCCGCCAGAACGTTGATCACTGACAGCTCTTGCATAACCTTTTCAGGATTGGCGTCGGGCTTGTCGATCTTGTTTATCGCCACAATAATCGGCACATTAGCCGCTCTCGCGTGCTCAACAGCTTCTTTGGTTTGCGGCATAACACCGTCATCCGCCGCCACAACGACAATCACCACGTCAGTAACATCCGCGCCTCTGGCTCTCATGGCCGTAAATGCAGCATGTCCGGGCGTATCCAGAAAGGTTACCGAACCATGATCGGTTTTTACCTGATAAGCGCCGATATGTTGAGTGATACCCCCCGCTTCTCCGGCGGCAACTCGCGTTTTACGAATATAATCCAGCAGCGAGGTTTTGCCATGATCCACATGACCCATAATAGTAACAATCGGCGCGCGAGGTAATTCAACGCGAGTCTCCTCTACCTGGGCTTCGGCCAGCATTTCCTGCTCAAGATCATCATCGCTTTGCATGATGGCTTTATGGCCCATATCCTCAACCAGAATAGCCGCCGTTTCCTGGTCTATGCTTTGATTGATGGTCGCCATAATACCCAGCTTCATCAAATGCTTAATGACCAGAGCCGCTTTCACGCTCATTTTCTGGGCAAGGTCGGACACCATAATCATTTCCGGTATGGTGACTTCCTTCACTATCGGAGCAACCGGCATCTCAAATTGATGCTTTCCTTCAGGCTGTATGACCCGTTGAGGTTGCTTACCTTTCTTCTTGCCTTTTTTGGCATCTTTGCCCGATGCGCGTGCGCCTTCTTCCTGCTTTTTCCTGTGCAATGTTTCCTGTTTTACCACCGCTTGCTGCCTTACCTTCTCGGCATTTCTTTTGATGGATTCTTCAAGTCGATGCTCTTTCTCTTGCTGCTTTTTTCTGGCCTCATCCGATTCCTTGGTTTTAACCGACTTATCCTGCTTGATTTTCTTTTCTTCCTTAATTTTTAAAGCTTCAAATTTGGCTTCAGATTCAATTTCATCCTCAGGCTCAAGATCGGGTTCAATAGCAGCTTCAGGAACGGCTTCAGCTTCAATGTCATATTGAACTTCCGGTTCAACTTTAATGGCTTCAGATGGGGCTGCTGCTTCTTTCAAAGACAATTCAGTTTCTGCTACCGGCTCTTCAACAGGCGGCAATTTTTCAGCTTGCAAAACAGTCGCATCTTCTAATTTTTTCGGTTCTGCCATAACAGGGGCAGCTACTTCTACTGCCTTATTCTCATCAGAGCCGGCTACTTCGCGTTTTATATAAGTTTTCTTTTTACGCACTTCCACGCTGATCGTTTTAGTTGAGCTGCCCGGTACACTGGCCTGCTTAATTTCCGTCACCTTTCTGCGCTCCAATGTCACACGCCGTGGCGTATTAGCTGCTTCTCCTTCAGCCTTTCCGTGACGTTTACGCAGATGCGCAAGCAACTTCATTTTTTCAACTTCATTTATGACGTCATCAGGGGCGCTCGCAGATAAACCTGCCTCTTTTAGCTGCTCTAATAATCGCTCCAGAGGTATTTTTACTATCTCCGCTAACTGCCGTACTGTTCTATCGCTCATTCTCTACCCCTTGCCTACTCGCTCTGTGCCTTAAGCAAACCAAGGCTCACGCGCCTTCATGATCAACTTTGCCGCCCGATCTTCATTCATGCCTGAAAAATTCAACAAATCATCTACCGATTGCTCCGCCAAATCATCCATCGTAATAATACCCTGACTGGCCAAATCATAAGCCAAATCTGTATCCATCCCCTCCATTTCCAGCAAATCCTGCGCCGGCTTCGCTGTCTCTATTTTCTCTTCCGCTGCAATCGCGCTAATCAATAAAGCATCTTTAGCCCGGCCTCTCAACTCATTAACCAGATCTTCATCAAATCCTTCGATTTCCAGCATTTCACTGACCGGCACATAGGCAATCTCTTCGACGCTATTAAAGCCCTCTTCAGCCAGGATCAAGGCAATATCTTCATCAACATCCAGTTGATCGATAAACAACTGTTTTATCTTATCGACTTCAGCTTCAGCGTTCAACTCTGCCTTGGATGCGTCAATAACATTGAGCTCCCAACCGGTCAACTGGCTGGCCAGGCGCACATTTTGTCCGCCCCGGCCAATTGCCTGAGACAGATTGTCCGAGCTTACGGCCAGATCCATGCTGTGTTTATCTTCATCCACAACAATGGACTGAATCTCGGCTGGCGACATGGCGTTAATAACAAACTGGGCATCCGTTGGATTCCACAGAATGATGTCAACGCGCTCGCCGGCAAGTTCATTAGTCACTGACTGGACTCTCGAACCTCTCATGCCCACACAAGCGCCTACCGGGTCCAGTCTTGGATCATTGCTTTTTACGGCAAGTTTCGCTCTGGAACCGGGATCACGCGCTGCGCCCATGACCGAAATCAGGCCTTCGCCAACCTCAGGCACTTCCAGACGAAATAAGGCAATCAATAATTCCGGCGCCGTACGACTGACGAACAATTGAGGTCCGCGAGGTTCTGAGCGCACATCTTGTAAATAGCCTCTAATCCTGTCGCCGATGCGAATCGCCTCGCGGGGAATCATATCTTCCCTGGCAATATAAGCCTCTATATGCCCACCCAAGTCCAGATAAACGCTACCTTTTTCAATTCGCTTGACAATGCCGGTAATCAGTTCGCCGACACGATTTTTATACGCCTCAACAATTTTTCTGCGCTCGGCTTCCCTGACCTTATGAATAATTACCTGCTTGGCAGTTTGAGCGGCAATACGTCCGAATTCAACCGATTCAATTTCTTCTTCTATGATATAGCCGACCTGAACATCAGGATTATCCAGTCTGGCAACTTCCAACAAAATCTGCATAGTCGGAAATTCAACATCCCCATCACAAGACGGATCGGGAGCAACCACTTCCCACTGCCTGTAAGTAACATAGTCGCCTGTTTTTCTGTTAATTTCGACGCGCACTTTAATTTGATTAACGTGGCGTTTTATTGTAGCGGTTTCTAATGCAGACTCAATCGCCTGAAAAATAATTTCTTTTTCAATCTCCTTCTCATTAGAAAAAACCTCCACTACTAACAAAATTTCTTTATTTGCCACTTCGTCCTCCTTTTTCGATTAAATATTCAGGTACCAAACGCGCTTTACTCATGGCATCAAAGGGGACCTCAAAAACCTGATCATCCTCCTGAAGCGTAATAATATCGTCTTCAACTTTCTTGATCAGTCCGGTAACTTTTCTACGGCCATTTATCGCTTTAAACAGGTTGACCATCACGACGCTGCCAATAAATTTTTCGAACTGACTAATTTTAAAAAAAGGCCTGTCTGCTCCAGGAGAAGAAATTTCCAATTGATAGTTGCCTTGTATAGGATCTTCCACATCCAGAACACCGCTGATTTGATGACTGACTTTAGAGCAGTCTTCGACCAGAATTCCATTTTCACTATCAATATAAATTCTTAAGCATCCATGTTTAGGATGCGGATTATAGTCAATGCCTACACATTCATAACCTAAACCTTCAACAATTGGTTCGATTAAGTTGACCAAATGCTCAGGAGCTTGCCTCATCGTTTCCTCACTAATATTCACACAAAAAAAAAGAGCCAAAGGCTCTTCCATTAACAATCAGATATAAGTTCCACAAACCGAAACCCGGAAAATAAAAAACCCCAAAACGGGGTCCATTGTATTGGTAGCGGGGGCAGGATTTGAACCTACGACCTTCGGGTTATGAGCCCGACGAGCTACCAAGCTGCTCCACCCCGCGATTGATTTTCAGTATTATAATCATTTTATGAAATTTAGCAATCTAAATTTATATCTTAAAAATTTTGCTTATAAAATTGTTAAATATAAATAAACCCGAGCATTTCAGACCGAACCATCAGCATCAGTGGATATAAATCCATTTTATGAGAGTTATTTGGCACGCTGACTACACATCAGTGTCTATTGGATTTCAGAAGCCGGTTCAACATGCGTCGCAGACTCCTGATTAATCATGTGCGTTGCCAGTTGCTGTAAAGCATTTTGGAGATTGGTTTTCAGGTGCGGGTCCATAGTCATTTCCGCCAGCGCCTTATTCATGCACAGCATCCACTGGTCGCGCTCCGATTCGCCAATGGCGAACGGCAAATGGCGGGCGCGCAGCATCGGGTGGCCGAATTCTTCAATGAACAGATTGGGCCCGTCCAGCCAGCCCGATAGAAACTTGAATAGCTTGGCCTTGGCGGAGGCAAGGTTGGGCTGGTGCATGGCGCGTATGCTTTGAGTCTCAGGCAGGATATGCATATAAAAATAGAATCGATCGACCAAACTGAGAATGGCCTGTTCGCCACCGATGGCGTCGTAGGGCGTGAGAGTAGTCATTGCTAATGGCTCTTTAAGATTATTTGGTTAATTATACTATGGTTTACGAGTGAAATTATTCAAAGCAGGAAAACCGACTCTATATGAGTCAGCTCGAAACAAGGGTTATGCATGGATGTGAAGGAATATTAAGCGAAATCTCCATCTGTCAACTCTTGAGAATAGCTCATGGCTTTCAGTTGCGAAACCGTGAGTATTTTATCAGTGCCATGCCATCCCGGCTGCCAGTAACCGGGGAAATAATGCACGGGTATGCCCATGAGTTTACCTAGCAAGGTATAGGCTGTATTACTGTTGACAGGGATTAAACCCAATACTGCAAAAGAAGTGTAAGGCACGACAAGACTATTCAGATAAGGAAGAGCTTTAACCGCATTATCCCATCGACCTAATACCTCATCCGGGCTTCCGGAATACATCCGTTGTGATCTTTGACCAGCCTTGATGTAGTTCAAATTCTTCTGCGGGCTTAAGCCCGATAGAAGGGCGCGCGATCCGAAGTGGTAAAACTTCAGCTTATCGCCAATAGTGCCTATCGGTTTAATCCGGTTTTCATTAGTCGTGGCCAGTCCATGCAACTGCCCTAAAACATTCCCTTTCTCATCCCTTAATACCCAAAAATTATGAGCGGCCAAACCCACGATATCGTAAGCGCGCGCTTCAATTGAATAGTGAATTTCAGGCACTGGAGATTGGCTTGTTTTCATAACGGGATATAAGAATTCAATGCTGAAGCGAAAAGTAGGCCTTAAACGCCATAAAATAAATTTTCCGCTGAATTTTTAAATGAGTAACGCCTAAACAGTTTCAAAGCTATAGTCTTGTCTTATGTTAAAAGCGCGCTTTCAAACTGAAATAAATAATGTACGAAGAAATTTTTCGTATAAATCTCTATCAATCCAAAGCCGGAGCATAGCAGATAAGCTAATGTCCGTACGCGCTTCCCATTCCGGTTAACGCTTCACCTATCGACCCAGCCAGTAGCGGTGCAAATATAGCCAGAATTTGCGGGATCTGCTGCATCGGTTCAGACGAGAAGCCGTGTTTTTCCAGCGAGGAATCAATCGCATCCGGGGGCAATTGCCGTAACTTAGCCTTGGCCCGATTCATCAAGGCGCGAATTGGCACCAATATGCAGCACTCACCACCCCGACAATTAAGTCGGTATTTTGAAGCTTGGCTTTGCCTCATAATTACATGATAAATAATTACAGTTCAATCTAAAGCAAGTCCTCTTGCGTGAGAGACTTGTTTATGCCAAAGGCCGCACGCGCACCTTCGGCAGCAGCAATGACAGCAAATAAAATATCTCCCGTGTTATTGCCGGCCGCATAGAGCCCGGGAATGTTAGTCGCCTCATATTCATATTTATTCGTATTTACCGCTCGTTCATTCTTAAACTCGCAACCCAGCTTTATAGCTAAATCGGATCTTTGATAGGAGGGCGTATCAAAAAAAAGCGCCTCCCGCTCAATGCGTCTTCCATTTTTTAGAACCACTGCCTTGAGTATCCCCTTCTCACCTACAAGTTGCTCAATGTTTTCTTCGTGAAGCTCAATCGAATTTCTTTTCAGCTGGTGTTTATTTTCATCGCTTAATTCCGAATCCCCGTCCGTGAAAAGAATTAAATTTTTCGACCAGGCAGTCAGCGCCCGAGCCATTTCCATGGCGCGCTCGCCTTTTCCATAAATGGCAAGCTGCTTGCCCGCTACATCCCAGGCATCACAATAAGGGCATAGAAACACACTTTTTCCATAAAGCTCATCGAAGCCTTTAATGGCCGGGACTTCATCTATTAAGCCTGTGGCCAATAGCAGCCGACGTGAAGTGACTGGACTGTGGCCGCTGATAACGGCCTCAAACCGGTTTTGGCTGCTTTGGACATTGATCACTTTGCCTGCAAAGAATTCGACCGAATCATATCGCTTAAGCTGTTCACGAGCGGTGCGCAACAGCTCATGAGGAGGAGTATAGTCGCGGCTGAGAAAGCCTTTAAGCGCCTCTGCTCGTGAATTGCGCGGCTGGCCCTCATCGCAGATCAGCACTTTTCTCAAGCAGCGCCCCAATACTAAGGCGGCGCTAAGGCCCGCCGGCCCGCCTCCCACTATAATCACATCATAGTCAGGGTTTTGAGAGTCTTTTGAGTTGTCTGAATTTTGAGATCGGCGTACAGCCCCCATAGATCACCTCAAACAGTGTTTTAGAGACCGGAGGCAATATAACTTGCTTCGGACTGTCGGGAAAAGAGGAATCAAGCGTTCAGCCATGTGCTCTTGATTTATTATAAGCGCTATGCTCGATAACATTCATCAAAATTTAATTGACATTTTTCTTATATCGAACAACTATCGAGGCCAAGATATAGGTATTGGCCAGTTTTTTATTTAAGCCATCGGTAAGAATTTTAACAATAATATTTCGGCGCTCTTAGAACCTGTTCAAAATCTTCTGAGTAGGATAGATAATAGGGGCATGAGAAAAGTTTATCCCAGCGACATCAATCGAGAGCAATTTGAACAGATCAGGCCATTGCTGGAGGGTGCCGGCAAGAAAACG
>JAQURG010000043.1 GCA_028715725.1 Methylococcales bacterium
GCTTTTCCTTGACTATGCCATCTTTAGCGCAGTCGGTTGATCCACATTTCGGGCAATTTATATAACAGGTACTCAAGATAAAGCGAGTAATTATAGGTGTAACTATACCAATTTAACAATGCCGTATATATTAGATACCGTTCCCATAGGTAAAAGTTACGTGTATCATTTGATCTATGAGTGCAACAGTTTTTCGCGAAGCGGTTTCCGATTTTACTTCTTTTCGCGGGAAGAACCGAGAATGCATGTTCATGTGCAAAGCCAAAACGGCGAAGCCAAATATTGGCTTGATCCAAAAATTGAACTTGCTCAATCTGTCAGCCTCTCTTGACGAGAAATCCACGAAACACTTCGCCTTGTACAGGAACATGAATGTGAAATCCGCGACGCTTGGCATATGCACTTCCCAGTTGAAGTAACCAATATCTCCAAGTACGGCTTCTGGCTGCTGTTCGAAAATTAAGAGCTTTCTTGCCGTTTTATGAATTTCCGTGGTTTCGGTTTGTCACGAATAATTTTGATGTTTGGCCGGGGATTGATTTTGCCCAACTTAAGCATATCAAGATAAGTATGCAGCCTTGCCACTCCATGTGAATTATACTGCGCAAATCAGAAAGACTTAAATACGTCTGCGGCCTGTTCTGCATCTTGTCGGGATATTCCAAAATAAAGAAATACCTGAATGCTGAATTCTTTTAAAGCGCTTGATGAGTATGTCGTTAATGCATTGCTCATAGGGTCAAATACTTTTTCCATAAATATCATTCCCGGTTTTGTATAAGGTAACGCTTGGCTGACACTTCCAATTTAGTTGCCCTGCTTTGATGGACGCGTCAGTTGGATTGTTTTGGAAGAGGAGCTTTGTGCTCTCTAGAACTTCAGAATGCTCTGCTATGAATTATCTTGATGGAAGGAGGAAGCACAGCCCGGCAACTTTCATATTGCCGGGCTGTTCAATGCAAATCTGATCCAGGCGATTTTGTGCCGATATCCAGCTCACAAGGATGTGATTAAAGCTTCCATCCCTGGCTTCTGGATTCCGAAACGACGCAATAAATATCCGTAATAGAGTTGACAGGTGCTAAGCGCGCCATTAGGTTATTCGTCCATCCGGATTGTTTACTACAGCACTCCCGCTTGGGCCTTTTACTCCCCTGCCCTGACATCAAACTCAATTTTCCATCGGCCGCTGTCTTTTTGTGAAACGGCCTGAAGCTCGAGTGTGCCGACTTCTGTGACTGCTGCACACAAATGTACAGGCACTACTTCGCCAGGTCTGCGACCTTCTTCCGGCAAGGTGATTTCAATCTCATCCAGTTCGGACAGCTCTTCATCCGTCCAGTAATCCAGACGCGTGCCAACCTTATCTTCACGGCGGATATTGGATGCAAAGAAACGGAAACGTACCGGCTCGCCGATCACCAGACCAAATTCATCGTCCGGCAGTTCTTCTTTAGTGCCTTCTTCCATACCGAACGGCGCGATACACAAGGCCTCAATTTCCGGAGCCAGACCAGGCACAGCAGGCATGGCGCTTTCAATGCCGACATAATAAGCTGCTGCGGTACCGCCTTTGATACGAACGCCCTTGCCTTTGCGTACAAAACCGTAATAAGCGGCGCCTCGCGCAACCGCCAAATCAAGATCAGCACCGGCCAGCAAGCGCGCTTCAGGCGCTTGTTCGGCGCTCAGCCATGAATTCAACACTTCCATTAATCGCTTGGCCAGGGCGTCAGCCTTTAACACGCCGCCATTGAACAAGACGGCCGTCGGATGCAGGAATGTGGCATGTTCGGGCAGGTTAATATCCTTAAGATCGACAGTGGCATTTTGCTGTTTGGCCAAAAAAGCCGCCAAATGACGGGTGATGGCGGCATCCTGGGCATAAGGCAGACCTGCGGTTCTTAAACCGGTCCGGGTTCGGCTTAACGGCCTGTCGCTGACTGTCACTTTGGGCAGGAAGCCTTCAACCAATACCTTGTTGATTTCTTCACGGGTCAATTCGGTGCGCAGATTCCCTGACAGCAAAGACGAGCCCCGGTTAGCGACTACCAAAGGGATGTTATCAATCGTCGAGTCTGTGAAGATTTTTTCTTTGGCGTCCCGGCAACCATGCGTTAACGCCTGCACCTGCCAGGGCTCCAGTTTTTTGCCGTCTTTTTCAAGCTTGGCTTTAACGGTATAGGCTAAAGCCAGATCCATGTTGTCGCCGCCGAGCAAAATATGATCACCGACAGCAACACGCGTGAGTTCGAGATTACCGTCTCTTTCAGTAACGGCTATCAATGATAAGTCAGTGGTGCCGCCGCCGACATCGATGACCAGGATGATATCGCCGCAGGCCGCCTGTTTACGCCAGTCACCCTGGCTTTTCTCAATCCAGCTGTACAAGGCAGCCTGGGGTTCCTCCAATAAAAGGGCTTGATCAAGACCGACAGCGCGCGCCGATTCCACTGTCAATTCACGTGCTGCCGGATCGAATGATGCCGGTACGGTAATAACCAGATCCTGCTTTTCCAATGGCGCATCCGGATGCAGGTTTTGCCATGCATCATGGATATGTTGCAGATAAGCGGTAGTCGCCTGAAACGGTGAAACACGCTCGACTTCATCGGGCGCATCCGCCGGCAGAATCGGAGATTTACAGTCCACTCCGGCATGACATAACCAGCTTTTGGCGCTGGAGACCAGCCGGATCGGAGTTTTACTGCCCAGATTACGGGCTATTTCACCCACCAGATAGTCCGGTTTTGCGCTCCAGGGTAAAGCGGTAAAACCTTCGGCAAGTTCCGCTTCGTGCGCCTGATACAGGAAGGACGGCAACTGAAAGTTTTCTTCAACCACGCCGGGCGACGTCAACTGCGGTATCGCCATGACCTGCTGTGAAAATTCCCCGTCATCACTATCAGTAACGTCTGCATAGGATAAAACACAATGTGTCGTGCCTAAATCAATCCCGACTGAAAATCGTCTGGCTGCTAAAGGAGCGATATCCTGACGGATTTCCTGTTTGTCTGTTTCAGGGGAATATCCCGACTCTGACGAATTTTCGGCGGACAAGTCATCAAACTGTTGATTTTCAGGTGCTGCATTTATAGCCTCTGAATCAATACCTTCTGCATTATCAAACTCTTGGGCGGCTACATCCGACGACGTTTTTTTATCAGACCCTTCCTTAACATCGGGTTTCTTTTTTATATGATCAAACAGGCTCATAGTTCAACCTCTGCCGGCGCGATAATATTGGCGTTATGGCCTTGAGTCAATTTGGGCAGCCTGATGCCGGTTACCTGCCAGCCTTTATGTATCAATGTTCCGGTAAAGGGCGCCGACCCGACAATATTACCCGTCAAGCGTACTGTAGAGGCATCAAAGCCTTGCTGCAAGGTGACTTTTCCGCCTTCCTGCTCGCTGCGGACGGGAGCTAAAGTAAAATGCTCATTTAGCGTTTTGTTGCAGCCTTCATGAACAACTCGTGCGGCAACGCCAATATCCGCATCACTGTAGGCAGTGATATTTTCCTTAATGAAATCGATAAAGCGCGCTTCTTTTTGCAACAAACCCAGCAATTGCAAGGCAGAATCGGGTGTGGACTCTTTGAGTATTACAGGTTCCGGGGCGGGAGCATGAACCAGTTTTTCGACTTCGACAATTTTCTCGACGATTTTCACGACCGGTTCGGGAGTGTTTTGCGGAGCTGGTTGAATGATTTGTTCAGCCAGCCTTTTCTTGCTGCGCGCCAGACTAATGACCATAGCCAGCAATAATACGATAAGAATCAGGGCTAATACAGCAACAGTACCGGCCAGGCAAACATGCCATAAATCGAATGTGGTGGGTCTTAAGGATAGATCAATTGCATAAATTGTATTCATTAAGAGGCTCTATTGGTTATTATTGTTTATTGCCCGCTTTGCGTGCAGCTTCAGAAAACATCATGCCCTGCAAGGCTTCGCGGGTAGTTTGTAGCCGCATTTGCTTTAGATGGCGGTCGGCGATGATTTCCGGTACTTCGGCATCGGTATAAATTTCACGCATTTTTGCCAAAGCGGGTTCGCACTGCTTGATAATGGCTTCGGTAGCCCTGCGGCTGTCCTGTTCCTGATAAGCCGATTTTTGCATTTCATCACCCACACACTTTTTGTACTGATACTTGGCGGCCTGGATTTTCTCAATCGTGGCATCGGACAGTGTGGTGTTATGCCATTCATTCTTGGCATCATTGGCGAGTGCTGTTCCGGCAGACAACAAGATCGCCAGAAAAAGAATTTTTTTCATGTGATTCCTTGAGATTATTAATGGAATTTTAAAGCTCGATTTTACGCGAACTGGCTAAAAATAAATAATTTAAAGCATGAGCTTTCATTTGGACATGGCTTAATTACGAAATACACAAAGTCTGGATTCTTCGTGTACTTCGTGTTCTCGATAGTTATCGGGATAAATTAACGGCTGTTTTGCAATGCGGCAATGCGCTCTTCCAATGGCGGATGGCTCATAAACAACCGGCCCAGGCTCATGCTGTTGCCGTTAATTCCAAAGGCAGCTAATTGCCCGGGCAGGTCTTGCGCATCATGATCACGCTGCAGGGCATGCAATGCGCCGATCATTTTTTCTCGTCCGGCCAATTTTGCACCGCCCGCGTCGGCCTTGAACTCTCTATAGCGGGAAAACCACATTACCAGCATAGTCGCCAGAACGCCTAAGGCAATTTGTGCAACCATTTGAACGATGTAATAAGCGGGCCCATAACCGCGCTCGGTTTTAAAAACAACACGGTCCACAAAGTGGCCGATGACGGTCGCGAAAAAGTAAACAAACGTATTAACCACGCCCTGCACTAGCGCCATGGTTACCATATCGCCGTTGGAAACATGCGTCATTTCATGACCTAAAACAGCCTCTACTTCATCGGCGTTCATGTTTTGCAATAATCCGGTGCTAACCGCCACCAGCGCATTGTTTTTGTTCATCCCGGTGGCAAAGGCGTTGGCTTCATTAGCTTGAAATATGCCGACCTCCGGCATGCCGATTCCGGCTAGACGCGCCTGTTTAGCCACGGTATCGACCAGCCAGCGTTCAGTCTGATTTTGTGGTTGATCGATTACATGCACGCCCATTCCCTGTTTCGCAGTCCATTTTGACATAGCCAGTGAAATGAATGATCCGGTTACGCCAATGACTGCCGACATGACCAGCAAGGCGTTAAGGTCGAGATTGACTCCCTGGGCATCCAAAATGCCGCTCAAGCCCAAGAGATTAAAAACGATACTGATAACAACCATTATTGCAACATTGGTTGCCAGAAAAAGAAAAATTCGCATCATGGTGATAACCTCAGGTAAATTGATGTTCGATCAATATGGGGACTGAATAAATTAATTCAATCTGTTTTTCAGAGTGATAATATAGCCAAAAGTTTATTAATGGAGGAGGTTCTTATGTTTTTGTTAAAAATAATACTGTTTCCATTGCTTTTACTCACCTTGCCTTTAGCCTCTGCAGAATCTCGCAGCCATCAGGATTTATTAAAACAACTGCATCTGCCTGATGGCTTCACGATATCTGTTTATGCCGATAACGTGCCTAATGCGCGCAGTATGGCCCTGGGCGATAATGGCATAGTTTTCATCGGCACGGGCGCAAAAGGCAATATCTATGCAATACAGGACAGCAATAATGACGGCATAGCCGAACAGCGCTACATTATCGCCAGCGATTTGAATATGCCCAACGGCGTCGCCTTTAAAAATGAATCACTTTATGTCGCAGAAATCAACCGCATTATTCGTTTTGATCACATAGTCGAGAAGCTGGCTAATCCGCCTAAGCCCGCCGTAGTCTATGACCAGCTTCCATCCGACCAGCACCACGGCTGGAAATATCTGCGTTTTGGTCCCGATAACAAGCTGTACACTGCGGTCGGCGCGCCCTGCAATATTTGTAAGCCTGACAAGGAAATTTATGCCTCGCTGATCAGATTAGATCCGGACGGCGGCAATTTCGAAATTATTGGCCACGGCATCAGAAATACCGTTGGTTTTGATTGGCAGCCGGAGACAAATGCGCTGTTTTTTACCGAGAACGGCCGCGATTATTTAGGCGATGACAGCCCGCCTGATGAACTCAATCTATGGTCGGCTAAAGGCGAACATTTTGGCTATCCTTATTGTCATGGCGGCAGTATTCCCGACCCTGAATTTGCAGACGATAAAAAATGCAGCCAATTCAAAGCGCCTGTCTGGAATTTTAAGGCACATATTGCCGCTTTAGGCATGCGCTTTTATCAGGGCAGACAATTTCCGGCTGAATATAAAAACCAGCTATTTGTCGCGCAGCACGGTTCCTGGAATCGAACTGTACCGCAAGGCTATCGCGTTGTTTTAGTAAAATTTAATCAGGGAAAACCCGCTTTGGAGCAGGATTTTATCAGCGGCTGGCTAAGTAAAAACGGTAATGCGTGGGGACGTCCTGTAGATATTTTAACTCTGCCGGATGGCAGTTTGCTGATTAGCGATGATAAGCTCGGCGTTATTTATAAAGTTTCATACCAGGGAAAATCATGAAAAAAGAATTTGAAATTCTTGAAAAAGAAATCGTTTATTCGGGGTTTTTCCGCATGGAAAAATACCGTTTGAAGCATTCAATATTTGCCGGCGGCTGGAGCTCTGAAATAAGTCGTGAGTTGTTTGTGCGCGGCAGTTGTGTTGCGGTATTGTTATATGACCCCCATGCGGATAAAGTCGTGTTGATAGAACAGTTCCGCGCCGGTGCAATTTTACAGCCGGATAGAGCCTGGCTGATGGAAATTGTTGCCGGCGCAATTGAAGAAGGCGAAACTGCCGAGGAAGTCGCTTACCGTGAATCCATGGAAGAAGCAGGCTGTGAAATTCATGAACTGATGGTGATCAATGAATTTTACACCACGCCCGGCGGCTCATCGGAACGGATCACGCTGTTTTGCGGCAAGGTGGACAGTTCACAAGCGGGCGGCATTTATGGCCTGGACCACGAAGATGAGGATATATTGGTGCGCGCCGTTGATTTTGATGAAGCCTATCAATGGATAGAAAACGGCACCATAGAATCTGCGATTCCCATTCTTGCTATCCAGTGGCTGGCATTGAACAGACAGCAACTCAGGCAGAAGTGGTCAACAAGCTGATCCTAGATGGCTCAATAAATTTCATGAATGAAACCGAAAAACTTGCCGCAAACGGAGTCAACCTGTTCCGTTCATCCCGAGTCTGTCGAATGGCTTAATTAGAGGGTGAATATCACCAAGGATCACTGAAACCGGTTTATGAACACATCAACCCATAAAAACAATCACTGTTTTTTTATCCGGTTGCTTTTACCGGTAGCCATCGTTTTATTTTCCGGTTGCGCCAGCGTTCCTGAAATAAAGCCTGCCGCACACATAAGGCAGTCGCCTGTCATCACTTATGCGTTGAGCCTGCAAGGCATTCCTTACCATTATGGCAAGGGCTCGCCCGAAGAAGGCTTCGATTGCAGCGGTTTTGTTAAACATGTCTATGAAAGACAGGGTATAACTTTGCCGCGTACTGTCAAAGAAATGGCCTTATCTCTGCCGGAGATACCAAAAAAAGACGTGCATTCCGGCGATCTGGTTTTTTTCAATACCAACGGCAAACCGTTTTCCCATGTCGGCATTTATGTCAATAATGACAAATTTGTTCACGCGCCTAGTCGGCGTACAGGAAGAGTGCTGGTTTCCAGCCTTAAAAATCAATATTGGCATAAACACTACGTCGGCGCGCGCCGCCCTTGAAAGCTTTTGATTATTGCCGGGTTTTTTTAACATTCTTCATAACCGGAAAAGTGCAACTATAAAAAATATCGCCATGCCACAGTTTTCATTACCCTCAATCTGGCTTATTTCGGCACCTGTGGATGCAGTCTGGTCATGTCTGATTGATACCCGGACATGGCCGTCCTGGTGGAAATATGTTGATGGGGTCGAAGAAATGGCTGCCGGGGATTCATCGGGAATTGACAATATCAGGAAGTATTACTGGCGCACCTGTTTACCGTACAGCCTGATGCTGGATTTGCGAGTTACTCAAATACAGGCGCCTCGATTCATTTTTGTAGAGGTAGACGGCGATTTAAAAGGAAACGGCTGTTGTCGATTATCATCACCGCCCTGCGCGGATCACACCCGGGTTGAATTTAACTGGGAAGTACAAACCTGCAAGCCATGGATGAATTGGCTGCCCACACTAACCCGTCCGGTTTTCGCCTGGAACCATGCGCAGGTTATGAAAAATGGCGAGCAAGGTTTGATTCAATATATATCGTCTCAAAGATATAGGAAATAGTTACTATGGTGAATCTCAAGCCATCACCAGTATTGGATCTAGAAGATACTCGCTAACGAAATATGATTGCCCGTATTGAACGGCTTGTTATGGCGCATTATAAGGTCCAAGAAAACGTATGCGGTTGAAATGAATAAGGTGCGAGGTGCATCTGCCACCCACACTTCGGTTTCCCACGCGATTTCGCTAAGATAACGACTCATGATCGCCCTATTGGGGAAAGCGGTCACATAGCCCAGGCCAGCAGTTGATCCGGCGAATAACTGCGATAGTTCCGCATGACGCTTGCCATCAACCGGCCCATAACTGGTGACAGACTCCACAAGTAATAACCAATTTTTATCGACGAAGTGGAACATCACATCAGGCATCTTGCCGTGAGAATCTACGTCGACGCCCAACTCGGCCAATAAAACCGCATCGAAGTAACCCCATTTGACGCCAGTGTCCCCGGCATAGATCAATACGCTACCCGGCGCAAAGCGCGGAGCAAAATCTTCCACGATGGCACGGATCAGCTCACTGTGTACACCGGGGCTTAGGGTAATTTCCTTGCTCGGTGCAATCTGCATCAGAATACGATTTTGCTCGCGCTCCATTGCGTACTTTGCCGCTAACGTCTGGCTCAAAGACAAATAAGTCGTCAGATTGTCGTGCCATTCTGCTGTGCCAAAACTACGCAGTAGAGTCAGCACCGCGGGAGTAATCTGATAAACAGCCTTTGGACTATTCACCGGACGATCTGGCTTGTCAGGGTTATAGAGAGCGATACCAGCATCTACAAACTGGTGCATTGTCTGGCATCTAAACGTCTCTCGTGAGTTTGGCGCATAATTCTTATCATAGTGCTCCCGCGACCAATCCATTATTGGAGTGATGCCAATAAGTGGATTTTCAAGCTGCGCCCATGTACTGTTGGGAGCGAGATTCAGCAACGCCAGCAGACACAACGCAGATCGATCGTTATGTTGCGCACGCGGCAAACCAAGAGAAATGAGAATCTTATACGCTTCATCAATATGCTTCTTATTTTCCGTTGTCATACGATCAAGTTATTCAATTGTTCATCAATCATGTCCTGCGTAGGCTCACCGTTGCACTTTGCCCACTCCCCAAGTGCAGCCAACGCCTTCCGACTTGGATATTTCATCATCTTGAGGTCGGTCGCATTAACTTGGGTATGACCGCTCGAACGGCGAAAATTTTCATCAACAGCGGTTGTATTAAGGTACATAGCCAAGCCGCGCGCTAGAGCTTCCGGCAAGCCGTGTTTGTTCTCGTGATACACGTTCAGGTGGTTTTCTAAACCCAGCATTTCAACATCACCAAAGATATTTGGCTGCACAACGCTGGCAATGATTCGGCGTTTTTCTTCCTTCGACGAAAAGCGGCGAACTACACAATAGAAACCATTATGATAAAGCCACTTTTCCGTCTCAGCATTACGCTGAATAGCATTTGGCTTCTTGATGCCAAGTTTCGGCCATTCTATATTTTGCCCTGCAAAATGTGCAGGGTACAGCAGAGGTGCAGTGCCCGGTTCCGGCATATCACAAAGATATTCTTTCAGCCGAAAATCGACAACCGGCCCAGTCGATATCCTTATACCGACATCGTTCAAGGAATAGCGAATTGAAGTTGAAAGCTCTATGGCATTATGCTCTGGGGAAGTCGGCACATGAATGAAACGTTCGGAATCATCGGGAAACACAATCCTGTTAAATGGATGGGTATGTGCCATGAGATCAGTAAAGCTGTGATCAGTGGATGTTGTTACTGTCACGTCACCTTGCTGACTACCACGCTCAAGCAACAGGATAATATTCTCCTGCAGCACACTATCATCCTGAAACGCCTTGCTGCGTGAATCAAACAGGTGAATATGTTGAATTGCAGCTCGCTCAAGTACAAAGTCGCGAAAAGGATGGTAATAGGGGCCATTACAAAAACTACGCGGAATAATAGCAACTATTTGACCACCTGACTCCATCATTTCCAAAGCCAAAGCAACAAAAGCAGAATAGAGATTTACTGTTTCAATTCCTGCCTGCCGAAGCAAAAGACGATGGCGGGAATTGCTGCTGATCTTTTTATAAGGAGGATTCAGTATTGCATGAGTAAATGCATCACCAAAATCAAATTGTATTTTATTGACCGCCTGCTCAATGAAGTCATCACCCAATATTATAAACAACGGGCAGTTTGTTCTTGTAACTGGATAGCGAGTCATTTAATTCTTTATGAATAAGATTATCCAGCTCAAAGGCTGTTATCTGGATATTTTTGAATCTCAACCCGCCATCAATGCACCGCTCAAGAAAAGCACTTGAAAGTGAGCCAATGCCTGCGCCCGCATCAAGCAAACGACACTCAAGGTTGCTTTTGGATGTAAATAAGTTGGCCATGAACTGTGCCGTTCTGGCAGGCGTAAGAAATTGGCCAAGTTGCGATTTCCGTTTCGCCTCGGTATTCTTTGATAGCCTTAACCTGGTCTGCTCAATTGCTTCTAACAAGGATATGTCTCTTCCCTGCGGCCTTATAAGCCATTCTAGGGTATGGATTGTTTATAACCTACTGATGTCAAGTTTAACAAAAATTCATTTCAAAACTTGTTTTTCTTAATTTGATAAGTAACTATACAATTCCTCAGACTTACATGAGTTGAAAGTGCGTAAAGTTGCTTCTCCTATTATCAACTCTAATAATTACTCAATAACATGGAATAATAGCCACCATCGCGTTACCTGCAGGGATGCAGATTTCTAGCGTGAGCAGGAACGGAAGCAGCGCTTAAGGCTTATTTCTGGTAATCTCTACCCATCTTAAACTGACTAATTGACACTATGGCGCAATATATATATTCAATGAATCGGGTCGGCAAAATTGTTCCGCCCAAAAAATACATACTCAAGGATATTTCGCTGTCTTTTTTTCCTGGCGCAAAAATCGGCGTATTGGGTTTAAACGGCTCCGGTAAATCGACTTTGCTGAGAATTATGGCAGGCATCGATAAGGAAATAGAAGGCGAAGCCATTCCGCAAAAAGGCATTCATATCGGCTACCTGCCGCAAGAGCCGCAACTGGACCCCACTAAAACCGTACGCGGCAATGTTGAAGAAGCTGTGGCTGAAATCAAGACGGCTCTGGGACAACTGGATGCGGTTTATGCCGCTTATGCTGAACCGGATGCGGATTTCGATAAACTGGCCGCCGATCAGGCGCGTCTGGAAGACATTATTAATGCCTGTGACGGCCATAATCTGGACCGGAAACTCGAAGTCGCCGCCGATGCATTACGCTTGCCCGATTGGGATGCCGATGTCACCCTTTTATCGGGCGGTGAAAAACGCCGCGTTGCCTTATGCCGGCTATTATTGTCAAACCCCGACATGCTATTGCTGGACGAACCTACCAACCATCTGGATGCCGAATCAGTCGCCTGGCTGGAACGGTTTCTGCACGATTATCCGGGAACTGTCGTCGCGGTCACGCATGATCGTTACTTCCTGGATAATGTCGCCGGCTGGATTCTGGAACTGGACAGAGGCTCCGGCATTCCATGGGAAGGCAATTACTCCAGCTGGCTGGAACAGAAAAGCAATCGTCTGTTGCAGGAAGAAAAGCAGGAATCTTCCCGTCAAAAAGCCATGAAAGAAGAGCTGGAATGGGTGCGCTCCAATCCCAAAGGCCGTCATGCCAAAAGCAAAGCGCGTCTGGCCCGGTTTGAAGAACTGTCGTCCTCCGATGTGCAAAAACGCAACGAGACCCAGGAAATCTATATTCCACCCGGTCCTCGCCTGGGCGATGTGGTGATTGAGGCCGAAAACATCAGCAAGGCTTTCGGCGACAAACTTTTAGTCAATGGCTTGAGCTTTAAATTGCCGCCCGGCGGCATCGTCGGCATTATCGGTCCTAACGGTGCTGGTAAAACGACATTATTCCGCATGATGGCAGGTTTTGAACAACCCGATTCGGGTGCCTTGACCTTGGGGCAAACCGTCCAACTCGCCTATGTCGATCAGTTGCGGGATAATCTGGACCCGAAAAAAACCGTCTTTGAAGAAATTTCCGACGGGCTGGATTTGATTACGGTAGGAAAATACGAAACGCCATCTCGGGCTTATGTCGGACGATTTAACTTTAAAGGCGCCGATCAGGGAAAACGCATCGGCGATCTTTCCGGCGGCGAACGCAACCGTGTCCATTTAGCCAAGTTGCTGAAGACCGGCGGCAATGTTCTGCTGCTTGACGAACCGACGAATGATCTGGACGTTGAAACTCTGCGCGCTCTGGAAGAAGCATTATTGGCCTTCCCCGGCTGCGCTGTGGTTATTTCGCATGACCGCTGGTTTCTGGACAGAATCGCTACTCACATGCTGGCCTTTGAAGGCGATAGCCAGGTGGTCTGGTTTGAAGGCAATTATGAAGATTATGAAGCCGACCGTCATCGCCGTCTGGGCAGTGACGCAGATAATCCGCATCGCATCAAATATAAAAAACTGGCTGGATAATCCGATTATGCCCGCAGGGAAGCGGGCAAAAGCAACCTGTAATGCCAGCTATAGTTTGTAACTTTCAGAAAACCGGATACAATTTTTAAAAAAGCCGAAAGGCCGAAGCCCGACTATCAGGTAAAGTTCACGGCAACAGCTTAATCTTGACGATTCATCGAGTCTGGTTTACCCTGTTTTCCTCTTGCAGAATCTGTCTCCAACAATTTACTGAATCTTGTCGATATCCAACTGTCTGTAATGTGAAAAAATCCGAAGTTAATACCGAAGAAAAAGATATGAAGATTTTTTCTTCGATTTAACTTTGAATACTCACAGTTAATGCTCAGTTGAAGTCTGTAGCCGAAATGGTAGTCAAGCTTGAAAAGCTGAAAAGCAGTCAATCCCGGATATTCCCGTATTATTATCAAGGCGGTTTATAAAATGCTGAAGGTGATATGCGCTTTCTTATAAACGGCATTACCGTCATTTTTACCGTGCTTTATCCGTTGGCACTTTATTTTGGCGTCAATTATTTTGCGCCCTGGAAAATTGCAGGTGTTTTGGCTGTGTTGTTGGTCATCAAATTGGCCGCCAGTTATTCCGATAAGCATTGGAGCAGGCCATTGCTGATAGCGGGAGTGTTCTATTTTGGCCTTGTCCTTTGGAACAATAACTTTGTCAGTTTACGGTTTTATCCGGCTTTGGTTAGTGGCGTGCTATTGATCATTTTTTCATGGAGCTTATTATCGCCGCCCAGCCTGATTGAACGGTTCGCCAGACTACAACACCCTGATTTACCGGCAGAAGGCGTCATTTATACGCGACGCGTTACTCAAGTGTGGTGCATTTTTTTTATCGTTAACGGCGCTATCGCCGTCGCAACAGCAATCTGGAGCAGCTTTGAAATGTGGAGTTTATATAACGGCTTGATAGCCTACGTCATGATGGGGATTTTAATGGGCGGAGAATATATAGTCAGGATGAAAACCCAAAAACATGTTCGATGAACTGATTCCGCTGTCTCACTGTTTAACGGCACCAAGACCTGCGACTTCACCAATTGCTTATCATGCCGGGCGTTATTTTGATGCTGATCGATTCTATGGTTCAGCCAAGTCCTGGGTTGCAAAACTGCGCTCGCAATCGCTTCAGCGGTATGCTTTATTTACTGAAGACGCCTATCCTTTCGCAGTTATGCTGTTTGCTCTTCTGCATGCCGGCAAGGAGGTCTTTATTCCAGGAAATAACCGGCCCGGTACAGCGCAGCAACTTCAGCAATTGGGCTGCCGGTTAATCGGTGATTGGGAAACAGCTGCGACGTTTGATTATTGCCTTGAATCAACAGGCTGTTCCGACCTGCCTTTATCTCCGCTTGATCTCGTAAAAACGAGGCTGGCGCTTTTTACTTCCGGCTCTACCGGATTGCCCAAACTGGTCAACAAGCAACTGAGCCAACTTCAGCTTGAAGTCGAAACCCTGGAAAATCGATGGGGCAGGCAGTTGGCCGATGCCGAGGCGCTGGCGACAGTCAGTCATCAACATATTTACGGCCTGTTATTTCGAGTGTTATGGCCGTTATCAGCCGGACGATGTTTTCATAGTAACTGTTATATTAATCCTGAAATCCTGGCAAAGAGAGCCCGGCATACAGCGGCTTACTGGATTTCCAGTCCCGCGCATTTGAAACGCCTGGATCAAGCTTCTCCCTGGGATGGTCTTGCAAGATTATGCGCCGTTTTCAGTTCCGGCAGCGCCTTGCAACAGGAAGTGGCGCAACAAATTTTAACGTGTAGCGGGCAGCCTGTTATAGAAATCTACGGCAGCACAGAAAGCGGCGGAATTGCCTGGCGGCAGCAAGACTCTGCCTGGACATTGTTTGAAAATGTGACGCTAACACAAACTGACGATGGCTGGGAGTTGTATTCACCTTATTTATCTGAACAGACGGGCTTACCATTGGATGATCAAATCAGCCTGCAGGATGATGGCCGATTTATGCTGCACGGACGGCAGGACAGGATTGTTAAAATTGAAGAGAAACGCTTGTCCTTGACTGAGCTTGAACAACGCTTGATGACTCTGCCGTGGGTGGCGGAGACTTCTGCCTTGGTGTTAACCAAGCACAGGGATATCGTAGGCATGGTCATTGTCCTGACTGAAGACGGCATGCAGTCATTCAAAAACAAAGGTAGAAAGTCATTAATCAAACAACTGCGTGATACGCTTTATCAATACTTCGATGCGGTGGTCCTGCCCAGAAAATGGTTGTTTCTGGAACATATGCCGTTGACTTCGGAGGGTAAAATAGAACAGCCCGTTTTAAAACACTTGCTGGACATGGACAGCCGCAAATTCCCGTATGTACTTGGCATTGAAAAATCGGGCGATAGCGTTGAGCTGAAACTCAACGTGCCTAAGGATTTAATCTATTTCCCTGATCATTTTCCGACCTATCCGATATTACCGGGTGTCGTCCAGATTGCCTGGGCAGAACATTTCGGCAAGCTTTTTTTTGCTCTGGACAAGCCGTTTTTAACAATGGAAGTTATCAAGTTTGTGAAAGTGATTCAGCCTGGCGCTGATCTTAAACTCATGCTTAACTGGAAGGCATCGTCGCGCAAGTTGTACTTTAATTTCAGTTCGGAAGCTGATGCGCATAGTTCGGGACGGATGGTTTACGGATAATGAAAATTTGTATTATCGTCCCTGTTTATAACCATGAAGAAGCCATTCCCTACGTGATGGCCAAATTAAAAACATATGGCATTCCCTGCCTGCTTGTTAATGACGGAAGTTCCGCCGTTTGCTCCAAAGTGCTGACTGAATGCGCTTTGCTGAACCCGGAGTGGATCAATTTATTTAACCGGCCTGAAAATGGCGGTAAAGGCGCCGCAGTTCTTGATGGTTTTAAAGAGGCCCTGCGTCTTGGGTTTACTCATGCGCTCCAGATTGATGCGGACGGGCAGCACGATTTTAATGATATTTCCAAATTTCTTGAAACAAGCCGGCTGAATCCTAATGCGATGATTCTGGGGAATCCGATTTTTGATAAAACAGTGCCCAAAGGCCGGCTTTACGGGCGAAAATTGACTAATCTGTGGATATGGATAAACACCTTGTCATTTGCGATTGCGGACGGCATGTGCGGTTTACGGAGCTATCCGCTGGCCGCTGTGGAACGGTTAATCAGCACTACGCCTATCGGTAAACGTATGGATTTTGACATCGATATCGTTGTGCGTTTGTACTGGCAAGGCTTAAAAGTTATTAATATACCCACCGCCGTAAAGTACCCTTATGATGGTGTTTCACATTTCAAATTATGGCGCGACAATTTATTGATCTCACGAATTCATGCCAGACTTTTTTTAGGGATGCTGATTCGCATCCCTCAATTGCTGATCAGAAACCGGCGATCTTGAAGACGACAAACAATGGAGCAGGTCGGCGTCTACAATATTATTGTTTGCCAGAGCCCTTTTTTAATTTCAGACATGTGTGAATAATAGTGAATAAGGTTGTATTCGACGGATGTCCGTTGACTATAGAAGATATTTGTCTAATCGCCCGGCAACAGGCGCAAATAGAATTGAGCCGACAAGACGAATTTATTGCCAGAATCGATAAGGGCGCTTTATTTATCGATACCTTATTAAAGGAAGAAGGCTTTGTTTACGGCGTAACCACGGGCTATGGCGATTCCTGCACAGTGTCTATTCCACTTGATCTGGTCGATGAATTACCTAAACATTTATATACTTTTCACGGTTGCGGTTTAGGCAGTCATTTTGATGCATCGACGACACGCGCTATTTTAGCCGTTCGATTGACCAGTCTGGCGCGCGGTTTTTCAGGAGTCCGCTATCAATTATTGCAACAGCTGGCGCTCTTGTTACAGCAGAATATTCTGCCTCTTATCCCTGAGGAAGGCTCGGTAGGCGCAAGCGGCGATTTAACTCCGCTTTCTTATGTGGCCGCCGTTTTGGCGGGCGAGCGCGAAGTGTTTCATCAGGGCGAACGCCTGGCAACACAGGCTGTTTTTAAACGTTTAAATATCGAACCGCTTATCCTGAAGCCGAAAGAAGGACTGGCGATCATGAACGGTACGGCGGCAATGACCGGTATCGCCTGTCTTGCCTATCAACGAGCCGAATATTTATCGCGGCTGACCACGCGTATTACCAGTCTGGCGTCAATTGCCCTGAAAGGGAACGCCTATCACTTTGATGAAAAACTGTTTTCAGTTAAACCGCACCCCGGACAAAATCGCGTCGCGCGGCGCATACGCTCTGATTTGCAGTTAACCGAAAGTGCTCCGCGCAATAATACCCGCTTGCAGGATCGCTATTCGCTGCGTTGCGCGCCGCATATAATCGGTGTGCTGGAAGACTCATTGCCGTGGCTGCGCCAGTTTATCGAAAATGAATTAAACAGCGCCAACGACAACCCCATTATCGATGCCGAAGACGAACATGTCTTGCATGGGGGGCATTTTTACGGCGGGCATATCGCTTTTGCGATGGACAGCCTGAAAACCGCGGTAGCCAATCTGGCGGATCTGATGGATCGGCAAATGGCTCAATTGATGGATACCAAATTCAATCATGGTTTGCCGGCCAATCTTTCCGGCGCAAGCTCCGAACTGGCCATGCTCAATCATGGCTTTAAAGCCCTGCAGATAGCCGTATCGGCATGGACGGCGGAAGCGCTGAAACTGACCATGCCCGCCAGCGTCTTTTCGCGTTCGACGGAATGCCATAATCAGGATAAGGTCAGCATGGGCACGATTGCAGCGCGGGATTGCATCCGAATACTGGCATTAACCGAGCAGGTTGCGGTCGCCGCATTGCTAGCCGTTGTTCAGGGTGTCGAACTGCGCGGCAACCGGGAAAGCTTGAGCCCTGCGCTTAAAACTACTGTTGAGCAACTGCGTCAGCATAGCCCGTTTTTAAGCACTGACCGGGCATTGGAGCAGGAATTGCGAATTTGTCTGGAATTGACCAGGAAACAATATTGGGATTTGGATATATATGATTAAAGGCAGCTGGGCGTTACCTATTAATGACACAGTCAAAATCAAAAATTATCTGGCTGAATTAACAGCGCAGCAACTGGATGAACAATTTCCCGATCTTGCCGGTTTATTAGGTTTACTGATCATTACAGGTAAAATCACTTGTCAGGAAATGCTGCCGAAGGATTCTGTTTTTATCAAACACTTGGGGGTTGTGCAGGAAGCATTGAGCGCATACCGGAATAATAGGCTGGAAGATATTGAGCCGGCATTGAAAAAATTGCCGTTCCGTTCCGCTTTCCGTGATTTCCGCATATTGATGAAAGCCGCTCTCCAGATTCCTGAATCGGTCGAGCAGGCGCAAGCGCTGCTAGACAGAATCCCTGCCGATTCGCCCTATCAACAAGCCGCTGCATTGCTGATTGCTTTGACGCGTAGCGGCACAGCGCTGGTTAATGATTTATTGCAACTCAACCCGTCACAAATCAGGCTTATTGCAGCCACAAAAAATTTCAACCAAAAACAGATCGAATTGCTGGATGCATTAGTCCGGCAAAAAAGTCATTTATCCGACAAAGTTAAATTTGATTTGGCCGTTCAGTATCGGGAAATATTTGGCGATCAGGCCAAGGATTATTGTCTTGCCGCCCTGCCGGCCTACCCTGACGGGCTGCGCGATTTTATCAGGCACTTTGGCGCTATGGATGATTTTGAAGCATGGCGGTTAAAAGCGCTTTCATGCGAACGCAATAGCGACTTCCATGGCGCCGAATATTACTGGCAGCAAGCCATTGCTGTTTTAAAAACCCGAGATGCCAAGAGCGCTTTCAGGATAGCGCTGATTATGCGGCATATTGCGGCACATCAGGAAGAGCCGGAAGAAAAGGTTTTATGGTTAATAAACAGCCTTGATCATGATCCGGATGATCGTGAATGTTATGTAAAAGTTCTGCAATACTTTGAACAGCAGGATCAGGAGACCGGAGCCTATAAGGAATGGCTGGATAAAAGCATCAAGCAGTTTCCGAATGATATTGAGCTGCTAGGTCTGGCGATTCAAGCGGCTAAACGTGACCATGCGTTTGCAAAAGCTGCGCAATATGCGCAGACCTTATTAAAAATTGATCCTGTTAATACATTCGCCAAACAGGTTTTATTGTCCAGCCATTTGACGCATGCGCGAACATGGATTAAAAGCAAAAAGTTTGATCTGGCCGAAAAGGAAATCCAGCAGGCGGAGCAGATAACTATCGGCAAAACTCACCAGGCGCAAGCGAAGTTGATGCGCGGTTTTCTGGTTTTTGTTGCCGAAGATGGAAAACGAGGCGCCGAGTTAATCGCCAATGCTGTGCAAAAGCTGGTTAATGGGCTTGTTTGCGCTCATTTTCGCGCCACTATGGAAGCGTTATTACTCGATTGTGAGTTTGCCCGCGTACTACAAGAATTGCCGCTTTTGACAACTGACTATTGTGTATCCGGGCAGGAGATAACGCAGCTTATTGGGCTAGTCCAACAATATGCAGATGACAATAGCGCTCATCAGGCTCTTCTGCATAAGGCGCTGGAGAAGGTCCAGGCCAACATTAAACAATCCATAAGACAACAGGATAATAGCGAAGAGCTTTTATTGTCTTTATGCCAATGTCTGGAACGTATCCGGCATTTTGAGCTATTAGATGCCTGCGTCAAGACGGCCCGGCCAGAATGGATTAAACCTGTCTGGAGTTACTATCGGGTTTATGCTGAAGTAAACGGCAATGCCGGAAAATGTTCTGATATGAATGTCTTGCGATTACAAATCAACCTTGAAAACGCCCGTCAGGCAAATGACCAGCGAGCGATTGCCCTGATTGGAAAGTTCCTCGATCAATACCATGATGCATACAATAGGATCGATCCATTATCGGCGGATGGTATTGAAGAGGATGGCGATAACCCGCTGGACAAGCTTTTTGGCCATCTTCCTGATGATTTATACGATCAGCTTGAAATGAAACTGGTTGAAATATCTGAAAATAACCCTCGGGAACGGACTCTTAAAATACTCGCCGCCGATTATCTGGCCAACGATGTAACCAGGATGGAGAGCTTGTGCAAAGATCCGGATGCGCTTTTTGCCTTTTTATTGCTGAACGCTGCTGATGAACTGGGGTTTAATATAGATGTGAATGCAGCCGATATTATTGAATGCTTTGATAAGAAAGCAGCTTCAAAACCTACATCATTATTTTCTTTTTTTAAATCAATTTCAGAAAGCTTATGAAGACACCTTATGAAATTCTGGAGGTAGCCGAACACGCCTCAGATAATGAAATCAAGCAGGCTTATCTGCAGAAGGTCAAACTCAATCCACCGGACTGTGATCACGAAAAATTTCAACAAATATACAGCGCTTACGAAACGGTTAAAAATAAACCAAGCCGTGAAAAATATGCACTCTTTAATTTTCCGGAAGCCGATTTTGATGCCCTGCTCGAACAGGCGTTCAGTACGGCGCAGACGTCCTCCATCAGCGCTGATCATTTCGATCAATTATTACGGGCCAGCATTGGCGACAAAACTTTTCTGATCGGCGGCTCAAAAAAACAAGCACATGAGTGATACACAAAAAAACCGTTTACTGGAAGAATTCCAGACTTATCTGGAGCAAACCGATTCTATTCATGCGCTCAGTACAGAACAGCCTGACCTGACGATGTTGCTCAGTGAAATGGCCGGCTTGAAAAGTGAAGTTAAAGCAGAATCAAGACACTTCAAGACAACGCTTGATACGTTGAGTGAGGCCTTGGCGACGTTGCAGACTGATAACAAAGCCCTCGCCGCTGAACTTGCTGTCCATAGTGAACGCTTGCAGCAAATGCGCAGCGAAACCTTGAGCATGATACTCCTTGAAATTGTCGATATTTATGACCGGCTCACTGCGGGCTTTGAAGTTTTACAAAATTACCATCCAGTTTCATCCTTGTTCAGTCATTCCAAAAAACAGGATGTCCACTTTATAAAATCTTTTAACGAAGGTCAGTCAATGACGCTCAAACGCTTCGAGCAACTGTTACAGCGCTACAATGTCCACGCCATCGACTGCATTGGCAAGCTGCTTGATCCGCGCTCCATGAGTGCGGTTGAAATCGGCCGTGACCTAAAATTTGCCAACGGCATTGTCATTGAGGAGCTGCGCAAAGGTTTTCTTTTTGAAGATCAGGTTCTGCGGCTCGCAGAAGTTAAAGTCAATAAAATCTAATACTTGAAAAACAGCTTATGAACGAAATAATTATCGGGATTGATTTGGGAACGACCAATTCGGAAGTGGCCATTGTTGAAAATGGTCAAGTGTTGGTAATAGCCGACAACAACAAAAAAATCTTGCCGTCTTTCGTAGGTATTGATGATCAGGGTGATATTCTGGTTGGCGAATCAGCCAGAAACCAGTATCTGGTTTATCCTGAACGGACGGTTAAATCCATCAAGCGTTTAATGGGTCAGGACATACAAGTGAATTTGGCCGGTCATACCTATGCGCCACAGGAAATTTCCGCCATTATTCTCAAACGCCTCAAAGCCATCGCGGAACAGCATGTACGTCATCCGGTTAATAAAGCCGTCATTACCGTGCCGGCGTATTTTTCTGACGCACAGCGTCAGGCCACACGCGAAGCCGGGAAAATTGCAGGTCTTGAAGTCGTGCGCATGATTAATGAACCTACCGCCGCAGCGCTGGCTTATGGCGGCAGTCAGCTTGAACAAAAACGCATGCTGGTTTATGACCTGGGCGGTGGCACCTTTGACGTTTCCGTGGTCAATATCGAAGCCGGCGTTGTCGAAGTCCTGTCCAGTCACGGCGACAACCATCTGGGCGGCGATGATTTCGATCAACAGATCATTGAATATATACTCGATCATCTGCAAGAAACACAGGGTGTCGATGCGCGCCGGCACAGCAAGGCATTGGCGCGCATCACACGAGCCGCTGAACATGCAAAACTCGTACTTTCCGATGAGCCTTATGCAAGGATTGAAGAAGAATATTTGCTGGAACATGAAGGCGCGGCCATCCATTTGTCTTTGGAACTGTCGCGTATCGATTACGAAGCAATGATCGAAGACTCTATCAACGCCACAATAGATGCCGTTCATATCGCCATGAAAGGGGCAAAGTTAACCCCTGCCGATATTGATGAAATCGTTCTGGTAGGCGGATCGACGCGCACGCCTTGCATTCGTGAACGGCTCTTCAATGAATTCGGTTTTGAACCGCACAGCGAAGTCGATCCCGATTTATGCGTCGCTATGGGCGCTGCCATTCAGGCTGCGATGATCGGCGGGCAGGAAGTCAGCGCCGTATTGGTCGACGTCACGCCTTATACATACGGCACCAGCGCAATAGGTTATTTGAACAGCGACTATTATCCGTTCACCTATGTCCCTATTATTCACAAAAATACGGCGTTGCCGAATCGTAAAACCGAAGCCTTCGTAACGAACCATGACGGCCAGGAAGTCGTTAATGTAACCATTTATCAGGGTGAAGATCCTGATGCATTGAACAATATAAAAATTGGTGAGTTTCTCGTTGAAGGTCTACAGAATGTCGAAGCCGGCAATGTTGTCACGCTCACTTTGAGCCTGGACCTCAACGGCATGCTTCATGTTTCGGCACAGGAAAAAGCGACCGGCTTGGAAAAATCGATTACCATCAAAAACGTCATCCCGCGCTTTGAAAAAGACACGCTGGATACTGCCCGCCACCGCATCAATAAACTGTTCAGGCAAAATGATGCGCTCCGTGCCGTGGTTAAAAATGAGGCGCCTGAGATCGTGGAAGCACGCAAGCTTTCCGCCAAAGCAGAAGCCTTATTCGATAAAGTATCCAATGAAGATAAAGAGGATATGATTGAATTAATGGAAAATATCAACAGTTGTATCGAAAGCGGATCTAATGAACGAGTGCAGGAATATACAGTAAAACTTGCCGATATCATCTACTATCTGGAGTCCTGATGGAGCGCTGCCCTTGCTGCAATGCGCGCTTGACAGGAGCCCGGGTCTGTTCCCGCTGTCAGGCTGACCTGGTCTGTGTTTTTGATAGCGAACGACTGGCAAGGCACTGGTTAAGCAAAGCCTTGCAGTTTTGGCTTGCGCATAACCCGCAAATGGCTATTCTGGCTTTATCCCCGTCCATCTATCTCAAACGAACGCCCTTAGCGCTGGTTTTCCGTGATTTTATAACCCGGCAGCAATGCCAAAGCATACCGGAGTTGCTGGAAAAAAAAGAATATGCACAAGCCAAAGAATTGCTCTCACTGTTGCGCGATTTAAATCCTCAAAATAAATTTTTAAGGCAATTGTACGGCTTTACCCGGTATTTATTTGTAAAGGATAAAATAGAAGTATCTGCCCGGCAATCCTCTGAATTTCATTAGCATAAAGTCTGCGGTAGCTGAATAATAATAGTTTCTTTGTTACGCACCAATTGCTATGTCAAAGATTATTTTCCAGGTAAAAATTTAACCAGCTTCACGGCACTTTCGTCCGTTTTCAGGATTTCGAGAGGATGGCCGTGCAGCTTGATACCGGTTCCGGACTCCGGGATCGTCTCCATAAATTCAATGATAAGGCCATTGAGCGTCTTCGGGCCCTCTGTCGGCAAAGACCATTGCATCATACGATTGAGTTCCCTGACAGTAATATTGGCGTCAACCAGATAGCTGCCGTCATTTTGCTTTCTGACCGTCACATCATCCGTAATGAGCTCTCCTACAATTTCCTGCAATAAATCATCCAGTGTAACCAGGCCTTGTACATCTCCGTATTCATCGACCACCAGACCTATACGTATTTTCTCGCTCTTGAATCTGAGCATTTGGACATGCACAGGCGTATTTTCAGGAATGAATGAAGGCTTGGACAATAAATTTATAATCGCCTGCTTGTCAAAATTCGGCTGATTGACCAGCACCAGCACTTTTCTCAAATGTAAAAAACCAACGACCCTGTCGATACTTTTTTTATACACGGCAAGTTGAGTATGCGGACTGGACTTGATTCTTGTAATGATCTCCTCAATAGACTCTTCCAGGTCAATACCGACAATTTCATTACGGGGAGTCATGATGTCTTCGACAGTCGCCGATTCAAGATCCAGTATCCCCAGCAGCATCTTTTGATAACGGGACGGCATAAAGTTTTCTGCTTCAGTGATAATGCTTTTTAATTCTTCCTTGTTCAGCGAGTCGTGATTGCCTTTTTTGACGTCAACGCCGACCATGCGCAATAAAAGGTTAACAAATAAATTGACGAACCAGACGACGGGATAGAATATTTTTAATAGTGGTATATAAATCCAGGCGGCAGGAAAGGCGAGTAGTTCAGGTTTGATTGCCGCAAGCGTCTTGGGCGTCACTTCTGAAAAAATCAGCATGGCAATGGTCAAAACGCCGGTAGCGATAGCTATGATGGACTCTTCATCAGAATAGAGTTTGATGGCTATGACAGTGGCTAACGAGGCTGCAAAGTTATTAATAAAGATATTGCCCAGTAAAACCAGGCTAAGCAAACGATCCGGTCTTTGCAATAATTGATGCGCTTTTATTGCACCCGTATGTTTGAGTTTGATCAAATGTCTTAAACGATACCGGTTTAATGACATTAAAGCTGTTTCTGAGCCGGCAAAAAAAGCGGAAAGAATGAGCATAAGGACAAGTATGCCAAACAGCATACTTAGGGGCATATCGTTCAAAGAAAGTTTACTCCGGGTAGTGAAAACTTGTCTAGTTTCTACGATGACAATATTTTGTCAAGCCTGAATATTAACTGAATATTGATATACGGGATAATTATTCATGACATTCATATTAAAATAACGTGTAAATCCAGAGAAATACAGGACTTTTCATTTAAATAATGCCCCTGTATATCTTAGGGATATTTTGATGGACACACTGATTTGGTGGGGAGGCGCGGTATGCGCATCTCCACATCCTGTTCAACAGATCAAGCCAGTTTTGCCTTGAGAATATGACAATTACTTATATATCAATGGCTTTTAACATATCAGGTGTAATATAGTGGTAAAAGGTATTGTATTTTTTATTTTTACGCGCAATCACTAAATATATTATTGATTGTAACCGCAACCATTGCGGATAAAAGCCCAAGCATTTAAATATAAGGTAGTCCGAGGTCGATAACTGCGGCTTCGGTATGGCTACAGCAATGAACAGCCAAAACTTTATTTACCAACTAGGTTCTGTTCTCAATTACTTTAAGAGATAGACTGAACTTATTGTATTATTTGTTATTTGCAATAGGTCATAATGGTAAGAACGGTATTAAGCGATTCAAAATGGGAGCGCATCAAGCAAATCGTCGTGCCGCCTTAGCCCAATTTCGTTCTTTGCCCTGAAAGCTAAGGTTTGAGCGCGAGAAACGCTTTCACTGCGACGAGCACCCAACATTATTATAGCTCTCCCCAATGGCCGAGTTTACTTCGGATGAATTCACTCACCCGGTCAATTTTCACCCGTTGGGTACACCAACGAAAAGTACGGTTTGGCAGCGGATAACCCCGACCAGTGATGTTGACCCAGAAAGATTGCTGGGCAGGCGGTTTTAACAAGTAAGCCTTTGCGTTTAATCCTTGCCTTTCTGCGTGACTATTCATCAAATCCAATTCATTAGCTACCCGATCAATAACGGCTGGAATCTCAACTCTTGTGTCAGTGCAAAGAATACAAATCTCTTTACTTCTTAGTTCTAGAGGTAATGTCATGACCGCTTCTAACACTAACGACACTAACATCGTGCTATCCTTACCGCCACTATATCTAATTCCATTTCTAATTCTGAAGTGAATCTATAATCCATGGCCAGGCGACGATCGAATGGACTCTGTTAGGGTCGCTTTCAAGGGTTCGCAAGTTGACTTCCAAGTGCTCCTCCAGGGCGTCGATA
>JAQURG010000044.1 GCA_028715725.1 Methylococcales bacterium
ATGGACGTGATCGGAAATGGCTGCCGGCTTCGGTGCGACTTGTTCAATGAGGTCATCGCCGAGTTTATCAAGGGTTTTATCCTTGGCAAAGATCAGCTTAACCCACAATATTCGCCTGCCGTTAATGGGTAACTTCTAGAATCCACGAATCTACTAATGTACGAACAATTTTTAAAGCCGCCAAGATGTCATCATACGTGCCTGATCGAGTCGGTTCCAATCATGACCGAAACGTTTGTGTAAATGACGTTCAATGACTACGGCATATAATAACTTTCCTATAATCCAAAGCTTACCCACCATGCTGTCCTGTTTGGTGCGCAGCAAGTCAATATCCAATAGGCTTTTTAAACATTTGAATGCGAGCTCAACTTGCCAACGGGTTCGATATAATTTTATGAGGGCTGAACCGTTCTATCTTCAGGCACCGTTGTAAATACCCTAACCCACCCCGCTCCTGTGCCGGTGTCCGGCCTTTCCGGTTACCGTCCTGCCAGCAACGACGCCGCGCGGCTTCTGCCGCCTCTGGCGGCACAGTCGCTGGGCATGGACCATGCCCGAACAACGGCGACCTTTACTGGACAACCCCATCTGTATACTTCACATAATCGCTTTTTGCAGCCCGAAGATAATCGGCCATGTTTAGATGTTGCTCCACTTGTAATACACTTTCGGGCCGGTCCGCTGGTCGAAGATAGAGCGGCATAGCAGTTGGTAGTAACCGTACTACAATACCTACCTCTTGTTCATAGAGGTCAATGATGGTCGCCCGGATGGTTATAACCGCGATCAACCTTCACGACATCGCCTTGTGTAAAACCCTATCGACTCAGGCTTTCGCCTTGGTCGGCACCGGTCACATGGACTTCATGAAGCGTCATACTCACCAGGTCCAACGCCAAATGCAGCGATAATCAGTGCCTTTAGCGCCCGGTCCTTGGAGGGAGCAGCCATCGACAACCAAAAGCCGTAACGATGATACGCTTGTTACTGGTTAGTATTTTCGGTAACAACGCTTTTAACCACGGTTCGCACGCTTTTAAGCGTTTATGAAGCCCAGCATCCGTAATCCGGACTTCTTGTAAGGTGAACACGCCAGCTGTTTCCAGAAGAACATGGTCCAATCCGCAGTACAGCATGACAACTTGTAATAAGTTAGCTGGCGTTTTTATCTTACGACTGCGAGTAAAAGCTTTAAACTCGTAAGCCATTTCAAAAGTCAGCGGGTAACTCTTTCAAGAACTCTTTAAAAGCGAGGTTTTCAGATTTAGTTGGAACGACCATGTTTCTATAAAAAGCCATAAGTATCATGGCGTTTCTTGATTTTCAAGTTTTCTCCTTAAGTTGTTTTCTTAACTTGGCGCGTATGGGCTTGACCCGTGCTTATGGCAATACTGCAAAGCAGGTGATTGAAGCGGCACAAATCGACGCTTATATTGAATGGGCCAAGCTCGCGCTAACTGTCGATTACAAGCAAATGCAGCCGCTTGAATACTGGTTGAAAAAACTCAATGGAAAGATTGTTAAACAGGAGTTTGCCGGGCAGGTCAGGGTGGAGATTCAACTGCATGCCGAACAGGTGGAAACCTTATTACAGTCTTTTCCGGAAGGCATGGATTACTTAACCGTCTCAAAGAGGTCTTTGTAAGTCACATATATCATCGTTGATGTCAGCATATATAAAACCGGTGTGAGCAATGGTGTTACTGTTGTGCAGAGTACCGCCTCGGCAAATATAAATCCCAGCAGCTTATATAGCGCACTCCGATGTTTGGAAACTTCCAGATTGCCTCGTGTCTTTGCTTCGCTCCAGCTATAGTTTTTGAATAGCATCAATGGGTAGCTGAACCAGCTGGCAAAGGTAGTCAACATCAACAAGACAAACATTAATGTCACATTGGCATAGCCATAGATCCAGTTTGCTGTTTCGCGCACTGATTGAGCATTCATATTCTGCGGCGTTAATTCCCAGTTAAAAAAGAACTGGCCTATTTTGTAAAGTTCACCTGAAAAGATATTGGCGACTGCCATAAATACAAACCAGAAAATCACAATTGTGACTGCTGACAATACCGCTAACGGCAAACTTTTATTGACTGCCCAGTAAAACCCGACCGGATTTTCTGACGAATATTTAAGGTCAATATATTTGGCAATTCCTACACCAACAAATAAACACGTTACGGAAAGAAAAATACCCAATGCCAACGATATCCGTCCGAGTATCATTATAATGCCGATGAACAAGGTATATCCGGCCCAAATCCAGGGTCCCCGGCCTATGAATATTAATGATCGCCTGAGCCAGCCGCTGAACTTCGGTTTCTTTTTCAAAATGAAATCCTGGAAATACCGACGGCATTACGTAATTCCTTGATAAAAGGCGCACTGACGGCCCGTGCTTTAAGCGCGCCTTCCTGCAATTGCTCTTCGATATGTTCGGGCGCTTGCATTAAAGCCTCGTAGCGCTCCCGTGCCGGGGTGATATGATCATTGATATGCTCGAATAACACCCGTTTCATTTCGCCCCAAGCGATTCCTTCCGCATAACGTTGACGTATCTCAAGTACTTCCTCAGCACTGGCAAAGGCCCTATAAATACTGAATAAAGTGCAGCTATCCGGATCTTTTGGCTCTCCCGGCTCCAAAGAGTTGGTTTTGATTTTATTGATCAGCTTTCTTAATTTTTTCTCGGGCTCGAATAAGGGAATTGTATTGTTGTAGCTTTTGCTCATCTTACGACCGTCCAGACCCGATAATGTAGCGCCATGCTCATCAATGACGGCCTCCGGTAAAGTAAAATGTTCACCATATATATGATTAAAACGGCCCGCAATATCCCTGGCCATTTCAATATGCTGAACCTGGTCTTTACCCACCGGAACTTTATTGGCATTAAACATCAGGATGTCGGCTGCCATCAGTATCGGATAACTGAATAAACCCATGGTAATGCCTTTATCGGAATCGTTTTCGCCGCTTTGCTCATTTTCAGCAACTGCGGCTTTATACGCGTGAGCCCTGTTCATCAAGCCCTTGGATGCGACGCAGGTCAACATCCACGTTAATTCCATAATTTCCGGCACATCCGACTGCCGGTAAAAAACTGCATTTGATGTATCCAGGCCTAAAGCCAGCCAGGTTGCAGCAATTTCCAGGCTGGATTGCCTGACTCTTTCCGGCTCCTGGCATTTAATCAGGGCATGATAATCAGCAAGAAAATAGAACGGTGCGACATTCTCATCTTTGCTGGCCGCAATAGCCGGCCTGATAGCGCCGACATAATTACCCAAATGCGGAGTGCCAGTAGTAGTGATGCCTGTTAAAACGATTGCTTTAGTCATTATTATATTTTTAGCGTAAAAAATGGGATGAAATATTACATAAATTCAGCTTAATATCCAGCACCGGCGAATTATTGACATTCCGTTGCAATAGAATATTTCAGGTGTATCATTAATAGCTCAACAATAAGCGGCATTCCATCGGTATTAACCAAGAGGAAAATCCATTATGAGCATACTACAAGAATTTAAAGAATTTGCTATAAAGGGTAATGCGATTGATATGGCTGTTGGCATTATCATTGGCGCAGCATTTGGCAAGATTATTTCTTCGCTGGTTGCTGACGTCATCATGCCGCCGATCGGCATGCTTATTGGCGGCGTTGACTTTACCAGGCTCGCTGTTACGTTAAAGGAAGCCTCCGGCAATGTGCCGGCGGTAACGCTCAATTATGGCAACTTTATTCAGACACTGGTTGACTTTACCATTATTGCTTTTGTTATCTTCCTAATGGTAAAGCTGATCAACAACCTTAAGAAAAAAGAAAAGGCGGCTCTGGCAGCGCCACCGGAACCCTCTAAAGAAGAGTTATTGCTGACTGAGATCAGGGATTTGCTCAAGGCGAAAAATTGAATAATATTGCCCAATAGCCACAGATAGTTGAATTTGAAGCTGGATATGAATTGGAAAGCTGTCTCAGAACAGATTGAACTGGCGGCCGGGCAGCCATTTAACGTGGAGTCTGTTCATCCGCTTGCGGGTGGGGACATCAATTCCGCTTTTTGGCTGCAAGCTTGTGATCAGTCTTATTTCGTCAAGCTGAACCGGGCTGATTTGGCGGCGATGTTTGAGGCCGAGTTTGTTGGTTTACAGGAGTTGGAAAAAACACAAACGATACGTGTCCCTTCTCCTGTTGCTTGCGGGCAAACAGGTGAACATTCATTTCTGGTTCTTGAACACGTTGAATTTGGCTGTTCAAATAAACTATCTGACCATTTGTTGGGGCAGCAACTGGCGCAAATGCATCAGCGGCGGCAACCGTATTTTGGCTGGCATCGAGATAACACCATCGGCAGCACCTTGCAAATCAATCATAAAAATAATGACTGGCTGACCTTCTGGCGTGAACAACGATTAGGAATGCAGTTACAACTGGCGGCAGAAAATGGCTATAGCGGCAGATTGCAGACTAGCGGCGAACGTCTTTGTCATGAAATGGCGGCATTATTTGATGATTATCTGCCGCAGTCTTCGCTGTTGCACGGCGATTTATGGTCAGGTAATGCAGCCGTCGATAAACAGGGGCGTCCGGTAATCTTTGATCCTGCCTGTTATTATGGCGACCGCGAAGCGGATCTGGCGATGACCGAATTATTTGGCGGCTTTAGTCGGGATTTTTATGCGGCCTATCATTCTGTTTGGCCTTTGGATAAAGGATATGCCATCAGGAAGAACTTTTACAATTTATACCACATTTTAAATCACCTGAATCTGTTCGGCGGCGGTTATTTGCGTCAGGCTGAAAATATGATGACAATGCTTTTGGCTGAAATAAACTAGCCTGATTTTGTTGCCGGTATTGCTGAAGCAACCGCCAGAAAATCAGCGGGTCTTTTTGCCGGGTAATTTCAGCGGGTCGGGAATAAAGCTGGTGCTCCAGCCGGGATAGCCAGAACCTTAAAGCGGCTGCTCTAAGCATTGTGTGCAGATGTTGCTTTTCCACGGGCTCTAATGGCCTGAGGCTTTGATAGGACGAGAGCAAAGCGGCAAATTTATCGTGATTCATATTCCCCTGTTCACAGCACCAGTCATTGGCCGTTATCGCAATATCAAACAGTAGCGCACCGGTGCAGGCACTATAAAAGTCCAGGATGCCGCTGATCCGGTTATCAGTAAACAGGACGTTATCTCTGAATAAATCCCCATGTATAACGCCTTGCGGGAGCCTGTCCGGGCGGTTGTTAGTCTGAAAAAGCAGTTCATCACTAATCAGCTCGCGATCGGCGGAGGACAACTGGGTAATGGCTCTGTTGAGCAGTTTTTTACACCAATCCAGACCATTATTGTTTTTTAACGGAAAAATATATTTTTTGGTGCAAAGATGCAACTTAGCCAATTGCAAGCCGACTTCCCGGCATTGTGCAACAGAAGGGGATATTATTGCCGCTCCGGCTATACGCTTGAAAACTGCGGCAGGTTTATTGTTAAGCTGGCGTAATAGGTTAGTTTGACGGTCCGGCTGGGGAATGGGGCAGGGAATGTTTTGTTCGACCAGATGTAATAACAGCTTAACAACATGAATTAGCTCATTAGCCGCCAGCGTCTCAAACAAGGTTAATACAAAATGGCCCTGCGTGGTGTTTATAAAATAATTAGTATTGTCAATGCCGTCGTTTATGCCTTCAAAACTGATGACTTTACCGAGCTCATAACGGCTAAAAAACAGGTCGAGTTGCAAGTGGCTTACTTGAGTATAAACAGACACCGGTTAAGCTACTTCCATTCCAGTATTTTCCACATATTAACGCCGCTGCCTTTGTTCAGATCGTCGCGGCGCACATCTATCGTACCGTCGCCGTTGGAATCAATAAAATAATAGGGCGGGCCTATATCGGGGACAACCTTGATCATATAAAGTCTGCCGCCTCTACGGTATTCCTGTATAGTGCTTTTACCCTTGCGGATAATGGTAATATCAGGTTCCAGTGTTTCCCCGCTTTGTACCGGTAACGGCGGTTCCGGCACTTCCGGCACAGCTTGAAGCCTGGGTGGTTTCTCATCAACAGCAAATGCCGGGAAGGCAAGAAAAATCATCAATACAAAACGACGCATGGCAGTGGTCCTTTCAAGAAAAATACTGGCGTTGTCTTATTATAGCTTTTATCCATTCGTTTGATTACTGGATAAAAAGTTTTTAATATTTTTTAATGACTGATGAGAAGCACGAAGTTCGATATTTTTTTTGTGATCCTTGTCCTGAACAGTAAATATCCTGCTTCAATTTAATTAGAAAACTTTTGTTAAAGCCTGTCTTTTAATAAGAAAGGTGTGTCCGCGTTTCAGTGTCCGGTAGGTTATAATCTCTGATTTAAATGAGGTTTGCCGGATGAAAAGGCTAATTGAAAACAGGATAGTAAATCCTTTGCTGGAAAAGTATGGTCTACCTGCATACAAAACTAAAGGATCGGCGGGTGTTGACCTGATTGCCTGTGTTGAAAGTTCGGTAATCATTGCCGGGGGTGAAAACAAGCTGATTGGAACAGGTTTAGCCGTCAATATTCAGGACCCCGGATTAGTTGCTGTTGTTGCAAGCCGAAGCGGACTTTGCCTGAATAGTCAGATTCGGGTGGGTCAAGGCCTTGGGATCATCGATTCGGATTATCATGGTGAAATAGGCGTGATTCTGCATAATGACGGCAGGAATGATTATGTTGTTCAGCCGGGTGAAAGAATTGCGCAATTACTGTTTATGCCTGTGGTTCAAGTTGCTTTTAAACTGGTTGCTGATTTTACGACTGTAACCGATCGAGGCGACGGTGGTTTTGGTCATACCGGGCGTCATTAATAATATATCCATAGAGGTCAGATTCACTAAAAAATTACAGTATCTTCTTTTACCTCTATGGTTAATCCTTTAAGTTATTCAGAAGCGGAAAATGGAAAAATGATGCAAAAAAGAACTCCATACCAGATAGCGGATGTACTGATCGAGGCTTTGCCTTATATACAACGCTTTAAAAATAAAACGGTGGTGGTTAAATTCGGCGGCAATGCGATGGTCGATGACGCCCTCAAGCACAGTTTCGCGCGGGATATCGTTCTGATGAAGCTGGTCGGTTTAAATCCGATTGTAGTGCATGGCGGCGGCCCTCAAATTGGCCAGTTGTTGGCAAAGCTTGGAAAAACAACCGGTTTTGTTGACGGTATGCGCATTACCGACAGTGAGACGATGGATGTGGTTGAAATGGTGCTGGGCGGACTGGTGAATAAGGAGATTGTAAATTTAATCAACAGGCATGGAGGTAAGGCGGTCGGCTTAACCGGAAAAGACGGTGATCTTATTCGCGCTAAAAAAATTCATCTAAAAACATCAACACCGGAAGCTCAGACTTCGGAAATTATTGATCTGGGCTATGTAGGAGAAGTCAGCAGCATAGATCCTGCTGTTGTTGAAATGCTGGGGCGCAGCGACTTTATTCCGGTTATTGCGCCTATCGGTGTCGGAGATGATGGCCGATCCTATAATATTAATGCCGATCTGGTTGCAGGCAAGGTTGCTGAAGTGCTAAAAGCCGAAAAATTGATCTTGCTGACCAATACCGCCGGCATCCTGGATAAGCAGGAAAATTTGCTGACAGGTTTGTCTATTAGCGATATCGATAATTTGACTAAAGATGGCACTATTTCAAGCGGTATGATTCCCAAGACCCGTTGCGCTACCGACGCGTTGAAAGGAGGCGTAAACAGTGTTCATATTATAGATGGACGTGTGGATCATGCTGTATTGCTGGAGCTTTTTACCGATCAGGGCGTTGGCACTTTATTGTTGAGCCGCCCGAGATAAACAGGCCCGCCGCAGGGAAGCAGAGGAAAATAGCCATAATGCTATGGTCCTCTGTGAGCTTGTCCAATTACCCGATTAAACTCGCTAATTCATGTAATGGCGGCAAAATGACCATTTTTGCCAATTGTAATAACAGTAGAGCGGCTAAAGGCGATAAATCTATGCCGCCCAGATCGGGAATAAATTTGCGGCAAACATCCAGCAAAGGCTCTGTCAGTGCCGCTAATATAGATGATGCTGCGTTAAAAGTCCCCGGATTTATCCAGCTGAGCAAGGCCCTGGCGAATACTGCGAATACAAACACATTGATCAGTAACGAGATCAATTGGGTCATCGATAAAATCACCAGAGCGCCAAAGCTGATAGAAACGCCTTTTAGCAATAATATAAAAAAATCAGCCAGAATTTGTAAGGTGAAAAGCAGAACCAGTGACGAGGTATCTATTTTCCCGATAGACGGCACAAACCGGCGCAGGATTTTTAAGGGCGGATGAGTCGCTTTGACCAGAAACTGGGAGATAGGATTGTAAAAATCTGCGCCGCACCATTGCAGTAAAAAACGTAGCAATACGGCAAGGATATACAGAGAGAATAGCGTATCGATTAAAAAAATAATCGGGTCGGTCATATAAGTAGAGCCCATCAGGTATTCTCCGATTGTCTGGACATTTCAATAGAGCGGTCGCGAGCCGCGTGTAATGCTTTTGAAACCAGTTGGGTAAATCCTCCTTGTTCAAAAGTTTCAATGGCCTGCTGCGTTGTGCCGCCAGGCGAAGTGACCTGTTTGCGTAACTTTTCCGGAGACTCGGACGACTCCAGCGCTATTTTAGCGGCGCCTAATGCCGTTTGTTGAATCAGCAGACGGGCAGTCTCTTCACTTAAGCCCAATTCGAAAGCGGCCTTTTCCATGGCTTCCATCAGCAGGAAATAATAGGCGGGACCACTGCCGGAAACGGCAGTAACCGCGTCTATTTCGCCTTCATCCTTAACCCAAAGAGCAATACCAACCGAACGCATGATATTTTCCGCCAGGTCGCGCTGCTCAGCCGTTACCTTGGTATTCGCATGCAATGCCGTTGCGCCAGTCAGGACCAGGGCGGGGGTATTGGGCATGCAGCGAACTATCGCGGTATCGGCTCCCAGCCACAGGCTTAAGCTGTGCTGGTTTATTCCGGCTGCAATGGACACCACCAAGGATTTTTTTTTCTGAATCAGGGCAGCGGCGCTTTTTGCTACAGAACTTAATATCTGCGGTTTGACGGCCAATACAACGACATCGACTTCATTGATGACGGCATCATTGCTGCTCGCCGTATTAACATTATGATTTAACGCCAGAGATTCCAATGCATCGGCACTGATATCCGACACCCAAATCTGCTGAGGAGAATGCCCGCTGGCGATTAATCCGGTAATCAGGCTGGTTGCCATATTACCGCCGCCGATAAAACCTATTTTTTGTATTTTCATTTTTTGCCATATGCCGATGAGGTAAAAGTATTTTACCCTATATAAGGGCAGTACAAACAAACACAAGACTTTTACTATAAAATGCATTGCAGCAATTTATAGTTTAATAGTTACTTAGAGTAAAAAGCCATTAAAGTCAGGCGTTTGACTTAATATAGTTTCTCCTGGATGAATACATGCCGTCCAGAACTAACCAGAGTTTATGATTGAAACAATTTATATTGAAGAAAATATCCTTCGCCATCCGCGTGTTATTGAGATTGTTGCGCGTTTTCCGCAAGCTAGGAAAATTACCTGTGGCCGTTACGGTGAAGTATTTAATCCCAAAGCACAAAATTTTCGATTGCAAAAATTAAAGCCCGCTTTAATTTTGGCGGAAAAATATAAAAACTTTGTGCTGGAAGCCCCCGCAGGTTATGGCATTGGGGCAAAACGTAATTACTATTTTTCTCACATGCTTAATTGTTTGTACGATTGCCGGTACTGTTTCTTGCAGGGCATGTATCAATCGGCCAATTATGTGCTGTTTATTAACTACGAAGACTTTCAGCAAGAAATTAAACAACTCTGTGCCGATTCTCCGTCTGAGGATATTCATTTTTTCTCCGGCTATGATTGCGATAGTCTGGCTTTGGAGCCGGTAACCCGATTTGTTGAACAATTTCTGCCTTTTTTTGAGCAAATTCCCAATGCCTGGCTGGAATTAAGAACTAAAAGCACCCAGGTCAGGAATTTGTTAAATCGTGAACCCTTATCCCGCTGCGTTGTCGCTTTTAGCCTGTCACCGGAGGAGGTCTCCGAAAAAATTGAACATAAAGCGCCTCCATTACAACGCCGTCTGGATGCCATGAGAAAATTGCAGGAACAAGGCTGGCAGTTGGGTTTGCGTTTTGATCCCATGATCTATCAGGCAAATTATCAACGGCAGTATCAGCAATTATTTGAACAGGTATTCTCCATGATTCATTTAAATCAACTGCATTCAGTCAGCCTTGGTCCGTTCAGATTGCCGGAGAAATTTTTTAAAAAAATGCAAAAACTTTATCCTGATGAAAGGCTGTTTGCCAGCTCCTTGGCTAATCGGTGCGGAATGATTTCCTACAGGCAGGAATTGGAACAGGAAATGACGCATTTTTGCACTGACCGGTTATTACGTTTTATTCCTCAAACTAAATTTTTCCCATGCACACTGTAAAGCGGACCGTTCTGGTGACTGGCGCCAGTTCGGGCATTGGCCGCGCCATCGCCAGAAACTTATTGTTGCAGGGACATCACGTGATCGGGGTATCAAGAGATTGCCGGAAGTTTACCCGTCAAATGGATAACTTTAATTCCATGCAGCTGGATTTCAGCCGGTTAAATGAATTGCCGCAACAAATACGTGAACTGCAACAAACATACCCTGACATCGATGCCGTGGTATTTTCAGCCGGAATGGGTCAGTTTGGATCACTGGAAGAGTTTTCATACAGCCAAATCGAGGCCTTGATGACAATAAATTTTACCAGCCAGGCTTTTTTAAGCAGAGCGTTGCTACCGGGACTAAAGCGAAAAGCTAAAAGTGATTTGATTTTTATCGGTTCTGAAGCAGCGCTAAAGGGAAGTCGGAAAGGTGCGATTTATTGCGCCAGTAAATTTGCTTTGCGGGGTTTTACTCAGGCATTACGTGAGGAGTGCAGCAAAAGCAAGGTGCGAGTTTGTTTGATCAATCCCGGCATGGTAAAAACCGCCTTCTTTGAACAGCTTAATTTTGAGCCGGGTGAAGATGAAAGCAATACTATTTTGCCGGAAGATCTGGCTGACACGGTATCCTATGTACTTGGCTCACGTTTACAGATGGTCATAGATGAGATTAATCTGAGTCCTTTAAACAAAGTCGTGAAATTTAAAAAACAATAAGAACCTCTAACTCTTATCCGTAGCCATCTCTTTCCGACTACGCTTATAAAGCCGCTAAAGTTAACCCGTTTATCATTCTTATAAGAGTGATTTAATGTCTTGCCGGCTTTGTTAGAGTACAATTATTGTCAATGTTTTGTAAAGCTATGTGTTAATATGTCAATCTCTAGGGTTTAAGGAAATCAGATTTATCCAACTCCAGGCGAAGAAAGAAGGGCTTAAGTAAGTCTTGAATTTTCAGAACACTGATTGGTTACCTATCTTATTAATATTATTGATGCAAAGAAGCAACTATGGCAACTTTTAATGACGATTCAGCGCAATATTTAATAAGCACGGTTTCTAAACGATCAGGAGTTAAATCAGATCTCGTCAGAGCTTGGGAGCGTCGCTATCAGGCTGTTACGCCTACACGTACGGCAGGAGGACATCGTGTTTATACCGATCAGGATATTGCCCGTCTAAAATTGCTTAATCAGGCAACCGGCAATGGTCACAGCATCAGTCAAATTGCTCAATTTTCACTGGATGATCTTAAAAATCTATTGAAAAATGAAACTGATGAAACGGCTCCGGCATTGCATGCCTCGACATATACATCCGGTAACAGGATTCATCTTGCCGAAGATTATATTGAAAAATGTTATGCCACTGTTTTAGCCTTCGACGCCAAAACACTGGAGTCGCATTTTGAAAATGCGATTGTCGAACTGGGATCGGAAGCCTTTATTGAACATTTGCTAACCCCTTTACTGACACGGATTGGCGAGCGCTGGAAAACCGGGGAACTGCGGCCGGTCCATGAGCATATGGCATCGGCGATTATTCGTTCTCTGACTTATATTTTACGCAATAATAATCCTTGTGCCGCCAATGCGCCCAAAATGATTGTTAGCACACCGATTGGCCAACTACATGAGTTAGGCGCATTGCTCGCCGCTATCATGGCGGAGCTTAAAGGCTGGCAGGTTACTTATCTGGGCGCAAATTTACCCGCCGAAGAAATTGCTGCTGCGGTTAAATTTACCAATGCTCGGGCGGTGACTATCAGTCTCAGTTTCAGCACGGATGATCATGTTGTTCCGAAAGAGTTGCGACGGTTAAAAAAACTGATTGGAAATGATGTTGCGCTAATTGTCGGCGGCAGGGCGGCCGCTCATTACAAAGCCGCTTTAGATGAAGTCGGGGTATTAAATATTCAAAGTTATGAACATTTTCGACAGCTTCTGGATCAACTTGGCGCAAATAATGTAGCACAACAATGTTTATAATATTCAGCTATTATCAGATGATTTCATTCTATCAAGGTGATAATCCCTAGCTTTGATAACTGTCCTTGGAGAGTGGCTTACCAGCACCACTCAGCAAATAAATAACCTGTTTAGTTACTCTATGAGCTTCTGGAAAACCAAGAAACTGTCTGAAATGACCACCAAAGAATGGGAGTCATTATGTGATAATTGTGGTAAATGTTGTCTCCATAAACTGGAGGACGAAGATACCGGAAAAATAATTTTTACCAGTATCGCCTGTAAGTTCATCAATCTTAAAACCTGCCGGTGCACCCGCTATGCCGAGCGTACCCGATTAGTAGCGGGTTGCCTGGACTTGAAACAGGATGACTTCATCCGATATGACTGGCTGCCCGCAACCTGCGCTTACCGCTTATTGAATGATGGTGAAGAACTTCCAGCATGGCATCCCTTAGTATCGGAAAGCTCTGCCAGCGCCAAAAGATCAGGTGTTTCAATCAGCAGTTATGCCGTTAAGGAATCGCCTGATATGAACCCGGAAGATTATATTATCAAATGGCTGGATTGATCAATGCCTCATTATTATCCTGGATAATCATGACATGTTGACCCTGGAATTGGTATTATCAGGGTTTAATGTTGATAACAATGCCTGCGCCATCCACTGATTTTTGCTTTCCTGCTTCGGGTTCCGGTGACATCAAAAGATTACCGTTTAATTGTAGAGGTTGTGTTTTCTTTTTTGTTTCAGGTGTGAAGATATTGGGTTCAGGGCGTTGGGAGGATGTGTTCTGCTTGATTTTCAGGTCGGAGTTCTCCGGAACTTTATAGGGGAGAGAAAGATCCAGAGGTTTTTCAAGCTCGTTGTACTCAGGGGAAGTACTTTTGTTGGCGATATTTTCTTTAGTATTAAATGATATTTGCTGATGCCTCATTCTTTCCAGGCTTTTTTCCGGCTTTACATCCATTTTTTCAACTTCGACCGCTTCTAATTCAACAGTGGATTTGGGGCTTTTTAAAGTTGCAGCATCTGTACTAATTGGCATGCCTACAATTGATAAAATACCTGAGAAAATTACAATACTTGATAATACGCGGTAATTTTTCATCTTAAATTCCACTTTATAAAGTAATATCGTTGAGTTACTTTATTAGCTTATAAAAGCCAGAAAAGTCACAATTTGAGCTGATAAAAATATGAATGCCTGCTTTCTGAAGGATAATAAAATAGAAATTTGTAAATGCCTACAAGTTTTTTTAATAAATTGGCAAGAGATCCGGAGACTTTTCGGTAATTAAAATGCCTCTATCTCAATTATTAATGCAACTGATTTAAATATTTTGTTACGGCTTGAGAGAACCTCCTGAACGGATAAATTTAGATTAAGCTACGCAAATCTGAACCGTTATTTAACCGCATCAGGATAAAATAACTGTTGCCCGTCTTTTTTGTAATTGGCAATAATTGCCTGGCCTTCTGCACCTGTTACAAAATTTATGTACTCTTTTGCCAGTTCGTAATTAATATGGGGATGACGTTTGGGATTGACGGCAATAACATGATAAGGATTAAGCAGGGCATTCCCGCCTTCCGATAAAGCCACTAACTGTATTTTATCCCGGTAGGAAAGAAAACTGCCTTTGTCCGCGAGCGTATAAGCTTGTTTATCATCCGCCATCCGTAATACCGCTCCCATGCCTTGCCCCGCCGATAAATACCAGGCGCCGGCAGGGGAAATATTTATTTTTTTCCAGAGTTCCAGCTCTTTTTTGTGCGTACCCGAATCATCGCCTCTGGAAATAAATGCTGTTTTACCGGCACTGATTTTTTTCAGTGCTTCCTCTGCGTTAGTTGTTGATTTAATCCCCTCCGGATCAGATTTAGGGCCGACAATTACAAAATCATTATGCATAACTGCGGCACGATCAACACCAAAACCGGCAGCGACAAATTCTTCTTCGGCTTTGGGCGCATGTACAAACATCACATCCACATCGCCATTTTCCCCTAACTTTAATGCTTTACCGCTACCTACAGCGATAACGTCTATCTTGACCTTGTTTTTTTTCTCAAAAGGGGGATTTAATACCGCCAATAACCCTGAGTTTTCTGTGCTGGTAGTGGTTGACATTCTTAACACCCCCTCCGCATGAAGTGCTGAAAGGCTGAATAATGCCGATATTAAAACTAATAACTTTAATTTTTTCATTTATTTTAATCCGGATGAGTTTAATAATGTTTAATGGCTGTCAAGAAAGATACGAATTGTCAATTGCCATATCATGAGGTAATGAGACAATAATTTAAAGAGAATTTTATAAAGCTTCTATGAGTTAAGAGTTCGGACACTTTTATGCAGCAATCGATCCATAATCACTGAATGCGTCAAATAGTTGGGCTATTTTTTCGCAATCTCTGCTCAGGCCTAACTTGCCGAAAAGGCGTAACAGCAAGTGCTGATTGAATTGTTTACTAGAGTTATTTGGTTTTTTAGTTTGATCACTCATTTTTAGATACACTATCCTTTTCAGGTTATTTTAAGTTGTGTGTCCGGTTTAATATAGCCGCATCACTGGAAGGCGGTTACAATATTCGTACGGTTCAGGAGTTACTCGATCATGCGGATGTCAGTACCACCATGATTTATACGCATGTATTAAACAAGGGCGGCAAGGCTGTGTTGAACTTACTGGATCTGCCATGATTGAACTAAGATATCAGCAGCTTCGAGCTTATTCTGCATAGCTAAAATATAATTACATCATTTTACCAGACTGTTTTAATGTCCTCTCCCGATCCAATCAAACACCTCACTCAACAAATACCGCTTTGCCTCAATCAGGACAGATATGTATTAAAACGGCAATTAGACCGATTACGGGGTGAATATCAGAAAGGCAAAAACCCGGTGGAGCAGCTTAATGCGCTGACCAGTCGTCTCGGTAAATCTGTCGATGCCAGAAGCAGGCGCCTCGCCAGCATTCCGGTGCTGAACTTCGCGGATTTGCCGGTTACCGGTAAAAAAGACGACATCGCCAAACTGATACAAGATAACCAAGTGGTGATTGTATGCGGTGAAACCGGTTCAGGTAAAACCACGCAGTTGCCCAAGATATGTTTGTCCATTGGGCGAGGGGCTGGGGGATTTATCGGCCACACTCAACCCAGGCGAATTGCCGCACGGACTGTCGCCGACCGGATCGCGGAAGAACTTGGCGAGTCCATTGGCAAATCGGTCGGTTACAAGATCCGCTTTAACGACATGACTCACGCCGACTCATTGGTCAAACTGATGACCGACGGTATTTTACTGGCCGAGTCGCAAAATGATCCTTATTTAAACCAATACGACACCATTATTATCGATGAGGCGCACGAGCGCAGTTTGAACATCGATTTCCTGATCGGGTACATGAAGTGGCTGCTGCCCAAACGTCCCGATTTAAAGCTGATCATTACGTCAGCCACAATCGATACGCAACGCTTTTCCGATCATTTCAATAAAGCGCCGATCATCGAAGTTTCCGGCCGCACTTATCCGGTAGATGTGCGTTATCGGCCTATCGCAAAAAAGGACGATGAAGAAGCCGATGAGACTACGGATGATTTACAAAACGCGATACTCGATGCGGTTGACGAGCTGTACCGGGATTTGCGCGGCGACATCCTGATTTTTCTCAGCGGCGAGCGGGAAATCAGGGAGACCGCCGATTCGCTGAAAAAACATCACCCGACCCAATACGAAATTCTGCCGCTGTTCTCAAAACTCAGCGTCAGCGAGCAGGAGAGGGTATTCAAACCCAAAGGCGGCAAACTGCGCATTGTGCTGGCGACCAACGTCGCCGAAACCTCATTGACGGTCCCCGGCATCCGCTGCGTAATCGACACCGGCCATGCCCGGATCAGCCGCTACAGCCATCGCAGCAAGATCCAGCGTCTGCCGATTGAACGCATCTCGCAATCTTCCGCCAACCAAAGGGCAGGACGCTGCGGTCGCGTCGCCGAAGGGATTTGCATCCGGTTGTACTCGCACGAGGATTATTTAGCAAGACCGGAATTTACCGAGCCGGAAATCATGCGCACCAATTTGTCTGCGGTTATTTTGCAGATGATCTCGTTGAATCTTGGCGATATTGAAGAATTCCCGTTCCTGGAACCGCCCGAAGACAAGATGATCCGCGACGGCAAAACCGTATTGCATGAAGTCAACGCGCTGGATAAATCGGGCAAGCTGACAGAAATCGGCAAACAGCTGGCCAAATTCCCGACCGATCCCAAGCTTGCCAGAATGCTGATCGCTGCCGCGCACGAGCATTGCCTGACCGAAGTCGCGATTATCGTTTCCGCGTTAAGTGTGCAAGATCCGCGCGAAAAACCCGCCGATAAAATGCAGCAGGCCGATGCCAAACACGCGGCGTTTCGTCATCCCGAATCCGATTTCTTAACCATTTTAAATATCTGGAACATCTACGAGGAAAAGAAAAAACACCTGTCCAACAGCAAGCTGCGCAAATACTGCATTGATAATTTCCTGTCGTATATGCGGATGCGCGAGTGGTTCGACATTCACGCGCAAATTATGCAGGTGGTTAAAGGTGATTTAAAGATGACCCCTAATACCGACGAGGCAAGCTATGAAAAGGTTCATCGTGCTTTATTGCCGGGGCTGTTGTCCAATATCGGTTTTCGCCATGAGCAATATGAGTACCTCGGCGCGCGCGGCCTGAAGTTTTTCATCTTTCCCGGTTCCGGCCTGCATAAGCTCAAGCCTAAATGGATCATGGCCGCGGAGCAAGTCGAAACCAGCAAGGTTTATGCGCGTACTGTTGCCCGGATCGAGCCGGAATGGATAGAGCAATGCGCCGGGCATCTGGTCAAGCACAACTATTATGAGCCGCATTGGGAAAAGAAAAGCGCGCGCTGTATGGTGTCTTCGCGGACCTTGCTGTACGGCTTGACGCTGCAAGTCGGGCGCAAAATTCCCTATGACCATGTCGATCCCAAAGCCGCGCGGGAGATTTTTATCCGCTCTGCGCTGGTCGATCATGATTATCACAGTAACGCGCCCTTTTATGTCGCCAACCAGAAACTGCTCGAAGAAGTGGGCATGATCCAGCATAAAGGCCGTAGGGTCGATCTGGTCGAGGACGAGCAATGGCTGTATCAGTTCTACGACAGTAAGTTGCCGCCCGAAGTCGTCAGCGGCGTTACGCTGGATACCTGGCGCAAAACCGCCGAACGCGCCAATCCGAAAATTCTGTTTTTGACCAAGGAGGATTTAACGCGGGAGCAGGAGCAAAATTATGTTAACGAGTGGGATTTCCCGGACACATTCCCACGCAGGAGCATGGGAACGAGCGGCAATCTGACCATTCCGCTGCAATACCGGTTCGAACCGGGCCATGAGGAAGACGGCGTTACCGCAATCATCCCGGTGCATCAGTTAAATCAGGTTTCGCAAACGGCCTTCGAGTGGCTGGTTCCGGGTTTGCTGGAAGAAAAATGTATTGCGCTGATTAAAGCTCTGCCCAAGAATGTCAGAAAACATTTTGTTCCCGTGCCTGAAACCGTCAAACAATGTCTTGAAATCGAGCCGGACCTTAAAGGCTCGTTGCAGGAATGGCTGGGCAACCGCTTAAGAAAACTGACCGGCGAGGCGATTCCGTTAAATGCCTGGAATACCGAAGGCCTGCCCGATCATTTGAAGATGAATTTCAGGGTCATCGATGATCAGGGCAGGCTGCTGGATTACGGGCGCGACCTGAAGAAATTGCAGCTCAAGCATACCGCCAAAGCAGGAGACAGTTTCGACCGGATCGCCGCTGACGAGTTGAACTATACCGGCTGCATCGGCTGGGCCTTCGACGACTTGCCTGAGACTTACCAGTTTATCCAGAAGGGGCAGCCTTTTGTCGGCTATCCCGCAATCATCGATGAAGGCGATGCGGTCGGTGTGTGTATTTTCGATACCGAGCAGAAAGCAGCCCTCCAGCATCAGGCCGGATTAATGCGACTGTTTCAGTTGCAATTGCGCAAGGAATGCACTTATGTAACTAAAAACATGCCGAAATCGACCGTAGCAGAACTAGCCTATAACCGTCTGCCGAAACATCCGATTATCGGCAGCGACGCCGCAGTTTCGTATAAAGATGACATACTGTACGTCGCCCTGCACAGCGTATTCGTCGAAGGCCGGACCATCCGCACCCAGCAGGCCTTCGAGCAAAGCCTGCAAGCCAATAAAGGAGCGCTGATCACCGCTGCCGTTGAGGCCGGAAAAGTCGCGCTGGAAATCATGGAACTTTACGGCGCGATCCTTATCCAGCTGAACCGCCTTAATGCGAATGACCCGCTGGCTAAGGATATTAACGAACAACTGGATTTTCTCATTTATGCCGGATTTATCCGCAATACGTCGTATCAGCAGCTCAAAGCCATCCCGCGTTATTTGAAGGCCATCCAATACCGGTTGGACAAGCGGGATAATAACCTGCAAAAAGTCCAGGAAGCCCACCGTTATGCGACACGGTTTTGGAAGGATATAGAGAAAAAAGCCAAAAAAGACAAGGTTATCCCGGAACAGGACCCGTTCCGCTGGATGTTGGAGGAGTTCAGGGTGTCGCTATTCGCCCAACAGCTTAAAACCGCTTATCCGGTTTCGGTAAAACGCATGGATAAGGCTTGGGATGAGAGAGGGTAATGAAGGTTTGTAACAGGTGAATGTAAGGTACCGTACCGGATAGGGGGCAGGATTAATTAAATAACGTAGCCATTCGACTAAAAGAAAAAAGTAATAAACCATAAATAAATCCTATTGTAACTTTATTATCTAATCTCTTATTCAGTAGTATTGGCAATAATCTTATGAATCCGCTTAAAGCTGATAGTGATAATGATCAAAATAAAGGGAATGGAAATGCCTTCGACGATTTCCGCGTTAACTTTCCAGCCAAGGGTATGAAGCGCTTCGGCTATTTTCCCGATAAGACTGGCGGCGTAATAGGTAATAGCGACTATTGAGATGCCTTCAACCATTTGCTGCATTCGCAATTGCATTTTTGCCCGTAAAGCCATTGAGGTGAGCAAGCCCTGATTCTGCCTTTCAATAATGATGTCAACGCGTGTACGCAACAGCTGGCTGGCGTTGCTGACCCGCTCGGAAAGCAGGGTAAAGCGGTGCGAGATGGACTCGCAAGTATTAATCGCCGGCTCCAGACGCCGTTTGATAAATTCACCCAAGGTCTGAATGCCTTGTATCCTGACTTCGCGCAGATCATTTACGCGTTGTTCAACCAATTGATAATAAGCACTGGCGGCGGCAAAGCGAAAATGATTGCTGGATATGTAATTTTCAACTTCAGCGGCCAGAGTGGTTAGCTCATCCAATAATTCGCTATCATTTTGGTCAGATTGCGTCATGGCATCGGTAATGCTGTATAACTGCCGGTCACACCTGTTCAATGCCGGGTACAGCTTGCGCGCGATCGGAAAAGCCAGCAACGCCATAACCCGATACACTTCAATTTCAAACAACCGTTGCAATAAGCGTCCTGCCTGTTCCGTTCTTAGGCCATGATTAATAATCAAAAAACGGCTGAAGCCATCTACATGAATGCGAAAGTCGGTAAATACCGAGGCTGCGCCGCCGGTCACTTTAGAACCGATGACGGCGTTCTGTGCAAAATAAACCGACAGGGACGCCAAATCGGCATTCTCGTCATAATTTATATCGGCAGCGGAGACAATAGTGGCATGAGCTGCGACAATAATTTGTCCGGTTAATTGCGACATCCAGTCTACCGGAACTTTTTTTAGCGCAGAATCCGCAAAAGGATCTTTGGGCGTGTCATGTACATAGAAGCTGTAAGTGCTGAACTCGCCGTGCTGTTCCCAGCGTATTTGAAAGGAATTAAAGGTAGCGCTAAAGTGATCCGCTTCTTTTTCAGGCGGCGCGACGCCAAGCCGTTCACACAGCATTGATAAATGCTTGCGCTCCTGCATTTTTTCATCATGAGTCAGCAATAACGCAAGATGGCTGGCTCTAACGGGCAAGTTGAGATTAACCGGTGCTCTGGCGTGGACTTCGTTATGAAGTACAAAGCGTTGCGGATGGTTTTCAGGAATAGGGAATAAGGGCGTCACAGGTATTTTAACGGTCTTTTTTAAGCTAAAAATTAAATCAGGGGATAATCGCTGGAAACTGAAATCGAAGGCTTGCTCTACTATTGAACGCCTGAACGATACTTTAACACGCGATGGCTTCTTTTTTTACCAGAAATAACATTTTGCACACCCCGGGTTTGAATCTGATGCCGGCTTTTCCGAACAGGATGATATTGATATCACTCGGTGCGCAAGGCTTCCAATGGCTCCAGGCGAGCCGCTTTCATTGCCGGGGCTACGCCTGCGATTATGCCGATTAATAATGAGACGATAAAAGCCATCATAATATATGCCCAGGCTATTTCCACCGGCAAGGCAGGCAGAGCGGCATCCAGAACCTGAACAATCGACATACCCAGCAAGACGCCAATAATACCTCCGGTCGCGCTTAACGCCAGCGCCTCGGATAAAAACAGCTGAAAAATAGTCCGCCGTTCAGCGCCGATAGCCCGCAGCAAACCAATTTCTGAAATTCTTTCTGAAACGGCAATCGTCATTATCGTCAGTATGCCGACCGAGCCGACCAATAAGGAAACCCCGCCCAAGGCGGCTACAGCCAGAGTCAGAATATTCAAGATAGAGTCCATTTTTTCCAGCATCTGGTTCTGAGTGACGATAGTAAAATCTTCCAGGCCATGCCGGGAAACCAATAACCTGTTAATAGACTTTTGCACTGTCGCAACGGAAGCGCTGCTTTTATACAGTAAGTCAATTTCCATCAGACTTTCCCGGTCGAACAGCTCCAATGCTTTGACTGCCGGAATATAGACTGTGTCATCCATATCAAAGCCCAGCAGTTGGCCTTTCTTTTCCATTACGCCAATAACCCGGTAGCGGTCGCTGCCGATTCGAATACGTTTGCCCAATGGACTAACAACGCCAAACAATTCACTGGCTGATTTATTGCCCAAAACGGCGAAGGCGCGCGGATTACCCTGCTCCCCGGCCGGTAAAAAGCGCCCTATGGCCGTCTTGATTTTCCACACTTCAGGCACTGCCGCCCCTACGCCTATCACATTAGTTCGCCGTTGTTTGTTTTCGGCTTCAATGCGTGCATTGCCCTGCACGACCGGCACAACTGCAATAATATTTTCCAGCTTGCTCATACTGACAGCGTCGGCGATAGTCAGGGGCCGAACCGTACTGACTGTTGCGCCTGATATTCCGAACGTGCTTTTTTTGCCTGGCGAAACGCTGACCAGATTGGTGCCGAACTGGGTAAATTCAGCCAATACAAAGGTATGAATTCCGCGTCCTATGGAAGTCAGAATAACCACGGCAGCAATACCGATAATCAACCCCAGAGCCGTTAAGGATGAACGCAGCTTATGGCTGGTAATCGTCCGGAATGACAGCATTAATAAATCTGCAAGACGCATGATTATCTCTTCGCTAAGGCTGCAACCGGATCAAGCTTTGCGGCTTTTCTGGCAGGCAACACGCCAAACATCAGTCCGGTAAACAACGAAACGCTTATTGCTGCAAGCAATGCCCAGCCGGGAAGTTGAATGGGAAATTCGGGATAAACGGCTTCCAATGTGGTAATAGTGAGTTGTCCCAATATGATTCCCAGCAATGCGCCTGCCAGCGACAGCATGGCCGCTTCGGTTAAAAACAGCCAGTGCAATTGCTGTCTGGTCGCACCCAGGGCTTTTAGCAATCCGACTTCAGCGGTTCGTTGCGTAACGCTGACCAGCATGACGTTCATGACCAGGACGCCGGCGACAACGAGGCTGATGCCGGCAATGCTGACGACGGTTAAAGTCAACGCTGTTAATATCTTATCAAAGGTATTGACCACGCTGTCCTGGGTGATAATAGTAATGTCATCTTCACCTTCATGGCGGGCTTTGATAATGTTTTTGACTTCATCAACAGCCTTGTACATTGACTGTTTTGATTTGGTTTCTATCAAAATCCGGAATAACGAGCGGGTATCAAATAAAGCCTGTGCTGAAGCCACCGGAATAATCACCATTTCATCAAAATCAACCCCGATGGATTGGCCTTCCGACGCCAATACCCCAATCACCCTAAAGCGCCTGTCATTAATCCGCAGCCACTGCCCGAGCGCCGGTTGATCAGCAAACAGTTTCTCGCGTATGGTTTGACCAATCACACAAACCGGCATAGCCTGATTAACATCCATTTTGGGTAGAAAACTGCCTTGCGCCATCATTAAATGGCGCACTCGAATCAACGCATGGGTCGATCCGAATATGTTGGTTTCCCGCTCCAGTCCGCTTGATGAAACCGGCGCGGAACCGATAGTCAGCGGGGCAATAGCGGCAATATGGTGACTACGGAACAGGGCTTCTGCATCATCCAGTGTCAAATCCCTGGGAGTTTCACCAAACATCGGGGGATGGCCGCCTGTAGTCTCGCTGCGCCCCGGCAATACAATAACCAGATGCGTCCCCAGCGCTTCAAACTCATTGACAATATAATCGCGGGCGCTTTCGCCCAAGGCGGTCAACACAGTAACCGAAGCCACCCCGATACTCATCGCCAGAATAATCAGCGCTGCCCGTAAGCGCTGAGCTTTGATGGCTCCGTATGCCTGAGTTAGTGTGTCTTTGATGAACATGATATATTTCTGACTCAGTTATCATTTACTTAGGTTTTGATGAGCTACTTCATGACCGTTAAACCGGCAGGAAAACCGCATCCTGCATAACTTTACGATGTTAAACCAAAATGAGCCAGTGTTGTTATCTGGCGCTCTTTATCAGAGAATAGACGCAACAAACCCCGTCGTGCAACATTAATTATGCTGAAAACCCCGGAGGGTTATTTTTTTAAGGAAGAATATGTCACTGACCGAACAAGAAAAACAACGCCTGATTCAATTGATTGAACGAGGCAAGCCGTTACCCGCCCATTATAAAAACCTCTTATTTGCCGACGAAGCCGATTATGTTGAACGGACGGCGGTTTATGAACTGCAATATAAAGGCAAAAAATCCGAGCCGGATATTTTAAGTCGTACACCTGCCGCGCCCTTACAGGTTGACGATGACTGGCGCAATTTGCTGATTTTTGGCGATAACCTGTTGGCGTTGAAAGCGCTTTATTAAGATCAGCGCGGCGCGTACCGCTACGGCACGAAAAACAAGACCAATTGGAGTTATAACCGTTGAAAAACTGGAAAGAAATAATCGAGGATAAACTCGAAAAACAAAAAAATAATATTGCCAAGATAAATCTTGAAAAAGAGACCGTTACCTACTCCGAGAAAATCAAACATAACCGAGCCTTAAAATTCCTTACTGGTGATGAAGAAGTGGTAAGGGCTTTTCTTATTGACCGATTAGTTAATGAACTCCATTACAAGCCCGAAAATCTTGAAACGGAAAAGGAATATACGATAAAGGGAGGGCACAGCAAGATTAACCCAAGAGTTGATGTTCTTGTTAAAGATGAAAAAGGCAACCCTTTCTTTTTTATCGAGGTTAAAGCACCCAACAAATTTGAAGCAGATAAAACCGAAATTGAAGGACAGCTTTTTGCACTCGCTCAATCCGAAGAGCGTGATTTCAAAACCAAAGTACGCTATTTGGTGTATTACACCGCAGAAATGCCAGAGGATGACGTTGTTGATAGAGCGATCATCATTGACTTCGACAAATACAAAGCCTATACCGATTGGGAACCGGTCAATTGTTTCAGTTCGCGGTGAAATTCTTCTTTTTTGCCAGCGCACGTCGTTCGCTTGTTGAGCGACCTGCACGGTCAGGTGGTCATCCAGCTCATTGGTAAAGCTAAGTCAATGTCGCCGTTTGGAGCAACTAGCTTGAATAATTTCACTTTGAATGGGACCTTTTTCAGTTTGACGATGACGCCGAATTGCAGCCGTTCCGGTGTCGTCCAATCAATGGCCTCCAGACGGACATAGCCCTCTTCTTTACTCGGACTCACCAAACGATTGCTTTTCAGCGTGGTGAAGAAGGTCTTCTTCAACGCATGGACGAGTTTTAAGTTTCCCCACGCGCTATACCAACTATCAAACAACACGGTTTTCGCCAGGATATGTTTATCGGCAAAAGCATGGATGAGCATCTCTCGGAAAGGGTCGTTTTTCGTCTTGCCGTCGGCCTCAGCGTCATAAATCCGATCATCGATCGGGTAATGTTCCCGGCATTGTTAAATTGGTATAGTTATACCAAATTCAACAAGTTTTAATATTAACAATCTACGGTTATAATTAAACTTTAAATTAAAGCCTAAAGACGGGGGCCGCCATCGCACGACCAAGACAATTACCCGAAACATTGCAGGCGCATGATTTTCATGCGCTAGCGAAAACGGAGCCGCATCCACGAACACGCGTTCGATTTCTGAGTATGGCGCACCTGCAAGAGGGTCGCGAGTACCATGAGATAGCGACGGCCTTACGCGTCCCCAAGATCACTGTCCAGGGCTGGGCGCAGC
>JAQURG010000045.1 GCA_028715725.1 Methylococcales bacterium
GCCAAGGGCGGCGGCGGCGAAGATTTTGCGCTTGCGCGCTATGAAGGCTATGGACCCGGTAACTGCATGGTGATTATCGAGTGCCTGACCGACAACCCTAACCGGACTTTTGGCGATGTGCGCCAGTGTTTTACCAAAACAAAATGCAAAATCGGCACCCAGGGTACAGTTAGCCACATGTTCGATCATGCCGCGATACTGGAATTTAAAAACGACGATGAGGACGCGGTTCTTGACACACTGCTGATGGCCGATGTAGACGTTACCGATATCGAAAGTGAGGCTGGAAAAGTGACCGTTTTTACGCCTCCAGCCGATCACTTCAAGGCCAAGCAAGCCTTAACAGAATCCTTGGGGGAAATTGATTTTGATATGGACGAAATTCAATTTTTGCCAAAAAGCATGACCGCGGTTAGCGGTGATGATCGGGTATTGTTTGAAAAATTTTTAGATATGCTAAATGATCTCGACGATGTACAGAATGTTTTTCATGATGTTGAGTATTAACAGAACGCTGATCTCCTTCATCTCTCAATCATTTGATTGACAAAGTTGCGCGCCGGAATTGGCGCGCAAAATTAACTTCAATGATTATTGCCTCAGGTCTTTAACAACCCTTACGACTTCATTATCATCAGCAATGTTTTCTATGCTGAAACCCAGCTTCTTAACCAGCGATAGCATAGGCTTGTTAATGACCAACACTTCGCCTTCAAAAAACAACATTCCTTTGGATTTGGCTGTTTGCATCAAGGCTTTCATGATCCGGGTGCCTATCCCCAAGCGCTGGCAGTCATCGACAACGACCAGTGCAAATTCTACTGAATTGCCGTCCGGATTCGTCAGGTAGCGGCCAACGCCCAGCTCACTCGGCATGCTTTCGTCTTCGGTTACGGCAACAAAAGCCATTTCACGGTCATAATCGATTTGCGTGAAGCGGACGATCATTTCCGGCGTTAATTCCTGTAAGGCTTGCATAAACCGGAAATATTTGGTGTGTTCCGACAAACGTTGGTGGAAATCCTCTTCCAGTACGGCGTCTTCGGGACGTATCGGCCGGATAGCGATATTAACACCGTTAGATAATTGATAGTGCCGGGTTAACTCGTAAGGGTAGGGGTGTATCGCCATATGTGAATACGGGGTCAGCTGATTGGACAGTTGGGCTTTAATCCGGGCGTCAACAGCCATTACGCCGTGTTGGTCGACGATCAGCGGATTAATATCCAGCTCCAGTATTTCCGGCAGTTCACTCACCATCGTGGATATATTCAATAACACATTAATCAGGGCCTGTTTATCCGCAGGAGGTAACTGGCGGAAGGCCTGAAGGTATTTAGCGGCCTTGGTTTTGGCAATCATTTGCTCAACCATATAGGCATTAAGCGGCGGCAAGGCGACGGCATTATCTTCCAGGATTTCAACCATAGTGCCGCCCAGACCAAAGCTGATGGCCGGGCCGAATACAGGATCTCGGACTACGCCTATCATCAGTTCGCGGCCGCTGGAGCTTTTAAACATAGGTTCAACAGTCATGCACACCTGAGTTACTTCAGGATGATTATGTTTAATAGCCGCTTCCATTTCGGCATAGTTATCGGAAATATTCTGAACACTGTTAATATTCAGTCTGACGCCGCCTACATCGGATTTATGGCTGAACTCAGCCATATTGACCTTTAAAACCACCGGAAATCTTAATGTTTCCGCTGCAATCATGGCTTCTTTTGCGCTGGAAACCTTAATGGTTTGTGTCACCGGAACATGAAAGGCGGCCAGTATGGCCTTGGACTCCTGGGCAGTCAGAACCTGGCGGCCTTCAGATAGTACGCGCTCGATAATCAATCGGGCGCCTTCAACATCGGGTTGTGCTAGTTCATCGGTTGGCAACGGGATTTGTTTCAGCAGGATCTGATTCTGGGCGTAATTAGCCAAAAATGAAAAGGCATCAACAGCGGTTTCAGGCGTGCTAAAGTGTGCAACCTTGCTATTAGCGAATAGATCCCGGCCTTCCCGAACCCTTGCGCCGCCTGTCCAGGATGCTAATACGGGTTTTTTGCCGGCTTTGGCGCCCTCAATAATGCTTTTTGCAACCTGTGTAGGATCAGTCATGGCCTGAGGCGTTAAAATAACCAGTACACCGTCTATGTTGGTATCTTTAAGGCAAATATCCAAAGCTTTCCGGTAGCGTTCAGAGGTGGCGTCACCGAGAATATCAACAGGATTGGCATGAGACCAGTGCGCGGGTAAAACCTCATTTAACGCCTCCAGGCTGGCCGGGCTTAATTCAGCAATATGTATACCGACATCTTCAGCGCGGTCAATACTCATGACGCCGGGGCCGCCGGCATTCGTAATGATCGCCAGACGGTCTTTTGTGACCACATAATTATTCGCCAGGACGCGGGCGGCTGAAAACAATTCGGTAATACTATAAGCTCTGACTACACCGGCTCGCGCAATAGCCGCATCAAAGACATTATCACCACCAACCATCGCGCCTGTATGCGACATGGCGGCTTTAGTGCCTGCCTCATGGCGGCCGGATTTGATCAGGATAACCGGCTTTAGACGAGCGGCGGCTTTAAGACCGCTTAGAAACCGGCGGGCGTCGCGTATGCCTTCCACATACATCAAAATACCCGTGGTTTTGCTGTCGGTCGCCAGATAATCCAGCACTTCACCAAAGTCAATGTCGGCCGCACCGCCCATGGATACCACTGTTGAAAAGCCGATGTCCTGCACTTTAGCCCAGTCAAGAATTGCCGTGCAAACTGCGCCTGATTGGGATAAAAGCGCCAGATTGCCGTCTTTAACCGTACCGTCGCCGAAGGTTGCATTCAGTTGTGCGCTGGGGCGAACGACGCCCAGACAGTTCGGGCCGATAATACGGACGCTGTAGCGGTGAGCGATATCCACCACCTCTTGCTGAAGCCTTTTTCCTTCCGGTCCCAGTTCTCCAAAGCCTGCGGTGATAATAATGACAGAAGTAATGCCTTTTTCACCGCATTGGCGCATGATGCCCGGAACGCTGGCGGCGGGTGTGGCAATAACCACCAGATCCAGATCTTCAGGAACAGAATTCAAGTCAGGATAGGCTTTTAAGCCCAATAGCTGGCCACGTTTGTTATTGACCGGATAAAGACCGCCTGTAAAACCCGCCTCCTGCATATTAAGCAGCAGCCGATAACCAACGCTGTTTTCACGCTCTGATGCGCCTACAATAGCAACTGATTTGGGAGTAAAAAAGCGGTTTAGATAATGAGGACCCATTGTTGCTCCATAGTAAGAAGAAGGAATTTTGTAAGAAGAAAAATTATCTGAAAGGCTAGCATTTTTAATTTGGCAGGCCTGATTAATTTTAAATAAACCAGATAATGGATGTTCCAATAAATAGAGCATATCCTTTATTAAACGACTATTAAACGACGCCATCCTTGATAGCCATACTTCATGCCGGGGCCTTATTTTTCCAGTTTTCTCATCTCGACAGGGGAGATTCTTCCTTTCGACGATACCTTGTCGTATATCTCATCGAAAGCCTGAGTGCAATAAGGGAGACGTTTTCGAAGCCGGTCATAATCGGCATGGTCGAACATCGTTCTGAAGTCTTCCTTGCTCAGGGTCGTTTTTGCATATAACGCCTGATAACCGCGATGATCAATGACAAATTTTTCCAGTAACGGCAAAGCAGAGCGGTTATCGAAGCCGGCTTTGAGCGGCGTGCCGTAGGCGCCGATATCCACATACATTTCATCTACAACGCCATCTTTTTGTATAAAAGGATGTACAAAGCCGAGCCTGCTTTCGTTGTCAAAAATAGCCATTGGCGAGAGCCATAACGGATACAGGTTGAAATGATCGTCGAAATACCGGATAGATGGTTTCAGGTACTGTATCGGCATGAGCATGTCCTGAACTACATGAAATTTTTCTCTGAGCCTCCGCGTAGTTTCGGTTTCCGTATACTTGAGCAGTTCAATCCGGGGCGGTAACGCCCATCCCAATAACGCTCTGAAGACAGGATAATTGCCGAAAGGAATGATTTCTTCCATTGTCCAGAAATAGCTGCGCGTGTGCCGATGATAATAATGCCTTAGCGGAATATACTCAACACCGCCTTGCCTGTTTTTCAGGTATGTTTCTACATGCTTGTAAAACCAGGGTTTGTACCATCGGCCAATCGCATTAAAAGTACCGTCCGCGCCTATATCATCAGTGAAATTGCCGCGCATGATCACAGCCGTACCGCGACTGTAAACCAGCCCTTCGACGAAATCATTTTCTTGCGTATTGCGTGAGGCCTGCTCGAAGACTTCGGCCATTTCATCAAGGGTATAGACCGGCTGGTAATGGACCCTGATATATTTTTTTGCCGGGATGATTTTCAGTTCGGCGGCTACCAGAAATCCTAAAGTGCCGTGGCTCCACGGTATCAGATAATATAAATCCGCATTTTCAGTTGGACTGCACCGCAAACACTCTCCATCAGCCGTCACAAGGTCGAATGACACACAAATAGACTGGAACAATCCGTATTTGTGGCTGCTGGATTCTATGCCGAAGCCCATGATCAATCCGCCCACAGTCAAATCGTCCAGCTCCGGTACCACGGCCAGCGTCCAGCCTTGAGATATCAGATTCCGGGAAATCTGCCCCATAGTCGCCAAAGGTTCAACCTTGACCGTTCCGGATTGTTCGGATATTTCCAGTATGTCGTACAGGCCAACATCAATTTTACGATGAGAGAGCTTGTATTTCGGCACCAATTCACTCATGGTTTTCCAGCCGGACCTTGCGGTACATAGCTTTTCAAGGCTTCCGTTCTTTTTCCAGCCTTCAATTTGTCCAATCACCTTTTGAACTCTTTGCTTATGTTTGGCGGGAGCGCTTCTGAGGTGAAAAACAATCATGTTACGAAGGCTTGTGTAAGCGCTGTACGCCGCCGAAACCGGCAGAAGAACAAGAGTGGCGAACAGTCCGCGGTAATGAGTCAGTATATGTTCGAGTAAGTGGCTGGTTTTTGTCATTTGTTTGTCTTCTTATTTTTTTATCAGGGTACTCAACGTAATGGCTGGGTTCTCATTAATCTGCCGACGATAAGTTGTACTACTATCGATTCCGGTATTACCGTTACAGCATAGGTAATGCCACGCCTATCATGACTGTCATTTGGCATAGTTGCCTAAATCTTTTCATAAAACGCCGCATCAAACAAGGCGGTAATAATTCATCATTTGAGTTAAACATCTTATGTTCTTAACGATTAATGCACACGCGCTGGTTTTTAGAACATTACTAAAGTGTGAAATATGAATACTTCAGGTAAAATAGCGGGTTTCGTACCAATATTGTGGCAAACGTCCTTACTGTTTAATTCGGTTTATTTTTATGAAAATACTTATTCTTGGAGCTGGTATTACCGGTTCGTCGGTTGCTCAAGCGCTAGCGAGTGAAGAGAACGATATTGTCGTTATTGATTTCAAGCAGGAACTTCTGGATGCATTAAAAGAACGTTTTGATATTGCCACCGTCACAGGTAATGCCGCACATCCCAGCGTTCTGGATCAGGCTGGAGTGAGCAATACTGACATGGTGATCGCTGTGACCGATAGCGATGAGACCAATATGCTGGCCTGTATGATCATCAATGCGCTGTATACCCGGCCGAAGACGATTGCACGCGTGCGGGCCATCGATTATCTGAAAAATCCCAAATTATTCGGCCCCAATGGCATTCCGGTTGATATTGTTATCAGCCCGGAACAAATTGTGATGGAATCTATCCGTAATTTAATTGAGTTTCCCGGCGTATTGCATATTTCCGATTTCGCAGGCGGTCTGGTGCGGCTGTTTTCGGTTAGAGTGGCCGGGGACGGTATTTTAACAGGTAAAAAAATCAAGACTCTGAAAGAGCGTTTATCCGGCGGCAAGACGCGCGTTGTGGCTATTTTCAGGCAGGGTAAACCGCTGTGCGTGAGTGGAGAAGCGAGCATAGAAACCGGTGATGAAGTATTTCTGGTGGCGCCCCGCAAAGAGGTACGGCGGGTTCTGAAAGAACTGAACAAATTGGAGGCCCCTTTAAAGCGTATTATTATTGCCGGCGGAGGACATGTGGGTAAACGCCTGGCGCTTGCTTTGGAAGATGACTATCATGTGAAAATCATTGAAAAAGACCCGATACGCGCCAAAAAAATCGCCAATGATCTTGGCAATACGGTGGTGCTCTTCGGCGATTGCGCCGATGAAGCGCTGCTACTGGACGAGTCTGTTGAAAGTGCGGATTTGTTTTGTGCGATTACCGATAATGACGGCGTCAACATTATCTCTGCCTCTTTGGCGAAAAGTTTGGGGGCACGCAAAACGATCTGTTTGCTCAATCACAATTCCTACACTAAATTATTGCCGGGTACGGGTATCGATGTCACTGTATTGCCTAATCAGGAAACGCTGGGCAGCATATTAAAGCATGTCCGCCGCGGTGACGTGGCGCAAGTCAGTTCACTTTGCGGAGGCTCTGCTGAAGCTATCGAAGCGATTGCCCATGACATTAATAGCCCTAATTCTGTCGTTGGCCGGCGCGTGGATTCGATCGATTTTCCGGAAGGGATTGTGATGGGGGCATTGATCCGTAACTCCGAAGTTATTCCTATACATCACGATACTATATTTAAGGAAGGCGATCATGTAGTGATGTTCGCGATGAATAAAAAACTGATTCCCAACATCGAAAAAACTTTTCAACCTATTTGATAAAGACGGGTACAAAATATCAGGTGCAAGGTTCATGGTGAACCGCATCAACTTGAACCTTGTAAATTGAACATAACTCCATGAATGTTATTCTTACTATTGTCCATATCTTTGGGCTGGTCACCATCGGTTTTAGCGGCTTGATGTCCACTTGTCTGATCACATCAAAAATAGCCGAAGATGGCGCCACCAACGCTTTTCTCGAAGGCACAGTGATCACTTTGCTGCTCGGCGCTTTAATGTTTATCCCGACATTGCGGATTCCCAAAAAGATATCGCGGCAAACAGGTTTTTTACTGGTAGCAAGCACCTGGTCATTAATTCCGGTATTTTGCACTATCCCATTGATGATATATTTGCCTGAACTCAGTTTTAATGATGCTTATTTTGAAACCGTCTCCGGTCTTACGACAACAGGTGCAACGGTATTTAGCGGCATTGATCATTTGCCGATGTCTATCAACCTGTGGCGGCATGAAATATGCTGGATAGCAGGGATGGGTATCATTATTTTTGCAGTAGCCATTCTTCCTATTCTGGGCATCGGCGGTATGCAGTTGTATAAAGCCGAATCTCCTGGAACCGTTAAGGAGTCCGATTTACCGCCGCGCATTGCACAAACAGCTAAAGCCTTATGGATGGTGTATGCCGGTATTTCTTTAGCTTGCATTATTGCTTTGCGTCTGGCCGGTATGAGCTGGTTCGATGCTATCTGCCATGCGTTCGCCGCGATGAGTCTGAGTGGATTTTCAACGCACGACAACAGTATCGGTTTTTTCGATTCGCTGTCTATTGAAATGGTGCTGACAATCTTCCAGTTGCTGGCGGCTATTAATTTCGCTACCCATTTCATAGCGCTTCGAAAGCAATCATTCTACCCCTATGTTGATGATAGGGAGGCTAGAGCTTTTCTCATACTCGTCCTGGGTAGCTGCGTTCTGGCGGCATTAGTATTGTGGGATGCAGGCACGTATCCGGATTTTTTTACCGCCTTACGCTATGCAACGTTTAATCTGGTCACCATTGCTACTGATTGTGGTTTTGCTAACCAGGATTTCAATCAGTGGCCCATTTTTGTGCCGATGTGGATGCTGTTCCTGAGTTGTCTTTCCGCCTCTTCCGGCTCTACGGGCGGTGGTATTCGCATGATTCGAACTATTATTCTGATAAAGCAGGCGCGTCTGGAGATGTTTAAATTTATCCACCCTTTTGCCGTCAAACCCATGAAAATCGGCGATATGATAGTCAATAATAATATTATTACTTCAGTGACCGGATTCATTTTTTTATATTTTATTTGTATTGTTATTTTAGTGTTCGCGTTGCTGCTGAGCGGACTGGACTTTATAAGCGCCCTGTCTGCCATTATCGCTTGCTTTAACAATGCCGGTCCCGGATTGAACGAGGTGGGCCCTGCGACTAACTATGCCGGCTTAAGCGATTATCAAAAAGCGGTATGCACCTTTGCAATGCTGTTGGGGCGCGTGCAAATATTCTCTATCGTTATTTTATTCGTGCCGGAATTCTGGAGAAAATAAGGTCGTTTATCGTGATTTTCAATCAAAAGCGTAGAATGGCTTAAATCTCACCGGATTCTATCATGCAATTAAACAGTGGCTGATTCCTCAAGATTATTCTTTGCATTATGGCCTGACGATCAAACCCGACTTGAATTGATACGGTTGGGCCATGCTATCGAGGCTACAGGATTCAAGCCGGTGCAGCCGCAAAACGTTCATGTAACGCTGGTATTTTTGGGTAATGTTGATGCCGCCTGTGAATTATTAATCAGGAGCAGCGTCACGAGCATTTCCGCCTTACCCTTTATTTTGACGTTTGACGGCTTGAGTTATTGGAGAAACCCCGGGATTTTATGCCTTACCTGTTCGCAGTTATCTCATGAGGTGGAGATATTGGTAAACGAATTGACCAGGCAAGTCACCAGTTGCGGCTTACAAACTGATATCAGACCTTACAAGCCGCATATTACCCTGGCAAGACACGCCCGGTATCTGCCGGATATCAATTTTGAGCCGATAGTCTGGCGTGCCGAGTCATTTTGTCTGGTTGAATCTTGCAGTGAGCCGGGTGGAGTTTGCTACAAGGTAAGGCAGCAATGGCCTTTTAAGCCGCGAAATTGACCCCGGAGATTCACAGATAATCTGTGTTTTACTCATTCAATAGCTTCAATTCGGCTGATAAAACGGCCTTCAGCGAGACGTGTTTTAACCTTATCACCTGGCTTTAGCTGAACGGTAGACCGGATTATTTCCCCCGATGTTTGCCGAATGACTAATGCATAGCCACGGTTTAGCGTTGCCAAGGGGCTGACGGCGTGCAATGTCTGGCTGTTATTTAACAATCGTTGATTGAGCTGTTCCAGCCTATGACGAATAGCGGCAATCAGGCGTTTATTTAAATAGTCCTGTTTTTGTTTATAGTTGTTTATGGGGACGGCAGGGTTGTGTTGCCATAATTTAGCGGTTATTGCTTCAACAAGGCCTTTACTGTGGCGAAGTCTTGTTTGCATAGCTTGACTGAGCCTTAATTCAAGTTCATCGATACGCTGCGCATTTCTTGCCAGTTTCTGGCCGGGATGTTGCTGCTGCAAGCGTTTGCTTAACCAAACTAATGACTGCTGCTTTTGGCTTAATTTACGTTGCATTTGTTGTTGCAAGCGTGCTTCCAGATGAACAAATCGGGAAAGCCATTCCTGTTGATCGGGGGTGGCGTGTTCAGCGGCTGCGGAGGGTGTTGCAGCGCGTAAATCGGCGACAAAATCTGCGATGGTTATGTCTGTTTCGTGACCTACGGCTGAAATTATCGGGATTGCGCTGGCATATATTGCCCGGGCGACCATTTCCTCATTGAAAGCCCAGAGGTCTTCCAGCGATCCACCGCCCCGTCCCAAAATAAGGATATCGCATTGCTTTTGTTCATTGGCCAGGGCTATCGCCCTGACGATTTCATATTTTGCGTTATTTCCTTGCACAGAAACGGGATAAATAATAACCGGCAGCGCTGGAAAACGTCGTCTTAATACCGTGAGTATATCTCTGATAGCCGCTCCCGATGGCGATGTGATGACGCCCACAGATTTGGGCAGGGCAGGGAAGCTTCGTTTCCTTGCGATATCGAATAAACCTTCTTCCGACAGTTTTAGCTTTAGCGCTTCAAACGCTCTTCGTAGAGCGCCATCCCCCGCTTCTTCAATATGCTCGACTATCAGCTGGAAGTCGCCTCTGGGCTCGTACAGACTGACTTGCGCTTTAACAACCACATGCTTGCCGTTTTCCGGTCTGAAGGCCAGCCTGCGTTGTTGAGTCCGAAACATGGCGCAGCGTACCTGGGCATGAGCATCTTTCAGGGAGAAATAAAGATGCCCTGAAGAGGGTGTGCTTAAATTGGATATTTCGCCTTCAACCAAAATATTCGGGAAGTATTCGCCGAGCAATTGACTGGTTGCCCGGTTTAACTGCGTAACAGTCAGTATATTGCGTTGCGCAGTTATCGATGTGTTATTCATGCTCGGTAGTAGAGATTGATTGGGTAATTATCATGCTGACATTGTAAAATATTCAGCTTTTTAATATAAGGGGCGTCTCAATGGCATGGTTGCTTTTATTTTCTGCGGGCTTCGTAGAAATAATTTTTGCTTTAAGTCTTAAATATAACGAGGGCTTCACCAAACTGTGGCCCAGTATCATTACGGTGATATCAGGTATCGGCAGTTTTGGTTTGTTAATGTGGTCTCTTAAAACCTTGCCAATAGGCACAGCCTATGCTGTATGGACAGGTATGGGGGCGGTTGGGGTCGCCATACTGGGCATCATTTTATTCAAGGAATCAGTCGATTGGTACCGGTTATTGTCAATTACTTTGGTCATTGCCGGGATTATCGGGCTTAAATTAACGGATCATAATTAAAATGCTGCACCTTATTTCCCAGTCTCCGATTGATACCGCCGTTCTGGGGCGGATTGATTCAGGAGATGATGTGGTATTTCTTGAAAATTCAGTTCTTCGTGTCCTCCAAAAAAGCAGCTTAAGCGATACATTAACCCGGCTGCTTGATGGTAACCGCCTTTATGTGCTGTCTGAAGATATTCAGGTGAGAGGCATAACTTCCGATGAGTTGGTCGAAGGTATCGAAGTTATTGATTATGCCGGTCTGGTGGCGCTGACGGTTAAAAACCCGGTCATTCAATCGTGGTCCTGATGGATAAAAGTTGCTGTCCGGAAACAACCGGGGAAGGTTTTTTAGTCAATTCAGCGGACTGGAATGAAGAGGTCGCAAGGCGGCTGGCTGAGCTGAATCATATTCAGTTGAGCGATGCTCACTGGGAAATCATTCTGTTCATTCGTCATTATTATATGCAATTCAAGCATTTGCCTAATGCACGCGTATTTACCAAAGCAATTGCCAGGGAATTAGGAGAGGAAAAAGGCAACAGCCGCTATTTGCATCTTTTGTTTCCTGAGGGTCCGCTGAGATATGCCTGTAAACTGGCTGGACTACCTAAACCGCCGACTTGCTTGTAGAGACATTTTTCAGTTTTGCTTGAAACGGTGTATCAATCGCCTTTCCTTCTTGTTGGGTTTATGGTCGCGGCCGCTGAAATCAAATAATTCCCGTTGTTCACGCTGCTGAATAATCTGTTGCTGGCGTTTTGCAAGACTTTCAGCCGTTTCTTCATAAAGTAAAACGGCATCTTTCGCCGGCCGTCGTTGGCTGGAAAGGGCGCTAATAGTGATATCCCAACGGTAGCTGTCTTTAGTTATCGTAAGCCGGGTTCCCGGCTTGACTTCTTTTCCCGGTTTAGTGCGCTGATCGTTAACATGAATCTTCCCGCCGGAAATAGCATCAGCTGCCAGTTTGCGCGTTTTAAAAAAACGCGCAGTCCATAACCATTTATCCAGGCGGATGGTTTCGAGTTCAGGCTGCACAAAACCCGTTTATTTTTTCAGGCCCTTAGGCAAGGAAAACACGACTTTTTCCTCTATGCCCTGAATTTCAATAGCCGATTGGCCGCCCCACTGCTTTAACTGATTGATCACTTCCTGGACCAGCACTTCCGGCGCAGAGGCTCCGGCAGTAACGCCCACTATATTCACGTCATCGAACCAGCTCTGCTGCATATCGCTTGCCGTATCAATCAAATAGGCTTTTTTACCAAGCTGCTCGGCGATCTCTCGCAAACGATTGGAATTAGAGCTGTTGATAGAGCCGACAACAAGAATAGTGTCAGCGGTTTTTGCCAGTTCATAAACAGCATCCTGACGGTTTTGGGTGGCGTAACAAATATCGTCCTTTTTTTGTTCCTGGATGGATGTAAAGCGGGCCCTCAAAGCGTCAACCATAATCTTGGTGTCGGTCATTGATAAAGTTGTTTGTGTGACATAAGCCAGATTATCCGGATTATTGACGACGAGGTTGGCCACGTCTTCAGGGGTTTCCACCAGATAAATGCCGCCATTATCGGTGCATTTTTCATACTGCCCCATTGTTCCTTCAACTTCAGGGTGGCCTCCATGACCGATAAGAATCACTTCACGATCTGATTTAGCATGTTTGGCGACTTGTATGTGGACCTTGGTCACTAAAGGGCAGGTGGCATCAAAAACTGTCAAGTTACGTTCCTGGGCTTCCTGCTGAACTTGTTTGGAGACGCCATGCGCGCTGAATATGAGGTAAGAACCGACCGGCACGTCAGTTAATTTTTCAATGAATATGGCACCCTTTTTTTTAAGGCCGTCAACAACCGTGCGATTGTGTACAACTTCATGACGGACATAAATAGGCGCTCCAAACGTTTCGATGGCTTGGTCAACAATATCGATGGCTCGGTCTACGCCGGCACAGAATCCACGAGGGTTAGCGAGTACAATTTGCATTTCTTGACTTCTTTAATTGGTTAATATGAAGTTATTCTAACTCAATATCAGTGCCGATACGATAATTCCATCCATATCAGCATATAAAAAATGATCTTTTTTGAAGTTAACGCCGGCAAAAGATACTAGAAGATCGCGATCGCCATGGTCTTTTTTGTGGCTTTTTAAGGGATGTGTATGTAAAGCGCGGATGCCAACCGGAAGCTGGGCGATTAATGCAGAGTCCCGGATGCATCCATAAATAACAATACCCTGCCAGCCATTATCAACGGCAATTTTCGCCAGCTCATTATCCACCAGGGCGCATCGGTGCGAACCGCCGCCATCGATGACTAACACCCTGTTTTGCACTTTTTCTTGCAGAGTTGCCTGAACCAGAACATTATCCTCAAAAACTTTCAGGGTGGTGATTTGACCGCAGAACGCCGCATTAGCGCCATAGTGCATGAACAGGGGCTCGGCAATCTGGAAGTGATCTTCTGCTGAATGGGTATCGCAAAGACTGGCCGTCGTAAAAGTCATGATTAAATATAAATGATGTTAATAAGGTTCAGGCAATCAGTTATTAAGTATAACGCGCCAACAGTCCATTATCACTGTGTATTTCAGGTAAAGGTATTCTTACTTCATAACCGCCGCCGGATGCTTCATGCATTATATGGCCGTACATATTTTCCATGCGCTCGACAGTGATATCCTGATTGCCCTCAGGCAGAATCAGCTCCAGCTTATCGCCGACTGAAAATTTATTTTTAACATCAATGACGGCATCAATGACGGCCAGCCCTGTTGCCGTATCATAATTTGTGATTTCATCGCAAAACTGCTGCTGATGGCTTTTGGAATAGCCGCTGATATAATTTTGCTGTTCATGGGTATGGAAGACAAGGTTCCGTTTGTGGCGGCGGTCTCGGTGGACAACGAGGGCCATCCCGGCCGCGTCAAGCTGACCCCGGTGTCCGGCTTCACGCCCGAGGCGATTATCGATTGGTCGAAAAGCCACCTTAGCACCATTGCACCGTGCTTTCCGACGGGCTGGCCTGCTTCGCCGGTGTCAGCGCTAGCGGTTGCCTGCACATTCCCATTATCGCCAGCGGGCGCAAGCCCAACGCGCTGCCCGAGTTCCGCTGGATCAACACGGTGCTGGGCAATGTCAAGGCCAGCCTGAGTGACGCCTACCCTGCTTTTGACTTCAGTAAGTACGCCGGCCGCTACTTGACCGCGATCGCCTATCGGTTCAATCGCCGGTTCCAGCTCAACAGACTGCCCGAGCGCCTGCGGGTGGCGACATTAGCTACCGGCCCACGGCCTGAGGCCTGGCTGCAGTTGGCGGATGATTCTTGCTAATCAGTTTAGATTTTACCAATCACCCATGCACTCGATCATCCAGCTAATTTTGCAGTATCGAATAATTTAATTGACTAAAATTGTAATGGTTAAGTCTTGTCGTTATTTCCGGTAATGCAACATCTGCTTTATTATATCGACTGAGCGGCAAGGTAAACCACCACTATATAGCGCGCAGCCTTACCTGAACCAACCAATAATATAAAAAGCCATAATCGAACTTTCATAATTCCGGCAATAAGTGTCAGCGCATCGCCGCCAACCGGCAACCAGGCCAATAAAAGAGACCAGACACCGTAATGCTGGTACCAACGCTGGGCTTTTTCAATCTGTGCTTTGCTGAAATAAAACCAGCGGCGGTCCTGAAAATACAGCAGATAAGTTCCCAAGAGCCAATTAACAACGGCGCCCAATGTATTGCCGAGTGTGGCTATCAATACCAGTGTAAAAGGATCTCCTCCCTCGCGCAGCAACCCAAATAAAATCACTTCAGAATAGAAGGGAATAAAAGTCGCCGCAAGAAAAGCGGAGCCGAATAGTAATAAATAAGAGGTAATCATTTAATATTCTGCACAAGCCATCGAAAAATTGAGTATTGAGACGGCAAATAGAATAGATATTCAGGATGCCATTGAACGCCTATGATTTTGTGGTCTGTCAGACACTCCACTGCCTGGATGATTTGATCAAGATCCCAGCCTACCGTTCTGAGTCCGACTCCGGGATCTTTGATTGCCTGATGATGCAGGCTATTAACCCGCAAATGCGTTTTGCCGCAGATACTGGCTAATTGTGAGTCGGCTTCCAGCCGGACTTGCTTGGTTGGTAACAGTCCGGGTCGATTGTGAGTATATATGCGTAATGCCCGAATGTCTTGATGAAGCGTGCCGTCGAGTACAATATTGATCAGTTGAGCGCCTCGGCAAATCCCCAGCAGCGGGATATTCCTTTTCAGCGCCTGGTGAATCCATGCAATTTCCAGATAGTCGCGTTCCGGGTCGATTTTGACCTTGTCATCTATATCGCCCTTGTAGTGCTCCGGGCTGATGTCGTTGCCGCCCCCTATAATAAGGGCATTCAATGGCGCTCCACCGGGCTGATGACGAACACTGATACGTTCAGGTATTGCGCCGGCCAGATGCAATGCCAGAGCCGTGCACCACCAGCTTGGAGACCAACTCCGGCCATTACCGGTTACGCCAATTCGCGGTCTTTTAGCCATCGGTCAATAAACTCCACCCAGTCATTGCGGCTGACTCCAATAACAGGACGTTCGGCTTGCAGAAAGGCCGCGCTCAAATAATCAAGATCATCCGGCCGATGGGCTAATTGCTCCACTATCCACCAAGTATTCCAGGCATCGCTTAACGACCAGTCTTTACGGTCTATATGACAATCAGGCAAGCGATAATGAAACGCGGGCCTACTCTTGACTCTCGGGTCGTTTACCGCCCGCCGCACAGCATCACTATCGATATACGACAATAATGGCAGCAAATCCAGAGCCCGGTTGCGGCTCGCGTTATGCTCAAGATAATCGGTAAAAATCTGTTGTATCGTAGGTTTTGACCGGCACAGTAACTGTTTCAGATAGGCTTCAGGATAAAGGTCGATATAAGGACTTATCTTTCGAGTCATATCGACTTCATGAGTATCAACCAGCCACCATTGAAGAAGAGAAAATGCTCTTAAATAAGAAAACAAAGTTTCGGCATCCAGTTGGGGAATTTCGGTATTGATATGCACGCCGTAAGCCGCCAGCAGCGATTCTCTGGTACCGACTGCACCCGCTTTCCGCAATGCATCGACTACCGGAGACAGGGCCTCAAGATCAGTGACGGGAATGGGCGGACAGACAACTTCCACGGGAACCAGCAAGGTCGCTGCCTGGGCCAACAAGTCGATCCATTCTTCGTCTTGATCCTCTTGCCTGTTTTCTTCGGCCATCCGTTTCAGATAGTTCCAGTCAAGCTCAATATTGAAGTCACCCGGCGCGTCTGCATGAAGCGTCCACTTGGCTGCCGACTTCTTGTCCAGGCGGCCGCCTAACACAGCTTGAAGAGTCTCGGCCGTCTCACTGAGGCTAAGACCGGAGAACTCTAATTCGAAGCCAACCCTTCTGATGCTGCCGTCACTTTTATAAGTAATAGAAGGGGATTTAAAACTTACAATATGATTCGCCATAACACCCCTCAATAGGTTCGAACTCAAGTTGCAACTATTCAGCCAGACAATACCGGAACGTCAATAATAGCATGAACTAACCTGAATTTATTGATTACTATTAGTTAGAATAGCGATGCATCCAATAGCACAGTTTGGATTCAAACTGTTTAGCGCAATGTTAACGGAATCCAGTGAGAGGTCAAAGTTAATGGCTGCCGGATATTTGCTGAAAAATATTGGCCAATTTTTAGCCAATTTAACTTAAAGCTTATCCATGAATAATATTAGGCAAACTTTCCGGTTAATTTTTCGAAGCACGATGATGGATGCAGCCAGCATCAATAACCCTAGATAGCTTCTGGCGGGTTTTCATACCGCATCAGTTTTTCTTCATCGGATAGATAGCGTACAATTTTATTATTTAACTTGAGAGAACGAACGCGCTTACAGGGATTAACTTCAATGTATTATTCCAGAATACCGTCATCCCCTTGTTGCAGAGTAGCATAGTCCAGAATGGCCGATAAAATGGCTAAGTGCTTATTATAAGTCGCAGGTGCTAGTGATTTTTTTGTTTGAGAGTGGCTCGAATAAGTTCGGGCGTAATGTCTGAAAGAAGAGTATTGCCCAAGAATTGTGCCCACCATGAAATCAATCTTACACGGTGATGGTCTTTTCCAGTCCACCATTGAATATATTGATTGGATAGACGACTGAATAGGATGGTGCAGGGTTTAATGCCTTTGGCTTCGTACTCTTGAGAATCCAGAACAGCACGTTGCCTCATTTACGAGCATCTTGCTTACGTCTGAATGTTTTGCTTTTGATGTTTTTACCAGATTTGGTAAGAATAGAGCGGTAACGGACTTCGCCGCTTTTTAGATCAACTTTGATGATGTGGAAATTTAGCATCTGTGTTCCCTCAATTTTGAGGTTAAACAAAACTACTGTAGTTATCACTGTAGTCGTAAGTTTTAGTACACAGTTACTGACCTTTTTATCCTTAAAAATTTTTTCATTTCAAATACTTAGTGGTGGTTCGCATGCGATTTGAACGCATGACCATCCCATTAAAAGTGCATCCACTTTTAAACTATATAAAGAAATTCAATAACTTAATGATTGGTCTTCCGTTCGTATCCTAACTAAGCCCAACTGAGCCAATATTGAATCCGGAAAATTTCCGGAAGTTTTTTCGCTTCTTTTTAACTACGCAAGTGGCCCTCTCTATACCTTATCCATTTATAGGTGCTGAGCTCGTCAGGTCCGACCGAGGCCAGGGACATGCAGTTTATCCGTACTGATACCGACAACCGATCCCAGCCCATAATCGACACCACCCAACAATCGGATTGAAGCATTGATCATCAATCACAAGATCGAACCTTGCAATCAACGCCGATGTGTTTGCCACTGGCATGCTCAACCCAGAAATCAACGCCATTCCGGTCGTTTTTTTCATGACTGGCATGGACATTGAGCGAGTGCCTTGGTGATCTGAGCCAGCAGGATATCCTTGATCGATACGCTCCCGGCTATGCAAAATCAAAAGCTGCGACCGGCGCACTATAGGAGCAGTCCATCCTCACCCCATGACGTCCAGTCGTGTTCGTTCCTGCCGGGAAAACATTTCCACATAAGGTTTATGACTGCATGACTCAACGAGATCATAAAACTCAACAGGTTTTGAGCTATGCCGGTTTTTCCTTCGGGCAGTCTTTTAGAAAAATCATCCACGCTCTAAAACCAGTCCGAACTTTGAGAAGTGATCCTTAAACGCCGCGATATTTTTGCCAAAATAGATAACCGCCTGCCCCTGCAAGGGAGCACCAGGCTTGCCGTTAACATCCAGGAATTTTATGCGTGCAGCAGGAAAGCAAATACAAGATGACGCACCGGCAAGGGCTTGAAACCACCGGGCCTGAGTAGCATTATTAATTAATACGATGGCCTGCCGAATATTAACCAGTTCCTTAACCAGCTTATCGGCAAATTGGTCCATCAGCGGCTGCGCATAAGGCGGATTTAGCCACACATTGCCTGCCCAGGACTTATCAAGTCCATTATCTGATTTTGAACAAAACAGCCCGGCCTTAACGGTTTTATTGGCCAGCTTAGAGGACGCAGGGTCCAGATCGATGCTGCCCCATGACTTCTCTGGCCGATTTAATAAACTTAACTGGTGTATACCATTCGTTCTTCCCTGAGTTTTGCGCAACATGGACATGCTTCTTGATGACTTTAGACGGTTTTCCACCGGCAGCAATCTCCCCAATAATTTCTTCCTGCACATCATCTTCAAAGTCTGAAGCAATGGCGGCAGCACTGACGGAGGCACAACCCTGACTCACTTGGTCAACGAGTTCAGGAATAGCGTGTTTTTGTACTTTATTAGCCGTATTAAGGCTACGCCTGGAAACATTTAGCAGTTTTGCGGCTTCGGCTCTTGATACCTCAAAGTGCAAATTTGCACCTTGAGAGGCTATCGTGTTTTGCCCTTCTCTTATACTGAACCGTTTAATGTCAACCCACCTCCTGACAGGCTTTAAAACGATTGCGACCATTCAGACCCTGCCCTCGTACATGACGACAGGCAATAAAAGCCCATGCTCTTGAATGTCCGACTTCAAGTCGTAAAGTTCATCGCCGGACATTAACGGGAACAGTTCGGAAATGGGATGCGGCAGATAAGGCAGCGGTGCTTCTTGTGATAATTTATTCATGGCAAAACTTTGGTTTAAATTACTAACCAGACGCCAGAGTAAAGGCGTCTTTTTGTGCAAGGTTGCGATACCGGGCTTCTGGCTGGCCGAGCCACTCGCCCAAAAAGACATAATGAGAGCAAGTCGCAACCGCTGTAAAAACAGGTTACTGTCACGACTGATTTTGAGAAAAGTGCCGAGTACGTTTGTCCGGCAACGACTCGTCCTTATTGAAGATTAAACTACAGCAGGTTCAACCAAAATAGCGCCAATATCACGCATGAAAACGCATAAAAAAGCCCCGTCAGTTTGACTGCCGAGGCTAAACTTCGAGGGGTGGTTGATGTGTAAAGCTCTGGATTTAATCTGACAGATTCAAAATATTTATTTGAATTGAACCTGACTGACGGTCGCAGTTGTGCCATTTCCAGCCACAGAGCAAACATTTAGAAATGACTGTAGTTCGGCTCATTGCTGCCGATGATTTCCCTCAAAAATCAATCGAACTTTCTGCTTCTTTAATCGTCCGGCTGCGCCAATTTCTACTGAAAGCGGCATGTTTGCTCATTTCATCTTCCTTGTCTATTTCTAACAGATGTAGAGGCAAGTAGAAGTTCTATCATATCGTTACCATGCTTCTCAATTTTCTCTTCATCCCAATCATCATGGTCTTCGAGAAGCTTAATCATCTCGTAAAGCTTCAGACTGTCAACGGATTTCTCTGCAATGCCTGGGCAAAATGTGCCATCTTGGCCTTAGGAGGGAAGTTGCTTAAGCGTGAATTTTTACTGTGGCTGATCAAACATAAGTTACCGAACTCATGTAAGGCTTCGCTTTCCAGCACAGGATGGCCTTCCATCGGGTGTTGAGGATAAAAGTGTTCAACAGAACTACGAAAGGTAAACTCAAATTCCTTCACGACAGGGTGTTGATCTTTGCGTTCCAGCCAAAGCAAATAATCCAGATAATTAAAAACAAAATTGTTCTCTATATGGCCAAAACGCAGTCTATCCATATTAAGATGATTCCATTTTCGGTTCCTGGGGAAATAATCATACTCCTGTTGATAAATCATTTCATAGTATGAACTGCCTTCGTTTGGCGACAGAAAACGGTCAAATATAAAACGCTTGGCCAAGTTAGATAAATAATTGAGGTAGTTCTGAGGATCAATATCTTCTTTGTAATAAAGATAATACAGTGCTGCATTCAGCCAATGCTTTTAAACCAGCGTGGGCATGGACACATGAAACGCAGACAGCAGCATAAGAATTTGCCGATTTACCCCCTCATAGCCATCTTCATTATCATCAGAGCTATTGATGAAACTAGCACTCTTAGCGGAATACCATTTTAAACGTTTTAAGCTCCATGCATCTGTCCCCTGCACGTACTCGCGTTTAATGACGCATTGATCAAAAGATACTTACATTTTAAAAGGGCAAACATGAATTCTTTAATCCCAGTCAGAGGATTTTTTGTATTTAGAAGATATTTTTCAAACTGGCTTATCAGCTGCTTGTCATCCAGCGCAATATCTTCTTGGGTATATACCCTCAACACATGCAAAAGGAAGTTGGAAAAATTGATGACACTGTTAAACCTGTCCGGCAATTCTTCATTACGACTTTCCTGATCCTCTCCCTTTGTTACCGGCCCACTGACAATCTGCAATAAAGTATAAGAATTTGAAGATGGCGTACCTTCATCCAAACACCGTATAACATCATCAAAATCTTCTGCATCGAACTGTCCCAGTCATTTTTACCAAACAGATTATGCCTCTCGTTTGGTGAAAAACCATACTGAATATAGCGCTCCATATTGGCACACGCTTCCCAAATGCGCTGTAAGCCTTGAACACTCGCGTGCCGATCATCCTCATTCTTGATTTTATACAATGCAGCCATCATCTTGGCTTTCAGCACCTCATGTTTTTCAAGCTGCTCACTACGATTGTTCATCACCTCAAAGTAGTGATTAAGATCCGTATCTGCCGGTACCTCCACCCGCATAATTTTGACACTCTCAAACAAATAATCAGCAAATACTTTCAGACTGATCTTATCGATCTGACTGGCAGCCTTAGCCAATAGCTCATAGCCGTTCACAATATCTTCGTTATAGGCATCGTTATTCAAATGATGAATAGCCACACGCTGGCCGAGCGCTGTAAATGTCTCTGTGGATTTAGGTCGGCTTTCAAAGCCAATATTGGCGTTTTCATACCAATCCATTGCAGGGTATTTTGCAGAAGGTCTTCCTTGAGGCGTTTTTTGTGAATAGCCCAGATTCTTCAAGTAGATCGCCAATAGTGAAAGCGTGGTAAAACGTTGCTGACCATCAATCACTTCGAGGCTGCCATCCTTACGCCTGAACACAACCAGGGTACCGATGTAATAACGTTGATGCCCCTGTTTTTGATAGTCCACTATATCCTGTATCAGTTGCGTTATTTCGCCCTCTCCCCAGGCATAATTACGCTGGTACATCGGTACCACGTAATTATTCTTGTCGCTGAGTAGTTGTTGAATTGAAAACTCCGTTATTGCATTACTCATAGTAATCCATCCCCTTAAACAGTTTTACCAAGGGATCTTTCGCCGCAACGTTTTTGTTCTGACGGTTGTTTTTATTTTCAGAGTCGTTTAATGAGGCAAGCGGCAGGTTCAAGACTTCTGATGGCAATGTCGCATCTTTTACCCGGCGAAACAGATTCTTCTCTAATACATAGTTATCCATGGTGGCCAGCTGCACTACCTGTTGCCTGATGCGTAACGAATAAGCCCAGATAAACAGCTTTTCTACAGCTCTGGATAGTTCGGCACTGCCAAATTTGTCCCAATAAAACACCAAGGCGCAATCGAACATCACCCGGATATATTTATCACCGGTTCTATGCATAGCCGGATAATTATTGAGAACCTTAAGAATCTGTTGAGCCTGTTCACTGAGCGTAGCGCCCAGGAATTGATTACTGCTGCCGTGCTCGGCGCTGACAACCACCTTTACCTGCTGCTGGTAGTAAGCCGTCATTTCAAAGAAGCGACGACCATTAATGATCATTTGATCCAGATGAAACGGAAACGGTTTAAACTGGCCATCGATCTTACGATGGTACTGGTCGTTATAGTCATCAACATAGTAGTGGGCAATACGCAGTGGCTCCACGTAAGGGTAACGTGCAACCTGATCAATATTGATGCCTTTAAACAGCACTACGTCTTGCTTGCCAAAATAACGGGCTGAGTATCCCATAGCCCAACGGCGAATACGGTAGAGGTATTCAGCAAACAATGCAGCCAGCTCATCACTTTGCAGGGCCTCCCAACTAGCAACGGTTACGGCTTTCAGTGCATGCTCCTGCTCACTGAATTCTCGCAGGTGATAGGCCTTGAGTAAGTCATGTGGTACCAGATCGCGACCACGGGCATTCTGTGAATCAAAGAATTGAAAGGCTTCTGAAATATCCTTGAGCGTAAATATCACCACCTCACAGCGGTTTAACAAAAAGTCGATATGCTGTTCGGTGAAATCCGCCCCACGAACCAGTCGCTTAATTTCCATCGCATTTTGATGCAGATTGTGCTGGCTGATTTTGCTCTCAAACTGCTGCTCCACCATAAATGCCTTTAATGGGGCTTTCAACGCATTCAGTTGATCAGCCATATCCTGTCGATGCAAACCTTCCCAGCGTTCCTGAATAATGGCCCACACCATCATTACTAAAGTCAGAGTCCGCTGCTGCCCATCCACAATATTAAGAGTGGATACATCGGTTGGATCGCGATGAAACACCAGGGTACCAAGCCGGTAGGCGGTTTTATGTTGATGAGTACCCATGTCCTGGAACAGCTGGCTTACGTTGCTCACCGTCCACTTATAGGGGCGTTGGTAAGCCGGTATCATCAAACCAGGTGTTTTAAGCAACTGACTAACGGTCAGAATCTCCTTATCAAGCGCCTGTGCCACTTATACCGCCCCGTATCGATTGAAATGCACGATTTCCATCACACTAACCCTTTTATAACCGTTTATCCCATGAGTATGCACGCTGATAGGCAGTCGCCACAATTTTGTTACCTGCCATCATTTTTCTAATGGTTGTTGAAGCTTCCATTTTCTTTATGTCTCTTTTTTTTCGATAAAAAGCTTGGTGTTCCCGATTATTGGGATACGTTACGGAGGCTCATCCATGTAAATTCGGCTTCTTGTTCAGCGTTGTAGGTCTTACCTGTGTACTGATAACAATTATGCAATAAGACAGTTAGCTCTTCAATTCCCAATGCCTCAATAACGTCTATTTTCTGTCTTGAATTCAGCTTCGAAAAAAGAAATTCTGCACTGGATGAGTCCAGTAATTCGCGGATATAAATTTTAGGAATTGGGTTGGCTTCTGCATCGAGGATATGAAAATCGTGAATGGTGTACCGATTATGGCTCATAGAGAATTATCAAAATGTGGGTGTGAATTACCTTTTCGAAGGTTATTCATTATACCGGCTTGATAAAATCATTGGTACGAAGTGGCTTTATCGTGGACAGTAACTTCGGTTTGGCAATACCCCTGCTTTTAACCGAGGTTAAAAGTAGAGATTAAGCGGTCATATCTTAAAGGCTGCTCTGATTTCGATTCCTGACGGATCACGTATAAGTATATCCGACGGCTATGTGTCGAACTGAGACGGTCAATACCTGAGCTGAGCTTAATTTTAGAAAAACGTCAGATCAAGGCCAAAGTTTTCTAACTTATAGATTTGCACTTTTATCAGCCCCATCCTTTAGATTGATTGCTTAATTTAATAGTCCATACTCTTCATTAAATCAATTATCCAAATGATGGCTATTCGCTTGACTGAAAGAGTGTGTCAGTAATTCTCTGTGAGTCTTCATTAAAGTGCGTATTCTACTCAAAGCCGGCCATTCTAGCCCCTGATCAGCATTCCGTGAGGCCCTAGCCTTACCGGCTTGGCTTTTAGACCCATCGAGCATTTCCATGGCTTCCAGGTTTGAATTATCTTGGATTGATGTGCTCCGCGTTCCAAAGTCCAACCGTTGGCCATGGGTGTGTTCCAATAGTTCGTTTTCCAAATCCGGTTTTGGGATGTTATCGGCTTTACTGTTATTGACCTGAACGGCTTGACCAATATTGGTTTGGCGCACCACTGTGACAGACGGCGGGTTTTTGATAGCCGCCAAGGCTTCATAGGTCTGGCAACATTGCTTCTGCACTTGCAAGGCTAACTTAAAGACAAGGATTTGCTGGTCCAGACTTAGGGCTTGAAGCGACTTGATCGCCAGTGAATTAAACAGGGTATCCAACACCCCCGCCTGAGCTGCAAGAGTTTCTTCAGCACGATCCATGTCACCCTTTTTGATCTGGTCGATTTGCGCCTCTAATTCTTCCGCAACGCTGATCAAGTTAAGCTGGCCTAAGACCCGGTTGAAACAGGTAATCGTGTTTGCTGCGAGAAATTGAGACTTAGTAGCAGCTTTGGCCATCAAGGCTTGTGCACTGGGAGTTGGATCGTTTAAATTATCTTCTTCGGTTTTAGTTTCTGTTTTTGCCATAGGAATGAGCTCCATTAAAGCGCGGAATTTAAGTACATCCTATTGTCACGATGGCGCTCCGTCACATATTGCCCACTCTTTTTGATAGTTTCACGGCTAAAATTTTTTGCTGTAGCCGCTTGCCGAAACGAAATTTTGCTGGAAGTTATGGGAGGGTGGCTGTGGCATTTCCGAGGCGCTAGTAGAGGTGGCCCCAAACCTTTGAGCAGTGCTCATCGATTTTAAAGTGAAATCCCCGCCGATAATTACGTTGCCATTTTGACTGGTGGCAACAGGCTGGTATAAGCTTGATAAGGCGTTTTCTATCCAGGCTTGAATATGGCCTGGAGCGATTATACCCATCTATATATTGCATGATCGAGGTTCTCGCCTGAGCGACCGAATCATAAGC
>JAQURG010000046.1 GCA_028715725.1 Methylococcales bacterium
CAACACGAGACAGGATGTTGGCATCGACATCGCCCGAGTTGATTTCATGATTTTTCATGGCAATTAATAATTTAAATGGCACATGATAACTTGTTACAAGGTTGGGCGCTTAAGTTAACGGCATTGGCAACATGCCCCGTCCGGCGAAAGCGCATTCTCTTTAGGCCTAGATTGGACTCATGGCTTTTTGCTGTTCAACAACGGCTAATGAACGCAAGCTACCCAGCACCTGTTGCAACACAATGGAATCATTATCGCGTGGAAATATCATATAAACGGGTAATCTGAATTGCGGGCTACCGCTGACATGAAACAGTTTTTTGGCCTGGATTAAAGGCTCGGCCAGACGCAGGGGCAGAAAACAGGACCCGCCATTGCTGATGATTAACTGTACGCCCAGCCAGCCGATATTGACTAATTGAGGGGGGCTTTCCAGATCAGGGTAACTGCTGCTGTGCAGTGCATAAAATGCCGGCCCCCAGTCTACATAAATATAATCCTCATTGGGCCAGGGTTTATCCGGATCGGTGGTCAGCAGAGCCAGTGTTTCATCAAATAAATGCTCAATCAAAAGGCCGGGGTTATGTTGCGGCGAGTACATCATCCCTACATCGATTCTGCCTTCGATTAGCCCGCGCATTAAGTCCTCTTCAAAGCCGATTTCACTGCGAATGGAAATATCCGGAACCTGTTTTCGCAGTGCCCCAATCCATCGTGGCAACAATTCTTCCCACAAGGCGATTCTCGCCCCTACCGTAATGCTGGCGCGAAAACGGCTGGGCAAGCCAATATCATGCCGAGCCTGCTCCAGCGTCAATAGCAGGGATTTGGCATGGCGCAAAAAACGATGTCCCGGCAGCGTTAATGCGGCGCCGGAGCGATTTCGCACAAACAGCGTTACGCCAAGATAGGATTCCAGTCTCTGAATGCGGGTACTCACGGTCGATTGGGTAACATGCAGTCTGTTAGCCGCTTCCAGAAAGCTGCCATTGGCGACTACGCCTAGAAAAGTTTTGATCTGATCGATATCCATCGTTTTAGTATCGGATAATCCGATACTAATGTCCAATAAATATCGTTTGCCTTTATACATAGCGATTCGATATTATGCGCCTCACAACTCTGTTTTTAGCTTTAATCGAGCTGAAAACCAATAAGACAGATCATCTTAAAATGCTCGCAGGTAAATGATTTGTCTTATAGAAAAGTCATTTCCTTGCTTCTGTCTGGAGAAAAAATATGATTCCAAATCAATCTGTTACCTGGTGGGGTAAAAAAAGTAATAAAGCCACCTATGGAATATTGAATATTGAAACCACTTTTAATATGTTCGTGAGTTTTGCTTGTCGAAAGGTGTTGAGCGATGTGCGCATCAACCACTTCGAAAAAATGTTTCATAAGTCACAATTCTTGCCAACTATTAAAAACTTTGGAGTATTGCTGCCGCTGATTTTCTTGCTGAGCGGTTGCCTCGCCGCGCCAGTCAAACCGTCGAGCGCCAGGGTGGATCAGATACATACGGTTCTGGTTGTGCCGGTGGAATCGCCGCCGCTCGAAGTGATTCCTGATCTGATTGAAGCCCGGTTTCCTGTGTATCGTCAGTATCAATATCAAGAAATGCCTTATTATGCATTCCTGGATAAGAAGATCTACAAGAGTCCTGGAGGAGTGCTCATCGCCGGACTGGTCAGTGAGGACGATAGTGTGCCGGTTGCAGATCTACACCAATCCTCGGCCTCTACGGAAAATATAGCCAGCCTGGAACCAGTGGCCTCGCTTCAGGATAACTGGACGCCCACTTTCAGCCTGGCTCACGAAGCCGCCTCACAATTAAATAGAGGCAACTTTAAAACCATACTGAGCAAGGATTATTATCGTCTTCCTATTGCAAGTGGGGATCGTAATGCAAACCTTGGCAATTGGCGTGACGCCATAAGGCAATGGTACAGCCAGGATAGCTCGTCCATTGATTATCGGCAGCCAGGGCTGGAAAATATCGATGCCGTACTGGAAGTGGGCATCGAGAGCTACCGAATTTTTGACGTACAAACATCCTTGCAGGTGCTGGTCAAGCTGATCGATCCTCTTACCCGACAAGTAATAGCCAGAACGCATGCAAAAACTATCTCTGTTGAAGATTCGCCGCAAACCTTGCTCAATCATGAGGCTGAGGACCTCAAACAGCTTGTGGCCCGGATGGGCATGCAATTGCTTGCGCAGAATTTCGCTGACATCGGACTGCCTCTGAAGGTGTCAGATTTGCGCACTCAACCTGTCCAGGCATCCGCAGACAATTTAATCCCATGACGATCGTCTACGCCGAACGCCTGCACGGTTGGCGCTTCGTCCTGTTTAATTTCGCACTCAGCCTTGGGCATATGATTGTTCTGTTCGGCGTAGGCTCCTATATTGCACTGCTGCCTCATGTTGCCGGTGATCTCGGGGGTGTGCGACCGAGCTTCGGCACTTGGGGCCAGACCTATTTCATCATCGCACTGGCGCTGGCCTTCCCTGTCGCTCGCTGGCTATCGGGGCGCTTCGAGGATTATCGCCTGTTTGTGGCTGCGTTTGTCTTGTATGCCTTTGCTTCTTTTTTATGCGCCGTCAGCCAGACCATAGGACTTTTTGTTTCAGCACGCATCCTGCTCGGATTTTCAGGTGGAATTACGCTCTTCATTGGACAATCACTGCTGTTGAAAGAGTATCCCGATCATCAGAAAATGCTGGGGTTGGGGATATGGGGGCTGGTCACGCTGATGCCTTTTACTATCAGCTTTCCGATAGGCGGCATCATCGCTGACGAACTTGGCTGGCGATATTTGTTCTATCTGAATATTCCGCTCGCCCTGGCGATTGCCGGAATCACCGGCTCATTGCTTGCGGGACGCGGATTCGAACACAGACACACGCCTTTCGATATCATCGGTTTTGTTCTCCTGGCCTTGATTCTCGCCAGCATACAAACCATTCTGAACCTGGGCAACGATTTTGACTGGCTGGACTCGCCTGTCGTGCTTGGCGCGCTGATTGTTCTTATCGTAGCGTCGCTGTGTTTTTTTATCTGGGAATTCGACGAAGGTCATCCTGTATTTGACATCCGCGTCTTCGCTCACCGTAATTTTACAATAGGTGTTATCTGTATCACGGCGGGATTCTTTTCGATACAGGGCCTGCTCTCCGTGTTTATCGTTCAGCTTCAAGTATTGCTGGGTTATTCCTCATCTCTGGCTGGTACCGTTTACCTGCCCCTGATCGTACTTGCGGTGCCTGTGGCTGTAGTGATGCACAAGCTGTCCAGGCATTTTGACGCTCGCCTGCTAGCCTGCCTCAATTTGCTTGGTTTCTCTGTTACCTTTTACTGGTTAGGTTTGTTTGATGACCCCGGCTCGTTCGAGCAGGTTTTTTGGCCCATGTTACTGTTGGGCATTTTTCTCGGTTCATTTTTAACATCGCTGACTAAATTGACCCTGCACGGACTTTCCGGGGATCAGCAAATGCGTGCGGCAGAAGAGGCTGGATTTTTGAGAGTTATTTCAGGGGCCTTCGGCATCTCTTTGCAAGGCGTCATTCTGTTTCGACGCAGCCCTTTTCATCAGCTTCATCTGGCAGATCAGTTCGGGGGGCGGCGGTTCGTTTCAATTAATTTATTACATGATATTTCTTCGCAACTGGAAGCTTCAGGCCTGAATAAAGGATTGATTAATGGCAAACTGCTGTCGCTCATCAAGCAGCAGGCAACCCTGCTGGCATTAAACGACGCTTTTCTGCTGTCCAGCTACCTGTTTCTGGGCTTGGCCGGATTAATATGGCTGGCCTACCCGACCTATCAACCCGTTCATCCAAAGTTAGCGGATATACGAGCGGAGGAAATCGTGGAAGAGCAATCATGACTGTCCAATTCACGACCAAACATCGGCTTATTTTGTGGTTATATGCCGGGTTTACGCTCATGATATCCGCTTGCGCCTGGATACCTTCAGGCGACAAGCCTGCCGAGTTCCTGAAAACTCCACCCCTGAAGCCCGCATTATCCCCTCCCGGGCACGATAAGCCGCTGGCTACTGCCAGGCATTGGCCCCATGAGCGCTGGTGGCAGGAATTCGGCAGTTCGGAACTCAACGGTCTCATGACCATTGCCTTAAAAGAAAACGTTGGCCTCAGAGTCGCCGCCGCGCGGTTGCGTCACGCGCAAGCCCTGGCCCGCGTGGAAGGCGCGCGGCTGCTGCCGTTTCTGGATGCGCAGGCAGGGTTTGAAAAGGGGCGTCTTTCGGGCAATGGCTTCAATGTGGTACTTCGTGGAGAAAATTATACTTCTGCTTTTATAAACCCTTTAAGCTTGCGCTACCAGTTTGATTTCTGGGGGAAAAACCGTGCCGCACTGGAGGCTGCGATGGGTGAGGCGAATGCCGAAAAAGCGGAACAGGCCGAAGTTTTGCTTCAGTTGACCAGCGCAATTGCGCGTTCCTATATAAAGGGTCTGGCGCTACGGCAACAGCTCGATCTGACACATTCGATGATTGAACTGAGACGCGAATTGCTTGTTCTGGAAGAGACCCGTTTGCAGTTAGGCCTGGATCCTGTTGATCAGGTGAAGCAAGCTAATATCGAGCTGGAGCACGTCAATAAGCGCGAAGCAGGGGTACGGAATCAGCTGGCTCTTCATCAGAATTTACTGGCCCAGTTATCCGGTAATGGATCTGCTTCCAAGCAAAACCCTCTCACCGGCAGCGTAATTAACGCTGACAATATACAAATGCCTGCGCAGCTACCTTTGGAACTGCTCAGCTGCCGCCCGGATCTCGCCTCGGCCCTTTACCGCGCCGAGGCGGCGGCACAACGGGTCAAAGTCGCCAAGGCCAGTTTCCTGCCGACCATCGACTTAACTGCATTTGCCGGAGTCAATGCCCTCAGACTCACCAATGGGGCAAGCTCTCTGGCCAATCTTCTGTTTTCTGGTTCCAGTTTCTCCTACGGGATCGCACCGGGCCTTCGGCTTCCATTATTCGAGGGCGGACGTCTGCGCGGGGAGCTGTCGGCTCAACGTGCGGAGTATGACGGCGCTGTGGAGCTTTATAATGACACTTTACTACAGGCCGTTCAGGAAGTAGCCGACAGCCTGAGCCGTTGGCGAGAAACAGGTTCCATACTCGAAGCGCAGGGGCGTTTATTGTCGGCTCAAAATGAAAACCTGGGGCTTGCTCAAGACCGTTTCCACAGCGGTCTGGACGACCGCCGGGCCTTGCTGACACGCCAGTATGCCGTTTTGGACCAGGAATATGCCTTGAAGGCATTGGCAGCTGATCAATTGCTTGCCATCGTGGATTTGATAGAGGCATTAGGCGGCGGATATGTGAACGATCTACAGGTGAGTCAACAGAAATCCGAACCAAAACTGTTCAGTTGGTTGCCGTGGTAGACATAACGGAAGTGAATGATCTATATAATCCAACAGAAATCCGCAATTTGAAAATATATTCTTTTGAACTTAAATTAAGTGCTGCTGAAATCAAAACCCATGAAGACTCATCCAGGGACTATTCGAGCTCGCCGCAATCTTTATCTATTGCTGGTTATGTTAGTGCTGATCATCAGTGCTCTGGCTTATGCCGGTTATTGGTGGCACTACAGCCGTTTCCGGGTGGTGAGCCATAATGCCTTCGTTACCGGTAATCTTATTCCGGTGGAAGCGGATGCAACGGGTATCGTCACCCAGGTATTGATCGAGGAAAGTCAATATGTCAATAAAGGTGATCTGCTGGTACGTCTTGATGAGCATCGCGCACAGACCACTTTAGGTCAGCGTCGGGGCGAATTGGGACAAATAGTACGAGAAATCGGCGCTGTCTTTTCTACACATCAGCAAATGTGTCAAAAACTGATTGCCCGCTCGGCCCGGTTTGCGAGGGTACGCCACGATGTGCTTCGATTACGGCAGGCGGCTCCCAATGGTTCGGTATCCGAACAGGTCGTGCAAAATGCCGAGGATCAGATGATAGCCCTTGAAGCCGAGATGCGTGAGGCCGAGGCGGAACTCAAAGCCATAGAAGCGAAAGTGAGCGGTACGAGCAGAATCCTGCACCCGGATGTGGAAGCTGCCAAGTACAAATTCATCGCCGCCTACCTGGATTATTCGCGTCAGCAAATCCATGCCCCCGTTTCAGGCTATGTATCAATGCGCAAGGTTCAGGTCGGAAACCGGGTGCAGCCCGGTGATCCGTTAATGACGCTGGTTCCTTTGGAGCATTTGTGGGTCGAGGCAAACTTGCGTGAAACCGAAGTGGCCCAGGTTAGGCCCGGTCAGTCGGCAGAAATTACCGTTGATCTCTATGGAGACAGCCACATTTATCATGGCACAGTAGAAGGTATAGTACCCGGTACCGGCAGTGTTTTTGCCTTATTTCCCCCGGACAACGCCACCGGAAATTTTATTCATATTGTAGAACGCGTTCCCATACGGATCGCCTTGCAGAAAGAGGAAATACTGAAAAACCCCCTCCGTCCCGGGCTTTCCACCGTGGCATCCATCAATATCAAGGAACCGGAACAGCATCGCGATTCATCTCATTCACTGGCAGGTACCATTACTCCGGAGTATAAAACCGACATTTTTGTTGATGAACTCGCCGATGCGCAAGCCAAGGCTCAAGAAATTATTATGGATAATCTGACTCAAAAAAATAGCGAAATAGAATCAAATTGTAAATCTCGCTGATCGGGCCTATAAACTCGGGCTCTTATTAATAGTGTTGTTTTACCGTCTGGACTTGGCAATGCGGATATATGCTCTGCCTGGCTATCATCAACAAGTTTAGTGGACAATAAATGCCTGAATCTGGCATCATGCCAGACTTAATGCACCTTGTACTCTACAGGGTTGAACCACTTATATCAGGTAAAAGCGATGAGTAACCTTCCCAAATGCCCTGTCTGCGGCTCAGAATTTACTTACGAAGACGGTGATATGTTCATTTGCCCTGAATGCGCACATGAATGGTCAAAAGACGGGACAGCCGAAGACAGTAGCGATGACCTTATTGTTAAGGATGCAAACGGCAATGTGCTGCAAGACGGGGATACCGTCACCGTCATCAAAGACCTCAAAGTCAAAGGATCTTCATCCGTCGTCAAAGTCGGCACTAAAGTCAAAATCATCCGTCTGGTCGAGGGCGACCATAATATTGATTGCAGAATCGAAGGGATAGGTGCAATGAAACTTAAATCAGAGTTTGTTAAAAAAGCCTGATATCCCAGACTGGATATAACACTTATCAGTCATCGTTCCGGCAGGGAGTCACAGCAATCTTCGGATTATTGAAAAGTGCCTCATGCCCGGAACGGCGACATAACCGTTTGTACCGATAATTATGAGCAGATAATTATCCTGATTTTCAGGCTTTAAATGATTTTCAGGCTTTAAAAATGATACTCCGGACTTTTTTTCACACTCCATCAACCCGAACTACAGCATGTCAGGCTCGAAAACTTATTTGAATGTACCTTTTGCACAAAAGGATGAGGCAAGAGCGCTGGGCGCAAGATGGGATGCCGCCAATAAAAAATGGTTTGTCCCGGCCGACAAGGACATTACGCTTTTTGCCAAATGGCAAGCTGCGCCTTTGGAGATGTCCGCCGCAACCATGCTAACTAAACCGCCGGCTTCAGCTATCAAAAAAAAATTCTAACAGCGCCGCCTCTGCTGCAACAACCTTTCCAACGGACAAAAACTTTGTTGCGTATAACGGCGATGAACCGCCTTGGGATTAATGCCCACTTCAACAAAATATCGCCAGCTTGACTAAACCCCTTGACTGTTATGAGCAAATTAAAATATCTGGCAGGCTTTTCGGCGACAGTAACGGATCAAGTTCACAGGCTTGTAAATGACAATAAACTGGCTGAGGTGCTGCTAAAAAAATATCCTGTCGCCCATCAGATCAGAACTGATAAAGCGCTTTATGTTTATGCTGTGGACATCAAGAATCAATTTCTGCGCCAATCCGGTCCGCTCAGCAAAGTTATTTATGATGATAAAATCGATGTGCTCCATCAAGCGCTGGGATTGCATTCATTTGTATCCAGAGTTCAGGGCGGCAATCTGAAATCAAAAAATGAAATTCGCATAGGGTCGGTCTTTAAAATCGCCCCCGTTGAACTTTTGAGAATGATTGTTGTGCATGAACTGGCGCATTTAAGGGAAAAACAGCATAACAAGGCGTTCTATAAATTATGCGAGTATATGGAGCCTGACTATCACCAATTGGAATTTGATATGCGGCTTTATCTGACTTACCTCGATCTCGCAGGAAAGCTTTACTGAAGACTGCACTTGAATTGTAAAAAACAAAATTGGTGCACTCCGGCAAGCAATTGCGCCAATTTAATGCGTTATTTTCAGTAGGTCTGTAATAGCTTAAATACGCATTCTGCACTGCCTCTATTTTACAAGCCTTTGAAAGTAAAAATAAATACATCCCATAAAAAATATTAAATTACTTCTGGCATAATATCTGCTAATTTCGATATAAACGCTTTTTCAAATGCAACATCGTTGGTGCACCAGCGACTTTTGCATATATTGCTTAATGCCCTTACTTAATCTGACGCAATATCATAAATATGCTGAATGTATTATTGATTGAAAGCGATCCTGATAATACATTGCTGGAAAATAGCCTTAAAAAACAAGGTTATCAATATCTTAAAACCCAATATGGCTCTACGTTTTTAGCGCTGATCAAGGAAATCATGCCGGATATCATTATTTTTAATCTTGATACGCCTTCCGAGAAAATACTGGCTGATCTGCGCATGCTTAATTATCAATCCGCGTTACCCGTTATTATATTCGCCAAAGACGGCAATACCGACATCATTAACCAGGTTATTAAAGCGGAAGTAACCGATTATATAATCGACAGCTCCAAACACAGCCACATCAACCACGTCATCAATGTTGCTATCGCCAGATTCAGGCATCAGCAATCTCTCAAAAATACGCTGGAAGAAGCGCGCGCCAAACTTGAAGACAGAAAACAGATAGATCGCGCCAAAGCTATTTTAATCAAAACCCAAAACTTCAGCGAAGACGGGGCCTACCACACACTCAGGAAACTGGCGATGGATCGAAACATTACTTTGGGTGAAATGGCCAAAAATGTGATCGCCATGGCTGAACTGCTTAAATAATAAAAATATTACTCAGATGAAAACGTTTATCAAGGTTACTGAAATATGGATTCCGGATAAAAAACGCACCCACCTGGAATTTGGCTCCGGTTTATACGGCGCTTTGACCGATTTTAAATCCGCCAGCGAGCAGCAGCATTTTGCTTATAACGAAGGGTTACCGGGTAAAGCCTGGGCGGCGGGCCATCCTGTTGTATTGACAAAGTTTGAACACTCTTACTTTAAGCGAACCGCTGCCGCTAACAAAGCCGGCTTGACTTGCGGTATCGCCATCCCTGTTTTTTCCGGCGATTTTCTGATGGCGGTTGTCGTTTTTTTATGCGGTGATGATGAAGAACATGCCGGCGCTATCGAAATGTGGCGCGATAACCCGGACACGGAAAATACGCTTAAGGTGATGGATGGTTATTATGGTACATTGCAATATTTTGAAACGGTTTCCAGGCAAACCAGCCTGCCCAAGGGTCAAGGGCTGGCAGGTCTGGCATGGGAAACGGGAATGCCGGTTCTTATCAATGATATCGGCAAAACCGATACGTTCATCAGGGCCGGGGATGCGCAACAGGCGGGCATTACTACGGGTATCGGAATTCCTGTTTCAGACACTCTCAAGCAAACCTATATCATGACCTTTCTTTCAGCTAAAGCCACGCCAATCGCCAAACGTATCCAGATATGGATTCCGGATCAGCAAGGCAGACAACTTATTTGTCAGGAAGGTTACAGTAAAAACAGTAATGATCTGGCGGAGATTTTTGAAACAATCACAGTTAAAAAAGGCGAAGGCGCTCTCGGCCGCGTCTGGTTAACCGGGGTCCCCATCATTACCGGCAACCATGAACCTGATTACAATCCCGAGCTCGACAACCTGAGCAGTATGTTGGCCATACCGGTCATAGAAAATGGCCGATTAAAAGCGATTGTGAGTTTCTTATTTTAACCCGGTTGCCAGACCATTTTCTCATTAAAAAAGAGATTATTAGCCTCCGGTATTTTCACTTTTGGCTTTAACTTTTACCGGATTGAAAAAATTTATTGATGAAAACAATATCAGGTATATTATTAACCGCCGGTTTTAAAGAGACTTGACTGTAAATATTCGACGCCGCTGAGTTTTAAAAAGTGAATATTTTACCGTCCCGTACTTAATCCTGTGGTCCTGAAACAAAAATAACTTCAAATATCCTCCTGGAGGATTCCGCTGATGATTACCCTGCGCTCTGTTTATTTATTCAACATATTGTTTGCGGCTCTGTTGCCGTCCTATGCCTCAGCCATGCCCAATACACATATTCATGTCATTGTGTCGCTCGTCGACAACGTCTCACAAGGCATCGTGCCCGTTCCTGCAAGAATTGGCAATGGCGATGACCCGCACACCAACCTCTATTGGGGCGCCGCTTATGGCGTAAAAACCTTCTTGAGCAAGGCGAATGGTTGGCAAAAGTTGGGCTGCGAAAAAGGCATTAGCGATACTATCCTGGAACGCTGCCGGTTTGTCTGGGAGGACAAGCTCACGGTGACCGCAGATGCTTACCGCGGCAGCCGGATTGACCAGGCGATGCTTGACTTTATACAACAGGCCGCCACTCCACCCGATGTGGCCAACCGTGAAATGGTGGTGTTCATCGGCCATGATGGCTTGATGGATGAGCAAAACCAGCTCATCATAGAACGCTTTCCAAAACATGCCCGGCACGATAAACAGGCCGTTGCCTTGACCTGCCTGAGCGAAGAGTTTTTCGCAGAGCATTTGCTTGCCGCAGGTTCAAAGCCGGTAGTCACCACTTTCAGCTTCATGGCTCCGGAAGCCTATGTCCTGGAAGCAGTTGCACGGGGTTTTGCCAATCAGGAGAGTGAAGCCGAACTTCGCAGTTCTGCCGGAGCCGCTTACGCCAAATACCAGCATATCTCGGCCAAAGCGGGAAAAGCGGTTTTTGGCGCGAGCAAGTCAAACCAGGCCTTACAGGATGGGCCGAAAGCTCATCCTGTAAATATGCAGATTGGGCTTTAGGAATGAAAATAAAATAACTGAGCATTTTTATTTTTGTGGGAGCGGCTTCAGTCGCGCTCTTCGCGGCTAAAGCCGCTCCCACGATAACTCCATCTTGTCCAGGCTATTCAGCAGTTACCGTTCTTTAAGCGCGAGCAATATGGAAATGTGAAGGCGGATATCCAAAGATTTCGCATATAAATCACCAGCCTCCACCTTTCAAAATGCGTCTTTTTCCGCTAGTTGATGGGCCATCTTTCATCTACAGGATCACTCCGCGCAGGAGCGACAACACATAAATAGCGCTGAGGGCGGCCGGTCTCAAACATGATAATCCGGTTGATGATGTCCTCGGCGCTGCTCTGTCCAATCGGACCGGCGGTGATGCGGCCGGTAGCTGCGCTGACCAGGTGTACATAGCTCTTGTGCGGGCCACCGGCGAGGGTTGAGTTGATTAAAAACTCGGTTTTATCCGGCTCGGTCGTTTTTTCCGGAGCAGCGCTGCCCGGGTTGCAAGCGCCGAAAAAAACCATGCCGTCTGTCGTGGTAAGCGAGCTCAGGGATTTCATAAACCGAAAGAAACGTTCCGCGGATAACTCTTCAGATGTCTTGATCTTGAAAAGCGATTCCCGGCAAAGTAGTTCGCAGAGATAAAGCTGGTATTCAAGCTCTTCGCCCTGCCTTATAGCCAGCCGGTCCTGCGAGCAATGGCGTTGAAAACAGGCGCGATCCACCGGCACTAACTGCTTTTCCAGCGCTGTAAGCTGACGCCAGATGTCGGAAAATTTCATCGACGCCAATTCCGGCCAGCGCGAAGCCATATAGTCGCTGAATAGGCGGTTTTTTTCGGTATCATAAGTAAGGGACAACATATTCTTGAGTCCCGGCTGCGCCTCGGAAAACTGAAGCAGTTTGCCCTCGTTTCCTGTTACCTCAAAAGAATGCCAATACTCGGAATTTTTAAGTACCGGACCGTCAAATCCGCCGTGACTGATAAAAATGACCCGGTCGAAAGGAGGCACCTGCTTTATTGTTTGCTCGACCTTCCGGTAATATTCGCTCCAGCTCCAGATATTCCGCAGTTGCGTTACGTCTGCATTAAACCGTTTTCGATAAAAGGCTTCCAGAGTTCGGGCCGGTTGCTCGGGCCATCTTGAGCTCTCATTCGTATAGGGATCCCTGCTCAGTAAAGGCACCAGCAATACTCGTCTTGGCGGCCGCTGCAAATTCAGGTCGCTCGCTCTGCCATAAAAGGCCCCGCACGACATTGAGTGATGTTGATTGCCATAAACCCCGGATGCAAAAATCCACAGCAATAACAGTAAACCTGAAAAACGGAGACTCACGATATTCTTCATAGTAAAGCTCCATCAATAAAATTGGAATCAAGACATTCCGTATTAAGATCACTTCACTTCGGTATTTTTCCACCGGCATTGTAATATTTGGCAGGCCTGTGCCAATAGCAGAAATTCGCATTTTACATCTAAAATACTAACACAATCCCGGAGTGCCTTAGAGCGGGAGACTTTTAAAAGATTCCCACCTCAATCCCTGATTTGCAAAGAAGGAAGTGAATATTTATCGCCAGGCAGTTCTTGTTTGGTGCAAAACACTTTCACAATCGCACATTACTAGAGCGAAGCATTATCCCTGCCTAATCCTGACGGGTGCTTTCCGTCTGCATTTCATCGCTACAGGACTCCTTAAATCAACAGTATTTATATACAAAACAGCCACTTATAATCGTTAATAAATTATTGGCATATATACTGCTTTAATCATTACAGAGGCTCTAAAGCTGGAGTCATAATTCCAAGCTCAAAGGTGAGCACCAGACAAAGGCGTCGCATAAATCGTTGTGTCATTATTGATACCCGGTTTTGAGACGTTTTTTTTTGCCCCTGAATTTCTGTATTAGGATAAAACCATGATCAAAGAAACCGGACAATTGACTATTAAAAGCCTGATTACAGCGCTCTCTACTGTAGCCATTATGACAACATTGAGCTTTACGCCCCGTGTTGATGCGGTTGAAAAACTGGAAAAAGATAGTTTGAAACTAGGCTTCATTAAATTGACTGATATGGCGCCATTAGCGGTCGCTTATGAAAAAGGCTATTTCGAAGATGAGGGGCTTTCCGTTCAAGTTGAAGCACAAGCCAACTGGAAGGTATTACTGGACCGCGTTATCAATGGTGAACTGGACGGAGCGCATATGTTAGCCGGGCAGCCCATTGGGGCGACGATAGGCTTCGGTACCAAAGCGGATATCGTGACTGCATTTAGTATGGATTTAAATGGTAATGCCATTACTGTCTCCAATGATGTCTGGAAGCAAATGAAACCGCAGATACCTATGAAAGACGGAAAACCGGTACACCCTATTAAAGCCGACACCCTAAAACCTGTCGTTGAAAAATACAAGAGCGCAGGCAAACCCTTCAATATGGCAATGGTTTTTCCGGTTTCAACACATAATTATGAATTGCGTTACTGGCTGGCGGCCGGCGGCATCAAGCCCGGATTTTATGCGCCTCCTAAAGACACATCCGGTCAGATTGATGCAGAAGCTAAACTGTCTGTAACGCCGCCACCGCAAATGCCTGCTACCCTGGAAGCAGGCACCATTGTCGGCTATTCCGTCGGCGAACCCTGGAATCAACAGGCTGTAATTAAAGGACTCGGTGTACCAGTTATCAGTGATTATGAAATCTGGAAAAATAATCCGGAAAAAGTTTTTGGGGTGACTAAAGAATTTGCAGAAAAAAATCCAAATACGCATCTTGCGATAATCAAAGCTCTGATACGCGGCGCAATGTGGCTGGATGCAGAGAACAACAAAAATCGTCCTGAAGCCTCCAAAATGTTATCTCAAAAACAGTATGTCGGCGCTGATTATGAGGTTATTGCAAACAGTATGACAGGCACTTTTGAATACGAAAAAGGCGATAAAAGGCCTTTACCTGATTTCAACGTATTTTTCCGTTATAACGCAACCTATCCCTATTACAGTGATGCGATATGGTATTTAACCCAAATGCGCCGCTGGGGACAAATCAATGAACAGAAACCGGATGCCTGGTATATGGAAATTGCCAGGAAAGTTTACCGTCCTGATGTTTACATGAAAGCCGCCCAAGCGCTGATTGCCGAAGGCAAAGCCAAAGCCGGCGACTTTCCTGCTGAAAAGGAAACAGGCTTTAGAGCGCCGAGTTCCGACTTTATTGACGGCATTGTTTTTGACGGGGCCAAACCGAACGAGTACCTGACTAAATTCCCTATCGGCCTTAAAGGCAAACAAAAAGTCGTCGACGGCAAGGTTGTCGAATAAAGTCCTTGCAGAGATCGGCTAAATCCGTCCCAGCAATGCAATGCTGAAATATAACTGATTGCAACAGCGTAGATTGAGGTCAAAAATGAACAGCAAACTAATCAAATTTTTTAATATAACCGGCTTAACCTGGTTTGTTCCTTTTGTAAAAATGGCGGCCGGAGAAAATACCGCGCAGCAAGTCCGCCAGCTCTTTCTGATTATGGGTATTCCCATTATCGCCTTCACCCTGTTTCTGGGCCTTTGGAGCTTTTCGGCTTCCAAAGTCAATACCAGTCTTGGAGCCATTCCCGGCCCTGTCGCGGTTTGGCGTGAAGCAGGGGGATTACTGGAAGAACATTACGCAGAAAAACAGAAAGAAGCTCAATACTATCAACGCCAGCAGGAGCGTAATAAACAAAAACTGGCTGAAAATCCTGAGGCCGAAATTAAAACCCGGCCCTATAACGGCCAAGCCACTTATCTGGATAAGATATTCACCAGTCTTTATACCGTTTTTGCAGGCTTTGTGATTGCCACCCTGATCGCTGTGCCTTTAGGTCTTCTATGCGGCATGAGTCCGATGGTCAACACGGCAATCAATCCGCTGATTCAAATCTTTAAACCGGTATCGCCATTAGCCTGGCTACCTATCGTTACGCTGGTTGTCAGCGCTGTTTATGTAACTACTGAAAATTCATGGTTTGAAAAATCATTTTTGACTTCGGCAATTACGGTAACGCTCTGTTCATTGTGGCCCACCTTGATTAATACGGCAGTTGGCGTCTCGTCGATCGATAAGGATCTGGTTAACGTAGGAAAAGTATTGCGTTTAAGCTGGCTTACACAGATCAAGAAAATCATTATACCGTCCTCCCTGCCGTTTATTTTCACCGGCATGAGATTGTCGTTAGGCGTGGGCTGGATGGTATTAATTGCTGCGGAAATGCTGGCGCAAAATCCGGGACTTGGAAAATTCGTCTGGGATGAGTTCCAAAACGGCAGCTCCAACTCTTTGGGAAGAATCATGGTGGCTGTATTTACTATCGGGATCATCGGCTTTGTCCTGGACCGCATCATGCAATCATTCCAGAAAATATTCTCTTTCGGTAAAGAACTTTAACCAGGAGCCGATCATGACCGCCTTAAAACTCAAAGTCGTCGATATGAACATCACCGCCCCGAAGCCTGCGTCATCAAACGATGCTTATCTGCCGTTAGTGGAGTTAAGGAATGTTTGTAAATCCTATGGGGAAAGTAAAGACAAAATATCCATCCTCAAAAATATCAATTTAACTATTAAAGAAGGTGAGTTTATCGCTATCGTTGGCTTTTCCGGCAGCGGCAAGACCACGCTGATCTCGACTATTGCCGGACTCATCCAGGCCGATAGCGGCGAAGTGCTAAAACAAGGTAAGCCGATTACCGCACCGGGGCCGGACCGCGGCGTGGTATTCCAGAACTACTCGCTGATGCCGTGGCTTACGGTGTTTGAAAACGTGGCGCTGGCGGTCGATCAGATTTTCAAGCACTGGCCCGCCGAGCAGCGCCGGGCGCATACTGAAAAATACGTCAGAATGGTTAATCTCGGCTCAGCCATGAATAAGAAGCCCGCCGAGTTATCCGGCGGCATGCGCCAACGGGTTAATGTCGCCAGGGCCTTGGCAGCCAGTCCGGACATCTTGCTGCTCGACGAACCGCTGAGTGCTCTGGATGCCTTGACGCGCGGCAATTTGCAGGATGAAATTTTGCAAATCTGGGCGCAGGAAAAGAAAACCGTCATCCTGATCACCAACGATGTCGATGAAGCAATTTACATGGCGGACCGGGTTATACCGCTTAATCCCGGCCCTGATGCAACCTTCGGACCCGACTTTCATATCAATATCGAGCGCCCCAGGGACAGGACTGCATTGAACCATAACGCTGAGTTCAAAAAATTGCGCGCCGAAATAACACGTTATTTAATGGACATCGGCATGGAAAAAAGCCGGGATCAAAACGCCGATAAAATCGTCCTGCCCAATGTAAAACCCAACACCAACTCTGACTGGAATCGCAACGAGCCGACCTCCGCCGCGCCTGATGCTCCGGGCGGTCCTGCGGCATACATACCGTCCCTGGCGATCGCCGCGTCCGTTCCCGACAAACCTGCGGCATACACACCATCCCTGGCGATAAAATCCGTATCGGATGACTTGAATCGCCCTCGCTACCTGGAGTTTTCACAGTTATCCAAAATTTACCCGACACCCGACGGCAACAGCTCGGTTAAAGTCGTGGACGGCTTCGACCTGAAAATGAAAAAAGGCGAATTTATCTCCATCATCGGCCATTCCGGCTGCGGCAAATCCACCGTACTATCGATGACCGCCGGCCTGAACAGCGTATCCGAAGGCGTTATTATTCTGGACAACAAGGAAATTAACGGCGCAGGGCCTGATCGTGGCGTGGTATTTCAGGCGCCCAGCCTGTTTCCCTGGCTGACCGCATTTGAAAATGTCATGCTGGGCGTGGAGAAGGTCTATCCCCATGCCGCCAAATGGGAACGCAATGATATCGTCGAATACTATCTGACCCGCGTCGGTTTGGGCGGCTCACTGTTCAAAAAAGCCGCCGATCTGTCCAACGGCATGCGCCAACGGGTCGGCATTGCCAGGGCTTTTGCGTTATCGCCGAAACTGCTGCTACTGGATGAACCGTTCGGCATGCTGGATTCCCTGACCCGCTGGGAATTGCAGGAAGTGTTGATGGAAGTCTGGGAAAGGACCCATGTCACCGCGATTATTGTTACTCATGATGTCGATGAAGCCATCCTGTTGGCCGACCGTGTGGTGATGATGACCAATGGTCCGCACGCAAAAATCGGCAAAATCGAAGAGATTGATTTGCCCAGACCGCGTACGCGCAAAACATTGCTTGCCCATCCTGATTATTACCGGTACCGGGAAAGCATTCTGAGCTTTCTTACCGAATGTGATCATACGCACTAGGCATAGGGCGTAAATGTGGGAGCGGCTTTAGCCGCGAACATTCGCGGCTAAAGCCGCTCCCACAAAAAACACATTTTAATTTATAAAATAGGGGGCTTTCATGCCACTGCAACAAAGAAAAATTCCGTTATCAGCCGCGCTGTTATCGCTGTCGGTAGCCAGCCAATCCGTATCGGCAGGCATTACCCAGGAAGTTGAAGATGCATTTAATTTTTATCATTACGGCAAAAACGGATCGATAAAAATGGACCTGAATTACCGCTATGAAAATGCTAATCAGGAAGAAGTCCCGAATCCCCTGCTCAACGGCAGACCTCTGCCTCCCGCCAGACAGCCGAGAACCGCCAATGCCAATACCGCGCGCTTGCGCCTGGGCGTGCTATCTCCGGTATTTCATGGCTTGCAGGGTTATGCCGAGTACGAGGGCGTTTATGCCATGCAATCGGATTACAATAGCACTCGTAACGGCAAAACCGGATACACGGTTATTGCCGATCCTTACGTTAATGAACTCGACCAGTTATGGATCAGTTATGCAGGCATTCCGGATACGCTCATCAAGGGCGGGCGGCAGCGCATCAAGCTGGATGACGACCGTTTTATCGGCAACGTGGGCTGGCGGCAGTTGGAACAAACTTACGACTCGGTGCTGATTACTCACAACAATCAACAACTTCTCGGCCTGACCATTAATGTCGGCTATATCGGCAATGTTAAAACCTTTACGTCCACTACTGAAAACATCAATGCGCCGATAATCAATGTCAATTATAAAGTTAGCGATTACGGCAATCTGGTCGGGTACGGCTACTGGCTGGGTTATACCGAACAGGAAAATTATGCCAAATCGAGCCAGAGTTATGGTCTTCGCCTGACCAATTATATTAAACCGGGCGATTCATTTAAAATAAGTGATGACTTTGGTCTGGTCTATACGGCCGAATGGAGCATTCAGAAGGATTATATAAACAGCCCAAAAGACTATACGGTAAACCGCTACAACCTGATGGGCGGCTTGACTGCCTATAAGTTCACCGTGCAGGGCGCTATGGAGCAACTTAACGGCCTTGGCCAGAATCAGACTTTTCAAACCCCGCTGGGTACAAATCATGCCTTTCAGGGCTGGGCAGATCAATTCATCGTGACCCCCAAGGACGGCATCCGTGATGTGTTCGGCACTATGATGTACACGCTGGATCGCAGCAATGTTATCTTAACCGGGGTTTACCATAATTTTTATGATGACACCGGAAATATTCATTACGGCAAGGAGTGGGATTTTATGGCCATCAAAAAATTCGGCAAGCATTATTCTCTGCTAGCGAAATACGCTTATTACGATGCAGACCAATACAGCACCAATACCCAGAAAATCTGGTTACAGGGCAATATTAACTTCTGAAAGTTCAGCACATGGCAGGGATCGCTTGGTCACTGCCATCATGTTAAATACTTTCTCATCTAAACACTATTAGCTGGTAGTTCCTCGTAATCCGCCCAAATGTGGCCGAACTTCGGTCTCACAGGATTATGGGAAAAAATAGGTTCCGCCCGCGATACGGTTGCATCGATATAAGCACAATAGACAAATTTACAAAGCGGCACGTATTGTAGCCTGCGAAATGCGAGGCTTCAGTGGCTTCGTTAATCCCGGATTCCGCAAGCTCCATCCGGGCCACTTGCTACAAAACTGCAAGCGGCAGTTCAACCGATTCAGAACTCATTCGCTTACCTGAACCATGAATTCTTCGGTCAATCAAACTACTTAAGTTGATTAACGAAACTTCTGGTGACACCGATTTGCAACTGCTAATCTAACTTTTTCTATCTGAAATTGGAGAAATGTGATGTTTAGCACCCCCGAATTTATTCCTGATCCCATACGCGAACGGCTGCTCAAAGCAGCTCTGGACAGTTTTCTGTCTGATGAATACCACAAAGTCACAACTCGTCTGATCGCAGAAAAAGCCGACGCCAACATATCAATGATCCGTTACTACTTTGGCAATAAAGAGGGCTTATATGAAGAGATGATCCGCGACACGATGAACCCGATGCTTAATGTGTTGGACGGGCAAATGTTGGACTCCGTTGATGGGTTTAAAGATTTCTTCAATCTGTATTACGAGACCATGTCCAAACGGCCCGAGTTTCCGAAGCTGATATTGAAAGTTCTGGCACTTAACCAAGGACCGGGGCGGCGCTTTATCCAACAGCTACTGGAGCGAGGGCGCACACGCGGCGCCAAGAAGGTGGAGGATATGAAATCTGCCGGGCAAATTGCTCCTTCATTAGACCCTGACATTGTCAGGATGGCATTTGTCAGCCTGGCGATGATGCCGATTCTGCTGAAAGATGTTTTTGAAGAACAGATGGGGCGGACAATGGATTCTGCATTCCTCGAAAAATTGGCCGCGTTCAATGGCTACCTGTTTTCCACGGGTTTGACGCCGACAAGTGCGGAATAGCAGGAGACTTGCGATGTCATTACAAAAAAATTCAGGCTCAGTTCGGCGTTTTGCAAAGTTGAAGAAGTTTGCCGCCTGGCTACAGAATATTCCCAACAAGTTCGCACCGCCAGCCTTTCGGCTCATCCAGATCGGCTCAGCGTTTTGGCAGTCACGCGTGCTTCATGTCGCCGTACGTCTGGATATTGCATCTATTTTAGGTGATGAGCGTCTTACTGTTGAATTTATTGCGGAACGAGTCTGGGCTCAACCCGACTCTGTCTACCGCCTGCTGCGTATGCTGGCTGCCATGGGTGTATTTGAAGAAGTGTCGCCTCGAATTTTTCAGAACAATGCTCTATCCGCCCACTTGCGAGAAGAAAACCCACAAAACGTCAGAGCAATGATCTTGATGCACAACTCGATGGAGATGAGCCAGCCTTGGTATGAGCAACTGGAACAGGGAGTGCGCACCGGAGAAGTTCCATTCCAATTGTCTCACGGCCGCGAGCTTTATGCGTACATGGACGATCACGCCGAATTCGATGCTCTGTTTGCCCGCGCCATGGACAGTGTAGAGGCATTGACGGGAGACAGTTTTGCCTCCGACTTCGATTGGGGACGATTTGATCGAGTCATTGATATCGGCGGCTCGAAGGGAAATAAATCATTAGCTATATTAAAGCGGTATTCGCATCTCACGGCTATAATATTTGACCGGCATAAGGTTATCCAAACGGCGGCAACATACTGGACCGGCAAAGAATCGCCATCCCTTCTGTCCCGATTAACCTATCAGGCAGGGGACTTGCTTGAATCAGTTCCCGCAGCCAAAGACGACAAAGACATCTACTTGTTGAGCGCCGTTCTGCATGGCATGGATGACGAGAACTGCGTCAAAGTGCTGCGTAATCTCGTCGCCGCAGGTGAGGATACCGGTGCCCGCATTGCACTAATGGAGTTGGTTGTTCCGGAATTGAAGGCCGATTTTTCCAGTGCGGCCTTTGATATGCAGATGTTCATGGCTACCCGAGGCAGGGAAAGAACGCTTCCTGAGTGGCAAAACATTTTCGGCCAGTCTGGTTTGAGGCTTGAAGAGCTGGTGAGCCTTCAATCACTGGGCAAGATACTCGTGCTGAGGACGAAGGATTGAGATTGGTTCGGTGAGCCCTGATTCAAATGCATCTAAAATATTAGCGAGGTCATCGGTCTTCGCTGAATCAGCAGACCGATCAACTAGGTGAAACTCCCCTGGTGTATAACAGACGATCAAAATATCTAAATCGACAGGCTGCTTAGGGTCTAACTAGACAGTCAACGTCAGCTTCAATCCCGTCCACTATTTGAAGTCGTCAGATCAAGTCTGGAGTTTTACCGATAATTTGCTTTATTGATTGGCGCAAAGTCCCGCTTTATTTAATTGGCCAGCAATGCTAAAGTTATAGCCCTATTAGATTACTGGGGTTTCATTAATAAATGCCTGTGGCTTTATTATTAACAACAATTTTTTTCAACTTTTATTAGGACACTCTTATGGCTTTCGAACTTCCTGCTTTACCTTATGCTAAAAACAGTCTGGCGCCTCATATTTCAGAAGAAACTTTGGAGTATCACTATGGCAAACATCACCAGACTTATGTGACCAATCTGAATAATCTGGTTCCAGGCACTGACTTTGAAGGCTTGACTCTGGAAGAAGTTATCGTCAAGTCAGCCTCAGGCCCTGTTTTCAATAACGCGGCGCAAGTCTGGAACCATACCTTTTACTGGAACAGCCTGGCTCCAAATGGCGGCGGAGAGCCCACCGGCGCATTGGCGGATGCGATAAACGCCACATTCGGCTCTTTTGCAAAATTCAAGGAAGAGTTTACCAAATGCGCAGTGACAACCTTTGGCTCCGGCTGGGCCTGGCTGGTAAAAAATACCGACGGCAGCCTGGCGCTGGTAAGCACCAGTAACGCCGGCTCCCCATTAACTACAGGACAAATACCCTTGTTGACCTGCGATGTCTGGGAACATGCTTATTACATTGACTATCGTAATGCCCGTCCAGCTTACCTCGAAGCATTCTGGGCGTTAGTTAACTGGGATTTTGCTGCGGCTAATTTTTCAGCTTAATTGATTTGATGAACCTTCTGTATCATTCGATGCAGAAGGTTTTTTTATTTCTGTTACAGGCTATAGAAAAGGAGGTATCGCGATGTATAAAAAGCTGTTGCAGTTGTGGATGTTGTTACCGGCCGTGGTTTGTGCCGACGTCTTGATACCTGATGCGATTAAAGTACCGGCCGGCAATAGCCCTGTTTTGTCTGTGCACGCGAAAGGCGACCAGATTTATCAATGTTCAGTCGATAACGGCGTCTATTCATGGCAGCTTCAGGCACCTGACGCCAAATTGTTCGATAATGAAGGCCATATCATAGGGAGTCATTATTCGGGGCCTGTGTGGGAATATAAAGAAGGTAGCCGCGTAGTCGGACAAGTCGTCAGTAAAATTGATGTTGACCCGGATTCATCCATTTCCTGGTTGCTCGTCAAGGTAGTCGCGCATAAAGGCAAAGGTTTATTTTCGGAAGTCAGTTTTATAAATCGGGTTAATACTCACGGCGGCCTCAAGCCTGTATCGGGATGCGATTCTAATCACGTTGGTGCAGAAAAGCGCGTTCCATATACAGCGGATTATATTTTTTATGAGGCTCTGCTAGCTTCCTAGCTTCAACTCCCTAAGCTTCATTAACGCATAAACCGAGTCTAGATGAGGGGTTGCTACTCCTGCCCTTTTAGGGGCGCGCACCGCATTTCCTAATATAGCTTCTGTTTCCATCGGATGACCGTTTTCATAATCCAGCAACATACTGGTTTTGTAAGGCGGCATGGCATAGGTATTTTCAATATTGGCGTTCACGATATGACCGGCCAATGGATGTCCCCAGGCTTCGGCAATATTGGGTGCATTTAAACAAACGACGGAATGTTTCATAGGATTTTTTGCAAACCCACGTCTGGCGTGGCTTTGACTCGATTTTGGACTTCCCAATTTTAGTCCGGTTTCCAGTCCAGATTTTTGGGAACTGCCAAGCCCATTGAATCGACCATACGCTCATCCGAGAAATCGAACTCCCCGTGCAAGTTAAAATGCTTCCAGGTAAATACCGAGCCGTTACGAATCGCTTCGATCAGTTCCGCCTTGCGTTCCTCGTTCTTCTCGGTGGCAAGCTCCCGTGAGAGATAAAGATAATCCCAGCACACGATAGCGTTCTTGATTAACCGGCGGCATGCTTCGGCAATCACCTGGTCTTCCTTTTCGCTTTGAATGAATTCTTGGCTGTGACCGAAAGAAACGGCCCTGGAGGACTTGTTCGAGCTTTCTACCTCGTTAAGCTGTTTCTCGATGGCCTGCCTGAATTCAAGATCGTCACTGTATTTCAAAATGAAGAGCGTTTTCGGATTCTTCCCGAATTCCTTCAATGCTCGGTACAGCGGGTGCTGCTTGGAGTAGGAGTTCAATCGCTTGAATAGCTGAGAGGCGGTCGTGACTTTCAGCCGGATGGTTGCGATAAAGCGCAAAACATCGTCCCATTGATCCTCGATGTAGGGTTCGCGAATAGTGCGATCCGGCAGCGATAAGTACCCAAGTTCCTCGTAATGTTTCCTATGCTTGAAAACGGAGAGCTGTTGCCGCCCCAAGCCCTTGATTCTCCGTGCATACTCAAACAGCAAGAGATAGGTTAACGCAAATATGATTTCTGAATAACCAGGCGTGTCGGTCAAATGTATATCACTCTTAATGACATCGTTGTGCATCAGTCCGTCAATCACGTAGGGTGCCTCCCGTTCGGCGGAGCTGATTACCGTGGAATGCCACATTAGATCGTGCATGTCGATGAACGTTATCGCGCTAACGCCCTTGTCTTTGCCCAAATACTTGAAAGAATAGTTGGCGTTTAGAGAATCCACGGCCACATCAGCTTTCCGCCCATCGCTTGAGGTGTGTAGCACATCAGATTGACGGCGGTAGATGTTGGGCAGGTTCATGCTGTCGCTTAACCGCAGGATGCGATTATTCGTACCCTGAACGTTCTGTAGCGAACAGTACCAGTTTACCGCGTTATCCAGATCAGCATCATCGATCTGCTTGGAAATTTGCGCCAGTTTACGATGGCCAATATCACAGCCATAGCCGATGATACCGGCAAAGAGAATCTTCTTGGCTGGTCTGTTTTTCTGATATTTGATCTGCCAATGCTCAAATTCGTCGAGGAAATTTGTGGTTTGATCCACCGTTGCCAACATTTCAAGCATGGAAATATATTTTCGTTCCGGAAAGAAGGTTCCAAGAGGCAAACAGTCCATCTTTTCCAGTTTGGGGGTGCTTACCTGCGCTCTACCATTAGCCCGCATCGTCAAATAGGGATTTTTGCCTACTATCAGGTTCTGATTGGTCTCTTGATAACGAGCGTCAAGCGCTTGGTCCAGGGCTTTCAGCGTCGCTTTGCAGTTGGCGAAGCTTTCGAGCTGGGCTCGTTACAGATATGAAGCTTGATTGGCTTCCCAATCCGCCTTCTGAATCATGTACTCATCAAGAGAGCGGTATTTTTCGGAATGGAGCAGATTTAACGCTCCGGATTTCATGCCCTCGGTGATTTCGACAAAGAACAGCGCCTTGTATAGCGATACGTGGAATTTACCATCCTGGTCAAGTTTATACCAATCCCAATAAATTCTTATGCTATTAAAGCCCACTTTCGAGTACAAAGATTTCTGATGGTGTCGGGTTGGCTAGCGAATGCATTCCATGCTTGGCAACACGCCTCAACAATGTCGTCATAGT
>JAQURG010000047.1 GCA_028715725.1 Methylococcales bacterium
AACTCATTGACCGTCTTCGCCTTTGCTAAACAAGCCTTGGCTTGCTCCAGAAATTCTCTCCCGCTAGCCGTTCTCGCCATCGCCACTCCCATGATAAAGCACGGCTTATTATTTCATCTATGAAGTAGAAATGGAATTAGAGGCTTGCTGAGTGAAAGAGGAATTGTGATCTATCAAGGCATCCACCAGGTTCGCAAGCAGCTCCCGTCAATTCCGGAAGATGCGGATAATCACCTAACGCCGTTAAGCCGGAATTACTAAACGAGCGCTACGAGCAATGGGTATCGTTGGACGATGCCCTTAAACAGCAAGACCGGCGCATGAGTCGCCTCTGTAGGAACAACGAATTAAGCAAGCGGTTTCCGGAAGTGCCCGATGTCGGCACTTCGTCCGTGGACAAAGCGTGAATAACCCTTCAACCCTGCACTTTAAGCGAGTACAAAAAATTGCGCAGCCAAGTTAACCCGCATGGATGATAACAACAGGTCGGACCGGTACTTTTAAAACCCGTGAACCCCTTAGGCTCTTAAGAAGCCGTTAATAGGGTAGTGGGAAAGTGCGCGGATAGATTCATCCAGGTCCTGAGGAAAAAAAATCTCTGCTAGGAGACCAAATGGATGGTAGCCATCATGAGCTCTGGTGGCGATATTAAATGTGGAAGCCTGGCTTGCAATAATCGAGGAGTCCATATAAGGGGTATGCAATATAGTTATCGCAATGACTCGACGCGATGAAAGGAAAGCCTGCATTTTCACACCGCAAAAAACGCTTCGTGAAAACACATGCCCTATCGCTTCCGGGGACTGCTCAACTCGTGTCTCGCAGCGAATGAACAAGTTTTATTGAGGATTGATCAAAATATATTGTTGAGGTTCGTGAACTTCCAAACCTACGGCCCTGCCAAGCTGGCAAGTATTGAAATATTAGCGAACAAAAACGCCTACAGGCTGTCACATTAACTAACTTCAGCCAGAGGCCACGAAAAAAACAATAATAATAAAAAGATAACTATCAAGCAGAATCAGGCGATAGCTGCATTAAAAGGACTGCCGGTGTAAATCGGCTAAAGAATATCGAAGGTCCAGTTATTATACTTAAATAATAGAGGTGCACCATTGAACAGCAAAACGATAGCGCCCTACTGGGAACATTTTGAACATGGAGCGGATATCGGGATACGCGGTATTGCGCTGACGCTTGAGCAGGCGTTCGAACAAACGGCTGTGGCTATGACGGCGGTCATTACTGATCCTGATCAGGTGTTGGCTACCAAAGCTGTTTCGATTCATTGCGAGGCGCCCGATCATGAAATGTTATTACTGGACTGGATTAACGAACTGGTTTATCAAATGGCGGTGCAAGGTTTATTGTTCAAGCGCTATCAGGTCGCCATCCATGAGGGCAAACTGTCAGCGACCGCCTTTGGGGAAGCCGTTGACCGGCAAAAACATCAGCCCGCCGTGGAAATTAAAGGGGCCACGTTTACCGAGTTGCATGTCTACCAGCAACCTGACGGCGCGTGGATTGCTCAGTGTATTGTCGATGTTTAGGAGTATCAAATGGATATCAGTCAATTTATACAACGAAACGCAACCTGCTGGGAAATTGCGGCCAAAGGCAATATGCGTGTGCCTGCGATTATCTATGCCGATGAGCAACTGTTACAAGACATGGATCAGAAAGTTTACGAGCAGATTACTAACGTTGCGTCGCTGCCCGGAATTGTCGAAGCCGCTTATGCCATGCCCGACGCACATTGGGGTTATGGTTTCCCTATCGGCGGCGTCGCCGCTTTTGATCCAGAACAGGGTGGCGTAGTATCGGCCGGCGGGGTAGGTTTTGATATTTCCTGCGGTGTCCGGACTTTGCATACGGGGCTTAACATGATCGAGCTGCAACCCCATAAACAAGCGCTGGCGGACGAGTTATACCGCAAGGTTCCCGTGGGGGTCGGCAGCAAAGGCCGGATACACTTAAATCACGATAGTATGCATGGCATGTTAAAAGGCGGCGCACAATGGGCGCTTGACCAAGGTTTTGGCGAACCCGAGGATCTGGAGCGTATCGAAGAACATGGCTGCATGGCCGGGGCTGAACCCAAATATGTTTCACCTAAAGCCAGGGAGCGGCAAAAAGATGAAATGGGGACTTTGGGTTCGGGCAACCATTATCTGGAAGTGCAACAGGTAGCCGAGATTTATGATGAAACCGTCGCCGCAGTTTTCGGCTTGAAAATCAATGATGTCGTCATCAGCATCCACTGTGGTTCCAGAGGTCTGGGCCACCAGATCGGCACCGAGTTTTTAAAAGACATGGCCATGTCAGCGGCTCACTACCAGATCGCCTTGCCGGACCGCGAGCTGGCGTGCGCGCCACTAGCTTCACCGCTGGGCAAGCAGTATCTGGGCGCCATGCGGGCAGCCATCAACTGTGCATTAGCCAATCGCCAGATTATTACCCATTTAACCCGACAGGCTGTAGCAAAGGTGTTTCCCGACATTCACCTCGGCCTGTTATACGACGTCTCGCATAATACCTGTAAACTGGAACATCATACAGTCAACAGTCAAAAAAAAGCGCTTTACGTTCATCGCAAAGGCGCAACCCGCGCATTCGGCCCCGATCATCCCGATCTGCCGCCGGTATTCAAAGATACCGGCCAACCTGTGCTGATCGGCGGTTCCATGGGCACCAGCTCTTATGTACTGTGTGGAACCCTGGAAGGTGAACTGCGCTCTTTCAGCTCGGCCTGTCATGGTGCAGGGCGGGCGATGAGCCGCAGTCAGGCCACGAAACAATGGCAAGGCAGAACGCTGGTAGACGAACTGGCCGCGCGAGGCATTATTATTCGCAGCCCGTCCATGCGCGGTGTCGCCGAAGAAGCGCCCGCCGCTTATAAAGATGTCAGCGTCGTGGTGGACAGTGCAGATAGGGCCGGTCTGGCCCGCAAGGTCGCCAGGCTGGAACCGGTGATCTGCATTAAAGGTTAAAGCGGTGCCTCAACTTTATACCGGCGCTGTTCATGTTGGTATCAGCGGCTGGAGCTACCCGCCCTGGAAAGAGTCTTTTTACAAAGGCATAGCCCGAAAAGACTGGCTGAAATTCTACAGCGAGCACTTTTCCGCCGTGGAGATTAACGGCAGTTTTTACCGCTTGCAAAACCCGGATACCTTTAAAAAGTGGTTCGTGGAAACCCCGGCGACATTTAAATTCGCATTAAAAGCCAATCGCTACCTGACGCATAATAAAAAACTGCTTGATCCCCTACCCTCGGTACTCATTGAGAGAAACCATGCCGAAGCGCTTGGGGACAAACTCGCCGTTGTATTGTGGCAACTGCCCGGCTCATTGCAAAAGAATTTGCCCCGGTTAAATGATTTTATCAACGCTTTGCAACAGTGGCGTGAAGTGCGCCACAGCATAGAATTCAGACATGCCTCCTGGTTTGACGATGACACGGCGGATTGTCTCGCTCAGGCGGAAATCGCCGTTTGCCTGTCGGACGCCCAAACCTGGCCGATGTGGGATCGCGTTACGTCGAACCTGGTTTATATCCGTCTGCATGGGCACACACAAACTTATGTCTCTTCTTACAGCGAACCCGAGCTGGCCTATTGGGCCGAGCGCATTGCCCGATGGCGCAGTCAAGGCAAGGAGGTGCATGTCTATTTCGACAATACCGCCGAATGCGCCGCACCTTTTAATGCCTTAACCTTGAAAGAGTTGCTGGAAATTTTATAGAGCCGGTTTAAGATGTCAGCAAAAAAATGCTTCACTTTACATCCCGGCAACAGACTTCTGCCATCAATAATAGACTCTGAATGAACGCTGTATCTCATCAAATTCATAGAGATAAGGTTGCGCGACCTGGTGATTATTAACCACGACAACGAGATCATGAGAGAAAACGGACGTGTTATACCAGTTAAAACTGCCTTCTATGACAATAGAATCATCGATTACACAATATTTGGAATGAATGGGTGAATAAGGCACGGGATGATCGTCTTGCCCATACACCAGGCCTACCCGAATACCCGCATTTTTAAGCCGTTGCACCGCAGGCAACAGCGGACGATTGAGCTCTTCCCACATAGGCCGCGCGACGCCGATTCGGCCCTGTCTGGCCAGATGTCCGTTAAAGAGAATATGCACATAAACCCCTCGATCCTGGGCATGGATCAAGGCATCAACGACGCTATCATGATGATCTCCCAATAGATCACCCATCAAAAACAGGCAAAGCTTGATCGAATGTCTGGCATGGTGAATTTCAGCCAGGATGGCATGATGAGGACGATAGGGCCTTCCGCTGAGCATGGCATGCCTGCCGAAAGTATAAAGCAGATTGAACGGGCTTAAGGGATCAATGCCATATTTCTGGTTCACGCCGCCGCGTTGACTCTGGAATATATTGTCCAGCAGACGGCATACGCCTTTGGTATGAAAGGTCATCCCGGATTCCCAGTTAGCCCACCAGCGGTCAAAGGTAATATTGAATGAGCCCAGTATGCAGTCCTCATCGTTAAAAATAACAAATTTGGTGTGCATATCCGGCTCAACTTCAATGAGATGATGCTTGGGCGTGCAAAAAACGCCTATCAGTTCAATCCTGGAGCGCTTCAATCGCGCATAACTCTGATTGTTGGTCAGCGTCATCTTGCGCCAGTCCACAATACACTGAACCAGGACACCCTGATGGCAGGCATGAATCAAATGGGAGGTAAAGTCGGCATCATCTATACAATCAACGCTGACCTTGATGGTGCAAAGCCGTCCGGGGTTTTCCCACTTGCTGCGGATCACCTTGTCGATATGATCATGGATAAACCGTTTGGGATGAAATGGATGATACTGCTGACCCTTGGTAAATTTGGGAATAAGGTTCAATGACTCGAAATGGTGGTTATACCAGTCTGCATCGCTTTGTAATTCACCTGCATTTAATTCATAAGTCCGATAGGCATTAGGCGTCGCCCATTCACCGGTGATTCTTCGATACTGCGGATGTCTATCCTGCGCCTGATGTCTGTCCATGAAAATGTAGTCATTGTAAGAAGCAATGGAGTGTTCATCCAGATGCACAATGAAAGAAAACTTGATGCAGTTGATCGGGCCGAAGTTATTGGAAAACGGGTGTATATAAAAATCGCGAGTGCTGCGCTTATGGCGATCCCATTGAATGTCAAAGGCATCCGTATCGACGATATAAGTTTCGCATATGCCATGATCGCGATACACTTTAAGGATAACCTTGACATTGGCTTGAACGCCAAAAAATACATCAAATTCTATTTTTCCCCAACGAATATCAAATTTATCATTGAAATCGTTGGTTCTCTGGAAATAGCCGCCCAGGTGCCCATGTGCGGGCATAGCATAGTGTTCTGCTACTTGCATCTAATCACCCTGTGTGCACTTAAGCTCATTGTGTTATTTTTGTTCATGGTTCAATATAGTCCTTGACAGAAGCCATCCACAAATAAAGTTACTTCGGTTCAAAGGTCATCAGATAACCGTTATGATCCGAGACTCTGCCGTAATCCTCTTTTGTAAACAGCACCCTTCCCGAAATGATGCGCAGACTGCTTGCTTTATTCATAAAGATATAATCGATGCGATAATCATCGGCAAGATAATGCTGCCAGTAGGGATCATTCACCCTGAAGATTTTTTCAAAAACGCCGTGAGAACTCACTTCCAGAAACTGATCATCATATTCATTGGATTTAACCACCAGACCGTATCCTTCTGATCCTGCCGTAATATTAAAATCGCCGCACAGCAAAGTTCCGTTGATATTCTCTTTCTGGTTATCAGCCGCCCACTCGCTCAGGCATTTAAACTGCTCCGGAAAACCGTCGTCCCACCAGCTTAGATGCGCCGAATAAAAGTTGAAAACTCCTATATAAGGAATAGCCACTTGAGCCATGACCACTTTTCTGGTGTGAATGCTGTAAGGGTCCTGGCTGGTTGATACATATCGTGACGCCTGATTTATCATCGGGTATCGGCTCAAAATCGCCACGCCCTCACGATATTTGTTAAAACCCAAATGCCCCCAGTCGGCATGAATATGGTAGGGCTTCTTAAGGCGGTCATTAATTATCTTTGCCGAATTGCTATTCCAGTCCCCCTGTCCATCATTCCAGAGTTCAGCCACTTCCTGCAGGCAGACAATATCAACATCCAGTTCGTCAATGGCTCTGGCAATTTGTGAAAACTTGTAGTCCTGGTTTTCTTCCTGATAACAGTGCAGATTAAGAATCATGACTTTTAGCGGCTCATGGCCCAGCGTATAATTCTTGCCGTAATTATTGTCCCATAAAACCTGATCCCTGCATTCACAGGAAATGGTGTAGTGCAGCCGAAAAGCATCGTTAATTTTCAGTAGCCCTTGCCAGATCTGAGACCCGTATTGATTTGGATTCCTGGCATGACTGCGGAATTTTTCATTCCAATAGTCTCTTTTGAAACTGCAAGGAGTTTCATGGGTAGTTTTCCAATTGTCCGTCGTCCAGTGAATGATGACTTTGTCAGCATGAACAGATGAATCTACCGATACGATAACGGGAACGTGTTTCTGGCCCTCTTTCAGACTGTTTTCAAAACCGATGTTCATTACCGGCTGGGTGGCAACGACTTTAACTCCGGAATCAGCCTGGCTGACATAGTTAAGGCCGTGCTTATTGTCCCAATACTCCCTGCCCTGTGTTTGATAACGCAAGGCAAACTCGATATTGCCGGGAAGTGATTTATTGGCTGTGGAAATGACGGTTATTCGAGCTTGCCAGTATTCTTTATTCTGATCCGGATTGCTGTGATAGGTTGCCGGCAAAGTATGCCATTCGCCGTCTTCGCCGGCCCAAAGCACATCGCACAGCTTGTCATAACTTAAGTTCTTCACCAGCATAAAAAAAGACAGCTCCTGTTGAAGGGCGCTTTTTTTTCTGGAAATGATATTTTCTACATACAGCAGTTGAACTTCATTCATCCATCGTCTCAAATATGGGAGACATAAAACACGTCCATTTCAACCCGGACGGAATCTATGCATCTACTTAATTTTTTCGTATAGCGCCAGATACTGCTCGGCGCTGCGTTGCCAGGAAAAATTCATTTTCATGGCATTAGTCTGCATTTTTTTCCAGGTATCGGAATAGCTATATAAAATCAGTGCGCGCTTGATGGCTTCCAGCAAACAACTTGAGCTGGCTTCATTAAAGACAATGCCTGTTGCTGTATGATTGGCTAATGTTTCAGGCAAGGCATCAACGACAGTATCCGCAAGACCGCCCGTTTTTCTCACGATAGGGATAGTGCCATAGCGTTGGCTGTACATTTGATTTAAACCGCAAGGTTCAAATCGCGATGGCATCAGGAATACATCAGCGCCCGCCTCAATAACATGAGCCAGCGCTTCATCATAGCCTATGTTTAGCGCAATTTTATCAGGATATAAATCGGCCAGTTGTTGCAGCTGTTTTTCAAATTCTTTATCGCCACTACCCAGCAATACAAATTGCATATTCAGGGCAACCATTTCCGGCAAGGATTCCAGAATCAGGTCTATGCCCTTTTGCTCAACCAGCCGGCCAATTAATCCCAAAAGAGGAATGCGCTCATTAACCGGTAATCCGAACTTTTTTTGTAATTCAGCCTTATTGAGGGATTTTTTATCAAGCGTCTCGACTGTAAAGTTCTGGAAGATATAAGGATCTGTTTCAGGACTCCACTGATCAAGATCAATACCGTTAATAATGCCGCCTAGAAATTCTTTTCGATGCTCCAGCAATCCTTCAAGACCATAACCAAATTCCGCTGTTTGAATTTCAAGTGCATAGGTTGGGCTAACGGTAGTAATGTAATCGGCATAAATCAGTCCGCCTTTAATGAAAGACAGCATTTCATGAAACTCCAGCCCAGCCGGATTCCACAATTTGCCAGGCAGATTCAATGCGGCTGCCGTACGGCCAGGGAATAAGCCCTGGTAAGCCATATTATGTATGGTAAAAACAGTCGCGGGCGGATCTTGCTCAAGCGATAGCAAAGCCGGAACCAAACCGCTTTGCCAGTCATTGCAATGAACAATATCGGGCTTCCAGCCCTGATGTATTCTGTCCATGGCGGCTTCAACAGCAATCCGGCAAAATAATGCAAACCTTTCAGCATTGATGGGCCAGGGCTGACCCTGTTCATCAACATAAGGATTACCCGGATAATTGTAATACACCGGATAATCGACCAGCCAGACAGTTACAGAACTGCCGGGTATATGGGTTTCAAGAATATTTACATTCCGGTTATCAACGCGAATGGAACATAAGAAACGGGCTTTTTCATGGATTTTTAGAGCCTGATAATTGGGTAAAATTAATTTTATGTCTTGAGATAGCTCAGCTAATGCTTTAGGCAGACTGCCGCTTACATCAGCCAGTCCCCCGGTTTTAATCAGAGGATGTGCTTCACTGGTAACAAAAAGTATTTTTTTCATAGGATCCTTATGAAAATCAATTATAGCTACAGGGCACTTTCTGAGCGTACCCTGTAAAAAGTATTAGTCCGCCTGGAGATCACCCACTCCTATAATTTTAAAATCAAAGCGCCTAAAGGTGGCAAGGTAAGGCTAATGGAATGAGGCTGATTCATCCATGGTGTAGGTTCTGATACAACCACACCATTACCCACATTACTGCCGTCATAGAATTTGGAGTCAGAATTGAAAATTTCAGTGTAGGCGCCGGGTTCAGGTACGCCGAGTCTGTAGTTTTCCCTGGGCACGGGAGTAAAGTTGAGAACCACGACTAATTCTTCGAGCTGGTTTTTACGACGGTAACTGATAATTGACTGTTGTACATCATGGCAGTCAATCCATTCAAAACCGTAATGATCAAAATCATGCGAAAATAAAGCCGGATGCTTCTTCAGGATGTGGTTCAGATCCTTAACCAAGGTTTGCACGCCCTTGTGATGCGGGTAATCCAGTACGTACCAGTCTAAATCCTTGTTAGAGCTCCATTCACTACCTTGCCCGAACTCACAGCCCATAAATAACAGCTTCTTGCCGGGATAAGTGTACATAAAGGTGTATAACAGTCGCAAATTGGCAAAGCGCTGCCACTCATCCCCCGGCATTTTACTGATTAATGAACCTTTTCCATGTACAACTTCATCATGCGAAAAAGGCAGAGTGAAATTTTCGGTAAAGGCATAAAGCATCCCGAAAGTAAGCTGGTCATGATGATACTTACGATGTATCGGTTCCTCGCTCATGTAAGCCAGGATGTCATGCATCCAACCCATGTTCCATTTCATTGAAAAACCCAAACCGCCGGTCCATGTCGGACGTGTCACCTGAGGCCAGGCAGTGGACTCTTCAGCCATCATGACAGTGCCGGGATGCAGGTCATGAGTGACCGTATTGAGTTCTCTGAAAAAATCAATGGCTTCCAGATTCTCATTGCCGCCATACATATTGGGAATCCAGTCATGCGCTTCGCGCGAATAATCGAGATAAAGCATGGAAGCCACAGCATCGACCCTTAAACCATCAAGGTGAAACTCTTCAAGCCAAAATAATGCGCTGGCCAATAAAAAGTTTTTAACCTCATTACGTCCATAATTATAGATCAGCGTGCCCCAATCACGGTGTTCGCCTTTACGCGGGTCTTCATGCTCATACAGGGCGCTGCCGTCAAAACGGGCAAGGGCGAAAGCATCTTTGGGAAAATGGGCAGGAACCCAATCAAGGATTATGCCTATGTCGTTTTGATGGCAGGCATCGACAAAGTAGCGGAAATCATCAGGCGTGCCATGACGGCTGGTGGGAGCAAAATAGCCTGTGGTCTGGTAACCCCATGAGCCATCAAAAGGGTGCTCGGTTATAGGCAATAATTCAATATGGGTGAAACCCATCTCTTTAACATAATTGACAAGTTCGTCGGCAAGTTCCCGGTAAGTCAGAAAATTACCCTGGTTATCGCGCCGCCACGAGCCCAGATGAACTTCATAAATAGCCATAGGTTCGTGTAGCCAGTCGTGTTTGGCGCGCTGCATCATCCAGCGGGTGTCCTGCCAGCTATAAGTTTTTTCCTTGATAACGATTGATGACGTGTTTGGGCGAAATTCAAATTGCTGACCGTAAGGATCTGTCTTTAGCAACAACTCATTGGTATTGCGATTTAAAATTTCAAATTTATACAGGCAACCTTCCTTTAAACCGGGGATAAATATTTCCCAAATACCGCTGCCGCCTAGGCTGCGCATAGGATTACAACGGCCGTCCCAACGGTTGAAGTCGCCTACCACACTGACTCGACCGGCATTAGGAGCCCAAACGGCAAACAAAACACCATCAATATCATCGACCGTGTGCAGGTGTCCGCCCAGTTTTTGATAAATATGCCAGTGCTTTCCTTCGCCGAACAGATGCTGGTCAAATGCCGGGAATTGGGCGCCAAAGTCATACGGATCATAATTTTCATGAGCGTAACCGTTTTTATCTATCCAGCTTAATTTATAGTGTTGCGGCAGTTCCCCTTCTTTAGCGTAATACTCAAAAAAATCCGTACCGGGTATGCGGTTAAGAACGGGTCCTTCACCGCTAAAGCGAACGGTTTCGGCATAAGGCAAATAAACTTTAATCTGGACTTGACCGTCTTTTGGATGACGGCCCAAAATAGAAAAAGGGTCGTGATGCCTCGCTTCCATAATTTTTATAGAATCGGGATCCAGTTTGTTTTCCTCTTTTTGCGGAACCAGGGTTTTTGCAGACTTAAGGTCGGGGGTTTTTTCCTCTATTTTTGCTTTTTCAGCTTTTATAGCATCAGAGGCAGTCGCTTTTGTTTGTGTTTTCCCCGCTGCGATTTTTGCGGCTCCGGAAACAGATTCTTTAACTTCTTCATTGGCTTTTGGTTGCTTGATAACATCAACAGCTTTTGCTTCCAACTTCGGCTTTTCGTTTTTTTTGGGATTAGACTCAAGCACACTCGATGCTGTTTTTTCTTCAATCATTTTTGCAGATTCAGAGTCAGGCGTGTTCGCTTCCGATTCTATCGCAGCAGTTTTTGTAGCATCAGAGTCAAGTGTATTACTGGAACGTTTTTTCACTTTGAATGGCCTCGGTGTAGTAGTAGAATGAATGATGGATCAATCTTACCAAAATAAGCAACAGTTGTAATATCTATATCAACATGGAGATGAAAAATGTCAATATCAAGCAACCAAAAGTATGACCATAATGTCGGTCATTTGACCAAGAATACAATTGCGTTAATATTAGCAGGAGGCCGTGGTTCGCGGTTGATGAACATGACAGATTGGCGCGCCAAGCCCGCTGTACCTTTTGGTGGCAAGTTCCGCATTATTGATTTTCCATTATCCAATTGTGTAAATTCCGGCATCCGCAAAATTGGCATTTTAACGCAATACAAGGCAGATTCTCTAATCCGCCATATTCAGCAGGGATGGGGGTTTTTGCGCGGTGAATTCGGTGAATATGTTGATTTGATGCCGGCTCAACAAAGACATGGAGAAGATTCCTGGTATAAAGGCACGGCTGACGCCGTTTTCCAGAACATTGATATTCTCCGCGACCGCCATCCTGAACATATTCTAGTGCTGGCCGGTGATCACATCTATAAAATGGACTATGGCGCCATGCTGGCTGACCATGTTGAAAAAAATGCTGATATAACGCTTGGTTGTCTGGAAGTCTCGCTGGAAGAAGCGACGGCCTTTGGCGTCATTGATATTGATTCAAATCGACGCGTTAAGGCCTTTGTTGAAAAGCCTGCAAAGCCTCCTGTTATGCCGGGTAGAACCGATACCGCATTGGCGTCTATGGGTATTTATATCTTTAATGCCCCTTTTTTGTTTGAACAACTCCTGAAAGATGCCGACACTAAAGGTTCAAACAACGATTTTGGTAAAGATATAATCCCTTCTGTTATTAATAAATATATAGTCAACGCCTACCCGTTTCTGGATTTGCAAAGCGGTGAGCAGAGCTACTGGCGCGATGTGGGAACCATAGACGCCTACTGGGCCGCCAATATGGAATTGATCGGAGTCAATCCCGGTTTGAATTTATATGATAACACTTGGCCAATATGGACCAATCAGGAGCAAACACCGCCTGCGAAATTTGTTTTTGACGATGACGACAGACGGGGCCAAGCCGTGGATTCCATGGTTTCAGGCGGCTGTGTGATTTCCGGAGCAAAAGTCAGGCATTCACTCTTGTTTTCCAATGTCCGGGTTAATTCATATTCTTCCGTTCAGGACTCCATTGTATTGCCCCAGGTTAATATTGCTCGTCATTGCCGCATCACCAAAGCCATTATAGAAAAGGGCTGTGATGTCCCGGAAGGCATGGTGATAGGAGAAAACAGGGCGGAAGACGAGAAAAGATTTCATGTCAGCCCGGGAGGTGTTGTCGTGGTTACTCCCGAGATGCTGGGACAAAAGTTACACTATGTTCGGTAGAGCGCTGGCAGCTTAAGTTAGCGAGCACGAGCTCATCCATTCTGGAATTGATGGGCTTATCGGGAACGCATATTTTATAATTTGTTCAGCCAGTTTGGCTTTTTGTCTGTTTTTTAAGTTTATAACAGTTGCCATGCTTCTGTTTATAGGTCTTAATAAGAACAAAATCCTGTGTCTTTACCAAAAGTGATCTTATGCCGCTCATTACTTTCAACTTATCCGGGAAGAGATGGCCAATCCGCATTACTGTAATTGGTGATAACAATAAAAACATGTTAGATAAAAAAAAATTGAAATTGGTTTTGTGCTGGCACATGCATCAACCGGAGTACAGGGACTTGCAAACCGGCGAATTCAAGTTGCCGTGGACCTATCTGCATGTCATTAAAGACTATGTCGACATGGTGGCGCATCTGGAAGCGGTGCCGGAAGCCAAAGCAGTCGTAAATTTTGCGCCTATCCTGCTGGAACAAATAGAAGCCTATGCGAACCAGGTCAATAATTACTTGCGCAAGGGGATTTCAATCAGGGATCCTCTACTGGCTGCGTTGGTTGCCCCCATAGTTCCTGAAGATCCCGAAGAGCGTTTGCAGCTGATCAAGGACTGTATGCGGGCAAATCGCGACCGGCAAATCAACCGCTATCCTGCCTTCGTTAAACTGGTTGAAATGTCTGAGTGGCTTGAACACCATTATGGGTCACTGTGTTATGTCAACTCTCAATTTATTAACGACATACTGGTTTGGTATCATCTGATCTGGATGGGAGAAACAGTAAAATTAACAGATAGCAGAATACAGCATTTGATCGAAAAAGGCTCCGGCTATACCCGGCACGACAGGATTGAAATCGTGCAAGTTATTGGAGAACTACTGGCCAATGTGATCAACAGATATAAAGTGCTAGCCAGAAAAAAACAGATTGAGCTTTCAATAACGCCTTATGCCCATCCTATTATGCCCTTATTGCTGGACCTGAAGACGACTCATGAAGCCATGCCTGACGCTTATTTACCCGAGTTGGATGCTTATCCGGGTGGTGAAGAACGCGTAATATGGCATCTTGAAAAAGGTGTACAGACTTTTAAACGTTTTTTTGGCTTTAAACCCAAGGGATGTTGGCCATCAGAAGGCGGCATCAACGCCCGGACATTGAAAATATTAGGGGATTTTGGATTTAACTGGGCTGCAAGCGGCGGTTCTGTATTGCGGAATAGTTTACATGAACAGGAAAACAAAAAAGTCTCAGGAATACACCACCCTTTTAAGCTTAAAAATACTAAAATAGCCTGTTTTTTCCGAGATGATGGCTTATCCGATCTTATAGGATTTGAATATTCAAAATGGCACGCTGATAATGCCGTTGATGACTTGATTCACCATCTTGAAAATATTGCAAATCATGAGCCCGATGACAAAGTCGTTTCAATTATAATGGACGGCGAAAATGCCTGGGAGTATTTTCCGGAGAATGGTTATCATTTTTTAAGCGCTCTTTATAGGCGGCTGGCCAGTCATCCGGACATAGAATTGACAACGTTTTCCGAATGCCTGAAAAGTAAATCAACCGTCAAACCTTTATCGAAACTGGTTGCGGGCAGTTGGGTTTACGGTACTTTTTCCACCTGGATAGGATCTGTCGATAAAAACCATGGCTGGGATATGCTGGGGGATGTTAAAGCGGCTTTCGATGAAGCTCTGGCGACCAACCGTTTAACCGATAAACAAATTCAACAGGCTGAATTTCAGCTGGCGGTTTGTGAAGGTTCCGACTGGTTCTGGTGGTTTGGCGACTATAATCCTGGCGAAGCAGTCAGCAACTTTGAAAAGCAATTCCGGCTTAATTTAGCCAATTTATACCGATTATTAGGCGTAGAGCCACCAGCTTATCTGGCGCTGTCATTTACCCAGGGATATGGCGATCCTGCTATGGGTGGGGCCATGCGGCCGGGCATTGAATACTAACCCGAGACATTTTTAAGCGTGAATCATCTTCTAAATAAACGCCGTGCAGGCATTCTTCTGCATATAACTTCATTGCCTGGCCCCGGTAGACAGGGCGATTTCGGTCAGGATGCTTATTACTTTGTCAATTTTTTACATGATGCTGGAGTTACCGTATGGCAAACGCTGCCCCTGGGCATGACTCACGCGGACAGTTCTCCTTATCAATGTTTATCTGCTCATGCCGGCAACCCGGCGTTCGTTGATATTGATGGTTTGGTGAAACTGGGCTGGTTACAATCCAATGAAAATTGCGAAGAAGGCCAGGGAACTTCCGCTTTCAATAAAAACTGTCTGATAGCGAAAGCTTATCATGGCTTTTTAGAGCATGCTGAACAAGGCGATTGGGACGGATTTTCCCGTTTTTGCCAGGAAAAAGCCTTTTGGCTCGATGATTTTGCCTTGTTTATAGCGCTTAGAAATGAATTTAATCAACAATGCTGGAATCAATGGCCTGAACCCTATAAGGAACGAGAGGCAAATGCGCTCAAGGAAGCTCGCCATCGATTATCCACGATAATAGAAGAGATTAAATTCGAGCAATATGTCTTTTTCAAGCAATGGATGGCGCTCAAAACCTATGCTAATGAGCGCGAAGTGCTTTTGTTTGGAGACATTCCTATTTTTGTATCTTATGACAGTTCAGATGTCTGGGCTAATCGTGAGGTTTTCAAACTCGATGAGTCGGGTGAAATGCTGGTTGTCGCCGGAGTTCCGCCCGATTATTTCTCTGCAACAGGCCAGCGTTGGGGTAATCCGCATTATGACTGGAGTTACCTGAAGAAAACATGGTTTAATTGGTGGATTGAACGGATGCAAACTCAGCTTGAACAGTTTGATATTCTTCGCATCGACCATTTTCGTGGTTTGGAAGCGGCCTGGGAAATTCCTGCCGATGAACCTACCGCACAGAATGGTCAGTGGGTAAAAGCGCCGGGCAAAGCCTTATTGAAGGAAATGAAGGCAAAACTGGGTTCAATTCCTCTGGTGGCTGAAGACCTGGGTATTATTACCGACGAAGTTGAAGCATTGAGAGATGAATTCAATTTGCCCGGCATGAAAATTTTACAGTTTGCTTTTGGCGGCGGGTCTGATAATCCCTATCTGCCCGATAATTATGAAAAGAATTGTGTGGCCTATACCGGTACGCATGATAATGACACGACTATAGGCTGGCTGCACAGCATCAGTGATCATGAGAGAAACTACATTTACGATTATCTGGGCAATCCTTCAATTGCACTGCATTGCGCACTGATACAAGCCGCCTTGGGATCAGTTGCAAATCTTGCAGTTATTCCCATGCAGGATATTCTTGAATTGGGTTCCGAGGCGCGCATGAACACGCCCGGCACAACTGAAGGCAATTGGCAATGGCGGTTTCAGTGGCATCAGCTGTTGCCTGAACAAGCCGCCCGGCTTGCACACCTGATAAAATTGTTTAATCGAAATTAAGAAGCGTCAATCTTATAGCTTGAATTTTTTAACTCTTCCTTGTTATGAACAGTTACTAATGTGTGGCTTGAACCAGGTGCAGGTGTTTAGTTTCCGAACAAGCCGAAATTCTATGAACGCATAAAATTGTATTTCCGCTTTAAGGTAATTTAATCATCATCTTCCTTGGGTATTTGTCCACGCAGTTCTTCTGACAATAGCATTTGTCCGCCTGTAGCAACAATTTGCTGTCCCGGATGCAGTGCGTCGGCAATAAAATAACCTTCAGCTGTTGCCGAATATTGATCAATGATGCGGCGGACGAAAGTATTCGGAGCCGTTTTAAGATAAACAAACGCTTGGCCCATATGCCACATGACAGCGAATTTCGGGATAATAACGCCAGCTAGCTGAACATTTTGTTCAGGAATCCAGGCCGTTATGTTCATGCCGGTTATGATATGTTTATCGTCGGTTTGAAAATAATAGCTTTCACCTTGTGCGACAGTCTCTGTTAATGCAGCCACTGAAACCAGCTCGGCTTTACTGGCCTTGCTATGGTCTCCTGAAGTATTTATATAAATACTTCGAATATCGTCAGCCAAGTGCTTATTGGTGGGTAGAGTAATATGCAGCAGCCTTTTTCGCCTTGATAAAAATACGCCTAGTTTATCGGCATCACTGGACAATGCCCAGTCTGTGAGTTGTTTTCCCCACAAAACCAGGGCTTCATCAATAACCGCTTTACCTTGAAAATCGGCCGCATCAGCTTGAGCTTTATAAGTCTGCCATTGCGCTTGCTGTTCCTGCAAGTTGCGTTTAGAACTCACCCCATGACGATACAGATTTTCCTGGCGGTTAACGTTCTGCTCAGCCTGCTTGAATTTTGCCTTGGCGCTGGCATTTTCAGTTAATGCAATTAAATAGCGATTACGCAGGGCCAGTAAGGGGTGTATGTTGACGGCTTTTCCGTTGGCGATAAATTCGGCCTGATATTTGACTGACTTTAGCGTAATAGTTTCAATTCCTGATAATTCCTGGGTTTCAGCGTCAAGCTTGATAACCGATTGCACGTTATCGTTATGGTCCTCAGGTGGTTGCATTTCATCATCAGCAATCGAGTTCACCGAAAAGAGACTGAGGGAAAGAAAGCAGACAATTAACAGCGTGCTCATCTGGATGAAAATAATATTAATGAAAGACTTAAAAGAATTGTTCACTGCTGATTTTCTTAATCTTGTTAATACGGTTGGCCGATGGCTAAAAATTATAAGCTTAACCGGCAAATAAAGGTCAAAAAAAAGCCCCGGTTAAAAATCAACCAGGGCTTTCATCAATCAATCTAAAAATCAGATGGATTAGTTGCTTGGTAATGCGAAGACAGTGAATGCACCACCTTGTTTGGTGAAAGAACCCAAGCTTGCATAAGCGCCGGTTGCACCTAAACCTTCTTGTGATATTTTCAGCGCTATTTTTTCCAATTCAGCTTTTTTCACAGGATCGGTTTCAGCCGCCACCTTGGCTTGGGCTTCTTCCAGCTGTTTATTGAAATCAGTAGCGATACCAATACCTGCCCAACCACCGATTCCGGAAAGAACGCCGATGTATTGTTTGCCGTTGTAATTCCAGGTATTAACGTTGCCGATGATGCCGGAAGGAGTTTTGAATTTATACAGTTCTTTACCTGTTTTAGCATCAACTGCTTTTAGATAGCCTTCCAGCGTTCCATAGAATACGACGCCGCCGGCAGTAGAAAGTGAACCCGACCAAACTGAGAATGGTTCGCTGTTTGACCAAATAATTTTACCTGTTTTAGCATCGTATGCAGTGAACTGGCCCAGGTTGGTTGTGCCATCCGGCTTTCCTGTCAATACATCTGCACCGGCCGGCAACATATCAAGAGTCGCACCCACATAAGGTTGACCAGCTGTGTAGGATACTTCGAAAGGTTCGTAGTTCATGCACAGGTGGTTGCCCGAAATATAGAACAAGCCGGTTTGCGGTGAGTAAGAAACCGGTTGCTGGTTTTTACTACCTAATGCAGCAGGGCAGACACCGTCTGTTCTGACATCTTCACCGTTAAGTTCAGTGCTGTATTTTGCTACGACTTGTGGACGGCCTGTGTTCATGTCAACGTGTGATGCCCAGTTAACTGATTTGTCGAATTTCTCGGCAACTAGCAGTTCACCCGTTTCACGATCCAGTGTATAGCCAAAACCGTTGCGGTCGAAATGCACGATGGTTTTGTGCATTTTGCCCTTAACTTCCTGGTCGACCAGAACAGTTTCGTTGATGCCGTCAAAATCCCACTCATCGTGTGGAGTCATTTGGTATACCCATTTAACTGCGCCAGTGTCAGCATCACGAGCCCATAATGACATGGACCATTTATTGTCGCCTGGACGTTGTACAGGGTTCCATGTTGATGGATTGGCTGATCCGTAATAAATCAGGTTTAATTTAGGATCGTAGCTGGTCCAGCCCCAGGTGGTGCCTCCGCCGATTTTCCATTGGTCGCCTTCCCAGGTTTTTGTACTGGATTCAGCGCCTACCGGAGTTACTTTACCATTTTCCCAGGTAGTGGTTTTATTAGGATCAATCAATGTTTCTTTATCAGGACCGATGCTGTAGCCTTTCCATCTTAATTTGCCGGTATTGATATCATAAGCAGCCAGGAATCCGCGGACACCAAACTCGCCACCGGAAATACCGGTTAAAACCATATCTTTAACAACTAACGGTGCGTTAGTGTTGGTCATGCCCAGTTTGGGATCACCATTTTGTACGCTCCAGACACGCTTGCCGGTTTTAGCGTCTAACGCAGTTAAAACTGTATTGGATTGTTGTAAGAAAATTTTTCCGTCGCCGTAAGCTAAACCACGATTGACGGTATCGCAGCACATAACTGGAATAGTCACGTCAGCGTCTTGTGTCGGTGTAAACTCCCAAATAACTGATTGAGTTTTTTGGTTGATGGCGTAAACAGTGTTAGGAAAAGGTGTGTGGATGTAAATAACATCATCAATCACCAAGGGGCCGCCTTCATGGCCACGTAATACACCTGTAGAAAAAGACCATGCAGGTTGCAGGTTTTTTACGTTGTTTACGTTAATTTCATCAAGCTTGCTGTAGCGTGTTCCAGCGTAGTCTCCACCCCAAGTTGCCCAGTTAGCTGGATCTTTGGTTAAGGTTTCAACACCGCTGTTAGCAGTTGAAATTGCTGGAGCAGCTAATATTGCCGCCACACTTGAAGCAATCAGCCAACTTTTTAAAGGCTTCTTCATATAATTTTTCTCCTGGTACTTTGTTAATTAGACAAAATACTGATTATGTTTTGAGACTAATATTAGTTTTTTGGGTGATTTTTAATTTTTTTCCGTATGCATATCAGGAATTTTTCACGCCAAGCAGGTAGATTCAATTATTTTCCCTAAAAAGTCAAATTTTAATAGGAACAGGAGAGTTGGATTTATAGTGGCAGGCCTTCCTAATTCTAAATTGGGTATTTAACTCATTAAATAACTTCAATCTTGTAACCCATGCTGTTCCAGCACAAAATTTCTCCGGATACCTTGTCCCATGAAGCAAGTACAAAACGCTGTGCGGATTGACCGTTTACAGTAAGGTTATGAATCCCCGGACGATGGGTATGTCCATGAATCAGGCGCAGGCAATGATTCTCGCTCATGACCCTGACGACCGTTTCCTGATTAACGTCCATAATATCCTGTGATTTTTTGCGCTTATGGAAATGGCTACGGATGCGATACCAGCGAGCGACCAATAAACGCAGCAACAGTGGTTTGGAGAGCACAGCCTGTTGCCATTCCTGCGCGTGTGATTTAGCCCGAAACGCCTGATAAGGCAGATCATCGGTACAGAGCAAATCCCCATGCGTGAGCAAGGTCGGGGCGCCGAATAAGTCGATAACGGCATAATCACCGAGTAGGTTGACACCCGTATCCTGACAGAATTTGTGACCTAATAAAAAATCACGATTGCCTTGCTGCAAAAAGACCCGCGTGCCCGAGCCGGTCAGTTGTTTAAGCTGCTTGCGAATTTTATGATTAGGCGGCGTAAAGTCGTCATCCCCTATCCAGGCGTCAAAAAGATCCCCCAGGATATAAAGAGCTGACGCTTTTGGCGCTCTATTCTGAAGGAAAGCAAGAAATCGGCGCGTGATTTCAGGCTTGTCCAGTGAAATGTGCAAATCCGAGATAAACAGGATTTCCTGATGCATCAAAAAAACCGTGGCTGATCTGTAAAAATTCTTTCTGAGCTTATTTAATCACTTCAGCTTTTTCAATCACGATATCTGTTTTAGGTACATCCTGATGGCCGCCACGATTACCGGTAGGCTGTTTAGCCATGGCGTCGACAACATCCATGCCTTCAATTACTTCGCCAAATACCGCATAGCCCCAACCGCTTGAGGTCTGGCTGGTGTGATTTAAAAATGAATTATCTTTGTAGTTAATAAAAAACTGGGCAGTGGCGGAATTTGGATCGTTCGTGCGAGCCATCGCCAAAGTGCCTCGGCGGTTAGTCAGACCATTATTGGCCTCATTCTTGATGGGCGCATGTACCGCTTTTTGGTTGAAGCCGGTGTCAAAACCGCCGCCTTGCGCCATAAAATCCGGAATAATACGGTGAAAGATAGTCCCGTTATAAAAACCTTCATTAACGTAGGCTAAGAAATTTGCCGATGAGACAGGCGCTTTTTCAGTATCCAATTGAATGATAACTTCACCCAATGACGTTGTTAATTTAACTTTTGTTTGTGTATCAGTCATATTGTTTTCCTTTGCAAAAGAGATTGTTGTGGTTAAAAACAGCATCATAGAAAAAACGAGTACACGCATTGATATTTCCCGGCAGGTGATGCAAATGATAAATTCTATGTGTTTTTAGCTTGAAAGAGAAGTATGCACTTGGTAAATTGTACAGTTTTGTTGCCAGGCAGCACACTTGTAACGGTCGACGCTGAGTGCAGATATCGCCTAACGGTATAATTTATAAATGTATGTTGAAAATATATAACACTCTGACTCGTAATAAAGAACTGTTCCAGCCACGCGTTCCGGGCAAAGTCGGCATGTATGTATGCGGCATGACGGTTTATGATTATTGCCATATCGGCCATGCCCGCGTCATGGTCGTATTCGATACCGTTGCGCGCTATTTTAGGTATTTGGGTTATGACTTGACCTATGTGCGAAATATTACCGATATTGACGATAAAATCATTCAGCGTGCTAAGGAAAATGGTGAAGACTTCGGTCACTTGACTGGGCGCTTTATAAAGGCCATGCACGAAGATGAGCAGGCGCTTTCAGTATTGCCGCCCGATATTGAGCCCAAAGCGACACAATCCATTCCCGGCATTATTGCCATGATTGAAAAATTGATCGCTAACGGCCTGGCCTATATTGGCAGCAACGGCGATGTCTTTTATGCAGTGACCCGGTTTAAAAACTATGGGCAACTCTCCGGCAAGAACCTGGACGATTTACAGGCTGGCGAACGCGTTGATGTTGATCCGGCAAAAAACAATCCACTGGATTTTGTATTATGGAAAATGGCAAAAGCAGGCGAACCTGCGTGGCAATCACCTTGGGGCTTAGGCCGTCCCGGCTGGCATATTGAATGTTCAGCGATGTCCACTTGCTGCCTGGGAAATCATTTCGATATTCATGGCGGCGGTATGGATTTACAGTTCCCTCACCATGAAAATGAAATCGCCCAATCGGAAGGAGCAACCGGTGACACATTCGTTAACCTGTGGATGCATAACGGTTTCGTGCGAATCAATGAAGAAAAAATGTCCAAGTCATTGGGCAATTTCTTTACCGTGCGCGAAGTGCTGAAAAAGTATAAGCCTGAAATCATCCGTTTTTTTATCCTGTCCAGCCATTACCGCAGTCCGTTGAACTATTCCGATGAGCAACTGAATGACGCAAAGGCCGCTTTAAACCGGTTATACACAGCTCTACGCGGCGTTGAGATCGCTGATGCGCCTGTGGACGATAATTATAAAGCCCGTTTTGAACAGGCGATGAATGATGATTTTAATACGCCCGTCGCTGTTGCTGTTTTATTCGATCTGACGAGAGAGCTGAATAAAGCGAAGGAAGCTGATCAAGAAAAAGCAATAGCATTAGCGGGTACTTTAAAATATTTAGGCGATTTGCTGGGGATCTTGCAAGATAATCCTGATGCTTGGCGTATACAAATGACCGGTTATCTTGACGTTACATACAACCTCTTAGCTCACGGAATCTCCGAAGAAAAGATTGAGCAACAAATCCAGTCTCGTCTTGATGCAAAAAAAGCCAAAAACTGGGCCTTGGCGGACAAAATCCGTAATGAATTAAAAGAGCAAGGCGTGATCCTGGAAGACGCGCCAAATGGCACAACCAGTTGGCGGCGAGAATAATATTTCCTTAAGCTCAATAACAAATAAAGAAGCATGCAGGCCGGACCAGCACGGCCTGGCAACCAACTTAAAAACGCCCAATCGATAACAGAGCCTTTACCTCAATGAGTGAAATAAAAGACCAATCAATTCAAATCTTTCTTGATAAATTAGCCAGTAAATCAGCCACTCCCGGCGGCGGTAGTGTAGCCGCTTTGATGGGTGCCCAATCCGCTGCTTTAACCAGCATGGTTTGCAATCTGACTATCGGCAAGCCCAAATACGCTGAAATCGAAATCGAAATGCAAGCCTTGCTGGAAAAGTCAGAAGCATTGCGCGAAAAACTGACAGGCTTGATTCAAGCCGACATTGACGTATTTAATCGCTTAATGGCCAAGTATGCCCTGCCCAAAGAATCTGACCAGGAAAAAGCCTCACGCAGTGAAGCCATACAGGCCGTGTTAAAAGAAGCCACTGAAATCCCTCTGGATTGCGCCCGTGCTTGCGCAGAAGCCCTTAAACTGAGCAAAACCGCCGCGAATAATGGCTATCCCGGCGCTATAAGCGATGCCGGAGCCGCCGTCATGGCAGGCTACTGCGGATTAAAAACGGCTGCGTTAAATGTTTATATCAATACCAACAGCCTTAAGGACAAAATATTCGCTGAGGCAAAGTTGGCTGAGTTAGAAGCCATTCTGGAGGGTGTGGATATTGTTGCAGAGGAAATTTACGAAATGGTTAAAACCAAGCTGTAACATGGCGATTAATTGCAGATTGTCGCACTTCAACACCGGCATCCTCCGACCTGATTAGCATGAAGTATTATTTTCGAAAGAGTCCGATAGAGAACACCGCCGATAATCTGCGCTAACTTGATATTGACATACCGTAGTGATTATAAATAATATTTCACTACCGTACACTTTTACCGTATAAATATATATATATTTAATCGATGTCTTACAACTTCATAATGGAAAACGAACAAAACGGGGGAAGCGGTACACCCTTAGTTAAAAACCGTTTCAATAAGCGCTTAGCCAATTCAAACACACTTAAATCGCAGCGGTCTGTTCTGAGAATTGTCTTATGCCATCCCGTTTTCAGGGCATAAACGCCCGAATAAATCATCCACACATAAGCCAGCGAGAGGGCAATCAGCAGTCGTGAAACCCGCAGGGGGTCAACTAATCCCGACCTTTGCAATTGAAACCCACGACCCTTAAAATCCGAAAACATGGTTTCAATGCGGAAACGTTTTCAGTACCTCGACAGGCCTCTTCAGGCAGCGTAAAATGGCTGACCCGATAAATCGGCTCCTCATACTTTCGCCCCCACCAGGCCACTGCCATCACAGGCCCATAACG
>JAQURG010000048.1 GCA_028715725.1 Methylococcales bacterium
GCGCCCTCGTCGTCGAACTTTACAGACACTACTATCCGAAACTGTAAACTGGCTGAAACTATCCAACAAATTGAAGTTGAATACCAACGTGATTTGATAGGTTAAATCTTAAGTTGGCGCGTATGGGGATTTATCCCCTAGGGGGAATGAATTCGCCCCTACAGATACACAAGCTATTTCATGCACATTTCCCCAATCAGGTAATTGTTAAAATGGCTACGACTGCATTTTTTCCATTTAAGTGGGTTCGTTGGATCAGAATTTACATTAACTTTATAGAGCTTGGAAATGGCTACACTGAAAGACATCAATAAAGCCTACCTGATACCCAATGACGTGGCGGAGTTATTGATGGTTTCTCCGATAACGGTGAGATCGTGGGCGCAGAAAGGCTTGCTGGTCGCCAAGGTTACGCCGGGCGGTCACCGGCGTTTTTTGAAAAGCGATGTGGAGCGTTTTATGCGCGAAAGCGGCGCAGCTCAAGCCGGTGTTGCGCCTGGTGCTTCGCGGATTATCATCGTGGATGACGATCCGCTGATGACCGCCTATATACAAGATATCCTTGCAGATTCAGGCTTGGGCTTTCTGATCGGCAGAGCACAAACGGTTTTGAAGCCGGCATTAAAATTCATAGGTTTGCTCCGGATGTCGTATTGCTCAATTTTACGATGCAAGATACAGACGTCTTTCAAATATGCTTCCTGATCAAGGGCAATGTAGCTACCCGTCATATCACGTGATTGCCATTACCGAAGATGTGAGCCCTGCGAATGTATCGCATATACTGAAAGCAGGCGCCGAAACCTTTCTTGCAAAACCGTTCAAATTGCAAGATCTACTGGGGATTTTAAGCCACACGACGGGCGTAAAACAAATCCAGCCGAATAGCACGACAAATAAATCCGGATCGTCGGCCAGAAAATCAGACGGTTCCGACACGCTGCTAATTTCATTAGCGCGCCTGGCTGAAGTAAAAAATAGTTATACGGGTCACCATAATGCCGAGCGGCTTGCAAGAATAATGGATATTCTGGGCCGCTCTCTCGGGCGTCTCAGCCCCGAAGAGTTGCAGGCGCTGTACAATGCCTGTGCATTGCATGATATTGGCAATGTGGGGATTCCCGACAGCATTCTCTTAAAACCCGGCCCTTTGACCGAAGAAGAATGGACGGTAATGCACAGCCATACCGTCATCGGCGTGCAATTGTGCATAATATGAAAGGCATGAAGCTTACCGTGCCGATTATCCAGTCCCACCACGAACGCTGGGACGGCAGCGGTTATCCGGAGGGCCTGAAAGGAGAAGCTATCCCGTTTTTGGCAAGGATATTTCAGTTTGCCGATAATTCGGTGCCTTGTCATCCAGACGCGCTTATAAGCCGGCTTTATCTTTTGATGAAGTGATCGCATTATTCGTCAGGAAATAGCCAAAGGTTGGCTTGACCCTGATTTGGGAGCGGTTTCTCTGGAATTGATCAAGAACAGGCCGCAGGATTTCAAGGAAATCTGATCGTGAGAGCTGCTCCCGCCCCTGATTGAAATCGGCTTCGGATTTTCATTCAGACCAGGCTTTTGCTCGCCACTTCATAAACATCCCTGGAAATAGACTCGGCCGTCATGATTCTTTCCAGTTGGGCTTTCATCAGCGCCTGTCTGCCTGCGTCATATCTGCGCCATGAGGTTAACGGGCTTAACATGCGTGAGGCAACCTGCGGGTTTAGAGTATTAAGGGCGATTATCTGACTGCCCAGAAATTGATAGCCCTGGCCATTTGCGGCATGAAAATGTAATGGATTCGCCTGGCTGAATGCGCCAATCAAGGCTCTGACGCGGTTCGGGATTTTTAAATCAAACGCCGGGTGCTGCATTAACGCCTGTACCACAGCAAAAGTGTGCGGGTTATGGCTGGAGGCTTGCAAGGCAAACCATTTATCAATCACCAGCGCTTCTGCCTGCCATTGCTGATAAAAACTGTCCAGGCACTGTTGTTTGGCAGGATGCGAACTGTTCACGATGACGGCCAAAGCGGCCATCTGATCGGTCATGTTTTTAGCCGTGTCGAATTGCTGCTTTGCCCATTGTTGAACATCCTGCTGTTCAAGTCGGCCCAAATAACCCAGACAAATGTTTTTAATGCGTCTGCGTCCAATAGCGCCGGAATCAAATGCCCCTGATTCATCCTTGCAGTTATTCCGGTATAAGGTTTTAAACTGAGCTTCCAATTGTTCCGCCAGCGCCAGCACGACAAACTCGCGGGCGGTATGGATAGCGTCTACATCGACAATCGTCATCTGCTCTGCCAGATAGGTTTCCGAGGGCAGGCTTAATAATAGGGAAAAATACGACAAGTCATCCCATGACTGCTCCATGATCTGCTTGAAGGCGGTCACAATAATCGGCTTTATGTGCAGTTCACGGCCGTTTTGCACGTCTGCGATCAGTCTGGAAATAATCTGCGCGGCCAGTTGCTGTCCGGCTTCCCAGCGATTAAAGGTATCTCTGTCATGGCTTAATAAAAACGCCAGCTCTTCCAGTGTGCGGTTCATGACCAGCTTAACGGGAGCGGAGAAGCCTCTTAAAATAGAAATGACGGGCTGCTTTTTAAGATCCTCAAAGATAAAGGTCTGCTCGGCCTGAGTCAGTTGCAACAGGAATTCATCGGACTGGTTATCCTGGAGTTTGCACGTTGCAATCAAGCCATCCTTATTCATCAAGCCGGCGATAATGGGAATATGAAGCGGTTGTTTAACGGCTTGTCCGGGCGTTGGCGGACAATGTTGACTGATTGTTAAAGTCAGTGTTTGCGCTGATGAGTCGTAGGACTGCTGAACTGTCAATACCGGCGTTCCTGCCTGGGAATACCAGAGGCGGAATTGGGTTAAATCAACAGAGTTGGCGGCTTCCATCGCATTGATGAAATCATCGCAAGTCACAGCCTGGCCGTCATGGCGTTCAAAATATAAATCGCTGCCTTTGCGAAAGCCTTCCGCGCCCAGCAAGGTGTGGATCATGCGCACGACTTCGGCGCCTTTTTCATACACGGTTAAGGTATAAAAATTGTTAATTTCAATGTAGGCGTCCGGCCGTATCGGATGGGCCATGGGGCCGGCGTCTTCGGCAAACTGGCGCGTACGCAAATTATTGACATCTTCAATGCGCTTGACGGCTTTAGAGGTGCGGTCACTGGTGAATTGCTGATCGCGAAATACCGTAAAGCCTTCTTTCAGGCTGAGCTGAAACCAGTCCCGGCAAGTGATTCGGTTGCCGGTCCAGTTATGGAAATATTCGTGGGCAATAACACCTTCAATATGCTCGTAATCGGAGTCGGTCGCGGTATCAGGACGCGCCAGAACGAATTTGGTATTGAATATGTTAAGGCCTTTATTTTCCATCGCGCCCATATTGAAATGGCCGACGGCGACAATCATGTATAAATCCAGGTCATATTCGCGGCCATACATCTGTTCATCCCAGCGCATGGCGTTTTTTAATGACTGCATGGCATGGGCGCATTTATCCATATCCTGCTTTTCAACAAAGATCTGCAAACTGATATTTCGGCCTGAGAATGTGGTAAAACTGTCTTCAATATATTCTAATTGCCCTGCAACGAGAGCGAATAAATAACAAGGCTTGTTGAATGGATCTTCCCAGGTTATCCAGTGGCGATTGTCAGACAATTCTCCTTCAGCGATTTTATTGCCGTTGGATAATAAAACCGGATAACGGTCTTTGTCACCTACTAATGTGGTGGTAAATCGCGCCATAACATCGGGTCTGTCGAGAAAATAAGTGATCTTTCTAAAACCTTCAGCTTCGCATTGAGTGCATAACATGCTATTGGAAAGATACAGTCCTTCCAGTGCGGTATTGGCCTTTGGATTAATCGTGTTTTCGATGGTCAGCACGAAGCTGCGATGCTGCGGCACTTCATGGATGATTAAAGAGTCTTCAGTTTGCAGGTAATGCTGTTCAGTTAACCGGTTATCCTCATTCAGGACAATGCTGATCAAGGTCAGGTTCTCGCCCGACAAAATCAACGATGAGTCACTTGACCGGCTGGCAGGGTTACGGCTCATGGTAAGCCGCGAAACTACCAAGGTGTTTTCTTCAGCCAGGGTAAAGTTTAAGTCGACACTATGAATCAGATACTCAGGTACGGAGTAGTTTTTTAAATAAATTGTTTGAGGGTTAGCGTCGCGCATGGGTATACCTGCTGTAATGTGGTTTTTTTACTGCAAAAATAGCGATTAAAGCCCAGGCTATTATGAAACTGACGCCGCCTATCGGCGTAATCATGCCCAACCATTTTAGATTGAGGAGCGCCAATAAGTACAAGCTGCCCGAAAACAGGAGTATGCCGGAGAACATCAGTCTGCCCGCCCAGTTAATCAATGCGGAGTCAAGACCTTGCTGACGCATCAGCGCAATTCCAATCAACCCCAATGCATGCCACATTTGATATGTGACGCCGGTTTGATAGACGGCCAGCATTTCGGGACTTAAGGTAGCCTTTAAACCATGAGCGCCGAAAGCGCCCATGCCTATACCAATAAGCGCAGAGAGTGCGCCAAGAAATAAAAAGCCGGATTTCATTTATTTTTCCATCAGTCTGGGCATCAGTTGAACCAGATTGCAGGGCCCCGTGCGGTAATCCAGTTGTTCTTTAATCAATGCGTCCCAGGCAGTACGGCAGGCGCCCGATGAACCGGGCAAACAAAACAGATAGGTGGCATTGGCGACGCCGGCGATGGCCCTGGACTGAATGGTCGAGGTCTTGATGTCCTGGTAGGACAGCATTCTGAAGATTTCGCCAAAACCATCCAGAACTTTATCCAGTAAAGGCTCCACCGCTTCAGGCGTACCGTCGCGGCCGGTTACGCCGGTACCGCCTGTGCTTATGACTACATTAATGTTGTCGGCTGCAATCCAGTTTGAAACAACGGCCCTGATCTGATAAATGTTATCAGGCACTATCTTCTTTTCAATAATCCGGTGTCCGGCTTCTATTGCGCGTTTCACCAGGGTTTTACCGGATAGGTCATCGGCATCGGTGCGCGTATCGGAAACCACTAATACGGCAATGTTTAAAGGAATAAAATCTTTATCTGTATTCATAATTATTAAGCATGGGACTTAAGGAGCAAGGCTAAAGGGACAAAAAGAGATATCCTTGCCTTGTATCGTTGCCTTTTACGCCACTCATCTTAACACAACAAAGAATCCTTCCTGTCCGCGCTGGATGTTAATTAGCAGCGCGTTTCTGGGGTCAACGGCTTCTTTTAATTCATCAAGATTATGCACGCGGTAGCGGTTTGCCGATACGATAACATCGCCGGGACGCAAGCCCACTTTCCAGGCATAGGACGAGGTGCGAATTTTCGCAATTAAAACCCCTTCAACCTGATCTTTTTGCGTGACGCCTAAAATGGTGCCTTTTAACGTGGGATGCAATGTATCGCCTGCCAGTTGCGGCTGTGCGGGTTTACCGATAATTGCAGTCGCCACTTTCTTTTCGTTGCCCCGGTAGTACTCTATATTAACCTTGTCGCCAATTTGTAATAAGCCAATCAAGTTGTATATATCCTGACTGTTTGTAACAGGCCGGCCATTAGCGGATACAATAATATCGCCCGGCTCCAGGCCGGCTTTTGCAGCCGGTGAATTGCTTTCAATTCGACTGATAGCTGCACCATGTTTGTTTTCCAGGTTAAATGCACTGACCAGCTCTGGCGTTAAGTCCTGAGTGACTACACCCAATAAGCCACGTCTTACTTTGCCGTGTTTAACCAGGGATTCTTTGATAGTCATGATCATATTGGTCGGAATCGCAAAACCGATGCCGACATTAGTGCCCGCGGGCGCGAGAATCGCCGTGTTCATTCCTATTAATTCTCCACGAAGATTAACCAGTGCGCCGCCGGAATTACCTGGATTGATTGAAGCATCGGTCTGGATAAAGTTTTCCAGTTTTTCTATGCCAAGACCGGAGCGGCCCAAAGCGCTGACAATGCCCGAGGTGACTGTCTGACTCAATCCAAATGGGCTGCCAATCGCGACTACAAAATCACCGACTTTCAATTGGCTGGAGTCCGCGATGGGTAATTGTGTTAAATTATTGCCGGGAACCCGGATGATTGCGATATCAGATTCAGGGTCGGCGCCTATTAACTCCGCGTTGAGCTGGCGGCCATCATGCAGGGTAACCATGATTTTATCCGCTTTATCAATCACATGATTATTTGTCAGCACCAAGCCTTGATTGCTGTCGATAATGACGCCGGAGCCGAGGCTATGCTTCTGTTGCTGGCGCAGTTGTTCCGGCACATTAAAAAATTCACGAAAAAAAGGATCCCGCATCAACGGGTTTTCACTGATCCGGATATTGGTTGATGTAGAGATATTCACAATAGCCGGCAAGGCGCGCTCAAGCATGGGGGCCAGGGATGGTACCGGCTGTCCATCAATATAGGGCGGCAAACCCGCAGCCTTTATTGCTACAGGCGTAAACAGGCAAACGAATAGAAGCGATATAAATAATGGCTGTTTTACTAAGTTAGTCTTCATCAGGATTCCCTTGGATTGATAAACATCGTGATAGACAATATATGTTTGAAAATGTTTAAAACAAGAGCCTGTTGTAAATACAGGCGGTTAAAAGTCTTGGAAAGCAAAGAGAAGAAGGTAATTTCCGTCAAAAACATTAACCTAAAACCACACTTAAGAGTGGCATAAGCCGTTTATTCTGGTTCTGCTTCGGCCAAGATACTCTTATCGATAGTAAACAGTATTTTTAGATTTAACTTCTGTATCAGGTTTGTTGAAAAAGAAGCCTTGTTTGAAAAATTGGAGTTTAAGAATATTATGCCAGCAGTCGTATATATGAGTTTGTGTACAGCGCATTGACTAAAGTAATGCATCTTGACTTGGTAATTGAAGATGTACCTCCCACCTGCGCCGTTATATGCTTTCGTCCTTGAACCGTCGGTTCAAGTGGGGGCGTAACCGGACAATCAGGCTTCCCGTATAAAACGGGCATGCGCACCATGAAAGGAACTCGCCCCCGGGGTAAAAATAGGTTCAGGAAACACCCGGCATACTCTCGAACGCTGTAGGAGATACAAGCTGATAGTTTAGCGTGTTTAAGTCTTTTCTAAAACTTTTTCTATTTTTTGGCTCATTTTTATCAGACATCCACTCAGGTTCTGGCTTAAGATGGCGTTCTGGTTTTTCACTATCTGCAGTTCATGCGCCAGATTAAGCGCAGTCATGACCGCAATCCTGTCGGGACCTACTATTTTTCCGGAATCTCGCATTTTGCGCATCTGTGCATCAAGTTGTTGAGCCGAATGGATAAGATCGTCCTGTTCTGCAGGGTCGCAGGCTATCTTGTATTCCTTACCCATAATAATGACGGTCACGGGTTGAGGTTTTATATTCATGAGTCGTGCTCCATAGCCTTCAGGTGGGTAATCATAGATTCAACGCGTGTTCTCGCCAGATCGGTTTTTTCGAGCAATTTGGCCTTTTCCTGAATCAATATTTCCTGTTTAGTCTTAAGAGAGCTATTTTCGATTTTCAAGGAATGGTATTGCTCAATGAGCTGGTCCAGTTTGCCTTCAAAATCTTTTAATTCTAAAGATAGATGTGTTTCTGTCATGGCGGTAACTATAGTGTTGCAAGTAAGCGAACTTTTAAAAGTATACTTCTCTGGTAATTAGGCTTGAAGTACGCTGGACCGGTTGCTGTCGATTAAAAGTGAACAAATATTATCGAGATTAATGAACAATGGTAGCATAAGCGTTATTTTTCTTTTAGCAATAGTGAAATTATTATGTCTTACGAAGTATGTGATGCATTAATCGTACAAAGTGACGCTGAACTTTCTGCGGCTGAGGCTCACGGGATGGCAACCGGCATGTTATGCGTCAATAAGCATGCAGATAGTGCGCAGTGGCTGGTCGAGTTGTTGCACAGTACCTCTCCGGTGAAAGATGACGACAGGGCTTCGCTGGACCGATTATTCGAAGAGACTCGGCGCTTGCTGGCCAGTGATGAATTTGAATTTGATCTATTCCTGCCTGATGAAGCGGCTGTGTTGAGTAAACAGGTTGATGCTTTGAGAAACTGGTGCAGGGGATTTTTGTTCGGGGTGGGCACAGGTTCCGGTGCCGCTTCAGACTGGTCCGCCGATACGCGCGAAATACTGAAAGATATTGCTGAATTTACCAAGCTCAATACAGAGGCCGAGGGTGAGGAAGATGAGAATGCCCTGATGGAGATTACTGAATATCTGAGGTCGGCTGTAATATTACTTCGCGATGAATTGGACAGCAGCGGAGGAATTATTGGCGGAGGACAATAACGTGAAACAAGGTGAGTTTAAAAGACGACGCAAGCAATTAATGCAGCATATTGGCGAAGGCAATATTGCTTTGATAGGCAGTGCTTCAGTTCGCATACGTAACCGCGATGTTGATTATCCATTCCGTCAGGATAGTGATTTTTATTATTTAACAGGCTTTAATGAACCGGATGCCCTGGCTGTGTTTATCCCCGGCCGCGAACAGGGCGAATATATTCTATTTTGCCGCGAGTTTGATGAAAAAAAAGCTTTGTGGGAAGGTGCGCATTCAGGTCTGGAAGGCGCCAGAGAGCATTATAAGGCGGATGATTCTTTCCCGATTGACGATCTGGATGACATTTTGCCAGGCATGCTGGAAAACAAAAACAAGGTTTTTTACCCGATGGGCCGCGATTCAGAGCTGGATCATAGCTTGCTGGAATGGATAAATCATATTCGCAGCCAGTCAAGAACCGGGGTTATAGCCCCGGGCGAATTGGCTTCCCTGGAGCTTATATTGCATGAAATGCGCTTGTTTAAAAGCGCCGGAGAGCTTAAATTAATGCGCCATGCGGCAGAGGTTTCGGCAAACGCCCATATTAAAGCCATGCAAGTCTGCAAGCCTGGAATGTATGAATATCAGATAGAAGCAGAGATTATTTATCATTTTGTCCGGAATGGCTTGCGCGCAGTGGCTTATCCGTCGATTGTCGCCGCCGGGAAGAATGCCTGTACTTTGCATTACACTGAAAATTCGGATAAATTAAAAAATGGCGATTTATTGCTTATTGACGCCGGGGCTGAATGCGACCATTATGCAGCCGATATTACGCGCACTTTTCCGATTTCCGGACGTTTCAGCGAGCCGCAAAAGCAACTTTACCAACTGATCCTGGATGCTCAGTCTGCGGCACTCGAACAAATCAAACCCGGGGTGCCCTGGAATATGGCGCACGAGGCTTCGGTTGAAGTGCTTACCAAAGGACTGGTAACTTTGGGGTTGCTCAAAGGCAAGGTGAAAAAGCTCATCAAAGAGGAAAAATACAAACAGTTTTACATGCACCGGATTGGCCATTGGCTGGGCATGGACGTGCATGATGTAGGAGATTATAAAATTGATCAGCAATGGCGATTATTGAAAGCCGGGATGGTGTTGACTGTGGAACCTGGTTTATATATCCCGGCTGACTGCAAAACGGTCGATGAGAAATGGCGCGGTATAGGCATACGTATTGAGGATGATGTTCTTGTCACTGATCAAGGACATGAAGTATTAACGGGCACCGTCCCTAAAACCATAACAGAGATTGAAGCATTAATGCAGGTGGCCTGATGCAACAGGATTATGACTTGATTATTGCCGGCGGGGGCTTGGCGGGTAACTGTCTGGCGCTGGCGCTAAAAGACACCGGGCTGCGGATGGCTATCGTTGAAGCGAATACCTGCGAACAATTATATGCCTCTCCGGCGGGTGACAGAGCGCTGGCTTTAGCGGCAGGTACGGTAATAGTGCTGGATACTTTAGGTATATGGAAAGGCATTAGCCACGCAGCCACTGCGATAAAGCATATCCATATTTCCGATCGCGGTCATTTTGGTAAAACGCGCCTGTCAGCAGAAAAAGAACATGTCGAGGCATTAGGCTATGTTATTAGCGCGCGGGACATTGAAGCTCATGTTGCTAATCTGGTTAGAGACGCCCATATTGAACTGATTTGCCCGGCCCGCGTGGTTGGATTAATGTCTGGAGAAAATGAAGTCTGCGCCAGTTTAAAACAAGGCGATGAGTCGTTAAATGTATCGGCTAAATTATTCATTGGTGCGGATGGCGGGTCGTCATCAGTTCGTAAGCTGCTGGACATAACCCAGCATACGACAGAGTATGGACAAACAGCGTTAGTCACGACTGTAAGGTCAACTCTTCCCAATAAAAATACTGCATTCGAACGTTTTACCGCTTCGGGACCCTTGGCGTTATTGCCTGTAGCGAAAAATCAATGCGCGGTCGTCTGGACGCGCACGAATGAAGATGCAGAGGCATTGATGTCGGGCGGAGAAGCAAATTTTCTGACCGAACTTCAACAATGCTTTGGTTTTAGGCTGGGGGAACTCAGTTTATCAGCGCCAATAAGAGCTTTTCCCTTGTCGCTGATACGTGCAGAAAAAATGGTAGCAGGTCGTGCGGTGATTATAGGCAATGCTGTACATCAACTGCATCCCGTTGCCGGCCAGGGCTTTAACCTGGGCTTGCGGGATGTTGTGCAATTGGCGGAAATGCTCATCAAGCAGCATGAACGGAATAAGGATATTGGCGCTGCCGATTTTTTAAAAGAGTATGCCGTTTCCAGGAAGCAAGACCATGACTGGACAATTGGTTTTACAGATGCAGTGGTCAAGATTTTTTCCAATGAATGGTTAACCTTGGCAGTTGCGCGAAATGCCGGACTGGCTTTCCTGGATCATGTTCCTGCTGCGAAAAGTTTTCTTACGCGTCACGCCATGGGACTTGCAGGACATATGCCTCGATTGGGAAGTAACCGGTAGAGCTGCAGATCTTGCGAGAGCAAATCGCAAAAGCAGGTAGAATGCAGAGCTGATTGATTAGCCTGAGCAGCTCTGCTACAAAAAGGAAAACAGATAATCGATGGAGAGTGATTCCTTGTACGTATGATTTAAGTCGGTTATTACTGGCTACTTTGATTTGTCATCTTTTTTTGCTTCGGCTGCCTCCTTTGATTTAATATCTTTTTGGGGCTCAACGGCGGCTGAATCGTCAAGCAAGATGTCTTTTTTGTTTTTCTCGATAGTTTTTTTACCGATACCTTTAACATTGTTTAAGTCATCGGCTGTTTTAAACAATCCTTTCTCTGTTCGATATTTTACGATAGCCTCAGCTTTTTTCAGGCCGATGCCCGATAAAGCTTCCGAGATGGTTTTCGCATCAGCCGTATTCACATTAACGGGTGCGGCGATAACACTGGAGGCGCACAAAGCTAATAAAAAAAGGAATTTTTTCATAGTTTTCTCTTAATGATGAGTGGATTTTTCAGGAAGATTAGAATAGTCGTGTTCTTAGAAAGCTAAACGTAAAGCGACATATTCGAAAAAAGTTTAGCGGGTAATTATGAAAATACAATGCAAGCCTCTAGTTTCTTTTCCCAGTGAATACTCGTTGTTTATTCAGTTGTAAATGACAGTTTTTCTTAATTGACGCTAAGGAATGAAAATAAAATAACTTAAACATTTATTTTTTTGTGGAAGCGGCTTTAACCGCGCTCTTCGCCGCGGCTAAAGCCGCTCCTACGATAACTCATATTGTCCAAGTTATTTACTTACCGTTCCTAGCTTGAATAAAATGCCCTTGCAGAATAGGGCTCTCAAGCATTATTTGCAATAATAATGGCGCGTTTTGGGGCCGGCAGGCCTTCGCAGGTCAGCTTCGAGTCCTTTGCATCAAGAAAATCTTTCAATGAATGAAACTGCATCCATTCTGTACTGCGCTGCTCTTCAATGCTGGTTATGTTGACATCAATCAGCCGGATATTATTAAAACCGCATCGTTTCAGCCAGCTCATTAATGTTTCACAGCTGGGCAAAAACCAGACATTGCGCATTTTGGCATAATGTCCCTCAGGCACTAACGCTTCTCCTAATCCGCCATTAATGACCAAGGTTTCCAGGACCAGTTCGCCGCCGTGTTGCAGACAATCTTTTAATTCCAGAAGATGATCAATGGGCGAACGGCGATGATGAAGTACGCCCATGGAAAATACAGTATCAAATATTTTTAAACCATAAGGTAATTCTTCTATACCTAACGGCAAGACATAGACCGGCGCTTCGCCATGCAGTTTCCTGATCGCTTGGAACTGCATGACATTGAGCAGCAAGGGGTCTATACCCACTACCAGTTTTGCCCCGGCTCCCAGCATACGCCAGCAATGATAGCCATTTCCACAGCCTACATCCAGTACCAGACGATGGTTAAGCGGTGAAATATGGTTTTTTAGACGGTTCCACTTCCAGTCTGATCGCCATTCGGTATCAATTTCAATGCCGAACAAATTGTAAGGGCCTTTCCGCCAGGGATGCAAAATCTTGAGCTGATGTTCAAGCGCTATTCTATCCGTTTCAGACAAGTCATTCGATTGGCCTATCTGTACCGTGTCAGCATCCAGTAAACAGTGCGTTGTATTGATTTTCGGCAGTGATTCGATTACGGTCTGCCATTGCGCCAAATTGCCGTGCCTGGCAGGATCAAACGCCTCGGCAAGTTGTCCAGGCAATAGCCTGGCCCAGGGCTCGGCTTTTGCATCAACTAAAGTATTATATAATCCTTGATAATCAATCATTTAATGCGGGGTTGATTCTACAGGATGGGGCGGACGTTGAAAATATTTGGAGCTTGGCTGTGAAATCGAAGAGCGGTTAAAGTTACAAGCCAACCTTGCAATTAATGACAAGGTTGGCTCTTTACACTATAAATTATGAATTTTTTGCGGACAATGCTTCGGTATTACGTTTTGCCAGACTATCAATAACAGCATTCAATGAACCTTTGGTTTGAACTTCAGTACTAAAGGTCGTGCGGTAATTAGTCACCAGGCTTACGCCCTCAATCATAATATCATAGGCTTTCCATTCGCCATTGTTCAGCAACATGCGATAATCTACAGCGACAGGCTGAAGACCAGGCTGTAAAACTTCTGTTTTTACTATAACTTTTGTCGAACCACTTTCCATATTTAGAGGTAAATAACGAATCGACCAATCCTTAAACTCCACAAATGCACGAGAATAGGTTCTTACCAGCAGGGTTTGAAACTCGTGCTTAAAACGTTCACGTTCCTCAGGTGTCGCAGTTTTCCAGACTTTCCCGAGGACTAATGCAGAAATTCTGTCAAAATCAGTATGTGGCAATATGGTCTCGTTAACAAACAGGGTAACCTTTGAAAAATCCTTGATAAAAGTTTTATCCTGCATTTTTTGCTGTAATTTTGTTGAAGCGACTTCTATGGCTTGTTGTGGAGGCAGTAAATCAGCCGAAATTGCGTCTGTAATAGACGTCAAAACCATAAAAATTGTAAATAAACCAAATAAGGTATAGTGTCTAGCCTTCATAAAAAACCTCTAAAATCAACCGTGGTATGCATGCCATATTTTTCAAATATCAGTGATTACATTCCCTGATACAATAATCTTTGAGCTAATGATGCGGCATTATTGTCTATCTGCCAATCACAAGCAACAAACTGATGAGTATGGATAAGATGGCATATAATAACATCTTATTCTTTATACGTGGGAAGAATGCGCTTTCATTAGTTGGTATGATGATAATTCAAATTTAAGCTATTTTATGTAGCATAAGCCACTGTGGAATCTATATTTACTTCACAGATTAAGTTAGCGGTAATGTAAGAATTTACGGGATACATAATGAAACAAAAAATTAATCGTACAGAAACAGGTTTTACTCTACTTGAATTATTGGTGGTACTGGGCATTATCGCCATGCTTGCCGGAATAGTCGGGCCACAGGTTATGAAGCATATGGGTGAATCCAAAACCAAAGCAGCAAAAGTGCAAATTGCAGACCTGTCGGCAACGCTGGATATGTATAAACTGGATGTGGGGACCTACCCCACCGGTCAGCAGGGTTTGCAGGCATTAGTTGAATCACCCGAGGGCGCCAAGCGCTGGAATGGCCCTTATCTAAATAAGGCCAAAGTCCCACTTGACCCATGGCAACAGGAATACCATTATGTATTTCCTGGCGAACACGGAAAATTTGACTTATTTACTTTCGGCGCCGATGGCAAAGAAGGCGGTGAGGGCGAAGATCAGGATATTGTCAGCTGGGAATGATTAATAAGTTACCAAGGATAAAGCGCGAAGAAAAAAAGACGAATTTTTTGCAGTCTTCACCCTGTGCTTTACGCCTGAACGGCTTTACTCTGCTTGAGCTTATTGTTGTGTTGTTTATTGTTGTATTAGGTTTTTCTGTCGTCGGAGTCAATCTTTCAGGAAATAACTCCACAGAAATCAAAGCCGCAGCCAGGGATATTGTTTCTGCTCTGCGTTATGCCAGGGGACAGGCTTTAATATCTCATCAGGAAGCTACGGTCACCCTTGACCTTGCCGAAAATACCTATACGGTGAGCGGACGAGACAAAATTTATAATATCCCCGAAACTATTAATATGACTGTGGTTACCGCACAAAGCGAGTTGACGGGTAAAGATTCGGGAAATATTCGTTTTTTTGCCGATGGTTCTTCAACAGGCGGCAGGATTACTCTGGAGCGGAGTAATATGGCCTGGCAAATCGACATTAACTGGTTAACTGGTCAGGTTGAGCTTGAAAATAAATAAACAGCAGGGTTTCTCTTTGCTTGAAATTCTGATTGCGTTTTCAATTCTGGCGCTTTCATTAGGTATTTTGCTAAAAATATTTTCTACGGGCGTTAATTCCGCCATAGCTGCTGAGGACTATACGGCGGCTGTTCAGATTGCTGAAAGTCTGATGGCTAGAACGGGTATGGAAAAGCCACTGCTGGCAGGCCAGGAATCAGGATTGGAAGAAGATAAATTTCATTGGAAGGTGGTGGTCAGCCCATATTCATTTAATCCGGAAAATAATGATGACACGGGCATAACGGCGATACTTTTTAAAGTTAAGGCTACCGTAAGCTGGGGCGATGATAATACCCGGTTGAGTGAAAAACGGGTTGAATTGAGTACTTTAAAATTAGCCAGAAAGCCATTATGAGGAACAAGTCGAAAAATGGCAGTCGAAAGACAAAAACATCCGGATTAATAGCTCTTGCGCCTGAAAGCCGGCATAAAGGCTTTACCCTGATTGAAGTGTTGATAGCCATAACACTGTTGGGCATTATGGTCGTGTTATTGTTCAGCAGTTTAAAAATTTGTGCCGACAGCTGGGAAAAAGGCGAAAGTAAAATGGCCGATGTGAATGAAGTTGCAATCGTGTATAACTTTTTTCAGCGGCATTTGTCTACAACACTACCTTTATGGAATGATTTGCCAGAAGGAGAGAAAACTTTTTCTTTTCAAGGTAAGCCTCAATCTTTGCAGTTTATTTCCGCTTTCCCTGCAAGTGCCGGTAAGTCGGGCTTGCAATTGTTTTCCTTACATCTGCAGGAGGAAGATAATGAGCAGATTATTAAGGTGGCTTTAAGTCCATTCGTTCCTGAGGCAAGAGGTGAAGAAAAGCACAAGGAAGAGGTGACGTTGATCAAACACGTTAGTGATTTAAGGTTGGCTTATTTTGGTTCGGAGGATGGGGCGAAGGAAGGTATTTGGGCGAATGAATGGCTGGAAAAAAGCGTTCTGCCCCGACTGGTTAAAATCAACATCAAACTGGACAATGGGATATTTTGGCCGGAGATGATTTTCGACCTTAAGATTACAGGCACCCTCGACAATGAAGGCCTTGAGCCTGGCTTTAATAACAATACCAATAATAGTAATGATATCAACAATCCGCAAAGCGCAGATGATCCCGGGGCAGGGGAGTAATGAAGCAAAAGGGATTGGCGCTGGTTCTTGTGCTATGGGTATTAAGTTTACTGACTATTATGGCGGGAAGTTTTGCTCTCAGTATGCGCCGGGAATCGTCGGTTACCATGGGCATCAAAAATAACGCCGAGGCCATGGCTGTTGCGGCATCGGGGATTTCAATGGCAGAAATGATGTTGCTGAATCCTGACCGGAATAAACGGTGGCGGGCAGATGGCAGTATTTATCAGATAGATGCTATGGATGCCACTGTTCGGGTAAGGCTGTTATCCGAAGCCGGTAAAATAGATATTAATAAGGCTGATCAAATCCTGTTACAAGAATTGATGGCTAAAGCGCCTGTGGATAAAGAACAGCAAGCCAGGATAGTCAACGCGATTCTTGACTGGCGCGACGAAGATGATCTTGTGCGTATCAATGGAGCGGAAAAAAAAGAATATCTTGACGCTGGTTTAAGCTATCAGCCCACAAATAAACCTTTTCAAAGTATTGAAGAATTACAACTGGTATTGGGTATAGATACGTCTGTGTTTAAATGGATAGAGAGCCTGGTCACCGTTTATTCAGGACAGCAGCAGGTTGATTTACCCAATGCTGCCAAAGAAGTGTTGCAGGTAATGCCTCAACTGGATGCGGATTTGATAGGCACTTATATCGCTGAAAGGTTGAAAAGCGCTAAAGAGGGCTTGCCTGCGCCGCCATTTCCGTCAAGTTCAGGACAGAATACTGCCCCGTTAAGTTCAGGACAAAATACTCCGGCTGGACAAAACAGTGCATTTACCGTTATTTCTGAAGTACTGTTGAATGACGAATCAAACGCCGTAATAACTGCGGTAATAAGAAAATCCGGTGAAGCTGAAGCAAGCCCGTTCCAGGTATTAAACTGGCAGCCTGTTCCGGCAAATGATGCTTCATTATTTACCGATGCGATGAGTGAATTATTAGTAAAACAGTATGCTGAACCTGAACTCAACAATTGATCTGGACCTTAAGCGCTTTTTCCGGTGGTGGAAACGGGAACTTGATTTTCTGGTACCTGAAAAATTAAAGCAGCTCGTTAATGACAGGCAAGGCTATATTATCATCAGTCCTGAAGGTAATCAGCTGGCTTTGTCCTATACAGACGATGAGCAATTTGAATTTTTGGCCAAGCTGGACAGGAGCGAAGCCGGCGTCGCGGGCTATAAAGCATTGTTAGCTACGGATGAAAGGCTGGCAAAAGCCAACGTCATACTTCGGTTAAGAGGTCAGGACGCCGTTCAAAAAGAGCTTGGCTTGCCCGCAGCGGCAAAAGAAAACCTCCAGCAAGTTGTCGCTTACGAGCTTGATCGCTACACGCCTTTTAAAGCAGAACAGGTTTATTTTGCGGTTAAGCCGCTGGCTGGTATGAGCGAGCCGGGACAGATCAGAGTCATGTTAATATTAACAACCCGGGAAATTCTTGACGGTCTTTATGAAGACGTTAAAGCGATGGGCTTGTCCCCGCTGCTTGCTGATTATGATGAATCGGCTAATGACCTGAATCAGCGCGACGATATGTATAACCTGTTACCCGAAGGCTTAAGGCAAAAAACGGCAAAAGCGCCGCGCCTGATTTATACAACGCTGGTAACAATGGCCTGCATACTGTTGGCGGCTGTTATAGCGCTGCCGGTCCTGTTTGAATATCAATCAGTCAAGACATTACAACGTAAAACATTGGCATTAGAGAAAGATGCAAAGAAAGTCAGGGAATTGCAAGCAAACCTGGATTCTGTGATTGACGAAACCCGTCAACTGATCAGTGAGAAAAAAGCAAAACCTCCTGTAATTGAAATATTGAATGTGCTAAGCACGCTAATAAAAAATGATACCTGGCTGAGCTATTTACAATACTCTGACGGACATTTGCAAATACAGGGAGAATCACCGGCCGCTTCGACGCTAATTGCTGTGCTGGAGGCATCTGAACCTTTTGCCAATGCCCGGTTTGTCTCTCCGGTTACCCAGGATAGTTTAACCAAACTTGAACGATTTCAAATTACTGTTGATGTAACCAACACAGGAGGCATTGATGGCAAATAGAGGGAAACTGACGCTGGACACTTCTGCTCAACAGCGGTGGATGGCAGTCGGTTTATTGGTTACAGTCGTATTGATCGCCACTATAATTATTATAAATCCTTTGGTTAGCAAAGGCATGGAATTACATGAGGCTAAAAAAAATCTTGTTTTCAGGTTACAGCAATATGAACGGATTCTAGCCAAAAAAGATGATGTTATAGACAGCATGGTTAAAATTAATCAGCAGCATGACACACAGGGTTATTTTAATAGCCAGAAGACTGATGCGTTAGCGTCTGCCGAGATGCAGGAGTTTATTAAAAAGACAATTGTCGATGCCGGGGGAGAATTGAGCAGCACACAGGCGCTTCCGGTCAGTAATGAAGATAAATTTAGCCGGATCACCGTTAGGGTAAGAATGAGAGGAAACAGTGAAGTCTTGCGCACGGTATTGTATAAGATAGAAACATCCATTCCCTTTATTATTATTAACCAGCTGGATATAAGACCGATGCGCGGCATGAGAAATAGAGGTACGCGCCAGATTGAATCCAGTAATGAATTAAACGTTAATTTTCAGGCGGTGAGTTTTATGAGAAAACAACCATAATGAATACCAGGCTTGTGTCAGTGTTGGCCATTGTTTGTGCTGTGTTAGTCCTGATTATTTTCGGGGAATGGTTTTACGCACGGCAAACCCAAAAGCGCTTATTGGCGCCGATTACTTCTACAGAAATAAAAATATCCCTTGAGGAAATGCCCGTTATTAAGCTGTCGGAACGAAGCGCGGAAAGTTATTCGGATATGGTAGACAGGCCTTTATTTATTAAAGGAAGAAAGCCTGTAGATGAACCTCCCAGTGCTGAAGAAGCGCAAGGGCTTGCGGCAGCGGAAAATATCTTTGATTGGCGACTGGATGGCGTTTATTCATCCAAAAAAGGACTGTTTGCCTTATTTAGCCGGCCCAAGCTAGAAGTCCCTAAAGATAACTTTCGCAAGCTGACTATGAATAATACTCTTAATGGCTGGAAAGTGGCTGAAATTCATAAGGATAAAGTCCTGTTAAAGCAGGGCACTCAGCAAAAGGAATTACTACTTCAAAAACCAAAAATTAAACAAACACCCATGAGGTCTCATATGCCCAATATACCCAAGATGCCGGATATGCCGCATAATATTGCACAACCTCCAGAGCAGGAGAATTAGAAAACTAAATGAACACTTTTAAAAAAATAATAACAAGCTCCTGCTTAGTCGTTATAGGGTTATCGCTTGGCAGTTGCGAATTATTAGGCCCCAGGCCGGCGGCCAAATTACCATTGACTCCAGTAACAGATGACAAAGAGAGCCCGCAACCGGATGTTGTGTTTAAAGAATTGCAAAACAAGCCTTCTACTCCTGAATCAATCAGGCCGGCCAGCGAATTGTATCCGGGGACAAACCGTTTTGCACCCGGTGTAGCAGCACAGAACAGAGGAGTCGGAGCACCGCGAAGCAGAGGAGCCAGGCCGACGGATGCCGGCTCATTCAGTTTGAATTTTGATGAAGCTGACCTTGGCGAAGTGGCAAAAGTTATCTTGAGCGATATTCTCGGCCAAAATTATGTATTAAGCCCTAAAGTAGCAGGTAAGGTAACATTACAAACAACGGAGCCTTTAACCAAAGCTGAATTACTGCCCACCCTGGAAATGGTCTTGCGGATGAATAATGCGGCGCTGGTTAAGGACGGCAGAATTTATCATATTGAACCTACTGCTGAAGCTTTATACAGCTCCCATATATCCGGCGATGGAACGGGGTATCAGACCCGAGTGATTCCTATCAGAAATGTTGCAGTTCAGGATATCGTCGATATTATAAAACCTATGCTGCAAGAAAAAACCATAATCAGTGTCGATGGCGTACGCAACATTCTGGTTGCTTCCGGAACGGCCGATGAAATGTCCAAAGTTATCGAAATGGTCAATACTTTTGATATTGACGTATTAAAAGGCCGTTCTTTCGGCTTGTTTCCATTGGCCCATGTAGATCCGGAAACTATAATTGAGGAGCTGGAAAGTCTTATTTATCAAAAGAGCGGCAAAGATAACAAGTCAGCATTTTTCCAGTTTATTCCAATAGAACGCTTAAATGCCATCTTGGCTGTAACTCATCAGTCGCATTATCTGGGAGAGATTGAAAATTGGATATCCAGGCTGGATAGGGCCAACACAGCCGCGGGCGGCGGTGTAAATGTTTATAAGGTGCAGCATGCGGATGCCGAGGAATTGGCGGGTACCTTGAATGAAATTTTTACCGGCACTGCAAAAAAAGACAAATCAGCAAAAGTTGCACCCGGGCAAAAAGCGGCTTCCATGACGAATAAGCCAGCCGATAAGCCGGGAGCAAAACCGGCAGTCAGTCAACCCACCGGAGACGCTCATGTGTCTAATGTCGGTGAAGTGAAAATAATTGCTGATAAAGCAAATAATTCAATAGTGATTGTGGCTACGCCTCGCGAGTATGAAACGATTCTTCCGGTTATCCAGGAGCTTGATATATTGCCGCTACAAGTATTGATCGATGCCACAGTCGCCTCGATTACTTTGACGGATAATTTAAAATACGGCATAGAGTGGTTTTTAAGACAAGGAAATACGGCGATTGGCGGCAATTTAGGCGGTCAAGGAGGCTCATCAGGAATAGACTTGGGAAATCTGGCCATTACCGGGGCCCAGACTTTTGGAACGGGTGGGCTTAGCCTGGTACAGAACTCGGGTTCTGTCAAAGCTATTTTACATGCGGAAGCCAATAAAGGTAATGTTGATGTCATTTCATCGCCGTCTTTAATGGTATTGAATAATCAACAAGCAAAAATAAATGTCGGTGATGAAGTGCCTATTCAAACTAGCTCCACAACAATTCCTCTAGCTGGGGCGGCGACGACTGGCAGTTTAGCGACAGGGAATACAATTTCATATAAGGATACTGGTGTCACCCTGGAAGTGACGCCCAGAGTTAATGCTAACGGTATGGTTATCCTGAACCTCCACCAAATCGTTAGTGCTGTAGTGCCAACAACAACCGGTGTTACAACCTCCGCTACCATTAATAAACAGGAGATAGAAAGTTCTGTGGCTGTACTGGACGGAGAAACGATAACATTAGGTGGCTTAATTAAAGATAATAATGCTGAAAATAAATCGGGGATTCCTTTTTTATACGAGCTTCCGTTGATAGGCCCATTATTTGGTAATACAACTTATACTAAAACCAAAAATGAACTGGTGGTCCTGATTACTCCGCGCGTGGTGAAAAGCAAGCAGAATTCCAGGCTGGTGACTAATGAATTCAAGCGTAAATTGACCGGCATTTATCAAGATGTATCGCAGGGTGATTATGGCGCGGGAATGGGTAGAGATGAAAAGTTAATTCACTAACCAGCAGATCCTGTAATCGTCCGCCAATTCTATGGGCAGTTTTCCTGCCTGCCCACCTTTTTCTCCAGTAAAAACAGAGCTGCTTAACAGCTTCTGGCAAGCTTAAGATCTTGCAGTTAAACCTTCAATTTTAATACTCTCCAGGGCTGGCTGGTCCACTAACCGGAACAGCCCTGCTGCTGCAGTTTTTTGATTGAGTTTCAGGACATTATTGGGAAAAAAACCGAACACTAAAATCAATAAAGCGGGTACACATAATAACGCCAGTTCGCGCGGGCGTAAATCCTGTGCCTGATTAACAGCAGATTGAATAATCCGGACGAAAAATGCTCGTCGGGTAAAAGACAGCATATAAGCTGCACTCAACACTCCTGCCGGTGCCGTAATGCCCAGGCTGGGGTGAGCGGTTAATGCACCCATTATCAGTAATAATTTAGCGGGGAGCGCGTTCGTACCGGGTATTCCGATGCTCGCCAGAACGAATATAAAATAAAAGCTGGTTAAGCGCGGCATTACTTTAGCCAAGCAACCCAAGTGTATGGCTTCGGTACTGCCCAGTCGATGTTGAATAAAGCCGGCCACCAGCATCAGAGAACTGGCAACCAGAGTAAAATTGAACAGTTGAAAAATCGCACCCTGAATACCTTGCATATTTAGCGATGCAATACCGATAATCACCAGGCCACATGACTGATACTGCACGAGCTTCAGGCCCACTAACAAGGCGGTAATTTGTGTTGGACCTGCTAATGCTGCCGTTGGCAGCCAGGTATGGAAAGGAATTATCGGCGCTTTAACTGCAAAACCGAACAGGAGCAATAAAAAGTCAGAGTTTGAAGTTATCCGGCAGCTGCGTTTCCGGCAGTACCAACAAGCTGAAGGATAAGTTTGAGGGATAACGACATTCATATCGACAGCATGATTAATAGCCAATAGAATAATGGCAAACAATAAGGGTACTCCGCCAAACAGCATAAACAGGGTGTACATCATTGCCGCACTGCGCCGCTTCGGACCTATTCCCCACAAGCCGCTCAAAAAAAAGAAGATGGGGGGTAAAGTCAGTTCCCAGAATAAAAAGAACAGAATCATATCCAGCGCCGAAAACACGTCAATAGTGGCGCCTTCCAGAGCCAGTAACAGGGCAAAATGGAATTGTTGCAAGTGTTGAACCGAATTCCATGAAGCGACATCGCCATTAATGTTAGCAGGGCTAACATGGGCAGAAACAAAACCTAAATGCCATCAATGCCGATCAGAAATTCGATATTCAGGTCCGCTCATAAATCAAACCGACGCTGAATAACATGCCTGCTGTCGCAAGGCCATACGCACTGGAGAGCAAGAGACTGCCTTCCAGGCCGTACTCATTAAAGCTGAAAATGCCGATAACCAGCATTCCCGTATGGCTGACGACAGCGAAGGAGAGTAGCCTGCGAATATTAATTTGTACCAGTGCTAGGGTGCGTTCTCATTTAAGCCAAATTAAAATGCTGACCAGGCTTAGCATGGTCATATAATTTAGCGCCAATGGTTCATAGCGGGTGGCGACGCGACGGTATTGTTTCAGCTTTTGGAATAACCGTTCCACCAGGTTGCGCTCCTTGTAGATGTCTTTATCGTAGTCCCGGGATATGTTCCGGTGGCTCCGAGGCGGGATCACCGGGGTGCCGCCATAGCCCTTGATGGTTTCATCATAAGAATCCCCAACACTGCCTGTCGGTGGCAGGATATTGGCTTCCTCAAGCCGCTCGCTATAACGGATCGATAAGTACTGGCTGCCCCGGCTGCTATGATGGATAAGCGCTTCCGTTTCCATGCGCTGGCGTGACCAGAGCGCCTGTTCCAAGGCATCCGGACTAAATCGGTCTGCTAAGGAACGGCTGGCCCGCCAGCCCACGCTATAACGGGCAAAGACGTCGATGATAAAAGCCACGTAGACAAAGCCAGACCAGGTGGCCATAAAAGTGATGTCCGCCACCTACAACTGATTGGGCCGGATGGCGGTAAACTGCCGCTTGACCCAATCCAACGGCCGTTGCCGGGCATCGTTGCTTATTGTCGTTCTCCGCTTCGCGTCCCGTCTAACACCTGGTAGGCCCAGTCGTTTCATCCGTCGCTCTACAGTACAGCCGGCCGCTGCAA
>JAQURG010000049.1 GCA_028715725.1 Methylococcales bacterium
CTATCAGGACCCGCTACACCTGTAAAGGAAGAAACTATTTAGCATTGCTCCATTTGGACTGCGCTCTTGTGCTCACCCGGAGAATAGAGGCTAGCGCCTAGCAGGTTATGTGCCGGATATCCTCTTAGTGAGAAGTTTTTAAACCGGTCTTATATCTTTAACTGATACACTTCTTGTACGATTCATGCGTACGGGATAATTTACAGTCTGTAAATGGGCATTCAACATCTGTCTGAAACAAGACTACTTTTTTGAAGTGACCACATCGGCTCTGGCTTTTCCTCTTGACTCTGTATTATTCGGATTCTTCAGGTATGATTTTTCAGCCCAATTGATGGCTTTGGCTCTCGCTTTCTTTAAATTTTTTACTTCTTCTTTTTCGTTAAGTTTCTGCATATATCGATGCATTTTTAACTTGTCTTGTGAAAATCTAAAGGCATTGGAAAAACAAGCTACCGCCATATTTAAATTGCCTTTTACGGCGAATACTTCGCCTAAATTTTCCCATGCTGTTGCACGGTCCGGGGACATAGCTAAAGCCAGAGTTATCGCCTGTTGAGCTGATTTCAAATTACCTTGTCTTAAATAAGAATATCCCAGGTTATTTACAATTTCAGTATCAGCTTTATCTAATTTGTTAGCTTCTTTAAACATTTTTGCGGCACGCTCAAAATCACCCTGTCTGGATAACTCCAAACCTTTAGCATTAATCGCTCTTGCCGCCTTTTTGTTACCTTTTATTGGCCGAGGTAAGCTTTCTATCTGAAGTTTTGTTTGCTGTATTTCTAGTTCGTGACCTAATCCACCGTCTTTCAAGGCATAGGCAAGCATATGCATAACCATCAATTGCGGTGTATCTGCGGATGAAATTTTTTTATCCGGCTCAAGGTTACGTTGTTCAGGTTGATCCCTGCTTGCAGATGATTCCGGCGTTGTTTGTACCGATGACTGAGGTAAGAACATTGACGCTTCATCCGTTGCGGCTTCCGTTGGCATTGGCTTGGACTGCTCCGGTGGGGATTGTGTAGCATTAATCCCCTGATCTGTTTTAACGACGCCAGTTTCTTTTTTTCCGCTTAACTTTACGTCTTTGTACGGATTGTTCTCTCCGTCATTTTTTGTTAACAGGTATGTACACAAGAATATAATCAACGTAAGTACGACCAATCCCACACGGCGATGATTATTAATAACTGCGGGATTATCAACTCCGCAGTAAGCGCAAGTTTTAGCTTCTGTTGAAACCTCATTTTTACATTCTTTGCAGGTAGCTAAGGCCATAGGCTTACTTCATATCTTATTACTGTTGGATATCTTCTGGATATTTCATTTGTTAAATTGGCCAACTTTTGCGGTTAGTTATCCTTTAGAGTCAAATGCTATGACCGGAGGAAAGATTAATCTGAAAACCAATACAGAACCCCGCCCTCGTGTTGTAAGGCTACTATAACATGAGGCACAAAACGCCCTCGCGATCAATACATAGCCGGGCACCAGCAATTATATACGTATCACAATTATCAGTATGAGCTCGATAGCAGTATGCATATACAGGGTCGTTCTCTCCAAGGTCAATAAAAAAAGTTTGGCGGCAAGATCGGATATTATTTATATAGTATCTCACTGTACGCTATCGGCGACATAGATGAATTGCACCGCAATTAATATTGTTTCGTTTTAAATACTTTGACCATAAACCAGCCCTTCAAATATCGATACGCATAAAAAAGCCCACAAAAAGTGGGCTTCGTCCGATTTTTTTATATTATTGTAGTATGGACGTCTGCCATAAAAAATGACAGGTTAATGTCTTGCGGTTATTTTTATTGTTTTACCGGACTTCCGGTCGCTTCCTCCTCTTCTGAAAGATCACGATAGTCTAAATCCTGTCCGTCTTTCTCAAGATGGGCGGATTGTATGGAATAAAAACTAATTTGTCCAGAAAAATGCGACATTCTGTCGCATATAAAATTCAGATGGATTCAAATGAGTAATCGACCCTCTACTCATATCGTTATCAAGTCAGGCAGCCCGCTATCGCTTAATGACAATAGCGCCAGCATTTTAATAGTGTCAAAAATAACAATTAAACACAAGAATATATCTGAGACCGTCAGCTATTCCTTGACTTTCATGATTTTAAATGGATATCTGAAAAGGAGTGAGCTCGGCTAATGCAGAATAAAGCTGGCTTTTCCCGTTTCAGCTTAAAGTTTGGTTTTAAATAGATGGGTTTTTAATTAAAAATTTATTGTCGGCGGACTAAAAAGTGTGATAAATAGACCATTAAAATCACTGGTTGAGGCTAAAGTAGTCGCCTTCAAACTTGGAGATATCCCCGTTGAATAAAACAAAAAACTACCATTCACTGAGCGAGTTTTATCTTTTTTGCCTCAGTGAACATTCCAATAGAACGTCTTGTCGCTTGCATTTCATTGGCACAACCCTTGCTTTACTGTTATTTATTGCTGCTCTCGGCGCACAGATAGGATGGCTAATTGCGATCGCCCTTGTGCAGGTTTATGCACTCGCCTGGATTGGACACTTCTTCTTTGAACACAACAAGCCTGCCACTTTTAACTATCCCTGGCTAGGCTCTCTCGGAGGCGGTGTATGTGTCCAAAAATTCTAACCGGAAAGATCCGGTTTTAGAGGCATATTCGTGCCAACTACGTATTCTCTGCCGACGATCAGGAAGCCGCTGAGCCAAGACGTCGGCATGCTTGATAAATAACTTGGAAAATAAAACGGACTATTTTCTTCGTTCATTAACTTTTTATTAGAAGGTCTTAAAGTCATGACTACCTACACTCCTTACTTCAACCCGAAATTCGGCACTTTAGGAGCTGATGTCGCCAATCTTTGGCCTGAGAGCGAGGCTTTAAAACGTAACGGCAAGACCAAGGACACACTAGGCATCGCTCTATCAGGAGGCGGCTATCGATCAGCTATCTTCAGTTATGGCATACTTCGCGGCCTCCAGGAACTCGGCATACTCGCAAAAACAGATTATATCTCTGCCGTTTCCGGTGGCTCCTGGATCGCCACCCCATACGTGATGGCTGAAAATCTTGGCTACTTCTTCGATGTTCCGGAAGACCGCGCAAACTTCATTGAGGAAAGCTTTGAGTCTCTACTGGTTAATCCTCTTCGACTCAAGGAAGAGGCTGCGCTCTCTCGTCCACATGTTAATTATGTTAGCGATCTATACGGCCGCCTTCTTGCCAGGACTTTCCTTCGTGAACACGGAGACTATAGCCGTTATAATCCGCTCAACGATCCTAAATTGATTCGTGATAATGACCGTCCTTTCCTTATCGTCAACGGCACCTTGAATTTCCGCCGTCCCAACACCTTCGATATCACCATGGAATGCTTCGAGATGACCCGCCTTTATTGCGGTTCTCGTTCACTCGGTTATCTGGATACCCAAGGTCTGCTCGCTGACGACGATATCATCCGCATTCGCGATGCTGTGGCCATTTCAGGTGCTGCTGTAGCAGCTCATATTCCCGGTCTGGGTGATGAGGTCTCAAGCCTCGGTTTGAGCCGCAAGATTATCAATTTTGCCGCCGGCAAGGCCCCACCCATGCCTAATCCGCCAACGGCGGATCGTTTGGATGTCGATGACGGTGGACACTATAACAACCTGGGAATTGAATCGCTGGTGAATCGCGGTTGCGGATATATCATTGCCGTTGATGCCGAGTACGACCCCGAGCACAATGGCGCAGGCGGTCCGCGCCAGAAATTTGGAGGACTGCATACACTGATACAACGGAACCACATACCACAGCCTGATTTTATCATGGAGCAACTTGATCAAGCCAACGAACCGGTGCATCTGGTTTCAGGCAACAGTCAAGTGCCTGACATCCTTTATATAAAACTCAAGTCTGTCGATGCGTTCGACAAAGTAGCCGGCGAAAAGCGCTACAATCAGCCCGGATTTTTGCAAAATTCGTTTGGACGTCGTGGTGAGTTCGCTTTTAATCCGCAGTTTAGCACGGCTAAATTAGATTACAGCTTCGCCGAACATCGGAACCTGACTGAACTCGGCACCTTCATTGTGAGAGAGAACGCACAGCTATTTACTACCTTTGCAGCGAAGTCAAAGTGATACCGACACAATGTCGCCATACCTGAATGCTGATAATCGGTTTTAAATAAAGACCTGATATTGCGCAGTTAGCCGAACCCTAATCTCTTCATTTAAGTTATGGCTAACACGACGGTTACTTGAGCCGGATTCTTGCACCCGAAGGCGAGTTAAAAAAAGCAGCCCGGATGCCGCTCTCTTTTGCGCTGCTACGAAAAACCATTTCTGGTTATGGCTGTTCAAGTTCGCTCCAGGCAATCTGCCGCTTTCACACGGTTGACGAAAGGACTTCTATCCCTTCGTCAACGTGCGGCTTCCCCGTCGCACCCTTCCGGGCTATTTTCGTGAAAGCTCCGGTACTCGGCGCGGCAAATATGAGAAATACATCCTTGTATCTTAAACCCAGCCATGGTTAGCTACCTTGGCTATGAGGCGGAAACAGCTTGTATACATCCTTAAAGTTCAACCTTGTCGCACAGATCAAGCCTTCTGTCTCGCTTCTGATGCCAACCTGGACACTGAACGGTAGCCAAGGGCGTTGACCCTGCATGCACAAGGCAAGTGGGCACAGTTGGTCATTTTACTTTCAGCCATTGAAGTACCGTTATGTTTTTCATAGGCATTGATGTTTCCAAAGCTAAACTCGATTGCAGCCTGTTGCTGGATACGGCCAGTTATAAACGCCGAGCCAAGTCGGTCAGCAATTCCAAACCGGTATTGCCGAGTTGTTAGCCTGGGCTGCCAAGCACCATGCCGATCCGGGCGAACTGCATGCTATCCTCGAAAGCACTGGCGTTTATCACGAACAGGCCGCGCTAGCCTTGCCCGATGCCGGCTTCACGGTATCCATTGCCAAGCCTGCTCAGGTCAAGGATTTTGGCCGCAGTCTTGGTATTCGTACAAAAACTGACAGAATCGACAGCTTCGTCTTTGCCCGTTATGGCGCCTTGCTTAACCCCAGGGCTTGGGCGCCGCCTGCTCAGGAAGCGCGCACGCTACAAGCCCTGTTACCACGCCGCGAAGCCATTGCTCAGGATTTGCAGCGCGAACGCAATCGACTGGAAACAGTCGATGTCACCGATACGCCGCCGCTGATCCGTCACTCCCTGGTTGACTCCATGACCTTTCTGGAAAACCAACTCGCCAAACTCCAGCAGGAGATCGACGATCACATCAATAAACCCCCGGCCTGAAAGCCGATCGTAATTTACTCACCGGCATTCCGGCGGTCGGGCCGCAAGTCAGCAATCACTTACTGTCCGTTATACATAATCACGATTTTCAATCCGCCGGACAGTTGACCGCTTATCTCGGCCTGGTGCCGGTGGAACGGCAATCTGGCGCATCGATTCAGGGCCGTTCTCGCTTATCCAAAACGGGCCCGGCTCGTGTTCGCGCTGTACTCTACAGGGCGGCTATCGTGGGTACTCAACATAATCCGCATATCAAAGCGCTATACCAACGCCTGCAAGAACGCGGTAAAACCAAAATGTCTGCCCTCGGTGCCATGCGTAAGCTGGTTCATTTGTGCTTTGGTGTGCTCAAAACCCGCCAACCTTATCAGGCTAATTTTCCATTTAAGGTTGACTTTTAAGACGGTATCTGTGCGTAACATCAGTTATTGAATTATTAGAAGTCGTTGGGCATGTGTTAGATCCATTGCATTTATCAGATAGAAGTGGGCTTTTGAGACACAGTTGAGGCAGGATTTAAAAAATGCTTGCCGGTAAGCATTGCTCTGATGCAATCTAGTCTGTATAAGGTCAAGCCATGCGGACCTGTATAATTTCCCTGTTAACTATTCTGGAAACGGAGGGGGAATATGAATCTTATCGCTTCATTGGAAAAACTTTCGCCGAAACGTTTTAAAACTTCCGCTATCCTGAAAAAGCAGGCTTTAGCCAGTAGTAAACTCGCCGAGCTTAAAGGCGTAGCAGCGTCAATTAATCAAGATATCCTTATCAACATCCTGGGTCTGCAAGAAGCCAGAGATAGCGCTGCTATCGATAATATTATGATGACCGACGATGAACTGTTCAAAGGCGAGCTCTTTCCGGAAAATCTGACTTATCCTGCTGTCAGGGAGGTTTTGCGCTACCGGGAAGCGCTGCGTCTTGGCTTTGAGCAGGTTAGCTGGAGCGGATCGCTAACCAGAGATCATATTATTCAAATTCAGGCTGTATTGGCACAAAATAATAAGTCATCCGAGACGCCACAAGCATTCGAGTTGTTGAGCGGTTTCGACCATTTCATCACCCGTTTTGCAGCCGATCCTCTGATTAAAATGGCGTTACTGAATCCTTTTTTTGAAAATGCCCATCCGTTTTATCAGGCTAATGGGCAAACCGGGCGTATTGTCAATATTCTCTATCTGGTCAAAGAAGGCTTACTCGATATTCCGGCGCTCTATCTCAGTCGTTACATCGCACGTACTAAAGCCGATCATGACAGGCTATTGCAGGATATTCTGGAAAAAGACGCCTGGGAAGATTGGGTGCATTATATGCTGACAATTACTGAAGTTGCAGCCAGCGATACCATTCAAACAATCCATGCCATCAAACTGGCATTACTGAATGCCAGGCACCGCATGCGCGCCCAATACCCGTTTTATAGCGAGGATTTGATTTATCATCTTTTTATTCATCCTTATACCAACGCTGAACTGATCGAGGAAAACCTTAAAGTTTCCCGCCAGACAGCCTTTCAATATCTGGATGCTTTAACCGAAGACGGTTTCCTGCAAAAACGCGAAACAGGATACTCCCACTATTACATCAATCTTGCGCTTAATGTTATTTTAACCGGTAAAGCAATGCGGAAAGAAGCGCTTTAATATCCGGCCCCGACAAATCACAAGCGCCACATGCATAAATCGCCGGTGAGATAATGAAGTTATGAGAGTGTTCCGGCAAACGAGGAGAATTTGTTCGGCTTCAGGTCAATTTATTGGCTTCCGATGCCTTGTTATAATCAACGCCGACGCTGACAATAAAGCTGGTGGCTTCTTCAATATCCATCTCCGACTTTATCAGTTTTGATTTATCAACAATCACAGTAAATCCGGAGGTCGGATTGGGTGATGTAGGTATAAACAATATATATTTATTTTCCGACTTATTAGTGACATAAGCGGGCACCCAAATGCCCTCTTTTGGATATTCGACATACACGACTTCTTTGGCCATCGTTTGCTCATGCGATGAAAACATATTGATTACTTTTTTAAGAACCCGGTAAATAGTGTTCAGAAATGGAATTCTGTCAATCACAAAGTCAAAGGCGCTGATAACCCAGGAACGGCCTTTTTTAACGATGGTATTGCCAATGGACGCTAATAGAACAAAACTGACCGTGAAAACCAGGGCCGTATAAAGATAATTGTCGGAAAAATCATAAACGACCTGAAATAGCTCGGAAACCAGCCCTTTAACAAAAATTATAATTTGCAGCACAACAACGATAGGAATAACTGCAAAGACGCCGATCAGAAAATCATTCAATAGCTTTCTAGTGAAATCGTTCATTTTTCTCCTCTCCATTATTTATCAAACTTAATTATCAGCAAAGTATCTGATGCAATCAAGATACTGAAGTACTTTAAATATTTCCTCAATCAGTCAATACGCTTGAAGAAACAGCTTCTTCATTATATGCGAATTTGCTGCGGATGCATGAAGTAGCTCAAACTCAATCCGGGCATGAATGTTATTATTTCGATAATGACATTACAACATATCATGCCGGGGTGAATAACAGACTCTCGAATTATGAAAAATCCCGTCGCCCTGATCATTGATCCGCCAAGTCAAACATTGCCTGATGATAGCCAAGTATACAATTACAGGGTGTTTTTATCTGTAACTAAAACATCAGACAGTATATAATCAAATGTTTTGATTCATTCATTACTAAATTCACACCGGAAGAAAAGATGCTGGGTAAGCTGGTTAGATTTGTTGTAGGAAGCCGTAACGACAGGCTGGTAAAGAAGAAAGCGAAGCTGGTCAAGAGGATCAATGCTTTAGCTTCGGAATACGAAAAGTTATCTGATGATGCGTTAAGAGCAAAAACTCAGGAATTTCGTGATCGTCTGGCGCAAGGCGAAAAACTGGATAATTTGATTCCGGAAGCCTTTGCAGCCGTCAGAGAAGCCTCATCGCGAGTCTTTGGCATGCGTCATTTTGACGTTCAGCTGATAGGCGGCATAATACTTCATGACGGTAAAATTGCCGAAATGAAAACCGGTGAAGGTAAAACCTTGATGGCAACATTGGCAGCCTACTTGAATGCCCTGCCCGGCCGCGGCGTCCACGTTGTTACTGTGAATGACTACCTGGCCAAGCGCGACTCTGAATGGATGGGCAGGCTTTACGCTTTTCTAGGCATGACGACCGGCGTTATCATCAGCCAGCTGGAGCATGCGCAAAGACGTGAAGCTTATGCCGCAGACATTACCTACGGCACAAATAACGAATTCGGTTTTGATTACCTGCGCGACAATATGGCTTTCAGCCTGGATCAAAAAGTCCAGCGCGATTTAAGCTTTGCGATTGTTGATGAGGTGGATTCGATTCTGATCGATGAGGCAAGAACTCCACTCATTATTTCAGGGCCGACTGAAGAAAGCACTGAAATTTATATTAAAGCCAATGAAATCATACCGTATTTAACCAAACAGGAAAGTGAAGAACAGCCCGGTGATTATACGGTTGATGAAAAGACTCGTCAGGTCTATTTGACCGAAGCAGGTCATGAGCGCGTTGAACGTTTAATGTTTGAATATGGCCTATTGCCTGAAGGCACCAGCCTTTATGATGCGTCTAATATCCGTCTCATGCATTATCTGAATGCATCATTACGGGGTCATGCATTATTCAAAAAAGATGTTGACTATATCGTTGCGAACAACGAAGTTATTATTGTTGATGAATTTACGGGCCGGATTATGCCCGGACGCCGCTGGTCTGAAGGCTTGCATCAGGCGATTGAAGCCAAGGAACATGTCACTATTAACAGTGAAAACCAGACGCTGGCCTCCATTACCTTTCAGAACTATTTCCGCCTGTACGACAAACTTTCGGGTATGACCGGTACGGCCGATACTGAAGCATTTGAGCTTAACAAGATTTACGGCCTGGAAGTTGTCGTTATTCCAACGCATCGACCCATGATTCGAAAGGACTTGGGCGATGTGGTTTATTTGACCGCCGATGAGAAATATATTGCTGTTGCCAATGATGTTAAGGATTGTGTAAGTCGCGGACAGCCTGTTCTGGTGGGAACAACCTCTATTGAAAATTCCGAGCGGCTTTCGGCCCTGCTGAAAAAGCAAGGCATTAAACATGAAGTGCTTAACGCCAAGCAGCATGAACGCGAAGCCCAGATTATAGAACAGGCCGGCATGCCGGGCGCAGTGACTATCGCAACCAATATGGCGGGCCGTGGTACTGATATTGTACTGGGCGGCAATCTGGACGCAGAACTGAGAGCTTTAGGCGAAGACGCAGGTGAGGCCGACAAGGAAAGAATACGCGAAGCCTGGCTGGACCGGCACAACCAGGTACTTGCCAATGGCGGTTTGCATGTGATCGGATCAGAACGTCATGAGTCTCGCCGGATAGACAACCAGTTAAGAGGCCGTTCAGGCCGGCAAGGCGATCCGGGTTCAACACGTTTTTATCTATCGCTGCAGGATGACCTGATGCGCATTTTTGCATCGGACCGGGTGGCGGGTTTGATGAAGAAGCTGGGTATGGGGGAAGGCGAGGCTATCGAGCATCCCTGGGTAACCCGTTCCATCGAAAATGCACAGCGCAAGGTTGAAGGACGCAACTTTGACATACGTAAGGAAATTCTGGCTTATGACGATGTCGCCAATGATCAGCGTAAAGTGATCTACGCACAACGTAATGAATTAATGGCGGCCAAGGAAATCTCCGATATCATCACCGCCATACGCAGGGATGTGGTCAATAATGTCATTACCCAGTATATTCCGGCAAAAACCATGGTTGAGCAATGGGATATTGAAGGTCTGGAAGAGCATCTTCATCAGGAATTTAATGTTCAAATTCCTGTACAACGTATGCTGGATGAAGACCATAACCTGCAGGAAGCCGCGCTGCGTAACCGCATTATTGATATTCTGGAACAGAACCATAAAGAAAAAGAGCATCAGATCAGTAAGGAAGTGTTACAGCATTTTGAAAAGTCAGTCATGCTGCAAGTACTGGACACCAGCTGGAAAGAGCATCTGGCAGCGATGGATTATTTGCGTCAGGGCATCCACTTCAGAGGTTATGCGCAAAAAGATCCCAAGCAGGAATACAAGCGCGAGGCTTTTGAAATGTTCACCAGTCTGCTGGAGCATATTAAATATGAAGTCATAGGCATTCTGTTTAAAGTTCAGGTTCGGCAGGAAGAAGATGTTCAGGCTATTGATGAACAAATGCAGGCGCCAAGAGAAATGCACTTTGAACATGCAGAAGCACCGGCTCTGGATGCTCATGATGAGCCGCAGGTTGCTGCCGAAGAAGAACAGGAAAAGGCGCCCGAACATCCTTTTGTCCGGGCAGGCGCTAAAGTAGGCCGTAATGATCCCTGCCCTTGTGGCTCAGGAAAGAAGTACAAGCAATGCCATGGTAAGTTAAGTTAATAAAGCACTGGCCCTGAGTCCTCTGGCAAGCTTTCTAGAGCTTGGCAGAAGGACGCAGCAGAGCTTATAGTGCGCCCATTTAAACGGCGGCATTGTCGTGTCTTCAGGAAAGCTGACTAAAAAGTCTGACTTCCACCTGCAACTATAACCGCTTTGCCCACTTTAGGACTTACGATAACCGACAGTCCGAGACCCTGCTATCAGCAATTTTCAGCTGAAAACGATTTGCTTGATTTTTACCCGCAATCCTTGCGATATAGCTCTTCTCACCTCTATCCGGTCAGAATTTAGAGTTGCAATAGAAGGTATATCATATATCCTATTCAAAACCCGCTCCCACTCGTTATGCATCCGAGAACTCAAGCCTGGGGTCTGGGTGGAAGCTTGCAGGTTTCGCACAGGCGAGCCAGTTCCATGAGATTGGTCACACCGGTCTTTTTCATGATCCGTGCGCGGTGAATTTCAATAGTCCGGTAACTGATGCCCAGATGACGGGCAATTTGCTTATTGGAATGACCCTCCAGAATCAGCGGCAATACTTCCCACTCGCGGGAAGTAAGACTGTTCAGACAGTCACAAAGCGCATGTTCCGCCATGGCCTGTTCTTGTATCTGGTCCTCTCGCTGAAGCACTGCCTGAATACGTTCAATCAGCACCGCGCTGGGAATGGGCTTCGTCAGAAAATCAACCGCTCCCGCCTTGATTACACGAACTGTCAACGGTATATCGCCATGTGCGGTCAGGAAGATAATCGGCAAATGTATATTGCGGTGAATAAGCTCGGCTTGCAGTTCGTTACCGTTCATACCCGGCATATTGACGTCGAGCAAAAGGCAGCCGGGCATATCCGGACAATAGGCTTTAAGAAAGTGTTCGGCGCTCTCAAAAGCCTGATAATTAAAACCGGCGGCTTCCATGACCAGTCCGAGAGAATCACGTACCGCATCGTCGTCATCGACGATAAAAACGCATGATTGAGTGCTCATATCATTAAGGGTAAGGTAAAGTGAATACTTAAGCCCATGCCGTCATTTTGCTCGGCCCACATTTTTCCACCGTGAGTTTCAATCAAAACACGGTATTCTTCACAAAATACCGTCCTTTTTCCATCGAAGTGGGACTGCACAGCATCCATGACGCGGGTCAGGTCATCGGGATGAATATGGGTTCTCCAGTCCTCTTCGCAATTACCGACCTCCTCTTCTGTAAAACCGAGCATTGCCTTCCAGCGCGAAGAAAAGTGAATACGCTTGTTGCGTACGTCCCAATCCCATATGCCATTCTTTCCGCCGTCAAGAACCAGTTCGTAACGTTCGATACGCTCCTGCAGTTCTTGTTCCACCCGTTTATGTTCAGTAACAACATGGATATAGCCATGCCAAAGAATACTGTTATCATCCTCGCGCTGAGGCATAGAATGGCCTTCAAGCCATACCTCGCCCTTCGTCGGATGATTATAGCGGTAGGCGTCTCGTCAGGGCTGCAAGGTATGGGCGGATTCAGCAATAGTATTATTGATATGGCTGATATCATCGCGATGAATACAGTCAAACACAGGGCTAAAATCTTTAGATTTTGGTAAGCTGATCCTGCAACCTTAGCTGCTCTTTTAATGCACTTGCCACGCGCATGCGGTCGGTAACATCCCGTAAAATGGCAGTACACAACTTTTTGCTGTCCATCTCACACTGGGAGAGAGATATCTCAACGGGAAATTTCTCACCATTGGCTCGCAACCCTGTAACAGCTTCCAGCTCGTCCTTTTGACAGTTGGTGCTTCCGGCATCCGCAAAAGTGCGCGTATGTGCACCACGGGCAATGCCAAACCACTCTGGAATCAACCGGTCAATCGATATTCCTCTTGCTTCATTCGCTGTGCAGCCGAACATTTTTTCTGCTGCGGGGTTAAACAGCACTATACGTGGGTTGATCGGCGTCAAGAGTGATAATCGTATCCATCGCGGACTCAAAAATTGCGCTATATTGTTGCCGGCTTTCGGCCAACTGTAGTTCATAGCGTCTGCGGGCGGTGATATCCTGTGTTGTGCCGAAGCCTTCAAATAATAACCTTTTCTTATCGAATTTGAGCATGCCTCTTTCGCGAACCCATTTCACCCCGTCTGGCCGCAATCAAACAGTACTCGACATCGTAAGATTCCCCATGCAAGTTAGCTTGCCATCTCTGTTCGGCATATGCCCGGCATCCGGATGCACAATGGAGAGAAAATCCTGATAAGTCACAGGCGTTCCCTTGGAAATTCCGAAAATACGGTAATTTTCGTCGGACCATAGCAGATCATTACCCTGCATATTCAAACGCCAATTGCCGATTTTACCGACTGCCTGTGCATTATGCAAATCCTGTCTGCTTTCCCATAGCTCTGTAGTCAAATTGCGGTGGGGCTTGGCGGCAGCGATAATAACGAAGGATAGGACGCAAAAACCTGCGTTTAAAATAAAGACATCATAAACTCCCCAAAAGCCTGGCGGGGAGCAAAATAAGCCCGTTAACGCCAATCAGGGATAAAGCAATTACGACCCAGTCCCTGATTCAGCCCCAGCCATAAAGTGGCCTGAATAATTGCGAAGAAAAATAACAGGAATACAGCCCGCTCGCCAAACAACGGAAAAAAATAAGTGGCTATAGCAGCAACGGTGGCTATCCGCATCGACAGGATATATCGCAACTAGGGCGGTTGCGCTTCAAAATAGAGAATCATAGATTGGGTATTGAGTCGCTTAACCATTATTTGATCCGGCCTCAATACTTATTTCGCGACGGTAATTGAGGTTGTTATCCACAGTATTGCTAGAGTATCGATGTTAAGGCTTTTATGGCTCATATTGTGATGAATGATTAGAGTTAAGGGGCAGAATAACAATAATCCAGTGCGACAACTTGTATTTATCCAGAATAATCTGGGAAATCAAGTGAGCTTCTAAAGGAACTATAAGTAGTTAATTTAGAGATAGCAACTATCTGTCACGCCTTAACTGGCGTAGATATTTGAAGGGTGGCTTAAATTCTGACTTGTCGATAAGTATCGGATATTTCTCAAAAAAATATCGCAGCGTAAAAAAACATGCCGTATTTTTAAACAGTATTGGTGGTCATATTATATCGTTGGTATTCTTCATTTCCATCGAGTATCATTCAACAGATGTGTTTGAGTAAGTAATCACCCTTATTCCAGCTCAGCATGTTCTATGTTACAAAATACACCAAGTCGGTATCTTTTATAAGCTGGTATTTTTAGCTTAATCCTAGATCCGGAGCGTTTCGATTATGACTGATAAATCTGGAGATTACTTATGAACAGTGTAGATACTTCTCAACAAAACCATATTCTTGGTGCCCTGCCCGCCCATAAATACGAGAATTTTTTTTCACACCTGGAGCTGGTGCCCATGTCGTTGGGCGAAGTTCTCTATGAAGCGGGCGGCAAATTAAATTATGCTTATTTCCCTACTACTTGCATCGTATCCAAGTTTTACATCATGGGGAATGGGGCATCGACCGAAGTTGCCGCAATCGGCAAGGAAGGCATGATCGGCATCAATCTTTTTATGGGCGGCGAAACCATGCCGAATCGGGCCGTCGTTCGAAATGCAGGCTATGCCTACCGTATGCGAAGACATTTGTTTATACAGGAATTCAACCGCTACTCCGAAAGCCGTGAGGACGGAACATTGCACCATTTGCTGATGCGTTATACCCAGGCGTTGATTACGCAAATGGCGCAAACGGCAGTTTGTAACCGTCATCATTCAATCGATCAACAACTCTGCCGCTGGTTACTGGCTACTCTCGACCGGGTTGCTTCGAATGAGTTGACCATGACTCAGGAATTGATCGCCAGCATATTAGGCGTACGCCGAGAAGGCGTTACCGAGGCGGCGGTAAAATTGCAGCAGGCAGGATTAATTGATTACAGACGAGGCCATATCACAGTGCTGAATCGGCCTGGACTAGAAGGCCGTGTCTGTGAGTGTTACCAGGTAGTTAAAACGGAATTCAACCGTCTGCTTCCATCTCCACGGCATAGCCCATTAACAGCCTCCATGCGCACGGTACGCTACCCTAGAAATCTGAAAGCGAATGTGCCTGCATCCGATCATTTTTTTCAAGGGGGGCAGTAAAATCAGCTATAGATTTCTGGGCGTATAATGATTTAAACAGACTGGTTTCATCGTATACCCGTGTCTGGAGGCTGTTGCTCTTTGGAATACATTAGATTGACCATCTAGACAGTTGATTTTCCGCTTTTGGAGCAAACCAATTATCCAGCCATTTTAGTGCCAATTTTATTTTTTGCGCTGTTCCGGGTTCCGGCTGAGCTTAAGTCACTCTTTTCTATTAATCGTGCCATAAGGTGATATAGAGCTTTTTTTCTGACTGCCAGAGCCAAGTAAATTGGCAGTCTCTGTCGAGCAACCGGTTAGCAGGCATTGCCCCATAAAGATCGTAGACATGGAGGTCAACGACTTACTTCTGGCTCTCTGGTCAATTAATCTATAGATCAGCCGCATCGGCATATATGACATCAGAACACCGGCGTGATCTTCAGCCTGTTTCACCGATCCTCTGGAATGAGATCTGCAAATACTACCCTTTTTTATACGCCGGTAAATCCTTTATCTATGTACTGTGGAGTATATAATTTAAGCAGAAGCAATTCTGGATGATGGCTTCACAGAAAATACTTTCTCTGTTTCACCGGAATCTCGGGTTGTATTCCTGCCAAGTGTTCGCGATAATAGAGCCTGTTGAAGCAGTCCTCGCTCTGCAGTTAATATAAACCTGGATATCCCTAACCAGTTTTCACACTCCGTTTCCCGGCGAACTTATCGATAAGACACAGGGGGGCCTGGCTGAAGCTGATGGTTTTATTTTTATAATGAACGGCATAGGTGTAATTACTGGTTAAAAATTATTTTGGCCAATCCCCTTTGTCCTCACTTGTTATTTTATCCAGTGTATTTCTGCTGAGTTTTAAAATCACGCAGTTCACATTAGTATCTCCTCTATTTTCTCAAATTTTAGAAAAATAAAAATATGGCTGATCCAAATCTGTTGATACATGCACTGATCCTCGGCATCGTCGAAGGATTGACCGAGTTTCTTCCTGTCTCATCTACCGGACATTTGATTCTGGCCGGACAATTACTCGGTTTTAACGACGACAAAGGCAAGGTGTTTGAAATTGCTATTCAGTTCGCAGCCATTCTGGCGGTAGTTTGGGAATATCGCGCACGTCTGGCGCATACGCTGACAAGCATAACATCCGAGCCCGTGTCTCAACGCCTGGCAATTAATCTGATTGTCGCGTTCCTGCCGGCGGCAGTATTGGGATTCCTGTTTTTAAAACAGATCAAGATGTATTTGTTTAATCCTACTGTCGTAGCCTCAGCCTTTATTATTGGAGGATTATTGATTTTATGGGCGGAACGCCGTCAGCATGTTATCCATGCCGAGTCTGTCGATGACATAACCTGGCGCGATGCCTTGAAGGTAGGTTTCGCACAGGCGCTATCAATGATACCCGGAACTTCACGCTCAGGTGCAACTATTATAGGCGGGTTGTTTTTCGGGTTGTCTCGCCGTGCCGCAACCGAATTTTCTTTTTTCCTCGCCATTCCCACCATGTTCGCCGCAACTCTCTATGACGTCTACAAAAACCGCGATTTGTTCAGTATTAATGACTTTGCATTGTTTGCTGTCGGGGGCGCGGTGTCATTCATTAGCGCATTCCTTGCCGTACGCGGGTTAATACATTTTATCAGCAAGCATGACTTCACCATGTTTGCATGGTATCGCATCGCTTTCGGCATCATTGTACTAATCTCGGCACAAATGGGATGGGTGAACTGGAGTGACCACTAACCGATCAATTATTTCGTCTAACGGCGTAGACTAGCTGACGAGTTACTTTACAAATCAGCAAGTTGAAAAGCATATTGATTTCGCTACCGAAAATAGCGAACAAAAAAAGGGCACCCTGAAGCGCCCTTTTTCATTTAAGGCACCTTAGCCTAACAGTTCCTTTGCTTTGGCCATAATGCCGGCAGGATCAATACCTTGATGAGGAAATTGCTCCCATAAACCGCCGCAACCTTCCTGGTGGGTGCCAAGATGGGCATACTTCGGGGCAAATCCGCGCTCCAATAGCCAGGAACCAAAACGGCTGCCCAGCCCCGTCTTGCGGTTAAAAGCTTCAACCACCAATACCATCGGTGAATTGCCAATCCTGGCCATCATCTCCTCATCAATGACATTCAAGGTAGGTTTGTTGATCAAGCCTACATCAATGCCTTCCTGTTTTAGACGCTCTACAGCATCCAGGGCGCGATACAAGGCTTCACCGAAGCTGACAATATAACCTTGAGAGCCTTCGCGAATAATTTCATCCTTGCCGGAAACAAATTTGTAGTCACCGCCAAAATAATCATCGCCTTCAGTATTTAAAATAGTCGGCACTTTTGAACGGGTCGAGAATACAAAACGCAGACCTGGATTGAAGAAGATGGTTTCGAGGCAGGCTTTCATTTGCAGCGGGTCAGCGGGAAAGTAAAGATGGGTCTCATAACCGTCATCCAGGCCATTGTCGGCAAACATATTGTTCAAGCCGAAATGACAGGTATTGTCAGCCATGTCGTCTATGCCGGAATGTGAGAAATGGCTGAGTACGTTGGAATGGTTCAAACGCGCCATTGTAAGCTCGGAAATGCACATCTCCAGGAAGGCGCTGAAAGTGCCAAAAATGCCCTGCTTTCCCGCTTCCATGCCGAAACCGGCCGCTGCCGAAAAGTTGCCGCGCTCCATAATTCCGGAAGAGATAAACACTTCAGGATAAGCATTATGAATTTTGATCAGGCCGCAGGAACCTTCAAGGTCACTGTCAACAACCCGAATTTTTTCATTCCGTTCGGTTGGGCTCATCCGGCTCATAATGGTTACAGCCGCATCGCCAAAGACATTACGGTTGGCGTCCCATTTATCGCTGGAACCCAGGAATACCGCATCATTTTTGGGCGCTTTAATTTCTTTCAGGTGATCTGCCGCCGCTTGCTGGCCGTGAGACTCCAGATATTCGACCGCCACTTTTACAGAAATAACATCATGGCCATGAGTTGAGCCTTCCAGGCCGACAATGCCCGGACACATCGGGCGGTAATTGATGACGGCAACCGGGCCATCGGCATTAACGGCTATGCAGATTCGTTTATATAAGTCATCGATATCTTCGCCGTCTCCTTCCAATACTGTCAAGCCTTGGCCGGCCAGGGTTTTAGCAGTCGAGCAACCGGGCAGATAATGGGATGGATGGCCTGCAATAGTGACATTATTATCGTCGATGATCAGCTTGATGTTCAGATTCTGGGCAACGGCAAAGCGTGCTGCTTCAGCATCGTTTCCTTCCTGTTGTGAACCGTCAGAACCCAGGCAAAATAAAACTTTGTGAGGATTGGCAATAGCCACGCCATTCACATAGGGCCACATGTGGCCCAGGCGTCCGGAGCTGAATTTGACGCCGGGAGTCAAACCCAATTCAGGATGGCCCGGCAAATGAGAATGAGCGGCCCGATATTCCATCAGACGTTCAGCGGGTAAGTCGCCATTTAAAGTTGCCATCAGATATTGAGTGGCTGCGCGGTGTCCGGCTTCATCGAAGAATATGGGTAAGAATTTATTAGCTGAACCACGAAATAAAGCGTCCATAATCATCACTTCCGGCACAGTATCGTAAGGGCCGCCGGTATGTCCGCCTACGCCTCTTGCTGCGCCCGTAGCCGTAAAGAAAACAATAGCGTCCCGGCAAAGTTGGATGTTGGCCTTGAGACTGGCTCTTTGTCCGGCGGTAAGTGTAGAAATACTGGGATCTAGAGTTATACGCTGATAGGCGTCAAGATCGATCGGGAATTTAGACATAGTTAACTTCTCGTGGTTAAGGTTTTATTTATGCTCATAATATGGATAGGATTTTTTTAAAAGCTGTTTTTCTAACCCATCCCGAGAAAGATTACACCTTGTAGTTTATAGTCTGCAAGACATAATTAAGATTAATCGGCTAAAGTTATCTAAAAATTTGGCAGAGTTTGTTTACTGTCCATCAGCTAAAGCTGGTGGGTTCGTATAGTGGACTAAAGTCCGGATACGAGTCATATAGACCCGTTCACGTTTCCGTCCTAAAATTATTATCTCCTTGCGGTTCAAAATGATGCTCCAGATAATTTATTATCATTTCATCTGTCAACTCACCGGAAGTCACGCAAAAGTAACCCCGTGCCCACAAGTGACGCCCCCAATAGCGCTTTTTCAAATCAGGAAAACTTTCGAACAGCTTTATCGAACGTCTTCCTTTAATCCGTCTCATCATTTCGCTCGGCGCCGAATGGGGCGGGGCAGATAGCAAAACATGGACATGATCCTGGCTAACAACACCTTTCAGAATTTCTATCTCAAAGGCTTCACAAGTGTGCCTAATCCGTTCACGAACTTTCAGACCCACGTCACCTTTCAACACCTTGTAGCGATACTTTGCGACAAACACAAAATGATATTGAATTTTAAAAACAGTATGACTGCCATAACGGTAATCCATAGCCTCTCCTACTTTTCAGTTCAGAGCAATATCATACGTCAAAAAATCATAGATAAATCTGACCGCCTGAAAGCCGGTGGTTTTAACCTTACTTCGGACTAATAAAAAATTTAATTGTTAATATCCAGCCCCCCTGGAATCATGAATGGTTGCTTTACACCGGTCAAAACTGTTTATTTCAACCGTTTATAATTCCAATTCTATTGCATATCTGCCATTAGCTTGGTTTTACTCAACTTAATTTAATAAGAAATTTTGGCATGATAATCGCTTGAATTTGGCAAGCCTTTCTAATGCAGCACTTGCCAAATTCTCAGTAAATGTCTCCGATAAGGTTTAAATCCTGAAAGCAGGCGAAGGTCATGACAGATAGCGGGTATTGATTTTAACTGTAGTACACCTTCTAAGTCGTACATGCCCTAACAATATCTCTCTACATTTAGACTATATTTACAGCATTCGATCAGGCATTTGAGTTGCGCCATTGCGGCAGTTGTCCTTCTCAATTTGAACTTACTGCCACAATAAACATGCGTGAAACCCAACAGCAACCCCAGAATTGGCATATTAAGCATTATTACATTAAGAATTTAAAATCCTATTTCGAAAAGGAAAGCAAGGCAAATGAAAACTATGGATTTATCTAATAATTAATCCACGACTAAAAACGAAGACACCGTTTTTAAACTGGATGTGTCTGAAGGCATCGTGACTGATAGGATTCGTACCGGCAATCTTACTGTTATCTGGCTCGGGTTGGCCACATTCGTCGGATCGATGCTTTTCGTTTGGCAAGGACTTGATTTTACCGACATGGGCTTTTGGCTTACCGGCTATCAACAGCTCTATATCGGCCCTGATACATTAGGATTTCAATCCGTATGTTGGCTAACCACTTTTATCGGCATTGGGTCGGTTAGCATTGGGCGGGAGCGTACTGGCTTACAAATTGGGTTTTGTAGGGGTTGTTACTTTGTCAGCGATTATCACTTATCAATTACTGGCATCCCAGCTAGGACGCAGTCGCATTCTGGATTGAAGGGTGAAAACGTTGGACAAAATAGTAATATCTCAATTGAAACTAAGGCATTTCATATATTTACTATAACTATGGTGTTGGCTTTGCTGCTTCAATCACTTGCCTGTGTTTGGCAAGGTACTTTTCGTGATAGCCATAATCGCTTCGCCATGACACATTCGATCGCGCATCCCCTACTGATAGGGACATATACGACAGCAGAGCGGGCTAAAGTTGTTCCGGAATTACTGGAAGCCCTGTCTCATTTTGTAAAATTCGGCGATGAAATGCTTGCCCATAATGGAATACCCACCTTGTATTTTTTAACCCAAACCCATCCTTGGCACGGAATTGCATGGGCAGACATAGAGGACGCTGAAACAATAACAAAACTGATTCGGCAGAAAGAACAAATAAGTACAAAATGGCCCTGCATCGTGCGAACCACAGGCAGTGTCTATGCCTCTTCCTGGCCAAGCGATGCCTATAAGAATAGAGATGTCGGTCCCGGTTTGACCCATACTCCTCAAGCCGTTGAAGAATCCCGCCAGGTATTAGCGGATTTTGAGAGAAGGCATAACTACAAAGTGGCATGGACAAATGGTTTCTTTGAAATCCTGACCACAGACCAATGATTTTAAATGCGAATTGGCGTTACTGTTATTTGTGCAAAGCATTAATATCTACTTTGGTTCATAAAAGTTAAGCCTGTTTACGTTGCAAAAGTTGAAAAATATCCACTTCAATTGCAGCAAACGCGACTATCCACAATGTAGCGTCGTAGACATCCAGCCATGCCGATTGCCAGAACCAGGCAATCACCATGGCAATCAAACCGGCAAAGACAGTCAGGGTCGCCAGCCAATAGCTTTGCCGGTATCTGAACACTATATTTGGCCAGCGCACCTCCAGTTCAAGCAAAGCGATCAATGCAAACCATAAAACGGAATTGACTACGTCCAGCCATTCATGATCAAAAACATAACTGGCAAACACTATCGCGATAACTGCAATCAGGAAGTTGCGTATTCCCTGTAGCTTGTTTTTAGTCGTCAAAGCGATACCGTTGGCTTCCAGTTCATACAGCACCAGCAACACTAGCCAGACCAAGGCATCGGCAGCACTTGTCAATGTGTCAACAATGGCATAGATAACAGCATTCAAGGCTATCAATACCACGATAATTAATTTAAGCGTAGGGTAAGAAATAGCGGGAGAGTCATTGAGCATGCTTAAATCCAATATATCGTGTCATAACCAGGCGTAGCTGTTAAAAATGCCAATTTTAAATTATCCCTATTTGCATTTCAAAGCAACTAAGCCGCAATATCAAGGCAATCGCGCTATGTTGCTTTCCCAAAGATTAATTCAGACCGGTAATCATCGTTGATAGCAGCGCGCATCTTGCGAAGACGCAAGCTATGCTTCGATGGCCCATTGTGTCGAATGACATTAA
>JAQURG010000050.1 GCA_028715725.1 Methylococcales bacterium
TAAGACCACCGCATGAAGTAGGCGTATACCACCGTCCACATCGGAAACTCGCGGGGCGGTTGCCGCCACCGGCAACCGGTCTTCAGGCTATACGGAACGGCGTTGATAATCTGCCGCAAACTGAGCACTCGTGGTCTGCCGACCGGCGACACCGGCAAATACGGCTTCAAGTAGCGCCATGCGCCCTCGCTCAGATTGCTCGGATAACGTTTCTTCCGTTTTTTTGATTCATGAGTTCACGTGATAGTAAAATTCCTATACGCTAAACCGGAAAATAGGAATTTCCAAACAGCTTCTTAGAGCGTGTTTTAAAAGTCTATTTAGTCAAGTCGCTTCAGCATCAGGTTGATCATGGCAATATAAACAAAGGCTTCGCTGGATTGGGTTAACAGCTCGTAATCTTTGCTCAATCTGCGGTAGCGATAGAGCCATGCGAAGGTGCGCTCCACGACCCAGCGGCGGGGCAGCAGTTCGAAGCCTTTGGCTGTGTCCGAGCGCAGTACGACATCCAGAACAAAGCGGAAACTTTCCAAAACCCAGTTCAGCAGCTTTCCGCGATAGCCCCCATCAACCCAAATCCGGCGTAGCGTTTTGCAACTGCCGGGGAATGCTTGAAACACGAGTTTTGCCCCGTCCCGATCCTGCACCGAAGCGGCGGTCACCATAATTACCAACATCAGACCCAGGGTATCTACCCGCAGATGACGCTTGCGCCCTTGAATGTGCTTACCGGCATCGTAGCCCTTTGCACCCCGCCAGTGCCGTGGTTTTGACGCTCTGGCTATCCAGGCACGTGGCCGTGGGGGGTTATGCCGCCCAGCTTTTTGTCTCACGCAAGCGTAAGGTTTCGTGAATCCGATGCCAGGCGCCATCGCGTCCAGTCCCGAAAGTAGCCATAGACGGTTTCCCAGGCAGGGCAGTCAAAGGGCGGCAGCCGCCATGCGCAGCCATCGCGTGTCACATAGAGGATGGCATTTAACACCTGGCGCAGATTGATCGTGCGCGCACTCCGCCCGGTTTGGCGTCCGGCAATAGCGGGCTGATAAGCTTCCAGCGTCTCCGATTCAAACTCGTGAGGTAGCGTTTTTTCCGGGTTGAGCGTCTTTTTTAGCCATGCAAAATAATCAGAGCCTACAATATGTTGTATTTTATCCGCTACTTTTAAAATACGCTCTAAGAGCTAATCAGTAAAAAATTCCAGAAAAATAGAGCGGTAGCCAGCTTTCCCCGAAGACATACACCATAAGCCCATTATAAGAACGAACTTTACTGGCGCATTTAATGCCTGTCTTTGCTTCAATCCAGGCAATAAGGCTCCAATCTCGGTTGCCGAGCGCGAGAAACCGCTGTAGACAGCCACTGATCCTGTGGTTCGAGATAGCGTTGCCCTTTGTTTTTTATCGGTGTCCGGACGGTCAGATGCTGGGCTTGACTGACGTTTTCGGCGTCGGGCCGTTGATAAGCTTTATCTCCATACAATTCATTGTTGTGCAGTTGCGGCCGAATCTGTTCAAATATCTTGCCATCACGGTCAGTGGCGCCCGTCACACCGATATGCTCAGGGTTTGGCGGCGACCCTGATTGGCGGTGCCCTATGACATGAACCCGAACGCCATAATAGTATACTTGTTTGTTGATCGGTAGCTTGAGTTAGTCAATTCTTTCGCTACACAGACGAGGCCGTCATCGTCAAAACCCGGCGTAAAATCCTGTTGCCACTGGGATGATCTTTACTTACGAAAAAATGGCGCTAAAAACTTAAATTTTATAGAATAGCTATTGCTCCAGAATCTTTATCATGAAATCCTGATAACTAGATAAATAGTAAGTAAGAAATATATAGTGCATCTGAGCGATTTCGAATTTTCAAGTCATTTTTTATAGTCATTATTCTGCTGTGGTCACAGGTTAACGTGTGCGATAAACGGCAGTACTTAGGTTACGGACATCGCGAAAAACATCCAGTCAGCTCGAGTTATTCTAGACCCCCTAATTAATTTTCAGAAAACTCAAAATCATGACCACACAATCAAATAATGCCTTAACCTGGGTGCTGTGGTCAGTGGTGGCATGTACGGTTGCAGTGCGCCTTGCAGTACTTGACCCACAGACGCTGCACACAGACGAGGCGCTTTACTCTGCTTATTCACTTTATATTGCACGAACTGGTGATTTATTTCTTACACACTGGAATGGCTTTACACCGGATAAACACCCGCTTTTCTTTTGGGCAGTAGCGCTGGCCATCAAGGTTTTTGGTAGTTCGGATCTAGCCTTTAGGCTAATTAACATTGGCGCAGATGCGCTGTCGGCAGCCTTGGTCGTTTCGATAGCTGCGCAGTGCGGTGGCATTGCTGCCGGCCTATTCGCTGGTTGTCTCTACGCGATTTCCACTCTAGGTGCATTTTATGGCGCCACTGTGTTTATCGACCCTTTTTCCATTGCATTAGGTCTGCTTGGACTCGCGTTGGTCTATTCTCGCAGGACGACTGCCGCTGGCATCCTGCTTGGGCTTTCTGTGACAACTAAGCTCTTTGGCGCAATTTATATTCCTGTTGCTCTCGTGATTGCGTTCCACCGGGGTGGAATTAGTGCGATCATTAACCTGGCGACAACTTGCTTTGGCGTCATTGTCATGATGCTAGGCCTGCCAATCCTGCTCAATACTTTCAGCGACAGTTCATCGTTTATTAATGAGGGGATGAAGAACCAGAATTTCGGCATATCTTCGCCTGAAGAATGGCTTTCAAGGGTGTCTCATTTGTTCAAATTAGCCGGGTTTTTGTTCGAATCACCAACCTCGCTCATTCTCTTTTTTGCCGGCATTATCAGCGCAGCGATAGGAGTCAGGAAGATGACGGCGGAACTTCGTGATCTTCTTCTTAGCATTGGTTTTGTATCTTTGTTATATGTGGGAGGGTTAATAATCATTAGCTCTCCAGTTTATGATCGTTATTTTTTGTATTTACTTCCTATTCTTTCTATAGCCGCCGGAATTGGAGCAGCAAACATAGCCAGAAAGATCCATATTGTTACAGTACGAAGAGCGGCTATTACAATAGTGGCCTTGGCGCTGTTAATGGGAGGTTTCCAAAGTATAAAGAAGCTTTCTGATGGAGATCCATGGATAGGCAGTCGATCAGCATCTGCAATTTATGGAGGCTATGTTCAACTTTGCTACTGGCTTCGGCACAATAGTGGTGACTTACGGGTTTGGAATCACAGTCTATCATGGCACTTGTATTACTGTCTTCAGGGCTCAGCGGCGCAGCCGGCCTGGTTTCCGGGAGCCAAGGTCGTGACGAACTACCGAGAACCTGCCCTTTTGGCGCTCAGCAAACTTGACGATCCTCGTATTGTCGAGGACATTAGAGAGGATGGGTGGACCGTTGAATTGTTGAGTGAATTTGGGGGCATGCGAGGTATAGATCTTTGGCTCTATCAAATTCGACCAGGGAATAACTGACGTTCGATATAATGCGTTAGTCAAGGGTACCTCAAGTACCTTTATTGAGATTGGGTAGGCGTTTGGAAAACGGTACGAAATGCGTGCTACCGGCTTTCAACGCAATTTTATAGGGTAAGGTATGATTTTCAGTTCCAATATTTTTCTTTATTTGTTTTTGCCGATTTATTTGCTTGTATATTATGCAACAGACTATTTGTCGAGGTGCGTACTGGAAAAGTATTTCCCGATCAAGCAGACCCTGAATAATATTGTGCTTTTTATACTGAGCTTGTTTTTCTATTATTGGGGCAGCGGCAAGTTCATCCTGGTGTTTCTGCTCTCGATTGTCGTTAATACCATACTCGGCCGGTACATTTTTTTATCTGACCGGAAAAAATTGCTGGTTTCGATTGGTGTGATTTTCAATCTATTTTTGCTGATCTATTTTAAATACTACAATTTTTTTTATGATCAAATAGCCAACATTTCCCTGTATTTTTTCGGCAGCCAGATGCCGCCGCACATGTATATTTTTCTACCCATAGGCATATCCTTCTATTCGTTTATGACGATTTCCTATCTCATAGAAGTTTATCAAGGGAAGGATAGATGCGCCAGTTTACTAACATTCGGCACCTATCTTACGCTTTTCCCGCATCTGTTGGCCGGTCCGATAGTACGTTATTCCGAACTGGAAGCGGAAATGGAAAATCGCAAAGTAACATTGCAAATGTTTTTTGAGGGTATTTGGCGCTTTAGCCTGGGAATGGGTAAAAAGATCATTCTGGCTAATAATCTAGGCAGTGTGGCCGATAAAATATTTGCGTTACCGACGTCCGAGCTCACGACTGTGCTGGCTTGGGCAGGCATTGCCTGCTATACGCTTCAGATCTATTTTGATTTTTCCGGCTATTCGGATATGGCCATCGGCTTGGCCCGTTTCTTCGGCTTTCACTTTCCGGAAAATTTCAACAATCCCTACCAATCGAAAAACATCACAGAGTTTTGGCGGCGCTGGCACATGACCCTCTCTCGCTGGTTCAAGGATTATTTGTATATCAGTCTGGGAGGAAACCGCAAGAGTCCGATGCGGACATACTTTAATTTGTTCCTGGTATTCTTTTTATGCGGATTATGGCATGGCGCGGCCTGGACTTTTGTGATATGGGGAATGTTTCACGGGATTCTGTTAGTGATTGAGCGTGTGCTTAAAAACCATTTTGGGATTGTTCCCCAAGGTGTTTTTGGCAATAGCCTGACCCTATTTCTGATAATGGTCGGCTGGGTTTTTTTCAGATCACCTTCGGTCGGCCAGGCTTTGAGTTATCTTTCAGCTATGTTCGGGATGCCGCATTTGAGCGGATTCCAATATTTTCATCTCGGCTATTATCTTGACTCAAGTATGGTAACTTATCTTGTCATTGGATACTTGATTGTGTTGTTTCCTTATGAGAGATTTGAAAAACTGACAGCAGGCATGAAGTCTTACCGACTGACGCTTGCCAAAGGCATTGTCAGTATATCGGTATTATTTATTTCCTTATTAACAATGTCCAAGATGCAATTTACGCCCTTCATCTATTTTCAATTCTGATTATCTCAATTTATGGCCTGGGATCAAGGCCGCATTCAAACTGAAATGAGGAAGCATATGCCATCAAGGTCAACACAAATCCGCATCGGATTATGGACAGCATGGGTTCTGCTTGTAGCGATTTTGATACTTCGCTATTGGAGCCCTTCTGTTTTTTATCCGGATCAAGAAGCTGGGCCTATCTATGCAACACCCAACATGCAAATGCGAGAAGGTGTTTATTCGAACAACGACCAGAGCCCGGACCTGAAAATGCTGACGCGGAAAATCAGGTTGGAACCAAATGAAAATTATCAGATTTCTTTTCTGGTAAAAGAAGTTACCGGGCCTGAAGCCATGACTTTGTATGTAGATTTTTTTGGCGACAATTATGATTTTGCAGAGCAGCAGATCGAAGTAATACTCAAGCCCGGCATCAAGGATAAAACTATTACTCGAGCGATTCCTTCGGGCGAAAAACTTCCAATACAAGCAGAGCTGCGAATTTATTACTTTTCTCCAACTCGGGGGGCGATAAGTGAAGAAATACGAGTCATTAAAGAGAGTAAGATCATCAACTATACGTTTCTTGCTTGCATCGTTCTTATTGCTCTATTGTCCATGCTTTATGTCTCAGTAAATTCAGATGCAAACTGTACCAAGTCCGATCCCAGTCTCAGGCGGCTGCAACTCTTGTTTGTCTTTATTTTTTTAGGACTGATTGCCGCACCTTGCTGGCTAGCCAACTTCAATCTGTTCCTATACAAACCGCTGGACGAAAACCGTAATAAATTCGAAAAACCGGCCGGTAACATGATTGTCCAACTATTTGTAGAAGGTGCAGAGTATGGAAAAAATTACGAAAAGTATTTCAACGACAGCTTTGGTTTTCGGGATTTGTTCATAAAATTGAAGAACCAGCTGGATTTCAACCTCTTCAAACGTTCAGATGAAATTTTTATTGGAAGCGACGGGGGGATGGAATACCGCGTTCAGTTGGAAGTTAATGAAATCAAAGGTGAACGCCTCACTGCACAGGATTGGGAGCAGCTACAATACAACTTGATGAAACTGGATTCGTATTTGCGGTCGCGCGGGATTACCCTGTTACTCCTGCCGATCCAATTGAAATTTTCAATTTACCCAGAGCTGATGCCGCTCGGAAAAATATCACGTCCTGAGAAAACAGCTTTTTTACGGTTAACGGAATGGCTGGAAATACAGCCGCAGCTGCACTACATTGATGCGCGTAAAATTCTTCTGGCAGCCAAGAACGAGCATCCCGTTTTTTATAAAACGGATTTTCATTGGAATGAAATTGGCGCTTTTTTTGTTGCCGGGGAAGTGGTGAATCAAATCGGAAAGCTCAGCAACAAGGCGTGGCGATGGAGTCATCCATTACAATATCATGAAAAAGCAGATTTTATAGGTGGGCTTAACCGTTCTCTTGGTCTTCTTTATCCGCTTGAGGAGAAGCAAATCGTTATTGACCATAATTGGGAAAAAACTGGCAGCTTTGTCAAAGCCGAGGCACCTTTTGAAGTGCATTTTCGAGCAGAACCTGGAAAGGCGTCTCAGCTGCTGCCGAAAACGGTAGTGGTCGGAAACTCGTTCACCAAAACTTATTTTGAAAACAATGGATTTTACGAAAATTTTTCAGAAGCTTATTTTCTGCACAGAGCGAATCAACATGCTTTGACGAAACTGCTGCCTCCAGATGTAAAGTTTCTTGTTTATCAATTTATCGAGCCGGAAATTGGAACAATACTTTGGGAGGATCTGCGGCGGTGGCAAGTATTACTCGAAGATACAAAGACGTATTTGCCACAAACCCAAAATAAGACGTCCAGAACAGCAGAGCAGTAAATTGCCTTGCATTCCTATAACAAACTGTTCTATAAAAAGCAGGCAAGTTTAGAGGATTACGTATTTAGTAGCTGAAAAGGCAAAGTTTTTAGTCAATTGAAAGCATTGTTAAAACCGTTTGGCATTCAACGATTGCTAATGATTGGGGTAGCTTATATTCGTATTCCGTTGGCAGAAGTATATGTCATCGGCAAGGTTAAAACCTGGAGAATAGAACGCAACACTGACTTTACGAACATGGATGAAGCGCCTACCCCGGAAAAATCATTTGCCTTTAAAAATCGATTTTGATGCACAGCATTGTAGTTGATCTTTTTATTAATCGGTTTGGGTTTAGGGTACTTTGATTGGATAATTAATAAAACTGGAACACTACCGATAATATGTTGATTGCATTAACCCATAAAAGCAACTTATGAGCATAAGACTGTTTTGCCCATGCTAACCGGAATGAAATGAGTTTTTATATAAATGACTCTTTATATTCGCCAAATATCGCCGTAGTGCTCCCGTGTTACCGCGTTCTTCCGCATATTCAGGAGGTGCTGGGTAACATTGGTCAGGAAGTATGGCGCATCTATATTGTCGATGATTGCTGTCCGGTCGGAAGCGGAGATTTTGTCGAGCAAAAGTGTGCCGATGAACGTGTGATCGTCCTGCGTAATGAAAAGAATCTGGGTGTGGGAGGGGCCGTATTAGCCGGCTATAAAGCCGCTATCGCCGATGGAGCCGACGTCATTGTAAAAATAGATGGTGATGGCCAGATGGACCCGGCTTTATTAACCCGCTTTGTTGCTCCGATTCTAAGAGGGCAGGCAGATTACACAAAAGGCAACCGTTTTTATGATCTGGAACGCATTAGCAATATGCCGCCGATCCGTTTGTTGGGAAATGCAGTTTTATCGTTTATGACTAAACTTTCTTCGGGTTATTGGTCGGTTTTTGATCCCACCAACGGCTATACCGCCATCCATGCAAAGGTTGCAGCTCATTTGCCGATGGACAAGATCAGCAATCGTTATTTTTTTGAAACCGATATGTTGTTCCGCCTGAATACGCTCAGGGCTGTGGTTGTGGATATTCCGATGGATGCAATTTATGGCGATGAAGAAAGCAATCTGCATATTTCCAGAATTTTGGTTGAGTTTCTCGGCAAGCACGTTCGTAACCTCTTCAAGAGAATTTTTTATAATTATTTCCTTCGGGACATGACGTTAGCGTCAATTGAGTTGCTTGTGGGATCGGCATTGCTGACTTTTGGTGTGGTTTTCGGTGGAATAAGATGGTTTGACGCCATCGCTAGCGGCGCGCCTACCCCGCTTGGAACTATTATGCTGGCGGCTTTGCCGGTTTTGCTGGGCATCCAGTTTATATTGGCGTTCCTTGGGTTTGATATCGCCAATATACCTAAACGCCCCATTCATAATGATTTGCCTTAAGCAAAAAATCTCCTTAACTATCATCATTAGAGTGACTACATGAGCTTTTGGATAATTTGTTTGCTGATCGTGTATGCAGTGCTTATGTCATGCGGCCAGATATTATTCAAATTGGCCGCTAATTCCAATGGTTATTTCCCAAAGATACATTCAGCCTTTGCCGCCTATTTAAATCCTTATTTTCTTATAGCAATAACTCTTTATTTCGGATTGACAGTTTTCTGGATTTGGCTAATAAAATTTGTTCCACTTTCCAAGGCTTATCCGATAGTCGCAATTTCATTTGTCGTAACGCCCTTGCTGGCTCAAGTGGTATTAGCTGAAAATCTGCCGAAAGATTTATTAGTCGGTTCTTTTTTAATTATTACCGGGATTTATCTCATTACTCGTTAGATAATATTTAACGGTTGCAGGTATGTTCAAGACATGAGACTGGAGCCGTTGTTTTCGGTCCTTACATCAATTTGGAACCGGGGCGCTACTCGGCAACCTTAGATGTTACGGCGAAAGAATCAATGGCAGGTATCTCCCCCGGTTCGGTTGATGTTAATATGATTAGTACAACAGATAGCAAGCCGATTGCAGTACCGCTTAATTCGTCGCCTTTATCCCAAAAGGTTGCGGTTGAATTTCCGGTCACAAAACGCAATGCTAAGTATGAGTTCCGTGTCTGGTCTAGCGGTGCCGGAATCATTGAATACCGTGGTGTTAAGGTTCAGGCAATTAATTGAACGTGATGCTCATATATAATGGAATGTGCGCTAAAGCTCGGTGTCTCCTGGTTTTAATCTCTAGACGAAAGCGATGAAAAATCCGTAAAGTGCAGGATGCGTTTGTTTCGCGCAATAGCCGACTGTAAGCGTCTTGAATGATATACTATTGCCCTTATTTTACGCGCCAGCCTGATAACGGGGTGCACAGTTAGATGATTTGCTGCTTGCAGAAAATTGGGCCGGGTTTGTAACAACCGAATTATGGATAGCGCTAAGTGAACTGAAGAAGCGCTTGATCCACGAACACATGGAAACAGCCGATGGTCGGCCAGATGTGTTGCAGCAGGCATCTCAGCATTCCTGCATTCATTGAGACGCAAAGAAGCATGCTGAATATGTCTAACAATATATTTTAGAAAAAATGTAGCGTGGCTCTCAACAGCAAAATCTTGCTAGAGAATTGATTGGATCAATATCCAGAAGTGCCATCTTGCCCGGTTGTCTCGGACTGTTCGGCTATGCGAAATGAATTGGTGAATGAAGGTCTTATTTTTAGCCTTTGCTAAAATGAGGGCTTGCCGCATAAATCTATTAGAAAAATATTTAACATAAAAAGAAGGAAATTATGAAAAAAGCGATTATTACAGGCATCACGGGTCAAGACGGTGCTTACCTTTCTCAACTCTTGCTAGAGAAGGGTTACACAGTTTACGGCACTTTTCGCCGGACGAGCTCTGTCAATTTCTGGCGTATTGAAGAACTGGGTATTCAGAATCATCCCAATCTGCACCTGATGGAATATGATCTGACAGACCTGGGCTCTAACATAGCGCTGATGCAGAAGGTGCAGCCTGATGAAATCTATAATCTTGCAGCGCAAAGTTTTGTAGGCATCAGCTTTGACCAGCCCGCCACAACGGCACAGATCACCGGTATTGGCGCGCTGAATTTGCTGGAAGCTATTCGCCTGGTCAACCTCAAGATTCGGTATTACCAGGCTTCCACATCGGAAATGTTTGGTAAGGTTCAAGCCATACCCCAGATTGAAAGTACGCCGTTTTATCCTCGCAGCCCTTATGGAGTGGCCAAGCTTTATGCGCACTGGATGACGGTCAACTATCGCGAAAGTTATGGTATCTTCGGCTCCAGCGGCATTTTGTTTAATCACGAAAGCCCACTACGCGGACGTGAATTTGTAACGCGCAAGATTACAGACTCTGTCGCTAAAATCATGCAGGGTAAGCTGGATGTCCTGGAGCTCGGCAATATGGATGCGAAACGGGATTGGGGCTTTGCGAAAGAATATGTGGAAGGTATGTGGCGGATATTGCAGGCAGATCAGCCCGATACTTTCGTTTTGGCCACTAATCGTACCGAAACTGTGCGTGACTTTGTGCGCATGGCGTTTAGGGCGATTGGCGTAGAACTTGAATTCAAAGGCCAGGGCGATGAGGAATATGCTGTTATTGCCGCTATAAGCTCTTCATCCTCTCAAGAAAAAACGGCATTAAAAGCAGGACAGACCGTGTTACGGGTTAATCCCAGGTTTTATCGCCCGGCCGAAGTTGAATTACTCATCGGCAACCCTGCCAAGGCCAAGGCTCAGCTGGGGTGGGAGCCCAAAACGACGCTGGAACAGTTGTGTCAAATGATGGTTGAAGCTGATTTACGCCGTAATGCCGAGGGGTTCTCATTTTGAAACTGCTGGTTACTGGCGCCTATGGCTTTACCGGTAAACACTTTATCAAGGCTGCTTACGATTATGGCCACGAGGTTATTGCCCTGGAGGCCGATCTTAGGGATCCCAAGGCTGTGAAACAGCAGGTGGCGCAAGTTGCTCCGGAAGCTGTCGTTCACCTGGGCGGTATCAGTTTTGTAGGTCACACAGATACCAGTGCTTTTTATGAGGTCAATGTGATCGGCACGCTCAATTTACTGGAGGCATTGGCGGCTCTTGCGCAGCCGCCACGCAGCATTTTATTAGCCAGCAGCTCCAATATATACGGTAATTGCGAGCAGTCGCCTATTACTGAAGAACAGCCGCCTGCGCCGGTAAATCATTATGCGATGAGCAAGCTTGCTATGGAATATATGGCAAGAACTTATCTGGACAGGCTGCCGTTGTTTTTTGTACGGCCCTTTAACTATATCGGGCCGGGACAGCCGGAGTCGTTCATTATTCCAAAGTTGGTGGCTCATTTTATACGGCATGCAGAGACAGTCGAATTGGGCAATATTGACGTGGAGCGGGAGTTTAATGATGTGCGCTTTGTTTGCGAAGCTTATTTGCAATTACTGAAAAAAGCAGGTCCGGGAGAGATTTATAATATCTGTTCCGGTAAACCTGTGGCTCTCAAATCTGTGCTTGACTTGCTGGGTCAAATAACGGGCCATCATATGCAAATTAAAGTAAATCCTTCTTTTGCACGAAGCAATGAAATCCATCGTTTGTGCGGAAGCCCGGCAAAATTGAACGGCATAGTTGGCAATATCGGGCTGCCTGCCTTGCAGGATACCTTGCATTGGATACTTGGCTCCAAAGGCAATTATGAGTTAAAGTCATGAAAGTTGCATTAAACGCCACGGCATTATTGTCCCCGCTGACAGGGATCGGGCAATACACTTATCAATTAGCTAAAGGATTGCAGGCAATACCCGGGCTGGAACTCGATTTGTTTTACGGCTCCGGATGGAGTAAAGAGCTTCGGGACAGGTCTGTTCATAACATTGCAGCCATCAAATCCCTGTTCAAGCGGTGTATGCCTAATGCTTATGCCGTTAACAGGTTTTTGCAGGAAAACAGATTCACTCGCGGCGTGTTATCGAACCAGGCGGAAGTTTATCACGAGCCAAATTTTCTGGCCTTCAAGTTTAATGGCCCTACAGTCATCACTGTACATGATTTATCCTGGATCCGCTTTCCCCACACCCATCCGGTGGAAAGGGTGCGCGCCATGAATGCTTATTTTGAGCAGGGCCTGCGCCGTGCTGCGCATATTCTTACAGATTCAGAGTTTGTCAAAGGCGAAATAATGGATGTGTTTGGTGTAAAGGCTGAGCGTATCAGGCCGGTATTGCTGGGCGTAGAACCCCTGTTTTATCCCCGTACTGCCGAGGATACCCGCTCAGTACTGGATCGCCATGGGCTTGTGCATGGCCGTTATTTGCTGGCGGTAGGTACTCTCGAACCCCGGAAGAACCTTCAGATTGCCTTGCGTGCTTATATGCAATTACCGCAACAGATCCGCAAGGAGTTTCCGTTGGTGCTGGTGGGAATGAATGGCTGGCGGACATCGGCGCTGGAGCTGCAAATTGCGCCTTTGGTGAGTGCCGGGGAAGTACGTCAAGTCGGTTATTTACCGCGCGAAGAGTTGGCCATGGTGGTCGCTGGTGCATTCACTCTTATCTATCCTTCAATTTATGAAGGCTTCGGCTTGCCGCCGCTGGAAGCGATGGCGTGCGGTGTGCCGGTTATTGCTTCGGGGGTTTCTTCATTGCCTGAAGTGGTCGGTGATACCGGTTTGCTCATTAACCCGCATGATGATGAAACAGTGGTTCAAGCCATTCTAAGGCTGGTTGCCGACCATGACTTCAGGCAACATCTGTCACAGAAAGCGCTGACTAGAAGCGCGGAATTTACATGGGATAAATGCGTGCAGGAAACTATCGATGTATATGGGCAGGTACTGAATGGCTGGTAAAATAAATTCCAGCGGCTTTGATGATGTATTGATCAAAAATGCAATTGTCTACGATGAAACTCATGCCGATAATTCAGCGACTGAAGAGGCGGGCTCGACAGTTGTCATCCTTTCGAGAAAATAGCGAAAGTGCCAATGTAGGAGATAGCTTTCGAATTTTATTAGATTTGCCTGCACCAAACTTTCACGTGGAAAAAAGCCGCAATTCAACTGATCCCAGGCATAATTTTTTGCCCTACAGTTCAGATCATTAGATGAATTAAGGCTATAGCTTTCGAAAATCACGATGAACCAGAAAAAACGTCAGGCCATCTTTGACAGATTGGCTGTAGCGATACCTGAACCTGCCACTGAGCTGAATTACAGCACTCCCTTTGAATTACTGATTGCGGTAGTTTTATCAGCGCAAGCAACTGATAAAGGCGTCAATAAGGCTACAGAAAAGTTATTTGCCGTTGCCCATACGCCGCAGAGCATTCTTGCGTTGGGCCTGGAGGGCTTGAAAGAATACGTCAAGACTATTAATTTATACAAAACTAAAGCAGCTAATATCCTTTCTCTTTGCCGGCAGTTGCTTGATAAACATGGGGGCGAGGTTCCGGAATCGCGAGAAGAGCTGGAAGCCCTGGCGGGGGTGGGTAGAAAAACGGCTAATGTAATACTTAATACCGCATTCGGGCATTCCATTATAGCCGTGGATACACATGTGTTCAGAGTTTCCAATCGTACCGGCATTGCTCCTGGTAAAACTGTCCTGGAGGTGGAGCGCAAGCTGGATAAATGTGTCCCAAAAAAACATAAGAAGTATGCCCATCATTTACTGATTCTGCATGGGCGTTATACCTGTATCGCCAGGAATCCCCGATGCCCAGACTGTGTTATTGAAGACTTGTGTGAATATGACCAAAAGAGTCAAGGGTAAAATGATTTCCAATAAAAATTTGAAGAGTTATTCAACCCAATAATGGGGAGAGGCTTGGCAGAGAACGGGCAGGTTGAACTTCCACGATTGAGATTATTCTTAACGATGGCCTGAAAACGTAAGGCGAAAGGAGTCTTTAGCTTTATGCTTTCTAATATTCATTTTCTATTTAGTTGTGTTTGATATGATATGCATGTTTGATATATTTTTTATAAAGATAAAGTTCCTTGCTCAAGTTGGGCGCGGATTACAAAAACCAATCAGGAGTCAAAATGAAAAAGATCAATAAAACACCTTTAGCCGCTGCTATGGGCGCTGCTTTTATTTCAACGTTTGCTGCAACTGCGGCTCATGCTGAGGCTAATCCATTCGGTATGACTGAACTGTCTGCCGGTTATATGCGGGTTGCTGAAGCCGACGCAGCCAAAAAAACAGGAGAAATGGCTTGTGGCGCAGCTATGGGCGGAATGGCCAAGCCTAAAACTGCGGAAGGTGCGTGTGCAGGCAAAAAAGCTGCCCCGGCAAACACAAAAGCAACCGATGGCTCATGCGGCGCTATGATGAAAGACGGCAAGATGAAACCCGGTATGGAAGCCGCTTGTGGCGCTATGATGAAAGGCAAGGAAGGCGCTTGCGGCGAAATGATGAAGGGTGAATCAATGAAAGGCAAAGAGGGCGCTTGCGGAGAAGGCAAGAAACCTGCGACGGCGGTACCTGCTCCAGCTCCAGCAAAATAAGAGTTAATAAGGTCGGCTTATACCCCCTTATAACTCATCTACCTGGAAGACATGACATCATGTCTTCCAGTTTCTGGTAATCACTCACAGGTGTTCTTATGGACACAACTCAACATCTCGTTCACGGCGCCGGTTTGGGGCTGCGACGGTCTTTTTTAAGTCAGCTTGTTACAAGTCCACCGGAAGACGTCGACTTTTATGAAGTCGCTCCCGAAAACTGGATTACCATTGGCGGAAAGTTCGGTAAGCAGTTCCGCGCAATAACAGAACGCTTTGACTTTGTTTGTCATGGTTTATCGCTGTCCATAGGCAGCACAGATCAGCTGGATGAAGAATTCGTGCGCGCTGTCAAACAGTTCATGGCCGAACATCAAATGAAGCTTTACAGTGAGCACCTCAGCTATTGCAGTAAGGAAGGGCATTTGTATGATCTGATGCCGATTCCCTTTACCTCGGAAGCGGTTATGCATGTGGCGGGGCGCATCAAGCGCGTGCAGGATATCCTGGAGCAAAAAATAGCGATTGAAAATGTATCCTATTATGCAGCGCCGGGCCAGGAAATGCCCGAAATAGAGTTCTTCAATGCGGTAATTGAAGAAGCCGACTGTGATGTATTAATTGACATTAACAATATTTACGTCAATAGCGTCAATCACAATTACGATGCCGAGGCTTTTTTAAAGGCTATGCCTGCACACCGGCTTGCTTATGCCCATATTGCCGGACATTATCAGGAAGCTGAAGATTTTCTGGTCGATACGCATGGAGCCGAGATTATTGATCCCGTATGGAAACTGTTAGGCAAGGCCTACGAGCTTTACGGCGTATTTCCGACCCTGCTGGAACGTGACTTTAATATTCCTGCCATGCCTGAGTTATTAAAAGAAGTTAATACCATTAGAGCTGTGCAAAACGCTTGGGAAAAACAGCATGAAAAACGGTATGCTTAAAATAGACAGGCGGATTGATTTTAAAAGCAAGCAGCAGGAGTTTGCCGCCTATATCAGAGATCCAGAAAATAATCCGGTGCCTGCCGATGTTAAAGGGCAGCGTATGGCCATTTATAGGGAATTATTTTTTAATAATATCGAAGGTTTTCTGTCGGGCAATTTTCCGGTATTAAGAAAAATACTGAACGACCCACAATGGTTTGCCCTGGCTCAGGACTTTTTCGCAAAACATCCGTGCCACTCCCCGTATTTTTCAAAAATTCCGGAAGAGTTTCTGGATTATTTGCAAAATGAGCGCGAAAATTCCGAAGATTTTCCATTTATGCTGGAGCTGGCTCATTATGAATGGGTGGAAATGGCATTATCCATTGCCAGGGAAGACGTGACTGCTATTGATCATTATCCGGAAAATCTGCTTGACTATCATATAGCTTTATCACCATTAGCCTGGCCGCTGGCTTATCAATACCCGGTCCACAAAATAGGCCCGGCTTTTTTGCCTTTGCAGGCGCCTGAACAACCGACATTTCTTATTGTTTACCGTGATGAAGAGGATGAGGTTAATTTCATTGAAATTACGCCAATGACCTACCGCCTGCTGGAAATAATTCAGGAAAGGGAGTCTGCATTGGCAGAAGACTGTTTAAGACAGGTAGCCGAAGAATCGAATCATCCGGTTCCGGAACTTATTATCGCGGGCGGTTTGCAGATTCTAAAAGACCTGGCCGAGAAAGCGATTATTACTGTGTATTAGCCATGAGCGTCGGGTTGGCACAGCACAGCCCGACTTATGACTCATCATTTACAAGCGCTTGAAATTCTAGAACAATTTGCTGAAAAAACCCTCTTCCTGTTTAGGCTTGGGCGCTTCAAAAGTCTTGAAGCCCTTATCTACCGCTGTGCTTTGCGTGCAATGATAAACAGCGCTGTTGTACTTGATTTGTAACGAACGGGGGTTTTCATGTTCTTTAAGGAATTTTTCAGCTTCCTGAGCGGTTAAATCCTTCATCATATAAGTGGCAATGCACATGCATGATTTAGAGAAACGTTCTTTATCGGCATCTTTATTCACTGAATTTTTCAATTCCCTGCCCACGCATTGCGCAGCAAAATCATGCTCGAATTTATGTTTTTCAATATCGGTTACCGGTACGTCATGAGTATGATCAAAGGGATTATGAGCGGCTTTAACCGGTACCGTTTTTTCCTTATCGTCTGAACAGCCGGTAACAGAGAGCGCAATAACAATGCCGGTCAAGGCGGCAAAAGAGAAGTTTTTTATAAAAGTATATTTTTTCATGAACTTGCATCGCCAGGGTTAGAAGGTTCAAGGCATGCTAATCGACCTTGAATCTGTCACTAAATAAATATCAACTTTATCATTTTATCGGGGTTCATTCTAGTTCTGTTCTCTTTCTGTTCTCTTGGTCCCAATTATATTCGTCAGCATCTCCTTGCATAAATTTATAGCGGCCGAAGTTTTTAATACCCCGGCTTTCTTCCATCAAAATCTTCTGTAACTTAGAAAACATCGTTATGCCGTTTATGCGATACTACGCGACTTTTAAAACACCAGATTGTACTGATACTATCAAGGAGTAAATACATGACAGCACTGGTTGGCATCATCATGGGTTCGACCTCTGACTGGGAAACCATGCGCTTTGCGGCTGAAACACTGGAACGTTTAGGCATTCCTCATGAAATTGAAATTGTTTCTGCGCACAGGACCCCTGACAAACTGTTCCAATACGCTGAAACAGCAGAATCTAAAGGCCTGGAAGTCATTATTGCAGGAGCAGGCGGTGCGGCACATTTACCCGGAATGACAGCCGCGAAAACAGCAGTTCCTGTTTTGGGTGTTCCGGTGCAGTCCAAGACGCTGAATGGGATGGATTCCTTGTTATCTATTGTGCAAATGCCGGCAGGCATCCCTGTTGGTACATTGGCTATCGGCAAAGCCGGTGCTGTTAACGCAGCGTTACTGGCAGCCGCTATTATCAGCAATAAACATGCCCAGTATCGGGATGCATTAAATGAATTCAGACGCGAGCAAACCGAAACAGTGCTTGCGCACTCCGATCCACGCGAGGAAATTTTATGAGAGTTGGTATACTGGGTGCGGGACAACTGGCCAGAATGATTGCTTTGGCGGGTTATCCTTTAGGTGTCGATTTTATTTTTCTTGACCCGTCCGCTGACGCCTGCGCGAATAACTTCGGTGAGCATTTGTACGGGGATTATAGTGATCCTAGCTTGCTCGCAGAGCTTGCAGAGCGCGCCGATGTGGTTACTTATGAATTTGAAAATGTACCGGCGGAGGTGGCTGACTTTCTTGCCTCACATACTCAAGTGCATCCTGCTCCCAAAGCCCTGGCGGTCGCGCAGGATCGCTTGCTCGAAAAAACTTTTTTTCATGACATAGGCATTCCTACTCCGGCTTATGCGGCGGTGGACAGTCTTGAAAGTCTGGAGCAGGCCATGTCAACAATCGGCTGGCCAGCCATTTTAAAAAGCCGCACTTTGGGCTATGACGGCAAAGGTCAATCCCTGCTGAAATCTGCTGATGACTTAAAACCCGCGTGGGAGCAATTGGCAGGCGTTCCCGCAGTGGTCGAAGCCTTTGTTCCGTTTGAGCGGGAGGTATCCATTATCGCCGCACGAAATGTTTCGGGCGCTATCGTTTTCTATCCGCTGTCAGAAAATTTACATCGCGGCGGCATTTTGCGTATTTCGGAATGTTGCGATAACGATCCTATGCAAGAGCAGGCCGAGTCTTATATCTCCCGTTTAATGGAAGCGCTTGATTATGTCGGTGTTTTGGCGCTGGAATTATTTCAGGTGGACGGGAAACTGATTGCCAATGAATTCGCGCCGCGTGTGCATAATTCCGGGCACTGGACGATTGAAGGCGCTGAAACCAGTCAGTTTGAAAATCATCTGCGGGCCATACTGGACTTGCCTTTAGGTGCAACTGCACCTGTCGGTAAAGCGGCAATGGTTAATTTTATCGGCGGACTGCCGGTAACTGAGAAATTATTGGCTATTCCGCGCGCGCATTTGCATCTTTACGACAAGACTCCGCGCAAGGGCCGCAAAGTGGCTCATGCTACAGTACGCGCTGAAAACGCCGAGCAGTTGGCAACGCTGATTAATCAGTTGGCAACGTTAGCCGATCAGGTTGACGATTCGTAAATCAGGGAATCAAGAACCAGGTTGAAGCATTTGTCACGATAGCGGATTCGCTATCTCATAAAGGGCTTAACCGGAAGATCGGGGTCGATTATGTATTGTAATAGTTCAGGCTTGATTTGACGGCTTCAAAGATTAGTCACAATTGAATCTGACATTGACTGGACGGTTTCGACCCTAAGCAGCCTGATCAATTGGAGTTTTGATTGGCAACTCAGTTTTGCATTGCAGACCTTAGTAAAAGCAGCTTGTTGGCGCCGATTGAAAATGGATTCAAATGCTGGTGGCATTAAACTGTAACCTCATGGTTCATTGATGAATGATCCCCCCGATTTGATGGATGAGGTCATATTTTATCAGGTTAACCAGGTGCTTCGGGCTTCTCTCCGTGCTAGCGGCTTCGTCCAACCCTGCGCTCAAGCGGGACTGTCCAAAAGCGCGCAGCCCCTTAGCTTCACGTTATACATCATCATGCAACGACACTATCGCTGGCTCGTCTCGCTGGTCTTCGTCTTGTCAAGGCTGTGCCACTGACCCCTTACTTCGAACGTTATGCATTGTTTGAGAAGCTCGTTTTGGCAATAAACATAGTGTCCGCAATGTATTAGGCTACTGCGTTTTAAACAAGTGATTAGATTAGAGGGTCTTTGCTCGTTATAATGCCAAGCTGGTTATGAGCAGAGGGCTATCTAAACGTATTTAAACAGGAATTCCACAATGACAAGTACCCAACAACGCGCCGAACTGCAACGCCAAATTTGGCAAATTGCCAATGAGGTGCGTGGCTCAGTCGATGGCTGGGATTTTAAGCAATATGTATTAGGCACTTTGTTCTATCGGTTTATAAGCGAGAACTTTGCCAGTTACATTGAAGGCGGTGATGAAAGTGTTAAATATGCCGAGCTCGCTGATGATGTTATCACCGCAGAAATCAAAGACGATGCGATTAAAACCAAAGGCTATTTCATCTACCCCAGCCAGCTGTTTGCAAACATTTCAGCCAACGCCAACAATAACGCCAATCTGAACACCGATTTAGCCGCGATATTTTCCGCTATTGAAAGCTCGGCCAATGGCTACCCATCCGAAATGGATATTAAAGGCTTGTTTGCCGATTTTGATACCACCAGTAATAGGCTGGGCAACACCGTTGTCGACAAAAACACCCGCCTAGCCGCTGTGCTGAAAGGCGTAGAAAAACTGGGTTTTGGCAAGTTTCACGAAAACCATATCGACCTGTTTGGCGATGCCTACGAGTTTTTGATTTCTAACTATGCCGCCAATGCCGGTAAATCCGGGGGCGAATTTTTTACTCCGCAAAACGTGTCCAAGCTGATTGCACAGCTGGCCATGCACCAGCAAAAACCGTCAATAAAATTTACGACCCGGCAGCCGGTTCAGGCTCGTTATTATTACAAGCCAAAAAACACTTTGATGCCCATATCATTGAAGACGGCTTTTTCGGCCAGGAAATTAACCACACCACCTTTAACCTTGCGCGTATGAACATGTTTTTGCACAACATTAACTACGACAAGTTCAATATTGCGCTGGGCAACACCCTGTTAGACCCGCATTTTGGCGATGACAAACCCTTTGATGCCATTGTGTCTAACCCGCCCTATTCGGTAAACTGGATTGGCGGCGATGACCCAACCCTGATTAATGATGAACGCTTTGCCCCCGCAGGCGTGTTAGCGCCCAAATCCAAAGCCGACTTTGCATTTGTGCTACACAGCTTAAGTTATTTATCCGGTAAAGGCCGCGCAGCGATTGTCTGCTTCCCCGGCATTTTTTACCGCGGCGGCGCCGAACAGAAAATCCGCCAATATCTGGTGGATAACAACTACGTTGAAACGGTAATTTCTTTAGCGCCCAACCTGTTTTTTGGCACCTCCATTGCCGTCAATATTCTGGTGCTTTCCAAACACAAAACCGACAGCCTTACCCAGTTTATTGACGCAAGTAAGTTATTTAAGCCACAAACCAATACCAACGTATTAACCGATGAATACATCGAGCAAATTATGCAGGCTTTTGATAATAAAGACGATGTTGCACATTTTGCCCAATCCGTGGAATACGCTGCGATAGCCGCCAACGCCTACAACCTATCGGTAAGTTCTTACGTAGAAGCCAAAGATACTCGCGAAGTGATTGATATACAAAAGCTGAACGCCGAGCTAAAAACCACTGTAGCGAAAATTGACCAGCTACGCGCCGAAATTGATGCCATTGTTGCGGAGATTGACCTGCCTGCCCTGTCTGCCCGACAGGCAGGCGGCAGGCAGGGTGCAAAATGATATTAGAAAACAAATTAAACATCGCCAATCAGGTTGAGCTGGCAAAAGCCGAAGAAAAAATCAGTAAGCAAAAAGCCAAGCAGCTTTTTGACTCTGGCGATATTGCTAAGGTGGAAGTCGGTACATTCGCTGGGCTTGCTTTCATTCACGCCTGTTTGTTTGGGGATATTTATGAGTTTGCCGGCAAAATCCGCGACGTAAATATAGCCAAAGGCAACTTCCGTTTCGCCCCGCTAATGTATTTAGAGCACTCGTTAAAGCATATCGACAGCATGCCGCAAGGCAATTTTGACGAAATCATCGAAAAATATGTGGAGATGAACATTGCCCACCCTTTTCGCGAGGGGAATGGTCGCGCCACCCGCATCTGGCTTGATCTCATTCTCAAAACCCAAATCAAGCAGGTGGTGGATTGGAACTTGGTGGATAAGGATGGCTATCTCTCGGCCATGCAGCGCAGTGTGGTGAAAGACATTGAAATTAAAGCCCTGCTGAAACCAGCACTGACCGACCAAATTGATGACCGTGCTTTGTTTATGAAGGGTATTGATGTGAGCTATTACTATGAAGGCTATAGCGAATTCAAAACCGAGGAGCTATAGGCATGAGTAATGCGAGCTTTATGGAGAAACTGCTTGAAGGCGTTGAGGTGGAGTGGGAAACAGTTGAAAAAATTTTTGAAATAAGGAATGGTTATACACCTTCAAAATCAAATAATGAATATTGGGGAAATGGCACTATTCCTTGGTTTAGAATGGAAGATATTCGGGAAAATGGTCAAATTCTAAATCAAGCATTGCAGAAAGTTGCTAGAAGTGCGGTCAAGTGCCAGGGCAATCGCGCTATCTACCCATTGAACCCTGAAATTTGTTAAAGTCTGTTTTTTGACAAAAAGCTGTATGTTGCCTGATCCACGCCCTTATTTTGCCGATCTTACCGATCCGCGCCGCGA
>JAQURG010000051.1 GCA_028715725.1 Methylococcales bacterium
ACGCCTGAATGCTTTCTTCTCGTTTTGACAGACATGTTCTGCTCCGTTTTAACGTCCTTCTGGACATTCAAAAGTAACAGGTGTTCCACTTAACCGGCCGTTCAATTTTTCGGCACCATCTCTTTTTTCCTGATTTATAAAAACCTGCCCAACTTTTCTTAACTCGAACTGAGGTTATGATTAAATATTTTGGACTTCTTGTTCATGTTTTGTAAAAGTATAGTTTGACAATGACCTTTCCAGTTGTTACATTACAGTGAAATCAATAATAAATTGCTTATAAAAGATTCGTTATTTAATTAAAACTAATGAGCTTAATTCGGGTCTTATAGTTTTTAAAATTATCGGTGAGTTATTCAGAGTTCATACAAGCAATAATTAATAGTTATTTGTTAAGACATTCTGTTTACGGAGATTAATGTTATGGCTTATTTGAATGCTCGGTTGTCCATAGATAAATTAGCAGGATGCGTTGCAGAAAGCGCTCCAGTCGAAACTGAACAACTGACAAGCTATATTAATAACGAGGCAGATAATACTGAAAACTCTAATTTTCAAATAGCGCGTTTGTTAAAGGAGCAAAAATCGAAGCTGATCAATGCGCTATCGCAATTTCCTGTTACGGCTTTATGGTTATTAAATGAATATGAGCAAACTTGTGAACAGAATGATGAAGCGGCATCCTCAACAGAATTAACTACCGCTTTGGCTGATATTAAAAAATATTTTCTGGTTTTATTCCGGAAAAAATCAAATAATGCGGCTTATACGCTTGATAAGCACAATTTAGCGACGGCCTTACAATTATTTCCTTTTACTTTTAAAGATTTGGTCAAGCTTGTCGATATTATTGTTTATGCTTACAAGTCGAGAGGTCTTTATCGCCAATTTTTAGAACACTCTTTTGAAGATGATCAATATTTGATTATAGAGCGATTGGAAGCGGTTAATGGACGCATCGATATAGATGTCTCTAAATGGCTGGACTTATCAGAAGCCGGCTATAGCGAAGAATTTCTCTTTTTGTCGAGCGGCAGCATGCATAAATACTTTGTCGGGATAGTTATTTCTGAACACTCCTGGTTAAAAACGCGGCAGCAATTAGCTTCGGCAAATTCCAGATTAGTATTATTTATCGCTAATCACTATAAAGGTAAATTTCTGGATTTTGATGATCTTGTTCAGGAAGGTCAGGCTGGCCTGCTAAAAGCCGTTGATAAATTTGACTATGGTTTGGGCTTTCAATTTTCGACCTATGCCGGTTACTGGATTAGACAAGCCATGTCCAGGTCTTTGTCTCGAAGCGAGAGGGTCGTCCGTATACCTTGCGGGCAACTATCCAATATTAATAAAGCATTTCGCATCAAGGATCAATTTACCGCACAAACAGGCAGACAGCCTTCAATTAACGAATTGGCCGAAAATGCAAGGCTATCGAATGGCGAAATAAATGCACTTTTATCCATTTCACAAACAGCCGTGCCATTTGATGGCTTTGAGGATGAAGAAAATTCATTTGCCCCCATTGATTTCCTGGAGCAACAAATATTTATACACCCGTTTATTAAAATAGCGCAATCTGATCTTGAGAAGTTGATAAGCAAGGCTATTAAAATACTTAACCCGAGAGAGGCGAAAGTGATTTGCTGGCATTTTGGCGTGGCTTCTGACAATCCAATGACTTTGCAGGAAATCGGTGCAGAGCTTAACTTGACCAGAGAACGTGTAAGACAAATTCAAGTCACGGCTCTTGATAAAATAAAACGCAGTTTTGGCGAACAATTAATGTGCTTTTTGTGATATATACAAAACCGTTAAAGATCGATACTATTAATTCTTACTAAAATAGTAAAATTAGGGATGGAAGCTGACAGGAATGTGGTTTTTTTAATGCATATAAGGTAATCGCAACGCTACATGATGACCATACTTTGGGGTCAGAGGACAAGATGATGAAAAAATATATATTAACTGCTCTGCTTTGGAGCGTTGTGTTGGCGGGTGCATTTTTAATATACAACCGCATAAACTCTACTTCTGCAATTGATGATTCTTTAGCCTATTCGGAATTCATCGCCAAGGTCAAAAACAAGCAGGTTGATCGAGTAGAAATGATTGGACAAACGATTAAGCTTCGCACTTCGGATGGTCAAAACTTTGAGACTTTTAATCCGAACGACCCCCATTTGATTGATGATCTTTTAAGCGCCGGTGTTCAGATAAGAACCAAAGCACCCGCCCAGCAATCTCTTTTTATGCAGGTTTTCATTTCCTGGTTCCCTATGCTGCTGCTGATTGTAGTCTGGATTATTTATATGCGCAGATCTCAAGGCGCAGGTATGGGCGGCAATGCATTTGGTAAAAGTAAAGCCAAAATGCTTGAGGAAGATAAACTGACCGCAACCTTTGATGATGTCGCGGGTTGTGAAGAAGCTAAAGAAGAAGTGGCGGAACTGGTCGATTTTTTGGCAGATCCTCTTAAATTTCAAAAACTGGGTGGACAGATACCTCGCGGAATTTTGATGGTGGGGCCTCCGGGAACAGGCAAAACGTTGATAGCCAGAGCCATTGCAGGTGAAGCCGGCGTGAAATTCTTTACAGTTTCCGGCTCTGATTTTGTGGAAATGTTTGTTGGCGTAGGCGCATCCAGGGTCAGGGATATGTTTGCCCAGGCTAAGGAACATGCGCCTTGTATTATATTTATTGACGAAATTGATGCGGTCGGCCGGCAAAGAGGTGGTGCAGGCATGGGCGGCGGCAATGATGAGCGTGAACAAACATTGAATCAATTATTGGTGGAAATGGATGGATTTACCGGAAACGAGGGCGTTATTGTCATCGCAGCCACTAACCGTGCGGACGTTCTGGATAAAGCGTTGCTCAGACCGGGCCGTTTTGACCGTCAGGTTAATGTCGGCTTGCCTGATGTACGAGGCCGTGAACAAATTTTGAATGTACATATAAAGAAAGTCCCTGCCGCTGCCGATGTTAAATTAAAAGACATAGCGAGAGGAACGCCGGGGTTTTCAGGTGCGGATTTGGCCAATGTTGTCAATGAAGCCGCATTGTTTGCAGCAAGATCCAACAAGATGCAAGTCAATATGAGCGATCTTGAAAAAGCCAAAGACAAGATCCTTATGGGCGCTGAGAAGCACACTATGGCGATGACTGAAGATGACAAGCTATTAACGGCATATCATGAAGCCGGCCATTGTATCGTCGGGCAATCTTCGCCCGACCACGATCCAGTCTATAAAGTGAGCATCATGCCGCGAGGACGGGCTTTGGGCATTACCATGTTTTTACCCGAAAGAGACCAATACAGCGCCAGCAAACGCAAACTGGAAAGCCAGATAGCCAGTTTATTTGGCGGCAGAATTGCAGAACTCATGATTTATGGTGGCGACCGTGTTACGACCGGTGCATCGAACGATATTGAACGGGCTACCGAATTGGCCCGGAATATGGTTACTCGTTGGGGTTTTTCCGACAAGCTCGGGCCCCTGGTTTATGGTGAAGAAAGTGGCCAGCCTTTCATGGGTTATCCAGGATCACAAGGCAGCAAAGTCTCCAGCACCGTTGCTCACCATATCGATGAAGAAATCCGTGCAGTCATAGACTGTAATTACAAACGTGCAGAAACTATTTTGCAGGAAAATATCAGTATTCTTCATAAGATGGCTGATGCCTTGATAAAATGGGAAACGATTGATAAAGATCAAATTGATGACTTGATGGCAGGTAAAGATCCGCGACCGCCACAAGATGATAATGATTCAGCCAGTAAAACGAGTTATAAAAGGGAGGAAAAAGTTGATATTAGTAAGCCAGCAAAAACTAATATCAACAAAAATAAACCTGCCGGACAAGTTTGAGGTGCGCTCATTTTGGGGGCTTTGAGTCCCCTTTTTTTTGTTGCAGATATTTACCTGGAAATTAAGAATTTATTTAAGGCGTAAAGGATTTTCCAGAATCCTTCTTCCATTGGGAAAGAAAGAGTTTTAGTGAGTCTTAAGAATTGAGGGCTGTTAAAACCTATTCAAAGTACAGGTTGTGCAAAAAAGCAGGAGGATTTTCCAATAAGACTATCAAGACTTACTGGAAAAGCCTCCTGCTTTTTGTGTTTTACATGACGGCAATATTTGCTTTTATCGTCAATAATATGCGCCTTATTAAACTGATGCGCGTATTTGGCAACAGGATTTTGAACAGGAATATTCTCTATTTTGTTCAGATTTTTACGTTTTTTCATGGTTTACCTCTTATAATAAGCGCCACATAATAGTGTACTACTCGGAGTAAATAAAGCTTGTGAAATTCAAAAAAGATTGTGATGTAATTGTGGTCGGGGGCGGTCATGCAGGTACAGAAGCTGCATTAGCGGCTGCCCGATGCGGGGCGAAAACCTTATTGTTGACGCAAAACATCGACACACTGGGGCAGATGAGCTGCAATCCCGCTATTGGCGGCATAGGCAAGGGGCATTTAGTTAAAGAGATTGACGCCTTGGGCGGAATTATGGCGAAAGCTATCGACCTCGGCGGTATTCAGTTTCGCACTCTGAATGCCAGCAAAGGCCCGGCAGTCAGAGCGACTCGCGCCCAGGCGGATCGTAAACTTTATAAACAGGCGATTAGAAGTACGCTGGAAAATCAGCCTAACCTGGCTTTATTCCAGCAAACTGTTGCTGATTTAATTGTTGAAGGCACTAAAGTTGTTGGCGTAAAGACCCAAATGGGCTTAAGTTTCATGGCCAGAGCCGTGGTGCTGACGACCGGCACATTTTTAGGCGGTAAAATTCACATTGGTCTGGAAAATTACAGCGGCGGCCGTGCCGGCGACCCCGCTTCTATTGCATTGGCCGACCGTTTACGCGAATTGCCTTTTCGCATTGATCGCTTAAAAACGGGAACCCCGCCGCGTATCGACGGCAGAACCATTGATTTTAGTAAGTTGGACGAGCAACACGGCGATACGCCTGTTCCCGTTTTTTCCTTTATGGGCAAACGTGAACAGCATCCCCGGCAAATACCTTGTCATATCACGCGTACTAACCCTAAAACTCACGATATTATTCGCGCCGGCCTGGATAGATCACCCTTGTACTCTGGGGTTATTGAAGGCATAGGGCCGCGTTATTGCCCGTCGATTGAAGATAAAATTGTGCGTTTTGCTGATCGGGATACACACCAGATCTTTGTTGAACCTGAAGGTCTGGATACCCATGAAATTTATCCGAACGGCATCTCGACCAGTCTGCCGTTCGATGTACAGTATGAATTTGTGCGTTCCATGACGGGTTTTGAGAATGCTGAAATTGTGCGCCCCGGTTATGCCATTGAATATGATTTTTTTGATCCCAGAGATTTAAAAATGTCGCTCGAAACCAAGCATATGGATGCTTTATTTTTTGCGGGGCAAGTGAATGGTACAACAGGTTACGAGGAAGCCGCGGCGCAAGGTCTGATCGCCGGATTGAATGCCGCACGTCTGGTGCAGGGACTTGACAGCTGGTGTCCGGGACGTGACGAGGCTTATATCGGCGTGATGATCGATGATTTGATTACCCGCGGCACACAAGAACCGTATCGCATGTTTACCAGCCGCGCCGAATATCGATTGTTATTAAGAGAAGATAATGCCGATTTACGCTTGACTGAAAAAGGCCGTGAATTAGGGGTGATTGATGATGAACGCTGGCGGGTATTTGAAACCAAGCGCGCGGCTATTTCCAGTTTGCAGGATGATTTGAAAAAAAAATGGATCAGGGCCGAGAGCACAGAAGCCGTTCAGGTTGAAGAGCTCTGGGGTAAGCCTTTGCTGAAAGAAGCCAATTTAATGGAATTGCTGCGCAGGCCTGAAGTCGATGTTCAGCGCTTGTTGTCTTTTTTGGAAGATAGTGATATTTCTGAGCAGGTCGGCGAACAGGTTGAGATTCAGGCCAAATATGCCGGTTATATTGTCAGGCAGCAAACGGACATAGACAAGGCCTTGCGCTACGATCATTTACGGTTGCCTGAAGCCCTGGATTACAGCGGCGTTTCCGGGCTTTCCAATGAAGTGAGCCAGAAACTTAAAGCGCAGCGGCCGGAAACTTTAGGGCAGGCGTCCCGCATCCCTGGCGTGACGCCTGCCGCTATTTCCTTGCTGTTGGTTTATTTAAAAAAGAAAAGCGCCTGATATTTTCCAAGATTTATGTATCATAGTTGACTCTGTTTTTCCTTGGAATGGACTGTGACAAACTCCTAAGCAAGACCATAACCCATCTGAAGCTCGCGGAGTGATTATTTCACCCTGCTTCATATGGGCTCTATTTGCTGTCAGCTTCAAAAAAACGTTTTAAATATTGCCCTGTATGGGAAGCTTCATTTTCAGACACCTGCTTTGGCGAACCTTCCGCAACCAGGGCGCCGCCTCCGTCCCCGCCTTCAGGACCCATATCAATCAGCCAATCGGCTGTTTTAATCACGTCCAGATTGTGCTCGATGACAATGACGGTATTGCCGTGATCGCGCAGGGTATGCAAAACGCCCAGCAATTGCTTTATGTCATGGAAATGCAGACCTGTAGTAGGTTCATCCAGAATATATAAAGTCTTGCCGGTATCTCGCTTGGAAAGTTCTTTGGCAAGTTTTACCCGTTGCGCTTCGCCGCCGGAAAGGGTCGTAGCGTTTTGTCCAAGTGTAATATAACTTAAACCGACTTCAAATAAAGTATTCAGCTTGCGTACTAAGGAAGGTACGGCGCTGAAAAACTCCGCTGCATCTTCTACAGTCATGTCCAGCACCTGATTAATGGTTTTACCTTTATAGCGTATTTCCAGCGTTTCACGGTTATAGCGTTTGCCATTGCAGACATCGCAATGGACGAAAATATCAGGCAGGAAGTGCATTTCAACCTTGATAACGCCGTCGCCTTTACAGGCTTCACAACGGCCGCCTTTAACGTTAAAGCTGAAACGGCCAGGCATATAGCCACGGGAACGGGCTTCAGGGGTGGCGGCAAATAACTCGCGTATCGGCGTAAAAAGCCCTGTGTAAGTTGCAGGATTGGAACGCGGTGTGCGTCCTATCGGGCTTTGGTCTATATCAACGACTTTATCAAAATGATCGAGTCCTTCGATGGCATCACAGGGGGCCGGAATAACACCGGCACGGTTTATTAAACGTGCGGCATGGCAATACAGCGTATCATTGACCAGTGTCGATTTACCCGAACCCGACACTCCGGTTACGCAGGTTAATAAACCCACCGGAAAAGAAATATCGATATTCTTCAAATTATTTCCGGAAGCGTTGCGGATAGTAATTTGTTTGCCTTTATCAACAGGCGTTAATGAATCGGGTATGGCAATACTGACTTCTCCCGATAAATACTGGCCTGTTAATGACTCTTTTGTGTGGAGAATATCGTCCAGTGTGCCCTGCGCAATGATGCGCCCACCATGAACTCCCGCGCCCGGACCTATATCGACAATATGCTGGGCAGAACGTATGGCGTCCTCATCATGCTCAACTACGATAACTGTATTGCCCAGATCGCGCAGGTGAAACAAGGTATTAAGTAAACGCTGGTTATCGCGTTGATGCAAACCAATTGACGGCTCATCCAGCACGTACATGACGCCCACCAGGCCGGCCCCGATTTGACTGGCCAGACGAATGCGCTGGGCTTCGCCACCGGAGAGCGTATCTGCGCTGCGATCCAGCGTTAAATAATCCAGCCCGACATTGACCAGGAACTCCAGACGTTCCTGAATTTCTTTAATAATTTTTACCGAAATTTCGCCACGTTTACCGGGCAAGTCAAGCTGCTGAAAAAACGCCAGGGATTTACGGATGGGTAAACGGGTAACCTGATGTATTGGCAGCTCTTCAATAAATACATTTCTTGCGGCAATATTAAGTCTTGCGCCACCGCAGACATTACACGGTTTTTGCGACAGGTATTTCGCCAGTTCCTCACGTATCATGACTGAATCAGTCTCACGGTAGCGCCGTTCCATATTGGCGACAATGCCTTCAAAACGGTGTTTCCTTTTTTTGATTGATCCGGTTCCAGTCAGGAACTTAAACTCGATGGCTGTATTGCCGCTGCCATAGAGAACAGTGTCTTGAGCTTCTCTGGACAATTCGGCAAATGGAACTTCGGGATCGAAGCCGTAATGCTGGGCCAATGAACAAATCATCTGATAAAAATAGGCATTACGTCGATCCCAGCCGCGAATGGCGCCGCCGGCAAGGCTGATATCGGGATTATGCACAATCAGATCGGCGTCAAAATGCTGTCTTACGCCTAAGCCGTCGCAACTGCTGCATGCGCCTTTCGGGTTATTGAATGAGAAAATACGTGGTTCCAGTTCGGTCAGACTGTAACCGCAATGACGGCAAGCGTAACGCTCGGAAAACAGCAGTTCTGTATTGTTGTCCATGCAGGCGGCGATAGCGATGCCGTCAGCCATGCGTAAAGCGGTTTCAAAGGACTCGGACAATCTTAAGGCAATATCGTCGCGGATTTTAAAGCGGTCAATAACGACCTCTATGGTATGTTTCTTTTTCAGGTCCAGCGCAGGGGATTCATCCAGATCATAGACTGCGCCATCAATACGGGCGCGTATAAATCCCTGGGCCCGTAAATCATCCAGTAATTGCGTGTATTCGCCCTTGCGCTCATTAACTACAGGCGCCAATAGCATCCAGCGTTGATCCTGAGGTTGCGCAAGAATGTGATCAACCATTTGACTCACCGTTTGCGCTTCCAGAGAAGTTTGATGTTCAGGGCAACGCGGTGTGCCTGCCCGTGCATACAAGAGCCTTAAATAGTCATAGATTTCAGTAATCGTGCCGACAGTTGAGCGCGGATTGTGCGAGGTTGATTTCTGTTCGATCGAAATAGCCGGCGACAAACCTTCTATATGATCAACATCCGGTTTTTCCATGATGGATAAAAACTGGCGGGCATAGGCAGAGAGCGATTCTACATAGCGCCGTTGACCTTCGGCATAAATCGTGTCAAAGGCCAGTGATGACTTACCCGAACCGGAAAGGCCGGTGATGACGATGAGTTTATCTCTGGGCAGATCAATATCAATATTTTTCAGGTTATGGGTTCTGGCACCCCGGATGCTAATGGTATCCATCAAATAATTCCGGCAATTAAGACAACCTTATAATATACGTTCAAAGCAAATTTAATACAAACTTGACAATTGCTCTATAAGCCCATTCGGACTAATGTCTGGCAAATCGATTTACAATGTTTCCTCAAGTCAAAATCAGTGGATGGATAGAAAAATTTGTAGATTGAGTCCCATTTAGTTAATTATTTACCTGAACCCAATCCCTTAGTTTTTCATTAATCCCAGAACAATGGCAATATGCGCCAACTCAGCCACAGAGGACACCTTGAGCTTGGTTCTGATTTGCGTGCCATAGTTGGCGGCGGTTTTATAGCCCAGGCAAAGCTCGTCGGCGATTTTATGGGCAGTTAAGCCTTTTGCTAACAGCAGGAATACGTCGAATTCTCTGGCTGACAGTGACTCAATAATGGTTTTGTAATCAGTCTCGCTGGTTTCCAGTCGCTCATTTGAAAGCCTATCTTCATCCCTGATCAGGCCTTGTTCAATATAAATTTCACCTCTCGCTATTTTCTTTATCGCCGTAACCAGGATTTCAGGATGTGCATGCTTGGTGATATAACCTTTTGCTCCTGCTTTCATGGCGCGGTCCACGTAAACCCTTTCATAATGAACGCTAAAAACCAGTATTTTGGCATGATTATCGCGCATGCAAGTACGCCTTATAGTTTCCAATCCGCCGATGCCAGGCATCGATAAATCCAGCACCATCACATCCGGTTGCTTTTCCAGATACAATTGGCAAGCTTGTTCGCCGCGCTCGGCTTCGGCTATTACTTCAATGCTATCTTCAGTCGACAATAACATTCGAAAGCCGGCCCGCACCACGGCATGATCATCCACCAATATAATTTTTATCCGGTTTTTCATTTCAATGGAATACTTGCAATGATGCTCATGCCCTGTCGCGGTTGAGTTTGGATTGCCAGTTCTCCGCCCAGGCTGTTGACCCTTTCCCTCATGCCCAATAAGCCGAAACCCGTTTTAATCATTTCTGCAGCACAACCTTGACCATCGTCCGTTACTTGTAATCGAAGTGATCTTCTCGTTAGTGTTGGGGTCATAATTTCCAGTGTTATTCTTGCCTGTTTAGCATCGGCATGCCGGACAATATTGGTCAAGCATTCTTGCATGATTCTAAATACCTGAATGGCGATTTTTGGCTCCAGCGTATCAACTTCATCAGGGCAGTCGATGTTGAGCTTTAACGCAGGATTTCTTATAGCCCAATGATTTAGCAGATCTTCCATGGTCGCTTTCAGGCCCAACTCGGTGAGTACCAAGGGGTGTAACTGCTGCATCATGGACCGCACCACAGTCATCAAGTGGTCACAGACACTGATAATAGAATCGGTAGTTTGTTTGATGTCGGCTTTTTTATGTGCGGCAGTCACCGCCATTACTTTAATGGCAGTCAATGATTGCCCCATTTCATCATGCAGTTCCTGCGAAAGCCTCTGCCGTTCGTCTTCCTGTATTTCCAATGAATGCTGGGCTAATGCACGATTTTCCTGTTGGCTTTTATTCAACTCACCCGTCATGTGATTGATAGCTTTAGCAATGCTGTCATATTCCTGAATTGAAAAATTGGGAAGTTTTTGCTGATATTGTCCGGTTTCAATGACTTTTAGCGCGTTTACAATGACTGAAATGGATTTAAGAGCCTTGTCAAAAGCCAGATTCACGGCCAAAAAAGTAAACAGCGTCAGTAAAAAAAGGGAACTAAAAAAGCCTATGCCTTCTTCCCAGACTTCAGTTATTTCATCCAGGGGATTAGCCTGAATAATTAACGTTATTTGTTTGCCGCCAAAGGCAGTAATCAGATGCTCAGCTTTTGGATACTTGCCTTCGACCAGCTTGATGAACCATTGCGGCGGCTTTTCTTGATAGTTTGCTGATTGATTTTTACGGGCAATACGGGTTGTTTCACCTGAGGGTGCTTTCAGTTGGATATTTAAATGCCGGGTTTCTTTCAGTGCATTAAATTGAGGCAGCCAGTCAGTTTCAGCGCGCGATGCTTGGGAAAGACCGAATTGTATCAGCTGCACGGCCAAATTAATGGATGAATCCACTTCCTTGGCGACGGCATTGCGTGCCTGCCAGATGGCGGTTGATCCTCCCAGTAACAGAATGCACAAGGAAGAGATCAAAATTCGCAGGTTAATTTGATAGCGTAGACTCATGGGTTTCTGAAAACTCGACACTTGCAACATCAGGTTGATAGCTTGCAAAAATATACTATTATTGATCAGCATTGAGTTCTTCGCTATTAGGAAAATTTCTTTTTCTCTCTTGGCCTCTCATTAGAGACCTGTCTTTGAATTTCGGTATTTTTGGCCGTCCGTTAATGTAGATTAAATGACAAGCAGACTTTATCCATTGATACAAAGTCCGGCGCATGTGCGTAATTTGAAAATACATCAGTGACAATTAATGTCGTGTATTCAAGCGAAAGTTTCTAGGGAATAAGTTGAGTCAATCAAACCGGATTTTTGTGCTATTCTTTAAGTTGAATTCTAAAGTTTTAGTGTAAATCATAACAGTAACAATGAATGAATCTGAGATTGCTTTGCCATTAGTTCTGGTCATTGATGATGACCAGACTATTCATCTATGGGCCAAGCGGCATTTAAGAGTTGCCGGTTTTGAAGTTATTTTCGCAGACAATGGGCTGGCAGGTATTGATGTCTTTAAAAGACATTCTCCGGATATTGTTCTCGTGGATATTGAAATGCCGGAGATGGATGGTTTTACTACCTGTTCCGGAATCCGAAATGTTCCGGGAGGCCAAAATACCCCATTACTAATGGTAACAGGAACCGCAGATGCTGAAAGAATAGAGAAATCCTATTTAGCCGGAGCTACCGATTTTATAGTAAAACCAATCAATTGGCAGGTGCTTATCCATCGTTTACGTTTTATGGTTAAGGCCAGCAGAGTATTTCTTCAGCTTGAAAAAAGCGAATCGCGTTTATCTAAAGCCCAGCAAATGGCCAGATTGGGGCATTGGGAATTTAAGATTGCTGATAACAAGCTTTATTGGTCTGATGAAATTTATAAAATATTTGAGCGGAACAGTCACTCGTTTATTCCTGACCAGTCCAGTTTTTTAAATATGGTGCATGCAGCGGACAGGTTACATGTCGAAGAGGGTTTTGAGAAAGCGATTAAAAATAATACAGGAATCACTATCGAATACCGTATTACTACTGGAACCGGCAGACAACGTTTTGTAGGTCAGCAAATTGAAGTGGTTGAAAATCAAATAAAAGGGGTGGTGGCCTTAACCGGAACGATTCAGGATATTACTGAGCGTAAAGATCATGAAAATCAGGTCAGACATTTGGCATATTATGATGTAGTGACCGGCTTACCTAATCGTACTAGCTTTCTAGAGCTCTTATCGAAAGCGCTCGAACTGGCTAAACGTAATGAACGCAGCTTTGCTGTTTTGTTTCTGGATCTGGATGGATTTAAAGGTGTCAATGATACTTATGGCCATCACGTGGGCGATTTGATGTTAAAAGAAATTTCCGGGCGTTTGACTGAAGGTTTACGCCGTTCGGATGTGGCATCCAGATATCTATATCATCAAAATTATATTGTTGACGTCGCCCGGTTAGGCGGGGATGAGTTCACCATTCTTCTGAATGAATTGACTCAGCCGGAAGATGCAGCCATTGCAGCAAGAAATATCCTTAAATGGATTGCCGAGCCAATTCTGTTGGAAAACCACAAAGTCTTCAGTGGCGCCAGTATTGGCATTGCTCTTTTTCCGCAGGATGGTCAAGACGGTGAAACATTACTAAAAAATGCGGATGTTGCCATGTATCACGCAAAAAAGATGGGAAAGGGAAACTTTCAGTTTTTCCATGATTTCATGAATGTTAAAGCCAGAAAACGCATGGAATTGGAAAATTGCATGCATCAAGCTGTCTCAAATAATGAATTACACTTATATTATCAACCGGTTATTAATGTGGTATCGGGTGAACTGATTGGCGCTGAAGCTTTGATGCGTTGGGACAGCCCACAATTGGGATTTTTGTATCCTGCTGATTTTATTCCGCTAGCAGAAGAAAGTGGAATGATACTCAAATTCGGTGAATGGGCCATGCATGAAGTCTGCCGTCATTATAAAGACTGGCAGAAAGAAGGCATGGGCTATTTATCAATAGCGATTAATCTGAGCAGTCTACAGTTTAATCAGATTTCCTTAATTCCAATGCTGAAAGAGATTTTAGATGAATACCAGCTTGATCCGTCATTTCTGGTATTCGAATTAACTGAAACTATTATTATGGCGGATAGCGAAAAAATGCTGGGCACGCTTTTGGAGTTAAAAAAGATGGGCATTAGATTGTCAATTGATGATTTTGGCACAGGTTATTCATCGCTCAGTTATCTCAAACGTTTTCCACTAGACTCACTGAAGATCGATCGGTCATTTATAAAAGATTTATCAACCAATTCTGAAGATGCCGCCATCGTCAATGCTATCCTGGCATTAGCAACAGCGCTCAATTTACATGTTATTGCTGAGGGCGTCGAAACGGATCTGCAAAAACAATTTCTTCAAAATACGTCCTGTCAAGCCGTGCAGGGATATCTTTTTGCAAAACCGATGCCCATGACCGAATTTCAGGAATATTGGCAATCGAGCTGATCAGCAGGCCTTAAAATGAGTGTTCGCTTTCGAAATGCGCCGATACGCATCAAGTTAATGTTGATTATAGGAATGTCAGCATTGTTCGCCTTGTTATGTGTTGGGTCGGCGATTTCCATCAATGAATACGTCACCAGAAAACATGAAACGCAACAGAATTTATCGTCTTTAGCCGATATTATCGCCTGGAATAATCGGGCTACTTTAGCTTTTATGGATGGCAAATCGGCTAATGAATCCTTAAAAGTTTTAGAAACCCAGCCTGCGATAGTTGCAGCTTTTTTGTATAACCCGGAGGGCGAGGTATTTGCAGAATATAAAACGTCTTATAAAACTGATAATCAACTCAATGGCCTTCTTATTGCACAGATGATCAAGGATGATTCGCCGGCTGCAAGTCAGCAGACGTCGAATGTTGCTGATATTTGGCAATGGGGCAGGCAACTCTTCAGCTTTTCATCCAGGCGATCTTCACAGCCGGGTTATTCAGAAATAATGATCTATGACCAGTTTGGCCAGTTGCATCTGCTTCGGCCTGTTTTTATTGATAATCAAGTTATTGGTATTGTCCACCTGGTCGATAATCTCAGTCGTTTAAATGCCTTTTTAACTGACTTTTATTTAATTATTGCCGCTATCGTTTTCGTTACTCTGCTATTTGTCTTGTTTATTTCGGCGCGTCTGCAACGAATTTTCTCGGTGCCTTTGCTGGAATTGATGCGCGCTATGAAAGCTGTGGCCAGTGAAAAAAAGTTTACCAGTTGTGTAATTAAAGCCAGTAATGATGAATTTGGCCAATTGGTTGATGTTTACAATGACATGCTGGATGAAATTCACCAGCGGGACAACCAGTTGGAGAAGCAGCGTGAGGATTTGGAAATACAGGTACAGGAACGGACCTCAGAATTAACTGAAAAAAATAAAGCCTTGAAACAGGCCGTGACCGACGCATTAATCGCCAAAGAAGAGGCGGAATCTGCGAATCGCGCAAAGTCCCAGTTTTTGGCTAACATGAGTCATGAGATCAGAACGCCGATGAATGCGGTACTTGGAATGACTGAATTTTTATATGAAAGTGACTTGAATAGTGATCAGTGTCATTCTATCGAGATAGTGCAACAGTCATCAAGATTACTGCTGGGCGTAATTAACGATATTCTGGATTTTTCAAAAATTGAATCCGGTAAACTGGATCTGGACATACACAGTTTTAATTGCCATGATTTGATTCATGACTGTTTCGCATTGCTGGAATCTCAGGCAAAAGTTAAAGGATTAAGGTATCGGCTGGATATTGCCGAGTTGCCGGTCATGCTTAACGGCGATGCGATCAGGCTCAGCCAGATATTGACCAATTTATTGAGCAATGCGGTTAAATTTACTGAGCAGGGTAAAGTGGCATTAAGCGCTACCAGCCAGTCAGTAGATCAAAAAAAGGTTAAACTTTATTTTGAAGTTGCTGATACCGGGATTGGCGTTTATGCAGAAAAACAAACGCTGATTTTTGATGCCTTTTCCCAGGCAGACAACTCGACGACCAGAGCTTTCGGCGGAACCGGTTTGGGTCTGGCAATCGCAAAGCAGCTGGTGCGTATGATGAATGGAGAAATTGGCGTTAGAAGCCAGCCGGGCAAGGGTGCTACATTCTGGTTTTGGGTTGAGCTGGAAAAATCGGATGCTACGCCGATAAAAGTCAAGGTTCGTCCTGACTGCCGGTTTAATGCCGACGTGCTGATTGCCGAGGATTACCCGGCGAATCAGTTGCTGGCAAAAAGGTTCCTGGAATCCGTCGGTTGCCGGGTTGTTATGGCTAATAATGGTCTGGAGGCAGTCGATGCTATGAAGAAAAAGGATTACGATATAGTTTTTATGGATTGCCAGATGCCGGTAATGGATGGTTATCAGGCCACTATGGAAATTCGGCGGCTTGAATCCGAGGCGGGAGCCAATAAGCATATTCCAATCGTTGCTCTAACTGCTCATGCGCTGACAGGTGACAGAGCTAAATGCTTAACGGCAGGAATGGATGAATGGGTCACTAAACCATTTACTCGTCAGGAAATCAATGAAGCATTACAAAAATGGTTGCCTGAGCATTTAATTATTCCTGAACAGCTGCCGAAATCTCTGGATAATGACTCCTTAGTCCCTTCAAATAAGCCGCCGGCGATTGACACCCATTTTCTCCAGCAAAACTTTAATTTTAATGATGCGGATGATCTTGCGTTCATTGCTTCATTAAAACAAGCTTTCCGGCAAAACTCGGATCAGTCACTCGCCTCTTTGCGGAAGAGCATTGAACATAATGACGCGGAACAAATCCGCAAGCTGGCCCACGGACTCAAATCGATCAGTGCCAATGTGGGCGGAATGCAGCTTTCAGCGTTATGCAAGACAATGGAACAAGCCGGTCAACATAACCAACTGCAAGGCACCGACGTTTTATTGGCGGCCGTAGAGCTTGAATATGCAAGAGTGCTTTCAGGGCTGGATAATATTGTTCATAATGACATAGATGGGTAACTATTATGAAAACCAGCCAAAGTAGGCCTTAGGATAAAGTCGCAAGGCAAGATATCCTGTTCGCCTTATTAATATTTTCTGAACAAAAACTGTGTTTCTTTCTGATAATCAAAAAAAAATTATTACCTTACTGGCAGACGGAGAATTCCATTCCGGAACTGAATTAGCTCATAGGTTGGGCATTAGTCGGGCCGCCATCTGTAAACATTTGAAAGTCTTGTCTGAATCAGGTTTACAGCATTCGGCAGTCAGTGGCAAGGGTTACCGACTCGATAATGCTATGGAGTTATTGGAACAGTCAAAAATTGAAGCAATTCTTAGTAACCAGAGTAAGGGATTGCTATCAACTCTGGAGATTCATGATCACATTAATTCCACTAACAGTTATCTGGTGGAACTCTCACAACAGAATGCGTCTTCAGGCTTCGTCTGTTTTGCAGAGCATCAAACGGCGGGTAAAGGCAGACGGGGTAGGCAATGGGTCTCTCCCTACGGCAGCAATATTTACCTGTCGATACGTTGGTATTTTCAAAGCGGCCCCGCTTCAATTTCAGGTTTAAGCCTGGCTATTGGAGTTGCCGTCATCAGGGCTTTAAGGCAATCTCTTGTTTTTCCCGGAAGTGGGACGAGCATGGATGTTGGCTTAAAATGGCCTAACGACATTTATAGCCAGGGTAAAAAATTGGGCGGCATTCTGATTGAAGTTTCAGGCGAAACCGATGGCCCGTGCACCGCTGTTATTGGCCTGGGCTTAAATTTGTTTTTACCGGAAACACAAGCGCAAACCATTACCCAGGCATGGACAGATCTGACTAAGGTCACAGGGCAACAGCCATTGAGCAGGAATAAACTGGCGGGAACACTATTAAATCAGCTTTTGCCAGTGATCTCCGGATTTGAGGCTGTCGGTATTAGTGCTTATATTGATGAATGGCGTCATTATGATTGTCTGAAAGGTCAGTCGGCAACATTGTTTATCGGACAACAGCAAATCAAAGGCACAATCGAAGGGGTAGATAATAATGGTCTTCTATTAATTAAACGGTTTGACGGCCTTGTTCAGGCTTTTGCTTCCGGCGAAGTCAGCTTTAGCTCTTCAGTTCGATGAATTTACTGATTGATATGGGCAACACCCGGCTCAAATGGGGCGTCATGTTAGACGGCCGGCTTATTCCGGGCCGCGCACTGGATAATTCCAGCCTTAACCGGCATGAGCTTGTTGAAGCCTGGAAAGCGCACCCAATACCAAAGCGCCTTGCGATAGCCTGTGTGAGTGCCACTTCCCTATTGGAACTTGTAGTCGCGGTAGCTGTTGAGCTTTGGCCAAACCTTGAAATTATCCGCGTCAAATCACAGGCTCAGGCATTCGGAGTTTGTAATGCCTATCAGCAACCTGAAAAGCTGGGGGTTGACCGCTGGCTGGCAATAGTGGCTGCCAGATATTATTATCGAATGCCTGCCTGCATAGTGGATTGCGGCACAGCTATTACCGTTGACCTGATTGATATTAAAGGCCATCATCAGGGCGGTCTGATCAGTCCCGGATTAACGCTGATGAGAAAGTCGCTGGCTGAAGGGACTGAAGCGCTTCAAGTGTCCGAAACAGACTATATTTTCGGACTGGCCAATTCTACCGGGGCTGCCATTTATAGCGGCACCTTGTCAGCCGCTGTCGGCTTGATTGAGCATGTTTTAGCCAAACAGCCCGATAATGTACAATTGATTTTAACGGGGGGTGACGCGGGACTTATTGGTCGGCATCTTAAAGGTAAGCCTGTTATTGACGCTGATTTAGTGTTGCGCGGATTAGCTATTGTCGCCCAGAGTTAGAGCATTAGAAATGCTTTCTATAAGTATGGTTTGGTCAATCCGGCTTTTGGCATGGCAATACGGAACAAATGCTTTCGCAGTGATTATTATGTTACATCAAATCTGTTAATAAGTGAGCTAATGTTTATTACGTTATGAGACCAGTAAAAGTCGGTTAAAGAAAATCCTAATTAATGTGCGTTATCGCACTGACTGAATAGGGTTTTATGATTATGATTTTTCTTAAGCTATGGGTAAATATTATCCCATGCTCAGGTCATGGCTATGACCCTCATAATTATCAGGAAGGATAAAGGTCAAATAAAAGACCGCGTACATCTTGTCCATCCCCTGATTTATCTTGCTGTCAATTGATGGCCTCTTACGGAGAAGCAAAAATGCTTGAAACTATAGCAATTATTCTGATTATACTCTGGTTATTGGGTTTGGTGTCCTCTTATACATTAGGCGGATTTATTCACGTTCTGTTGGTTATCGCAATCATTGTGATCGTGGTGCGCGTCATTCAAGGTCGACCTCCTGTCTAATGCACCGGATGAATTGTAATAAACTACATTGAAGAGCGTAGTGCTACCCTTAATCCGGTTTATGCTGAACTTCATGGGTTTATAAAAGATAAAGGGAAATGAATCTAATTAATCTCAGTTCGGAATAAGAAAAGTAGGCAGGTTTTTGAAAAAAAGGAAAACTGTAGATGCTGATATCCATTTTTTTCCTCAAAAACCTGCCTTTATGAAATCAACACAATGGTTTTGTGATCGTGCTTATTTTGCAGAGCTTTATTTCTGTTCGGCAAGAAAAACAGATAACGAACGGTGACAAGTGGTGCAATCGTTTTTATCGCATGAGCTATAGCCAAATCATTGCCCTGCTATCGTCTAACGGGTAATAAATTTTTACATTCTACGCATTGACTGAGTCTGTGCGGTTTCGCCCGTGGAGGTAAATTGTTTATATTTATCTGAACCTGCTGATTGATGAAAGGACTTCTATAGCAAGGCCGCTCTGCTTGCTTTGGAAGATTGGATGCAAATTTGATTTCTATTTATTGCGATGCTTAATTGGCAGAGGCTGAAAAGAGCGGCGGGTAGCAGAGAATTGCAGATAATGGCTCTTACCTCGTATTACAAGAAAAAGGATCAACATAAGCAGAAAATTCAAAGCGACAGCAAGTAATAGGGCGTAGCTTGTCATGATACCGTTCTCGATGAATTTGAGCACTGTGGCGGCCATGAGTCCCAGCCATGCCACGCTTAACAAGACGCCAACCATGACGCCTGCGATGATAATGAACACCAGACTCTTGCCTGCCAATTGCACTTCCAACGCAGTGATTCTGAAACGACTGTGAATTAAGCCAATCAGCTCATGCATTAACAACTGTGCTTTTTCAAGCACAGTTGAATCGATTACCGGATCACCATGCATTGCATTGCCCCGGAGTTTCATTTTCTATGACATTCGGAGCCATGATATTTACTGGTATGATGCCCGTCCAGCACGCGGCTTAGCAAAAAGCCGGCCGCTGCCGCAATACCCAGAGAAGCTATAGGATTATCGCGGACATAACGGTGGTAATTCTCCATTAATTGTTGCTCGGCATTTTTTAGTTGCTCTCCTTTTTCGCCAACCGTTTCGGCCGCTTGATGGGTCGCACTGGCGACCTTATCGATGGCTTCATGTGCTGAATTAGCTGCCTTATCGATGGTTTCCATAATGGCTATCTCCCTTTAACCTGCATGCTGTTCTTGACAGATTGTACACCACCTACTTGGCGTGCTACTGAAACTGCCTTGCTGATATCCGCACGGGATTCTACAAAGCCGCTTAATTGAACCACCCCCTTAAAGGTTTCAACGTTAATTTCGGCGGCGCTCAAGGTAGGTTCAGCCAATATGGCCGCCTTGACTTTAGTGGTAATGACGCTGTCATCAACATACTCCCCGGTTCCTTCTTGCTTGTGGGTAGATGCGCAACCTGTCGCAGTTAATAAGGCCAAGGCTAAAAAAAATGCGTTAAAAAAATGAATAAGGTTTTTCATAAGTAAATCTCCTGTAGTGTGCAATAAATCTTATAAGGTTCTTCATAATTAAATCTGCCGTTGTGTTTAACCGGCATGGCAGAAAACGACAATTAATCGCAGTCAAGAGTTAAGCTACAGTGCGAGACTGGAGTGTTTCAACCTTGAAAAATATTTTAGATGGATAACGATTTTCAGTCTGTACGGCATCGCACATAGATAAAGAGATTTTATAATAAGAAAAACGGCTTCATGATCATATTATTGCTATTCTAAATTCAGTGCAGGCAAGAATTGCAGGACGATCTTTGATAATCTTGGCAAGGTTACGTCAGTCAACTCGAAGCCGGTATCTAATACAGACTGTTACCTGGAGAGCTGATGAATGCCAACTCTTAGTGGTCGGATCGATAGATGAATCGAAAAAATCAGTGTATCCGTGAATGTGGGCTTTATTTGCTCTTTGTTTTACTGGATTTGTGGGTGGAGCTCTTTTTCTTGGTGCGTTTTTTAGCCTCAATCTTAACCTTAGTGGTGCCGCTCTTTTCCATACCAAGCTTTTTAGCCGCTGCATTCGATACATCAATTTTGCGATTTCCTACAAAAGGTCCACGGTCATTGATTGTAACGTCGACCTTCTTGTCATTCTTGAGGTTGGTTACTTGGGCCTTGGTTCCTATTGGCAAACTGGGATGGGCAGCTGTCATTTCTTTCTGGTCAAATTTCTCGCCACTGGCAGTCTCCTGACCTTGAAATCCAGGCCCATACCAGGACGCCACGCCTACTTCCTTGTGAGCAGTTTTAGCAGTGTTATCCTCCTTCTTTTGTTGAGATAGATGATTTTTAGCTCCCGGTTTTTCCTCCGGATATTCTGTATTACAACCAGCAATGGCGATTATGCCGATCAAAAATACTCGTCGGATACCTGAAAGCCATCCGGGTATGAAGAAACCGGATGTCCAGGATAATACTCTTGAATTGGAAACTGACCGGCTTTTTTCATTGAAAGATAAGAGGCCATAATATTGAATAGACTGATATAACATTCCTTCTCTCCCACGGTATAGCCATAACACTGAAATTAAATTCAGTTTTATGTAATTTCATTTCTAATTCTGAAGTGAATCTATAATCCATGGCCAGGCGACGATCGAATGGACTCTGTTATGGTCGCTTTCAAGGGTTCGCAAGTTGACTTCCAAGTGCTCCTCCAGGGCTTCGATACTGTTTA